>NZ_JBIDCC010000008.1:34277-414875 GCF_043204415.1 Nonomuraea sp. NPDC047897 | reverse complement strand
ACCGCATCCCCCACACCCACACCCCGCCCACGCAGGAACCCCGCCACCCGCAACGCCCGACCAGCCAACTCCCCGTACGACACCCGCACCCCGCCCGACACCAACGCCACCCGCCCCGGCTCACGCCCCGCCACCGCGAAGAACCCCCCATGCAACGTCCCGGCAGGCAGCACACCCGCCGTGTCGTTGGCGGCGGCCCGGACGGCGAACTGCCCGGCGGGCAGCAGGTCCGGCGGGGCGGCGTCCCAGTCGTGCTCGACCATCCAGTCCAGCAGCCGCGCGAAGGCCCCGGCCATCCCGTCGAGCACGCCCGGCGCGAACAGCTCCTCCACCGCGTCCCAGTTGAACAGCAGCCCGCCGTCCACCTCCACCACCTGGTGGTCCAGCCACACCTGCGGCGTCTGGGAGAGCATCCAGCCGAGCCTGCCCAGGTGCCGCTGCACCTCGGCCCCTACCAGGTCGCCCATGCCGAAGGCGCTGGTGAACACCACGGGCGCGGTCACCTGGTCGGCGCGGCCGCCCCGGTTGAGGTCGCGCAGCACCTCGACGCCGGAGTACGCCGAGTGCGCCGCGTCGGCCTGGAACCGGCGCTGCAGGGCGGCGGCCCGCCCGGCGAACGACGCCGGCTCGGTGAGGTCCACCTCCAGCAGGAGGAGGTTCGTGAAGTCGGCCACCATGCGCGGCACGTCGGGGTTCAGCGTCCGCCGGTCGAACAGCGGCATGTTCAGCAGGAACCGGGGCGAGTCGCTCCAGGCCCCGATCACCTCGGCCAGGGCCGTGGCGAGGGCCATCGGCAGGGTGACGCCGTGGGCGCGGGCCCGCTCGGCCAGGCGGCTCCGCCGCTCGGGGTCGAGCCGCAGGTCGCGGCGTACGACGCGCACCCGGTCGAGCCGTTCTGGTTCGACGGCCAGCGGCAGCCGGGGTCCGCCGGGCAGGTCGGGCAGCCGCTCCGCCCAGTAGCGGCGGTCGGCCTCGCGTTCGTCCTTCAGGCGGCGTTCGCGCTCGGCGAGGTAGGCGGGGAAGGTGCAGCCGATCGGCGGCAGCGGCTCGCCCGGCGCGGCGTACAGGGCCGCGAGGTCGTCCAGGAGGATCTGGATGCTGCGGACGTCGGCGACGAGCAGGTCGATGTTGACGTGCAGCCGGTGCGCGCCGTCCGGCAGCAGCGACAGGGTGAGGTCGAGCACCTCGGCCCGGCCCACGTCGAGCCTGCGGTGCGACAGCCGCTCCCGCAGCCCGGCCAGGCACTCGGCGACCTCCTGGGCCGGCCGGTCGCGCAGGTCGTGCACGGTGAGTCCCGGCCACGGGCTGCGCGGCAGGATGCGCTGCGCGCCGTCGTCGGTGAACCGGGTGCGCAGCAGCTCGTGCCGGTCGAACAGGGCGCGGACGGCGTTCTCCAGGGCGGCGGCGTCCACGCCCCGGCCGTCGAACTCGACGTAGAAGTGGCAGCCGACCCCGCCGAGCACCTGGCCGTCGCGGCGGCCGAACCAGTAGGCGTGCTGGACCGGGGTGAGCGCGAACGGCGCGGCACGGTCCACCTCCGGCAGCGGACCGGAACCGGGAGCGGGGGTCGCGGCGCGGGACGAGAGCAGCGCGTGCCAGGCGGCCACGGTGGGCGTCTCGGCCAGGTCGGCGAACTTCACCCGGATGCCCTGCCGCTGCCAGTCGTTGGCGAGCTGCATGATGCGGATGGAGTCGACGCCGTGGCGGATCAGGTCGTCGTCGGGGTCCAGTTCCCCGGCGGGCAGGCCGACGAGCGCGGCGGCGGCCTGCCGTACCTCGTCCAGGGTGAACGCCGACGCGCCGGACGCGGCGGACGCGGCGGGCATGGCGGGGGCGGCGGACGCGGCGGACACGGCGGACACGGCGGGGGTCGCGGGCAGCGCGGCGGGGGTCAGCTCGTCGGTGTGGACGACCTCCAGCCCGCCGCGCCGGTACGCGGTCAGCAGCTCCGCCTCGCAGCGCCCGGCCAGCGAGCCGGGCCGCACGTGCACCACGGTCTCCACGACCTCGCGGTGCGCGTCGATGACCGCGCCGCGCACCCGGTCCGCCGGCCACGCGTCGGCACCGGCCTCCACGAGCAGCGTCAGGCCGTGGCCGTGGACGGGCCGCACGGCACGGCAGGGGCCGCCGGTCAGCTCGGTGACCGTGCGCTCCAGCTCATCGTGAAACGTCGCCGTTTCCCACATGACCCCCAAGCTGACATGGCCGGTGACCGGCCCGCAAACGCGAAAAGCAATTCGCGGCCGGTGCGGCGGCCCGGCCGCCTGCCCATCCGGCGATTAAGTGTGCCTAACCTTATTACCCGACCGGTGCGGCATATTCTGCGGCTCTTCGCCGAACGTGCCCGTCCGGCCCGGCGGAAAATCGGGAGGCGAACTCGCGGGCACCTCTTTCGAGGTGCCCGTCCGGGCACTTGCCCGCCTCCGGCAGGCCGCCTAGCTTGCGTCGGTAGCGCCGAGGAAGGGAGGCGGAGTGTCCCCTACGCTGGAGACCGTCGCCGGAGCCGACGAGGCCCGCGCGCTCGGCGACGAGTACGTCACCGCCGTCGGAAAGATCATCAACAGTCACGTGCGCAACGAGGCGGCGGGCGCGGCGGTCTTCGACGAGCCGTCCATTTCGCTCGCCCCGACGCCGCGTGAGAAATGGCTCGCCTGCCGCATGGCCATGGAGGAATACGGCCATCACCTGAAATTCAACAAACTCGCGGCACAACTCGGCCTGGAGGATCCGCACACGCGTCCGCCGCTTTCGGTGTTCGACTTCGAGGTGCGGAGCTGGACCGAGTACGTCATGACGAAGGCGATCGTCGACCTGGCCGAGATCGTGCTGATGGAGGACCTGTGCGAGTGCTCCTACCAGCCGCTGGCCCGGCTGTGCCGGTCGCTGATGCCGGAGGAGCGCTTCCACGTCCGGTTCGGCGCCACCACGGCCCGCCGGCTGGCGGCCGACCCGGCCACCCGGCAGGAGGTGCGCGCGGCGGCCCACCACCTCGTCACGATGACGCTGCCGTTCTTCGGGCGCGGCGACTCGCCCAACAACGAGCTGTTCCGCAGGTGGGGGATCAAGCGGCTGACGAACGACGAGTGCCGCGCGGAGTTCATCCGGCGCACCCGCGCGCTGCTCTGCGACGACCTGGGGCTCGACTACCCGGAGGTGGACCCGCGATGGCGCGGCACTACGAGTTGAGCGCTCCGCCCGACGGCCTGGCCGCCGACCTCGGCCCCGGCGGCGACCGCGTGGACCGGCTGCTGAGGGGCCTGGCCGGGGCGGGCGAGCCGGCCCGCTCGGCCCTGCCGGCACTGGTCGGCACGCTGCCGGTGCGGGCGCTGTCACGGGTGCCGGCCTGCCTCATGGACCGGGTCGACGCCCGCTGGCTGGCCGGTCTGGAGCGACGCCGTCACGCCGCCCGCGCCGCCCTCCGTGCCGCCGGCCGGGACGACCGGCTCGAACTCGGCGAGCACGTCGCGATGCTGCTCACCACGCCGCTGCTGGAACCGGCCGACCCGGACGACGCCGACGCCCGCGCCGTCTCGGGCGCCGTCCTGTGGCTGGTAGGCACGCTCGTCGCGACCGCGCTGGCGGAGGACGCGGACGACCTGCTCGCCGACCTGCTCGGGCGGGGCTGGTGGCCGGTCGGCCCCGTGGACGGCGCCTTCCTCGTCGCGCCCGTCGCCCTCGCCCGCACCGGCTCCGGCTCCCGCTCCGGCGCGGTGGCCCGCCATGGCTGACACGGTCGCCACCGGCAACGTCGCCCGGTACCTCGACGAGTTGGCCGGCCGGTCCGGCTGGCGCGACCGGCCCGCCTTCCACACGCCCGCCCGCACCTGGAGCCATGGCGAGGTGCACGACCTGGCGGCCCGCGCCGCCTCCGTCCTCCTCGACCACGGCGTCCGGCCCGGCGCCCGGATGCTCATCGCGCTCGGCGACGACATCGCGTGGGTGGCGGCGTTCCTCGCCGCCGCCCGTCTCGGCGTCACCGCCGTGCCGGTCAACCCCGGCCTCACGGCGGACGACCACGCCTTCATGGCCGCCGACTGCGCGGCCTCGCTGGTCATCACCTCCGGCGACCTCGCGGACCGCACCACCGACCGTGCCACCGGCCGTGCCGACGACCGCTTCGCCGGGCTGCCCGTCCTGACCGGCGACCGGCTGCTCCGCCTCGCCGAACGCGCCCCCCGGGCGCCCTCGGCGAACGTCGCCCCCGACGCCCCGCTGTACGCGCAGTACACCTCGGGCACCACGGGGACCCCCAAGGCCGCGCTGCACCGCCACGCCGACCCGGCCCGGTACCACCGCGCCGCCGGCGTCGGCGTCGTCCGCGCGCGCCCCGAGGACGTGACGCTGTCGGTGTCGAAGATGTTCTTCGCCTACGGGCTCGGCAACACCTTCGTCTTCCCGCTGTTCTCCGGCTCGTCGGCCGTGCTGCTGCCGCACCGGCCCACACCCGCCGACGTCGCCGAGGCGGTCGGGCGGTACGGCGTCACCCTGCTGTACGCGGTGCCGTCCGCCTACGCCAACCTGCTGGCCGAGTGCGCGCCCGGCTCGTTCGGCTCGGTACGCCTCGCGGTGTCGGCCGGGGAGCCGCTGAACCCCGCCCTCGGGGAGCGGGCCCGCGACCTGCTCGGCGCGCCGGTGCTCGACCAGCTCGGCTCCACCGAGGTGGGCCACGCCTTCTGCGCCAACACCGCCGCCCGGGACGAACCCGGCACGATCGGCCGGGCGCTGCCCGGCTACGAGCTGGAGCTGCGCGGCGACGACGGCCGCCCGGTCACCGAGGGCGAGGGCGAGCTGTGGGTGCGCGGCGCGTCCGTGCTGCCGGAGTACCTCAACCGGCCCGAGGAGACGGCCCGCGCGCTCTCGGACGGCTGGCTGCGTACCGGCGACCTGGCCGTGCGCACCGCCTCGGGAGCGTACGTGCACCGGGGCAGGCGGGACGACCTGGAGATGGTGGGCGGCATCACGATGTCTCCGCTGGAGGTGGAGAAGGTGCTGGCCGAGCATCCCGAGGTGGCCGAGGTGGCCGTCGCGGCCGTGGCCGACGAGCGGGGGGCGCGCAAGCTGCGGGCGTTCGTGGTGCCCGCCGCGCCGGGCGTCGACGGGCGGCGGCTGGAGAGTGAGCTGATCGCGATGGCACGCCGCAGGCTGGCCCCGTACAAGGTGCCGCGCGGTGTCGAGCTGCTGCGCGCGCTGCCGCGCACCCCCACCGGCAAGCTGCGCCGCTTCGCCCTGCGCGACGGCGCGGCGGCCGGACCAGTCCGCTGAGGTGAGGAAACCGCCGTGCGCACCCTGATCATCGACAACTACGACTCCTACACCTACAACCTCTACCAGCTCATCGCCGAGTCCTACGGCGTCGAGCCGGTCGTGCTGACGAACGACGATCCCGGCTGGGCCGAGGTGGACCTGCGGCGCTTCGACGCCCTGGTCATCTCGCCGGGGCCGGGCCGCCCGCAGGTGGAGCGCGACGTCGGCGCCACCCTGGACGTGATCCGCGAGTCGGGGCTGCCGGTGCTCGGTGTCTGCCTGGGCCACCAGGCGCTGGGCTGGCTGTCGGGCGCCGACGTGGTGCCCGCGCCGGCGCCGATCCACGGCCAGGTCGAGGAGATCCACCATTGCGGCCACGACCTGTTCCGCAATCTGCCCCAGGGATTCCACGCGGTGCGCTACCACTCCCTGTGCGTGGCCACGCCCGCCCCCGGCGACCTGGAGGTCACGGCGTGGACGGCCGACTCGGTCGTCATGGGGTTACGGCACCGGACGATGCCCTGGTGGGGCGTGCAGTTCCACCCGGAGTCGATCTCCACCGAGCACGGGCCGACGCTGCTGCGCACCTTCCGCGAGCTGGCCCTGGAGTCGGCCGCGCCGGCCGCCGCGCTGCCGGCGCCGTGCGGGCCGCGCTGGTCGCTGGAGGTGGAGCAGGTGTACGGCGCGGCCGACACGGAGACGGTCTTCGCCGAGTTGTTCGGCGACCGGGAGTACGCGTTCTGGCTGGACAGCAGCCGCGTCGAGCAGGGGCTGGCCCGGTTCTCGTTCCTCGGCGACGCGGGCGGCCCGCACGGCGAGGTGCTGACCTGCCGCCCCGGAGCCGGCAGCGTGCTCGTGCACGACTCCGCCGGCCACGAGTCGGCTGTCTTCGCCTCCGTCTTCGACGTGCTGGACGACCGGGTCAGGGACCGGTCGATGCCGTCCGATCCGGCCCTGCCGTTCGACCTGAACGGCGGGTACGTCGGCTACTTCGGTTACGAGCTCAAGCGCGACTGCGGCGCCCCGTCGCCGCACGTCTCGCCGTTCCCCGACGCCGTGTGGATGTCGGCGACCCGGTTCGTCGCGGTGGACCACCTGGCGGGCGCGACGTGGGCGGTGGCGCTCACCGACGGGGAGCCGGACAGCCGCGCCGCCGCCCGCGCTTGGGTGGCGCACGCGGCCGGCGTCTGCCGCCGCGTGGGCGAGCGGCCGCCGCGCGAGCCCGGTGCGGAGGCCGGCTTCGACCCCGAACCGTGGCTGGTGCGCCCGCGCGATCGCTACCTGGCCGACATCGAGGAGTGCCTGCGGCTGCTGCGGGCCGGCGAGAGTTACGAGATCTGCCTGACCGACACGGCGGAGATCCCCTTCGACGGTGCGGCGCGCGATCTCTACCTGCGCCAGCGGCGGCTCAACCCCGCCCCCTACGCCGCCTACCTGCGTCTGGGCGGGATGGAGGTGCTCTGCTCCTCCCCCGAACGCTTCCTCAAGGTGGACCGGGACCACGTCGCCGAGTCCAAGCCCATCAAGGGCACCGCGCCGCGTGCCGCCGAGCCGCTGCGCGACTCCTCGCTCAGGCACGAACTGGCCACCTCACCGAAGACCCGTGCCGAGAACCTCATGATCGTGGACCTGCTCCGCAACGACCTGGGCCGCATCAGCGCCATCGGCACCGTGGAGGTGCCGCGGTTCATGGCCGTGGAGTCGTACGCGACCGTGCACCAGCTCGTGTCCACGGTGCGGGGCAAGCTCCAGGACGGGGTGAGCGCCGTCCAGGCGGCGCGGGCGTGCTTCCCCGGCGGCTCGATGACGGGGGCGCCGAAGCTGCGCACCATGGAGATCATCGACCGGCTGGAGGGGCGGGCGCGTGGCGTGTACTCCGGCGCCATCGGCTTCTTCGGCCTGGACGGCACGGCCGACCTGAACATCGTCATCCGCACGGCCGTCGCCTGCGAGGGGACGCTCACGGTGGGCGCCGGCGGGGCGATCGTGCTCGGGTCGGACCCGGCGGAGGAGTACGCGGAGATGCTGCTGAAGGCCAGGGCCCCGTTGCGTGGCCTGCCCGCCCCGGCGGGCTGCCGTCGCCCCGGCTGCTGTCGTCCCGGCTGCGGTGGTCCCGGCTGCAGTCGTCCCGGCTGCGTGTACGCGGCGCCGGGCGACGCCGGGACGGCTCGGGTGGCTGAAGCGGCCGGCCGGGGGCCGGTCAGCGGGGGCGTCTCCCCGGCGGGGACACCAGGCCGCGTCTGAGCGCCACCGCCGTCGCCAGCGTCCTGTTCGAGCAGTTGAGCTTGGCCAGGATGTTGGCGACGTGCCGTTTGGCGCCGTGCTCGGAGATGCCCAGTCGCCGGGCGATCTGCTTGTTGCTCAGCCCTTCGGCCATGAGGGCCAGGGTCTGCTGCTCGCGTGAGGTGAGCGGCGACGCGGCCCGGTCGCCGTCCACCGGGGCCGGTCCGTCGAGGGCGGCCGTCCCGGTCTTCGCGAACGCGGGGCGGATCTTGGCCAGCAGCCTGCGCGCCACCGGCTGCGGCACCGGCACCAGCCCGCTGTCCAGGTCGGTGAGGGTGCTGCGCAGCGTCTCCGGCGTCAGTTCGCCTTCCAGCAGGTAGCCGTCGGCCGGCATGGCCGCCACCCGTTCCAGCGTCTGGTCGCAGGCCGTGCGTAACAGCAGCAGCACCCGTACGTCGTGGTCGGCGGCCGTCCGCGCGAGTTTCTCGGCCTTGTCCTGCTCCACCGGCGCGCTCACCACGAGCACTTCGGGCCGGCCGGAGTGCAGCAGTTCCATGCTGTGGTCGAAGTCGCCGCTGTCGAGCACCTCCCGGAAGGCGCCGAGATCCCTGAGCATGGTGGCCAGCCCGCAGCGGACCAGTTCGCTTCCCAGGGCGACCAGAGCGACCCCGTCCGATCCGCCGATCCCCCGTGCACTCTGCCGTTTCGTGCTCATCATCACTCCGCCGTCCGAGCCTGAGAGGCGCCAGCGGCCTCCCCTACCCGGAAACCGTCCGGCCAATCGCTTCATTGGATAGCGGCGCGAACCAATTCTGGAGGTGATCGCGGGCGGGTCAGGTGCGACCGGCGTGGGCCAGGGCGGAAGGGGTGCGGCAGCCGACGATCGCCGGCGCCTCGTGGACCAGTTCGTCGGCGACGAGCGCCTCCACCATGAACAGCGCGTAGTCCACCCGCCGGGTGACGTTGCTGCGGAGGATCGGGTCGCCGACGTGCCGGCTCCACACCGGCAGCCCCTGGCTCTCGCCCTCCTCCAGGTCGCTGCCCCGCACGACGGTCCAGCGGGTGTCGCTGGCGAACACCCGCCGGCAGGCCTCCACCTGGTCGTCGATGTCGACGACGCGGGCGAGCCGGCCGAGCAGGCTGAAGGTCTTGACGAACGCCCGGAACCTTAGCGGGTAGACGTCCTGCCCGTCGCGCGTGATGTGCCACCCGCACGAGAACACCAGCCGCGCCCCGGGAGGTGCGTGGTCCAGCACCGCCTGGGCCGTGCCGGAGGAGTAGCCCCGGACGCCCCAGGGCACCAGCACGGTGAGCACGCCGTCGCATCCGGCGACCGCCCGTCTGATGACCTCTCGGTCGTCGGTCGCCCCCGGCACGATCGTGATGCGTCCCGCGAAGTCCGCGAGCTTCCCGACGCTCTGCTCACGGCACACGCCCACGACCTCGTACCCCCGGTCCAGGGCGTGCCGGATCATGTAGCGCCCGAGCTTCCCGGACGCCCCGACGACGCAGATTCTCTTCCCGTGCACGTCCACGTGCCCTCCTCTTCCCCACGCCTGCGCCTTACGGGCGTAAGGTACACCTGGACGCTATCCTTACGAACGTAAGGCAGTCAAGCCCGGTACGTCGCCGACGTCAGGGAGCACCAGGAGCCGCACATGCCATCGCGCCCCACCCGCCCACGCGCCCCCCGCACCTCACTGAGCAGGGAACGCGTCCTCCAAGCGGCCGCGCGGGTCGCCGACGAGCGGGGCGTCGCCTCGGTCACGATGCGCAAGGTGGCCGAGCACCTGGAGGTGGAGGCGATGTCGCTCTACCACCACGTGGCCAACAAGGACGAGATCCTGGACGGGATCGTCGACCTCGTCTTCGCCGAGATCGAGCTGCCCCCCGGCGGGACCGACTGGAAGACCGCCATGCGCCGGCGCGCGGCCTCCGCCCGCGAGGTGCTCTCCCGCCACCCCTGGGCGCTCGGGCTGATGGAGTCGCGACGCAACCCCGGTCCGGCGACGCTCCGGCACCACGACGCCGTGATCGGCAGCCTACGAGCCGCGGGGTTCACCATCGCGATGGCCGCCCACGCCTTCTCCGTCCTCGACAGCTACGTCTACGGGTTCGTCCTGCAGGAGTCGAACCTCCCGTTCGGCACGCCCGAGGAACTGGAGGACGTGGTGGAGACGATGGGCCGGCACATGCCCGCGGGCGTGTATCCCCACCTCGCCGAGATGATGGCCGACCACGCCCTGCAACCCGGCTACTCCTACGCGGAGGAGTTCGCGTTCGGCCTGGACCTGGTCCTCGACGGCCTGGAGAGGCACCTCCCCGAGGTGCGGGCCGCGCGGTGAGACGCGCGGACGGTCCGGCGCCCTCGCACCGGGGGCACGACAGCCCTGTCCGGCGCTACGCCGGCCGGTCCACCCGGTACAGGTAGTGAGCCCGGTCGTCGGCAGGATTGTCGGGCTCCAGCTCCCCTTCCGCGACGCGGCGCAGCCCGGCCTTCTCCAGCGCCCGCCACGACGCGCGGTTGGCGACCGGCACGGGCACCAGCACGCAGGTGGCGTCCGGCAACTCCTCCCACGTCCGCTCGACCACGGCGCGGATCATCGCCGGCCCGAGGCCGCGCCCCGTCCGTTCGGGCTCGCCGATGAGGTAGTCGACGGTCACCGCCCCGTCGGGCACCGCCGTGACGGCGGCCAGCTCGTCGCGGTAGCCGGGATAGTCGGCCAGGCGGCACCGCTGCACCAGGCCGAGAGGGCGGCCGTCGAGGTGCACGAGCAGATCCTCCGACGGCTCCTCGCCCCTGGCGGCGGCGCCGAAGTCACGCGCCACCGCCTCGGCCGAGGTCTCGTGGAACCACCACCGGGCCACGTGCGGCTGCTCCAGCCACCTGCGCAGCAGCGGGAAGTCGGCCTCGCCGAGCCGGCGCCAGGTGAACGTCATGAGGGCCTCCGGGTGAGGGACGCCGCGCCCCCGGCCCCGACCGTCGTCACACGGCTGACCGTCGTCACAGGGCTGACCGTAGCAGCGCCCGCGGACCGTCGGCATCTCGTTTCCGTCCCACCAGTGGCACTTGAGCCGGGCTCTAGGCCGCCGGGTGACCATGACGGCGGCACCGCGTCGCGACAAGCTAGGAGTCCCATGAGCGCAAACCTGGACGCCGCGTCCCAGGTCCGGCACGCCATGCACGACCTGCTCGGCCGCCAGTGGGTCAAGGACCTCTTCCGGGAGGTGCGCGCCCGTCAGCCCGGCTCCGCCGCGGTGGTGGAGGAGGTGCGCTCGCTGCACCCGGCGAGCCACATGCTGCGGCCCTTCCTGTCGCCCCAGTTCCCTCCCGCGATGGCCGAGGCGAGCGGGGGCCGGATCGTCGACGTCGACGGCAACGAGTACATCGACTGCCATCTGGGCTTCAGCACCCAGTCGCTGCACGGCCACAACCCCGAGCCGGTCGTGTCCTACGTGCGGGACCGGATGCGGACCAACGTCGGCAACGGCAACCTGCACCCGCTGGAACGCGACCTGGCCCGGCTGATGCGGGAGTTCGTCCCGCACTGCGAGGAGTTCGCGTTCCTCAACTCGGGCACGGAGGCGGTGCGCACCGCCGTCAAGCTCGCCCGCGCCCACACCGGCCGCCGGAAGGTCGCCAAGTTCGAGGGGGCCGTCCACGGTTCCTACGACCTGGCGGTGCACAACAGCGCCTTCTGGTACCACGGCCACCCCACCGTCCCCTTCCCACCGATCGGCCCGGACGGCGTCGGGCGGACGCCGTTCGAGCCCGGAGTGCCGCCGGCCGGCCCGGACGACCTGCTCGTCCTGCCCAACGACCCGGCCGCCGCCGTGGAGCTGGTCGAACGGCACGCGGACGAGCTGGCCTGCGTCCTGGCCGAGCCGGCGCTGTCGGCGTTCCCCTTCCCGGAGGTCACCGTCCCGACGACGAAGGCGGTCGCGCTCGCCGGCCGGCGGCTGGGCGTCCCGGTCGTCCTCGACGAGGTGCTGACGGGTTTCCGGTTCGGTCCCGGCGGCGCGGCGCGGGCGTTCGACATCCCCGCGGACCTGTACTGCTACGGCAAGGTCATGAGCGGGCTGGCCATCCCGATCTCCGCCGTCGGGGGCCGGGCGGAGATCATGGACCGCGCGCGGACGAGCGGCCGGTACGCCACGGACCTCGGCGCCAAGGTGTCCGTGGCGGGCACGCACACCGCCAACCACCTGGCGCTGTGCGCCTCGTACGCGACTCTGAGCCTGCTGCGGGACAAGGGCGAGGAGTACTACACCGAGACCCGGGCCAAGGTGGCGCTCATCCGTGATCGGCTCGCCGCCTTCCGCGCCGAGCACGGCATCCCCCTGTGGCTGACCGGGTTCGGCGACTTCATGGGCGGCTTCCAGCTCCTGCCCAAGGAGTCCTTCACCGACTACCGGGAGTACGCCGGGGCGGTCAATCCGGCCCTGTCCCTGCTCGGCCTGATGCTGCGGGTCCGCGGCGTCTACACGCTGAACTCCCCGGTGTTCTTCACCGGCGGCGCGCACGACAAGGCGGACGTCGAGGCGGTGCTGGCCGCGGTCACCGACAGCATGCTGACGATGCGGAGCAACGGCTTCCCGCTCGACCTCACCGCGGGAGCGGCGGCCCGGTGACCGACCGCTCGGGGGCGGCGTCACGGACGCAGGCGGTGTCACGCACGCAGGGGCGGGCCGGCGCGCATCCGCGCCGCTGGCTGGCCCTGTTCATCGTGCTGGCGGCCACGTTCATGGACCAGCTCGACGTGACGATCGTCAACGTGGCGCTGCCGGACATCCAGCGGGACGTCGGCGCGGGCTACTCGATCGGGCAGTGGGTGGTCGGCGGCTACGCCCTCGCCTTCGCGCTGCTGCTGGTCACCGGCGGCCGGCTGGGGGACATCGCCGGGCACAGGAAGGTGTTCCTGGTGGGTGTGGCCGGCTTCACCCTCGCCTCGGCCCTGGCCGGCCTCGCCCGGAGCGGGGAGATGATGGTCGCCGCGCGGTCCCTGCAGGGGGCCTTCGCCGCGCTGATGGTGCCCCAGGCGCTGTCGGTCATCCAGGTGATGTTCCCGGTCCGCGAGCGGGTCAAGGCGATGGGCCTGTTCGGCGTCGTCATCCCGGTCGCCGCCGTCATGGGGCCGCTCGCGGGCGCCCTGCTGACGGCGGGGCCCGGCTGGCGCTGGATCTTCTGGGTGAACGTCCCCCTCGGCGTGCTCGCCCTCGCCGGAGCCGCCCGGGTGCTGCCCGAGTCGAGGTCCGACCGCCCGCTCCGCCTGGACCTGGGGGGCGTGCTGCTGCTCGGCCTCGCCTCGGTGGCGCTGATGTTCCCTCTCGTGCAGGGCCGGGAGCTCGGCTGGCCCGCCTGGTCCCTGTGGTCGATGGCCGGCTCGGTGCCGCTGTTCGCGCTGTTCGGCCTGCACCAGCGCCGGCGCGGCGACGACTCGCCGCTGGTGCCGCCGGCGCTGCTGGCCAACCGTTCCTTCGCGGCCGGGTCCGTGCTGTTGATGCTCGTCTTCTCGGGCGTCACCGCGTACTTCCTCGTGCTGGTGTGGGGGTTCCAGATCGCGCACGGCTGGAGCCCGCTGCGGATGGCGCTGACCGGCCTCGGCTGGACGGTCGGCCTCGGCGTCACCGCGAACCTGGCCGTCAAGCACGGGCCGCGCATGGGGCGCCGGCTGGTCGGCGGCGGCCTCGGTCTGATGGGCGCCGGCATGTCGGCCCTGGTCCTGGTGATCAGGCAGCAGGGCTCCACGACGGCCCCGTGGCAGGTCTTCGCCTGCCTCGCCGTCGCCGGGCTCGGCATGGGCCTTCTGGTGCCCATCCTGGTGGACCTCGTCCTGGCCGAGGTGCCGGCGGCGGACGCGGGCGCCGGATCGGGGGTGGCCAACGCGACGATCCAGCTCGGCGGGGCCGCCGGGGTGGCGATCATCGGCGCGCTGTTCTTCGGGCTGGCGGGCACCGGAGCGCCGGACCCGCCCGTCTGGGTGGAGGCCGCGTGGCGTTCGCTCGGCTACGTCCCGGCGGTGTTCTTCGCCGCCCTCCTGCTGGTCCCGCTGCTGCCCAGGAGAACCCGCTCCGGGGAGCCGCCGGCTGTCGACCGGTGACTTTCCGTCGCGCTATTCGGGGCCCCTTATGCGGCGAATTCCGTTTGCCCGAAAAATGCTTGTTCTGTCAACTGAATTCATTCATGCAAAAGACGCATTCAACGGTTAGGATTCCTCGCGGACGTCCTTCCGATCATGGCGCGAGTCCCGCCGCGTATCCGCACAACCGAAAGGGGGGAATACCTGATGCTCATATGAGTCCTGCTCAGGAGCCGGCACACGAGCCGAACCCGGGGGTTTCTTCACATGGAGATGGCAACACGGTTCGGAATTCTGGGACCGCTGCACGCACGGCGCGGAAATCACAACATCACAGTGAACGCCACGAAGCAGAGGATAATCCTGGCGAAACTTCTGCTGTCCGCCAACCAGGTCGTCCTGGCCGACGAGCTCACCGAGCTGCTCTGGCAGGACCGGATGCCCCGCTACACCCGCGCCTCCCTGCAGACGCACATGGCCCGGCTGCGCAGCGCCCTGGGCGACTACTCCAGCGAGCGCCGGATCATCCACACGACCCCCGGGGGCTACCTCATCGAGGTCACCGTCGAGGAGCTCGACCTTCTCCAGCACCGGGCCCTGATGGAGCGCGTGGCCCACGCGGAGGCCGCCGGAGACCTCCTGACGGAGCTCTGCCTGCTCCAGCGGGGGCTGGAGCTGTGGCGGGGCGCGCCGCTGGCGGACGTGCTGTCCGACTCCCTGCAGCGCGACGAGGTCCCGCAGCTCACCGAGGAGTGGTTCCGGGCGCTGCACCGGCGCTTCGACATCGAGCTCACCCTGGGCAACCACGCCCAGATCGTCCCGGACCTGCGCCGCCTGGTGCTCAAGTACCCGCTGCGCGAGCACCTGTGCGGACAGCTGATGGTGGCGCTGTTCCGGTGCGGCCGGCAGGTGGAGGCGCTGAACGCCTACGCGTCCGTCTCGGCTGTGCTGCGGCGCGAGTACGGCCTCGACGCGGGCGACGAGCTGAGGAGGCTGCACCACGCGGTGCTGACCGGCGACCCGGCCCTCGCCACCCGGCCCGTCCGCTACGACCTCGCCGTCGAACCGCTCGGGGCGGTCGCGCTGTGGACGGTGCCGCGCCAGCTCCCCGGCGGGGCCGGCGACTTCGTCGGGCGGGACGCCCTGCTCGGCGCGGCCGACGACTTCCTCGCCCACGAACGCCCGACGGCGACGGCGATCGTCGCCGTGACCGGCCCGCCCGGGGTCGGCAAGACCGCGCTTGCCGTGCAGCTCGCGCACCGCGTCCAGGGCCGCTTCCCCGACGGCCAGCTCTACGCGCGGCTCGGCGGGACCGGTGACCGGCCGCGCGACGCCGCGGAGGTGCTGGCCGAGCTGCTGCAGGCGACGGGCGCGAGCCCGTCGACCATCCCGGACGGCCCCGAACAGCGCGCCGCCATGTTCCGCTCCCGCCTGGCCGACCGGCGCGTGCTGCTCGTGCTCGACGACGCTCTCGACGCCGAGCAGGTCCGGCCCCTCCTGCCCGGCTCCCCCGGATGCGCCGTGGTGATCACCAGCAGGCGGCTGCTGTCCACCCTGGCGGGCGCCTTCGCCGTCCGGCTGACGAGCCTGGAGGAGCCCGAATCCCACCGGCTGCTGCTGAACCTGGTGGGCGTCAGGCGGATCACCAGGGAGCCGGAGGCCGCCCGCCGCGTCGCCGCCGCGTGCGGTCACCTGCCGCTGGCCCTGCGGATCGCCGGCGCGCGGCTCGCCGCCCAGCCCGCCATGAGCCTGACGGCCTTCGCCGACCGGCTGACCGACCGGCGGCTGCTGGACGAGCTGGAGATGGGCGACCTCGGCATGCGTCGCAGCCTGGAGCGGAGCTACCTCGCGCTCGACCCGCCGGCCCGCACCGCCTTCCGCCGGCTCGGGCTGCTGCGCGACGCCGAGATCGAGCCGTGGACGGTCGCCACGCTGTCCGACGACGGTGACGAGCGGACCGTGGACCGCCTGATCGAGGCCAGCCTGCTCGAACCGGCCGGCCTGAACGCGATGGGCGATCCCGTCTACCGCCTGCACCCGCTGTCCGCCCTGTACGCCGCCGACCTGGCCGAGCAGGAGAGCCCGGCCGCGGTCAAGGCCGCCATGGGCCGCTACGTGGACGCCCTGCTGGGGCTCGCCGTGCGGGCCATGACGCGGCTGCCGCGGGCCGTGGGCCAGCTCCCGCCGGAGACCGGCGGCGAGGTGGCCCTGCCCACGCCCGCGACGGCCCACGTGGAGGCGCGCCCCTGGCGGTGGCTGGCCGCCGAGCGCGCCCGGCTGCTCGGCCTGGTCAGGCAGTGTCACGCCTACGGCTGGTACGGGCGGGCGGCGCGGCTGGTCGAGGCCGTCGCCTCGCTCGCCAGGCACCGCGACGACCTGACGGAGCTGGCCCACTCGGCCGTCACCGTCCGCGAGGCCGGCTGGGATCACGGCGACGAGCTGACCGGCTGGCGCGCCGAGTACGCCCGCGCCACGCTGATGATCCGGGGTGGCCGGATCGGCGAGTCGCACGGCCTGCTCGCCCGGTGCGCCGCCGCCTTCAGGAGGCTGCGCGCGCACCGGGAGCTGGCCTACGCGCTGGCCGCGCAGTCCCACATCACCACGTTGCGCGCCGCGCCGGAGGAGGCGCTGGAGCTCTCCCGGCAGGCCCTCGACCTGGCCCGTTCGGCCGACGACGCCCACGCCGAGACGCTGGCCCTGGCCGCCGTCGCCGACACGCTGCTCGCCCTGGGGCACGGCTCGCAGGCCCAGGGCGTCTACGAGGAGGTGCTGGGCCGCTCCCGCGACCTCGGCGAGACCCGGTTCGAGGCGGTGGCGCTGCACCGGCTGGGCTGGTGCCGCCTGCGGGACGGCGACGTGGAGACGGCGCACGCGCTGGCCCGCGAGGCGCGGGACCTGCCCGGCGTCGGCGACCGGTACGGCGAGGCGCGCCCCCTCGAACTGCTGGGCGCGGTGGCGCTGCGGCGCGAGCGGCACGCGGACGCCATGGGCCTGGCCGAGACCGGCCGGCGGATCTTCGCCCGCCTCGGCGACGCGTACGGGGAGGCCGAGCTGGCCTGCCTGCAGGCGGAGATCCACCTCGCGGCGGGGCGTCCGCGCGACGCCGTGAACCTCCTGCGGCCCACGCTCGTCCGGCTGGACGACCTGGGGGCCGCGCAGGCGCGTGGGCAGGGGGCGCGCCTGCTGGCCAGGGCGCGCGCCGCGCTGGGGGGCTACCAGCCCCCGCCCGTCGCCTGTCAGGGATCCGGCCTGCAGGTCGCCGCCGTACTGCCCGACCCCGTGCTTCCGGATCCGGTGCTGGTCGATCCGTGCGGCGCCGCCTGACGGCCGGGGCCCGGCCCCTGGCGTGGGGTCGGCGCGTGGCGCCCGTGAGCCGGGCCCGTCCGGTCGTCAGGCGGGCTGGACGGGCCCGGAGTTCACGTCGTCAGGCGGGCTGGACGGGCACGAAGTCCACGTCGAGCAGGTCGGCCACGGCCCGGAGCTCGGCCGCCCGGTGACCGGTGCCGAGGGCCCAGTGGTGGGAGATCCCGCTGGCGCTCCAGGCGTCGGTCCACTCCCCCGGATCGCAACCGAAGTCGACCCGGGAGGTGGTGTTGCCGATCTGCAGCAGCGGGCCGGGCACGACCTCGCCCTCCGAGACGACGAAGCCGAAGCGCCCGTCGCGCGCCTGCCGCAGGCCGAACGCGGTGACGGGGCCCCTGGTGACGTCGAACTCGACGGACACGCCCCAGCCACGCTTGCCGTGGTAGACGCCGAGGCCGCGCAGCAGCGGGCGGCGCGAGCTGATCGCCAGGTGGGCCGGGCCGTCGTGGCCCATCTCCACGTGTCCCCGGGCGAAGTCGAGCGCCTGCAGCTCGGTGAAGGATCCGCCGCCGCCCAGCCGGTCCATGATCAGCATGGCGAGTGACGTGCGCAGCTCGTACTCGCCGGCGGCCGGCACGCCCCTCGCGGTGAGCAGGGAGGCGCCGAGGATCATGCCGGCGCCGAGCCGCTCGTGGATCTCCCCGTCCAGCCCCCGGTGGTAGTAGGCCAGGCTGTCCAGTTCGAAGTCGGCGACCAGCCGGTCCAGCCCGACCGAGACCCGGGCGGCCCAGTTCAGGTCGTCCTCGTTGACGGAGTCGGCCAGGTCGAAGACGTCGCGGGCGACCCGGGTGCGCTCCTCGGCCTCGGCGTCGGTGACCTCCTCCACCCGTACGCGCAGGTCGTCGAACTCCAGCACCTCGACGTGCCCGCCGAGATTGGCGCTCACCAGCGTGAGGTCGGTGGCCACGTCGAGCATGCCCGGGTAGAGGTGGCCCATGAGGCCGTGCCGTCCGTGCCGGAGCGTGGCCCGCACGCCCGCCGCCCGCACCCACCGGGCGATCTTCTGCCACGCCCGCTCGTCCTCCAGGTAGCCGGAGACCGACCGGAACGGGATGCCGCAGCGCGTGAAGGCGTTGGCCATCTCGGGCAGCGGACAGGCGCCGCAGTAGGCGAGCCACTGCCCGGTGTCGAAGGTGGCGTGCTCCATCGACTCGGTCGGCTGCAGGTTGATGAGCAGCACGGGCGCGCCGCTGCGCTGCGCCACGGGCACCAGCATGGTGGCGGTCATGTAGGTGGTGAGGAAGCCGACGATGAGGTCGCAGCCCGCCTCGCGCAGCCGTTCGGCCGCCGCGGCGCCCTCCTGGGCGTCGGAGATGAAGCCGACGTCGACCACCTCGCAGTCCAGCGCCTCCATCCGCTCGGCGACCCGGGCGGACGAGCGCCGCAGTTGGGGCAGCAGGTCGGGGAACTGGGGCCAGTAGGCGCCGAGCCCGCCGGCCACCAGTCCGACCTTGGTGCGTCTCGGGGTGACGCGGGGGTGTGTGCTCACGCGGGATTCCCTTCTTTCGACTGTGTCATCGCGCTTCGACCTCGATGACGCCACCGAAGCGGAGTGACGCCCGGCGCGAGGTACCGTGCATGGCGGTTCCTTGGCTGCGAGGGGGCGGGGGTCCCCACTTTGTAACAGGCAGCCAATCTCTTAACAAGAGTTGCGTTAGAAATACAACATCAAAGCGTTATATCTGTGCCACCCGGACGTTGCCATGCTGGTCGCGCAGGCGCTGCAGGGTCTCGGCCGGAGCCCGGGAGTCGACCACGATGTCGTCGAACCCGTCCAGCGGCGCGACCCGGTGCATCGCGACCCGGGCGAGCTTGGAGTGGTCGACGGCCAGCACGCGGCGCCTGCCCGAGCGCAGCATCGCCCGCTTGACCAGCACGATCTCCTGCTCCTGATGGAAGGCGTACTGCTCGGAGACGGCCGAGGTGGACACCACGACGGCGTCGGCGCTCACCGCCTCCACCGCGTCCACGCAGCCGAGGCCGAGGAAGGAGTCATGGGTGCTGTGATACTCGCCGCCGAGCGCGATGAGCCGGATGCCGGGACTGTCCACCAGCAGCCTGATGATCTCCAGGAAGTTGGTCAGCACCGTCAGGGGCGCCGCGTCCCTCAGGTGGCGGGCCACGGCGAGCGCCGTGGTGGAGTCGTCGAGCATGATCGACCCGCCGGGCTCGATCAGCCCCGCGACCAGACGGCCGATCGCGTCCTTCTCGGCCGTGTGCGCCTTCAGCCGGTAGGCGATGTTGCTCTCGAAGACGTTGGAGGCCTGGGCGGTGGCGCCGCCGCGGACCTTGCGCACCATGCCCCGGCGTTCCAGCTCGTCGAGGTCGCGGTGCACGGTCATCACGCTGACCGAGAAGATCTCGGCCAGGTCGGTGACCGAGGCGGAGCCCTGGCGCACGATGTGCTCGGCCATGCCGTGCCGCCGGGCCGACCTGTCCGACGTGTGCCGCCGCGTTTTCACCGCGCCCCTATCCGGCCCGAACAGTCGCGAATCATAACCTTGACACCCCTCTCCGGGGACTCGTACCCTCCCTGCAACCCGGCTTTTTAACAAAGCCTTAGTGAACTTAACAACCCCTGACGGTCGGAGGTGGGCATGAACGCGGTGCCCTACGGTCTGCGTTGCGACCATCGCACGACCCCGCTGGGCGTGGCCGGACTTCCCCTGCTGGCCTGGCGGGCACGCGGAGCCGATCCGATCTCCTTCCAGGTGGACGTGGACGGAGTCTGGAGCAGCGGCCGCGTGACGGACCCCGCCGCGATCAGCGTGAGGTACGACGGGCCGCCCCTGCGCCCCGGCACCAGGTACGACTGGCAGGTCACGCTCTGGGGCCGCGACGGCGTCCCGGGCACCGCCCGCTCCTGGTTCGAGACCGGCCTCGACACCTGGTCGGCGGCCTGGATCGCGGCCGACCCCGACGCCGTGGAGCACGTCGACCCGCCCACCGAGGGCGAGCTGGCGCTGCCCGACCACGGCCTGCAGCCGTGCCCCCAGCTCCGCCGCGCCTTCCACGCCCGCTCCCCCGTGATCGCCGCCCGCCTGCACATCAGCGCCAAGGGGCTCTACGAGGCCGCGGTCAACGGTCACCGGGCGGGCGACGGACGGCTCACCCCCGGGTGGACCGACTACCGACGGCGCATCCAGTACCAGACCCTCGACGTGACGCGGTGGATCACCGAAGGTGAGAACGTCCTGGGCGTCACGCTCGCCGACGGCTGGTGGTCCGGTTTCGTCGGGTTCGACCCGCGCCGGCCCGGCTACCACTACGGCCGCTTCCCCGAGCTCATCGCCGAGCTGCACCTGACCTACGCCGACGGCTCGGCGGAGGTGGTCGGCACCGACGCCGCCTGGCGTGTGGGCCGCGGCCACGTCCGCTACGCCGACCTGCTCAAGGGCGAGTGCCACGACCTGCGCGCGGCCACGCCAGGCTGGGACCGGCCCGGCTTCGACGACTCCGGCTGGCGGCCGGCCGTGGTGACGGGCCGCGACCACACGCTCCTGGCGCCCTCGCCGGACGAGCCGGTCAGGGAGGTGCGCGAGATCGCCGCCGTCGCCCTCACCCGGCTCGGTCCCGACACCCACCTCGTCGACTTCGGGCAGAACCTGGCGGGCCGGCTCCGGCTGGCCCTGCCGGAGTCGCGGCCCGGCGCCCGGGTGACGATCAGGCACGCCGAGACGCTGGACGACGCGGGCCGTCTCGACACCGCCAACCTCCGCACGGCCGACGCGACCGACGTGCTCGTCAGCGCGGGGCCGGCCACGGTGTTCGAGCCGGCCTTCACCTACCACGGCTTCCGGTACGCCGAGATCAGCGGGGCGGCGGACCTCGGCGAGGTGTCGGCCGTGGTGCTGCACAGCGACACGCCGTGGACCGGCACGTTCTCCTGCTCCGACCCGGAGATCAACCGGCTGTGGCGGAACATCGAGTGGGGCCAGCGCGGCAACTTCGTCAGCGTGCCGACCGACTGCCCGCAACGTGACGAGCGGCTCGGCTGGATGGCCGACGCGCAGGTGTTCCTGCCGACCGCCTGCTTCAACGCCGACGTCGCCGCGTTCTTCGCCAAGTGGCTGCGCGACGTGCGCGACGCGCAGACCCCGGACGGCGGGTTCCCCAACGTGGCGCCCCGGCTCAGCGGCGTCGCGGAGGAGGGCGCGCCCGGCTGGGCGGACGCCGGCGTGCTCGTCCCCTGGCACCTGTACGAGGTCTACGGCGACCCCGCCTTCCTCGACGTGGACTCGATGGCCGCGTGGGTGGACTTCGTGCACCGCCACAACCCCGACCTGATCTGGCGCGCCAGGACCGGCCCGCACTTCGCCGACTGGCTGGCGCCCGGCCCGGCCACCCCCCGCGAGCTGCTGGCCACGGCCTTCTTCCACCGCAGCGCCGACCTGACCGCCCGGGCCGCCGACGTGCACGGCCGCACCGCCGACACCGAGCGTATGCGCCGGCTCGCCGGGGATATCAGGACGGCCTTCATTAAAACGTTCTTATTGCCGGCCGGCCGGCTGACGGGCGACACCCAGACCGGCTACCTGCTGGCTCTCGCCTTCGGCCTGCTGCCTCCGGACCAGGTCGCCCCGGCCGCGCGGCGGCTGGCCGAGCTGGTCGAGGAGCACGGCCCGCAGACCGGCTTCCTCGGCGTCAACCTGCTCTGCCCGGTGCTGTCCGAGCACGGCCGCGCCGACCTGGCACACGCGCTGCTGCGCCGCACCGACCCCCCGTCCTGGCTCTACCAGGTGCGCAACGGCGCCACCACGGTCTGGGAGCGCTGGGACGGCGAGGGCGCGGCCTCCATGAACTCCTTCAACCACTACGCGTTCGGCTCGATCGGGGAGTGGCTGTACGGCGGCGTCGCCGGAATCGGCCAGGCTCCCGGCTCGGTGGCCTACCGGGAGCTGGTCATCCGCCCGCTGCCCGGCGACCTGTCCTGGGCGCGAGCCTCGTACGAGTCGGTGCGCGGCCGGATCGCGGTGGAGTGGGAACGCGCCGAAGGCGCCTTCCGGCTCGCCGTGACCGTCCCGCCCGGCGCCACCGCCACCGTCCACCTGCCCGACGGCCCCACGCATCACGTGCCCTCGGGGGATCACCTGTTCCGCTCGACCCAGGAGACAAGACCATGACCGACCTACGCGCCGCCCGGGTGAGCCGCGCCCACTTCCTGCGCATGATGGGCGGCCTGGCCGCCGCCGCCGTCGCCACCACCGCCTGCTCCACCAGGCCGCAGACCACCGCCACCACCGACGGCGGCAAGGCCGTGACCGAGCTTAAGTTCGTCGGCGTCGCCGACCAGAAGACGCCGATGGACAGCCTGGTGGCCGCCTACCAGCAGGCCAAGCCGTCGGTGCGGGTGAACGCCTCCTACGCGCCGACCGACCAGGTGCAGACCTCCCTGCGCACCCAGCTCGGCGCGGGCAACGCCCCCGACCTGCACGTGGTGTATCCGGGCAACGGCAGCGCGATGTCGATGAACCAGATCGCCGAGGCGGGGCTGCTGGCCGACCTGTCCGGGCAGGCGTGGGCGGCGACCATCCCCACCGGGTTCAAGCCGGCCTTCCAGTCCGGCGGCAAGACCTACATCTACTCCGCCGGGTCGTCGGTCATCGGCGCCGTCTACAACAAGAAGGTCTTCGAGAAGGCGGGCGTGCAGGAGCCGCCGAAGACCTGGAGCGAGTTCCTGGAGGTGTGCGGCAAGCTGAAGAAGGCCGGGGTGGCGCCGATCGCCCTGGGCGCGCAGACGCCGTGGGTGACACAGCTCATCACGTACGCGCTGGTCCCCTCGACCGTCTACGCCAAGGACCCGACCTTCGACGACAAGCAGCTCGCCGGGCAGGCCAGCTTCGCCGACTCCGGCTGGCGCCAGGCCATGGAGATGTACCTGGAGCTGCAGAAGCGCGGCTTCTTCAACGACAACCCGAACGGCACCACGTTCGAGCAGCAGATCTCCATGGTGGCCACCGGCAAGGCGGGCATGGCGATCCAGGTGTCGGCCGTGCTGCCGGACTTCCGCAAGGCGGCCTCCTCGCCGGACGACCTGTCGATGTTCCCGGTGCCAGGAGCCGACGACGAGGCGTCCGTCTGGATCCCCGCCGGAGTCGTCGTCGGGCTGGGCGTCAACGCCAAGGGCAAGAACGTCGAGGAGGCCAAGGCGTTCGTCGACTTCCTCGGCAAGCAGGAGAACATCAACGCCTACGCCAAGGCCATCTCCGCGATCCCGCTCACCCAGGACGCCGACTCCACCATCGACCCGGCGGTGCAGTCGTTCCTGCCGTTCACCAAGGACCGGGCGGTGCCGTTCATGGACCAGCGCTGGCCCAACGCCGAGATCCAGCCGGTGCACTTCGCGGTCGTGCAAGAGCTGCTCGCCGGGAAGGCCACGATCGACGAGGCGCTGAAGAAGATGGACGAGGCGTACCGCAAGTGACTCACCTGACTGTCGACAAGCCGCCCCGGTCGCGCCCGGCATCCGCCGGGCGGCCGGGCCGGCTGCGGCGCTTCAGCGCCACCTCCCCGTCCTGGCTGTTCGCCGCGCCCGCCCTGCTGGTCTACGCGGTGGTCGTGCTCTACCCGGCCGCCAGCGGGGTGGTCTACGCCTTCACCGACTGGAGCGGCATCGGGCAGGACATGTCCTTCGTCGGAGCGGCCAACTTCCTGACGCTGCTGGACGACGAGCAGGCCATGGGCTCGATCGGCAACACGCTGCTGCTGACCCTGGCGATCGTCGCCGTGCAGAACGGCGTGGGCCTGTTGCTGGCGCTCGGCGTGCACGCCAAGCTGCGCAGCCGGGCGCTGCTGCGCGTGGTCTTCTTCTCGCCGGTGGTCGTCAGCCCGGTCATGGTGGCGTTCCTGTGGAAGTACGTCTACAACCCCGACCCGTCGGCCGGCCTGAACGGGCTGCTCGGCCTGGAGGTCGACTGGCTGGGCGACCCCTCGGTCGCGCTGTGGTCGATCGCCGGCATGGTGGTGTGGCAGTACGCCGGATACTCCATGGTCATCTTCCTGGCCGGGCTGGAGGGAGTGCCCAGGGAACTGCACGAGGCCGCGATGATCGACGGCGCGGGCACCTTCCAGCGCTTCCGCTACGTCACCTGGCCCCTGCTGGCGCCCGCGTTGACGATCAACCTGATGCTGTCCACGATCGGCGGGCTCAAGCTGTTCGACCAGGTCTTCGCCGCGACGAACGGCGGCCCCGGCTACGCCACCGAGACGCTGTCCACGGTGCTGTACAAGCAGGCGTTCGTGTTCGGCAAGTTCGGCTACAGCACGGCGATCGCGCTGGTGCTGGCGCTGTTCGTGGCGGCGGTCTCCCTCGTCCAGATCTCCTACCTGCGCAGCCGGGAGGTGGCCTCGTGAGAAGGACGTTCCTGCTGGAGATCGTCATGGTCGTGGTGGCGGTGGCGTTCATGTTCCCCGTCTACACGCTGGTCTCGCTGTCGCTGAAGGACCCCGCGCAGATCTCCCAGACCCCGCTGGCGCTGCCCGCGCCGCCCACGCTGGACAACTTCGGCAAGGCGTGGTCGGCCGCGGCGCTCGGCCCGTCGCTGATCAACAGCACCGTGATCACCGTGGTCAGCCTGGTCGCGCTGGTCGCGCTCGGCTCGTTCGCCGCCTACTTCCTGGCGCGGGCGCACAGCCGGCTGGGCTACGGCCTGTACATCCTGTTCCTGCTGGGCATCGTGCTGCCGTTCCAGCTCGGCATGATCCCGCTCTACGGGCTGGTGAACGATCTCGGCCTGCTCGGCACGCACGCCGGCATGATCCTCTTCTACACCGGGATCCAGCTCCCCTTCACCGTGTTCCTCTACACCGGTTTCATCCGCGCGCTGCCCCGCGACTACGCCAGCGCCGCGCAGATCGACGGGGCCTCCCACCTGACCGCCTTCACCCGGGTGGTGTTCCCGCTGCTGCGGCCGATCACCGGCACGGTGCTCATCCTCAACGCCGTCTTCGTCTGGAACGACTTCTTCACGCCGCTGCTGTACCTGGGCGGCTCCGGGTTCGAGACGGTCCCGGTGAGCGTCTTCGCCTTCGTCGGCCAGTACGTCTCCGACCACGGCCTGGTCTTCGCCGGGCTGGTCCTGGGCGCGCTGCCGATCGTGCTGGTCTTCCTGGCGCTCCAGCGTTACGTCATCAAGGGCTTCTCCAGCGGGCTCAAGGGATGAACGTCTTCGACGTGCTGCGCGAGCCGCCCGCCTCGCACAGCCCGGCGGCCATCTGGTGGTGGAGCGGCGAGCCGCTGCGCCGGGAGCGGCTGCGCTGGCAGATGGAGCGGCTGGTGGCCGGGGGCGTGCGCAACCTCGTCATCCTCAACCTGGCGCCGTCGGGCCCGCTGTTCGGCTCCGACGCCGACGACCCGCCCTTCCTGTCGCCGGCCTGGTGGGAGCTGCTGGACCAGGTCTGCGCCGACGCGCACGAGCTGGGCGCGTTCCTGTGGTTCTACGACCAGCTCGGCTTCTCCGGCGCCGATTTGCAGGCGCGCCTGGTGCAGGAGAACCCGCGCTTCGCCGGCCAGTGGCTGGCCGAGGACGGGTCGATCACGACGCGCGGCTTCGACTACCTGTCGCGTGAGGCGTGCGCCACGCTGCTGGACCGGGTGCACGGCGAGTTCGAGCGCCGGGTCGGCCACTGGTTCGGGTCGGTGATCGCCGGGTCGTTCCAGGACGAGCTGCCGACCCTGCCCACCTGGTCGGCCTCGTTCGCCGAGGAGTACGCGGCCCGGCGCGGCGCCGAGTTCTCGCTGATCGACCCCGACTGGGAGGCCTACCAGCGCACCCGCGCCGAGCTGGCGGAGGAGGCGTTCTTCCGCCCGCTGGCGGACTGGCACCGGCGCAACGGCCTGATCGGCGGCTGCGACCAGCAGGACCCGGCCCGCGCCGGGCTTCCCGTCGACGGGGTGCGTCTCTACGCCGACTACGCACGGACGCACCGCTGGTTCGGCGCACCCGGCTCCGACCACCACGGGGACGCGCGGCTGCACTCCTCCCTCGCCCACCTGTACGGCGGGTCGCGCACCTGGATCGAGGCGTTCCACTCCAGCGGCTGGGGCGGCACGCTGGAGGAGACCCTCGACTGGCTGCTGCCGTGGCTGCGGGCGGGGGCCACGCTGTACAACCCGCACGCCGTCTACTACACGACCAGGCGGGGCTGGTGGGAGTGGGCGCCGCCGTCCACCGACTGGCGCCAGCCGTACTGGCGGCACCACCGGGTCTTCGCCGACGCCGTCACCCGTCTGTGCGCCGCCCTGTCGCTGGGCCGCCACGCCTGCGACGTGGCCGTCCTGCTGCCCACCGCGACCGCGCAGGCCGGCACGAGCGGAGCCGTGCCGGAGGGCGAGCCGGCGGGCGGGGCGGCAGGCGAGGCGGCGGCGCGGGCGCAGCAGGTCTACCGGGAGATCGTGGGCGACATGTCGTGGTTCGCCACCACGCCCGGCGCGCTCGACCGGCTGTGCCTCGACGCCGACGTGATCGACGACGACTCGGTCCGCCGCGCCGCCGTGACCGGCGGGCGGCTGGCCGTCTCCACCGAGGCCTACCGGGCCGTCGTGCTGCCCGCCGTCACGACGCTGGACGACGACGTCGCGGCCCGGCTCGCGGAGTTCGCCCAGGGCGGCGGGCTGCTCGTGGCCGTGGGCGCGCTGCCGGACGCGCCCGTGCTGCGCGCCGTGTTCGAGACCGGCGCCGCGCGGTACGCCGCGTCGAGCGCGGACCTGGGCGAGGCGCTGGCCGGGCTCGACCGGCGGGTCGAGGCGCCGGTGCCGCCGCTGGTCCGGGAGGCCGGCGACACCACGCTCGTCTTCCTCATGGCCACCTTCCCCATGGCAAGCCGCATCGGCGTGGGCCGGCCCGAGGAGCGCGGCGTCGCGCTGGGCTGGCTGGACGCCGCCATCGACTTCGACCCCGGCCGCTACGCCCGCGAGATGCGGGTCAAGGTCCGGGGGGTCTCCGGGACGCCGCTGCTCGCCGGTCTCTTCGACGGCGGGACGCGGGCGCTGCCGTACACGGTGGACGGCGACGCGGTGGAGGTGGTCGTCCCGTTCGACGACGGCCCCGCCGCGCTGCTGGTGTTCGGCGGCGAGCAGGCGGGCGGGCGGCCGGGCGGGCAGGCAGCGCCCGCGCCGCCCCGCCCGTCGTACCGGACCGCGATCGACCTCGGCGAGGAGTGGGACGTCGAGCTGGTGCCGACCCTGGACGACACCTGGTCGGACTTCGGCTGGTCGGACTTCGGCGGCGGGGCGGGCGTGGAACGCTGGACGCTGCGCACGCCGGACGGCGAGCCGGTGCACGCCACGTTCGGCCCGCACGGCGAGCAGCGGGTGGACGACGGGCCGTGGACGCCGTCCGTCTGGTCGGTATCGCGCGGGCTGCGCAAGGACCCGATCCATCGCGACACCCTCGGCCCCAAGGGGCACGTGCCGGTGGAGTTCCTGGCGTTCGGCCGGGTCGCGGCGGGCGGGCAGGCCCGCTTCCGCAGCGTCCTCACCGTGCCGCCGGGCCCCGGCGGCCGGCTGGCGGTCGGGGCCGGCGCCGCGAAGACCGTCCTGCTGGACGGCGCGGAGGTGCCGCTCGACGACGCCGGGTACGCCGCGGTCTCCCGCGATCCGGTGCCGCCCGGCACGTACGCGCTGGAGCTGCTGCTCGTCCCCGACGAGGAGCACGACCTGCGGGCGCACGTCTGCCTGCTGGCCGATCCGGCCGACGGGGTGTGGCCGGAGTGGATCGGCGGCTCGCCGATGGAGACGACCGTGCGCGTGGGCGCGCCGCCGTACGAAATGCTGCAGGTGGCCTCGACCGTGTTCTGCCGGGTGCTGGTCAACGGCGAGGAGGCGGGCCGGCAGGGCGGCTTCGACCCGTACGCCGAGGCCGACATCCCGCGGGTGCGCCGCTACGACGTCGCCCACCTGCTGCGGCCGGGCGACAACACGATCCGGGTGGAGTCGGACGGCTGGGTGCTGACCGACGGGCTGGCCGTCTCCGGCCCCGGCTGGTCCCCGGCTGTCCGGGTGCGGCGGCGCCAGCACGGTGACCCGGCCGCGCTGTGGCTGCGCACGCGGCCGCACCCGCTGCCAGGGGCGGGCTGGCTGGACGGGCGTCCGACGGCGCTGCCCGCCGGGTTCGCGGCGCCGGGCAGCCGGGCGGGGGTCGAGCGGTTCCTGCTCGACCCGCCGCCTGGCGTGACCGGGGTCGAGGTGGACGCGGCCGGGCCGGTGGAGGTCCGCGACGGCGAACTGCTGGTGACGACGGCCCCCGGGGCGCGGGCGGGCGCGGCGCTGTCCGGTCCGGTGCGGTTCACCTGCGGGCCGGGACGCATGCGGCTCGGCGACTGGGAGGACAACGGGCTGTGGGGCTACAGCGGCGGCGTCCGCTACCGCACCACGGTGCGGGCGGCGGCGGGCGCCGGGCTGATCGACCTCGGCCGGGTCCGCGGCACGGCCGAGGTGGCGGTGAACGGGCGGCCCTGCGGGATCAGGGTGTGCTCGCCGTACACCTTCGACGTCCGGCTGGACGACGGGGAGAACATCGTCGAGGTGCTCGTCCTCGGCACCCTCGGCCCGTACCTGGACGAGGTCAGCCCGACGCACTTCGTCTTCCCGGGCCAGCGCAGCACCGGCCTGTTCGGCCCGGTCCGCCTGCATGTGACCTCCTGAGCCGCGGCCGTGGCCCTCAGGGGGCCTCGCCCGGCCGGCCCGCCTCGGGGCCGGCCGGGCGTCGCAGCCGCCGCAGCAGCAGCCGGCACCCGACCACGCAGCCCACGATCACGGGCGGCACCAGCCAGCTCCAGGCGCCGAGGCCGGAGCCGAACTCGCGGTGGGACGCGCCGAGGGCCATCCCCGCGCCGGCGTACAGGCACGACCAGACGAGTGCGGCGGGCGCCGCCCAGGCGATGAACCGCCGGTACGGCATGGCCAGCGTCCCGGCGACGACGGGGACGAGGGCGTGCACCACGGTGACGAACCGCGAGCCGAAGACCGCCGGCCCGCCGCGACGCACGAGGTAGTTCTCGGCGCGCGCCCAGTTGGCCGCGCCGACCCGCCGGCCGGCGCGGCCGCGGCGGACGGACGGGCCGAAGCGGCGGCCGATCAGGTAGCCGAGCGTCTCCCCCGCGAGGCAGCCGGCGGTGGCGGCCGCGATGACGAGGGCGAGACGTCCGGGCGTGTCGGCGGCCGACCCGGCCAGCAGGACCACCGCGTCGCCGGGGACGAACAGCCCGACGAGCAGCGACGTCTCCACACACATGAACAGCGTGGTGGCCGCGCAGAGCAGCATCGGGTGGAGGCTGCTCAGGAAGTCGAGGATCCGGGTCACGTGCCGGGTACCGCCCATGCCGGCGACGGCGACGACGTCATCAGGTGATGTCCCATCATGTCGGAGGGTCTCGTGGCGAGCGGCACGGGCTGCGCGGTGATTTCCTGCGCGGTGATTTCCTGCGCGGTGATTTCTCTCCCACCATAGGCAGGGATGTCCGGGCGGGCCGGACGGCGGCGGTTCTTCCAGGGTCGCTTCAGGGACATCCCCGGGGGCGTCTCAGGGGCCGTCCCCGTTGTCACCGGCCCGCCCGGTCAACGATCGTGAGAGACGATCCGGAGCAGGCGCTGCCGGAGCCCGCCCGGCGAGATCATCTGCCCTGGACGGCGAATTCCGTGCCCGTCCACCGGCCACGACAGGGACCATTTCCCCCAATTCACCTCCTTTTCGGTATTACCGGAACAGAAGGAAGAGGATATGCACCCGGTCTTTCCTCCCGGCGCAGCCGCCGGGCCACCGCCGCTGCGCGTGCTCATCGGCACCGACACCTACCCGCCCGAGCCGGGCGGCTCGGCGCCGTCCGTCCGCGCGCTGGCCCACGAACTGGCCGCGCGCGGCCACGACGTCCACGTGGTGTGCCGGTCCGGGCACGGGCCGCCGCGGGCCGCGAGGGACGGCGACGTCATGGTGTACCGCCTGCGGTCGGTCCCCCTGCCGGGCTTCGGGCGGATCTGCCTGCCGCCGCTCCTCGCCGGGCCCCTGCGGCGGCTGGTGGAGCGGATCGCGCCGGACGTGGCCCACGTGCACGGCGCCTTCGCCGTGGCGCGCGCGGTGCTCGGCGCGGCCCGCGAGCTGGGCGTCCCGGTGGTAACCCGGCCGGTGGAGACGCTGCCGGGCGGCGTCGACCTCAGCCGGTTCCGGCCGCCGGAGGAGCCGCGCTCCCGGGCCCGCGCGCTGCTCGGCCTGCCCGACCGTCTCACGGTCCTGTCGGTCGGCCGGCTGGACGCGCGCGGGAGGCAGGAGGACCTGATCCGGGCGCTGCCGCACGTGTGCCGCCGCCTCGACGTCCAGGCCGTCGTCGCCGGCTGCGGCCCCCGGCGGGCCCGGCTGGAGCGGCTGGCCCGCCGGTGCGGCCTGACCGGCCGCGTACACCTTCCGGGGCCCGTCCCCGAGGACACGCTGCCCCTGGTCTACGCAGCGGCCGACGTCTTCGCCGTGCCGGGCGCGGCCGGCGCCGGGAGCGCCGCGACGCTGGAGGCGCTGGAGGCGCTCGCCACCGGCCTGCCCGTCGTCTCCGCCGGGTCCGGCGCGCTGGACCGGCTGGTGCTGCCGGGAGCGACCGGCTACCTGTACGCCCCGGGCGACGTCCGCGCCCTGGCCGGACGGCTGGCCCGGGTGCTCGCCGAGGAGACGCCGGACGCGATGGGGGCCGTCTGCCGCGCCGTCGCGGCCACCCATGACCGGGTCCGCACGGTCACCAGGTTCGAGGAGATCTACGCCTCCCTCGCCCGGGCGCGCCGGCGCCCCCTCCGGGATCTCAGGACGTCCTGTCCGCCACCAGCACCCGGAACGCCAGCCCCGGCACGTCGTAGCGGCGGCCCCTGGTGAAGCCCGCCGCGGTGAGCATGCGGTCATAGGCCGGAACCGAGTGCACCTCCCCCTCGAACGTCCACGTCAGCATGAGGATCGAGAACAGGTGGGGGGCCGGGTCCTCGGCCGGCGGGGCGTCGCCCAGCGTGAAGCCCACCAGCACGATCTTGCCGTCCGGCTTGACCGCCGGAGCCAGCCGGGCGAGCAGCTCACCGGCCTTCTCCTCCGAGAAGTGGTGCAGGACGTTCGTCACGAGCACGACGTCGTACGGCCCGCCGAGCGGCACCTCGAACATGTCGCCCGGCAGCCGGTGCAGGCGGTCGGCGACCCCCATGCGCTCGGCGTGCTGCTCCGTCAGCGGCAGCACGTTGGGCCAGTCCAGCGCCCACACCCGCGCCTGCGGGTTGCGCTGGGCCAGGGTCAGGCCGTACATGCCGTGACCGCACGCCACGTCCAGGACGTCGAGCCGCTCGCGGCCGGCCGCCCAGTCCGCCAGCGCGTCGGCCGCCACCTCGGCCGTCGGGCGCGCCACCGCCACCGCGTGGGCGGCGAAGTCCTCCCAGTACGCGTAGCCGGGGGTCTCGGCGTGCACGTCCATGACCGTGCCGCCGCGCCGCACCGCCTCGTCCAGCCGCTTGAGCGCGTCCCACTCCCAGTCGCTGGCCATGACGTGCACCATGTCCCCCAGATAGCCGGGGCTCTTGCTCACCAGGAGGCCGTCCGCTCCGGCGGGCAGCCCGAACCGGCCGTCGTCCTCCCGCACCAGACCGATCGCGGCCAGGGCGTTGAGCAGGATCCGCGTCCCCCTGGGGTCGGCGCCGAGCCGGCCGGCGGCCGTGTCCGCGTCGACCGGCCCCTCGGCCAGGCAGTCGAACACGCCCATCGACACGCCCGTCCGGAGAAGGCTGGTGGTCTTGTACGCCTGCATCATGGCGAGCAACGACTCGCGACTCACCGCTGTGTCCTTCATGATGATCGTCTCTCTTCGCCGTAACGGGCAGGGGTTGCGCTGGGCCGTCACCGGGGTGCCTGGTCCGCCTCCCAGCGGTAGAACTCCCGGGCCATGGCGTCGCGGGGCGAACGCCAGGTCTGCGGGTCGTAGGGCTCGATGAAGCGGGTCAGTTCCTTGCTCAGCCGCAGGAACTCCGGATGTTCGCGGATGGCCTCCATCGTCCGCTGCCCGCTCTCCTCCACCTCCATGAGCTGGAAGTAGAGCCCCTGGAAGGAGAACAGGCTGCGGCTCACGGCGCCGCCCAGCCGCGGCAGCTCGGTACGGTCCGACTCGGCGAACAACCGCGCCACCTCCGCCTCCGCTGACGGCCGCATGCGCGCGACGACCAGGATTCGTTCCATTCGGGTCCTCCTCGGCGGGTCGGTGACGGCCGGTTCGGCGGCCGTTCGCAGTCTGCACGGCGGTGCTCGCAGGAGGCTTGAGCCGCGTTCGAGCGCGGCGGGGCGGTGGAGCTCGACCGGCCTTCCACCCGTGCTCTAGCAGGGGCGTCCATGATCTGGTCAACCTGTCCAGGAGGAGTCATGAGGCCGCCGTCCACCTCCCCGGGGCCGCGCACCCGGCCGCGCTGGTTCGTCACGCTGTTCCTGACCGACATGTGGGAGCGGTTCAGCTTCTTCGGCATGCAGGCGATCCTCATCCTGTTCGCCGTGGCCCCGCGCGAGGAGGGCGGGCTGGGCCTGCCGCACTCGACGGCGGTCGCGCTGTACGGCGCGTACGTCGGGTTGCTCCTGGCGTTGTCCATGCCGGGCGGCTGGGTCGGTGACCGGCTGCTGGGCGAGCAGCGGGCGACCCTCTACGGCGGGATCGTGATCGCGGCCGGCCACTACCTGATGCTCGTGCCGGCCCAGGTGACCGCGTACTTCGGCCTGGTCGCCATCGCCGTGGGCACCGGCCTGCTGAAACCCAACATGCTCGCCCTGCTCGGCCGCTTCTACGGCCCGAGGGAGAGCGAGCGGCGGGAGGCCGCCCTGTCGCTGCTCTACATCGGCATCCAGGTCAGCGCGCTGCTGGCGCCGCTGGTGACCGGGTTCCTCGGGGAGCGGGTGAACTGGCACCTCGGCTTCGGCGTCGCCGGGCTCGGCATGACGTTCGGGGTCGTCCAGTACGCGGTGGGCATGCGGCACTTCGGCGAGACCGGCCGCGCCGCCTCGCACCCGGCCACCGCGCGGGAGCTGCGGACCGTGGCGAGACGGGTCGCCGCCGTGGCGGCGGCGGCCGGCGTGCTGCTGCTGGCCGACGTCCTGGCCGGGACGTTCGCCGTCACGCACGTGATCGGGGTCGTGGGCGCGGCCACGCTGGTCGCGCCGTTCGTGTACCTCGCGGTCCTGCGGCGGCGTTCCCGCCTCGACCGCGGCGAGCTGCGGCGGCTGGCCGCGTTCCGCTGGGTGCTGCTCGCCTCGGCGCTGTTCTGGATGTTCGTGATCCAGGCCGGGTCGACGCTCATCCTGTTCGCGCGGGAGCACGTCGACCGGGAGGTGGGCGAGGTGCTCGTGCCCGCGAGCTGGTTCCAGTCGGCGATCCCGCTGTTCATCCTGGTGTCCGCGCCGCTGATCGCGTGGTTGTGGCTGCGCGGCGGAGCCCGGCTCGGCGTGGCGGCCAAGATCGCCATGGGGCACGGGCTCGTCGGCGCCGGTTTCCTGGTGATGAGCGGGTCGGCCGTCGCCGCCGCCGGCGGGGCGCGGGTGTCGCCGGTGTGGTTGCTGCTCGTCCTGTTCACCCTGGCCGTCGGCGAGGTGGTCCTCGGCCCCACGGCGCTCAGCGCGGCCGTGGACCTGGCGCCGCCGGCGTTCACCGGCCGCACCATGGGCCTGTACTGGATGTTCGCCGCCGTCGGCGGCGGGCTGGGCAGCATGCTCGGCCGGCTGGTCTCCGGCGAGCCGCGGCCCTGGTACTACCTGGCCCTCGCCGTGCTGGCCCTCGTCACCGCCGCCGCCTTCGCGCTGTCCCGCCGGCGGCTGGACGAGGTCATGCGGCCCGCCGGGTCGCAGGGGCCGACCCCGCCCGCGCTGTCCGGGGTCGCGGGCGCGACGGCGCCGTCGCCCGAACGGCCGTCCTGAGCCGCCCTCCCGCGCCGGGTCCTTTCGTCCGCGCGACGCCACCCCCGCTCACCTGGCCGGATGGACGAAAGTGAGGCGACAGTCCCGCTATGGGTGCGTCGAGTACAAATGCATGCGTACGAATACTGCACATTCGAGGCATATGTACTGACGATCGACACTCTGCGGAAAAGGACCAGGTGGGACATGCACTTTCACGTGCTGGGCACTCTCGAAGTGTGGGACGGTGAACGGCTGATCACGCCGAGCGCGCCGAAGCAGCGCAGCGTCCTGGCGCTGCTGCTCGCCTCGGCCGGAGAGGTCATCCCGGCGGAGGCCCTGATGGAGGAGCTCTGGGGGGGCAACCCGCCCGCGAGCGCCCAGACGACCCTGCAGACCTACGTCTACCAGTTACGCAAACTGCTCTCGCGTGGCGGCGACGCCTCGCCCGGCGCCCCCCGGCTCGTCACCAAGCACGGCGGCTACCTGATCACCCTGGAGGACGGCGTGCTCGACGCCGTCGAGTTCGAGGAGCTGGTCGGCCTGGCCCGCGACCACCTGGAGGACGGCGAGGTGGAGCGCGCCTCGGCGGCGCTGCGGCGGGCGCTCGGCCTGTGGCACGGCTCCGCGCTCGCCGACGTGGTCCTCGGCCCGCGGCTGGCCATCTACGCCACCCGGCTGGAGGAGCTGCGCCTGCACGCGCTCAAGCTCAAGGTGGAGGCGCAGATGAGGATGGGCCGCTACCAGGAGCTGATCGGGGAGCTGAAGGAGCTCACCGCCCTGCACCAGCTCGACGAGTGGTTCCATCTGCAGCTCATGGAGGCGCTGTCGCGCGCCAGCCGCCGGCACGAGGCTCTGGAGGTCTATCGCAGCCTGCGGCACGTGCTGCGCAGCGAGCTCGGCCTGGAGCCCAGCGTGGAGATGCAGCGGCTGCAGCAGGCGGTGCTGACGGCCGGCCATCCCGGAGGCCGCTGAGCGGCGTCCGGGACGGACCTCCGGCGTCAGGCGCAGCACGGGCGGTCCGGGCTGTCAGGAGCAGGCATGTCAGGAGCGGTTGGCGTCCTGGAGGGTCCGCTGCCGCGCGGACGACATCTCGTCGGCCAGCGACGTGTCGTGCTCGGCCCGGCGGAAACTCGGGTGCGCCAGCACCTCGCGCAGGAACCCGATCGTGGTGCACACCCCCCGCCCCGAGACGCGGAACTCCTCCAGCGCCCGGTCCATCCGGCTGATCGCCTGGTCACGGTCGGGCGCCCAGACGACCACCTTCGCCAGCAGGGAGTCGTAGTCGGCGCCGACCCGCACGCCGGGCACACCGTGCGTGTCGACCCGGGTGAACGGCCCCCCGGGCGGGACGAACTCCTCGATCAGCCCCGCCGTCGGCAGGAAGCCGCGGCCGGGGTCCTCCGTGTTCACCCGGCACTCGATCGACACGCCGCGGGCCGCGGCGCCCGCCCCGGCGTCCAGCGGCAGCCCCGCCGCGACGCGGAGCTGCTCCCTGACCAGGTCCACACCGGTGACCATCTCGGTCACCGGGTGCTCCACCTGGATCCGGCAGTTCGCCTCGATGAAGAAGAACCGGCCCGCCCCGTCCACGAGGAACTCGAACGTGCCCGCCCCGACATAGCCCGCCGCCCGGGCGCAGGACACGGCCGCCTCGCCGATCGCCGCGGTCAGCTCGGGCGCCAGGCCCGGCGCGGGCGACTCCTCGATCAGCTTCTGCCTGCGCCGCTGCACCGAGCAGTCGCGCTCGCCGAGGCTCACGACGTTGCCGTGCAGGTCGGCCAGCACCTGCACCTCGACGTGGCGGGCGCCGCGCACGTACTTCTCCACGTAGACGCGGGCGTCGCCGAACACCGCCTGCGCGCTCACCCGCGTCTCGGCGAACGCCCGCGCGAAGTCCGCCGGATCGTCGACCACGGCCATGCCACGGCCGCCGCCGCCCGCCGCCGCCTTGATGATGACCGGGTAGCCGATCTCGTCCGCGACGTCCTTGGCGGCCTGGCCACTGGACAGGGCGCCCGCGCTGCCGGGCAGGACGGGCAGGCCGCCGGCCGCGGCGAGCGCGCGCGCCTGCGTCTTGTCGCCCAGGGCGGCGATGACCTCCGCCGGCGGGCCGATGAAGCGCAGCCCCTCCGCCCGGCACATCTCGGCGAAGTCGGCGTCCTCGGACAGGAACCCGTAGCCGGGGTGGACGGCCTCCGCCCCGGCGCCGAGGGCCGCTTCGAGGATCGCCGGCGGATACAGGTAGCTGCGCCGCGCGGCGGCCGGCCCGATCAGCACCGTGCGGTCGGCCAGGCGCAGCGCGGGCGAGTCGCGGTCGGCCTCGGAGTACACCATCACGGTCCGGATGCCCAGCTCCCGGCAGGTCCGGGCGACCCGCAGCGCGATCTCGCCGCGGTTGGCGATGAGCACCGAGGAGAACAGGGCCGGGCCGGGCGCGTTCACGGAGCTTCCTCGGGATCCAGGGTGAGCAGGGTCTGGCCGTACTCGACGTGGGTGCCGTCAGGCACGACGACGGCGAGCACGCGGCCGGACCGGTCGGCCTCCACGGGGTTCATCAGCTTCATGGCCTCCACGATCCCGACCTGCTGTCCCTTCTCCACGACGTCACCGACCGAGACGAACGGCGGCGCTCCCGGCTCGGGCGCCCGGTAGAAGGTGCCCACCACCGGCGCGCCCACCTCGTGCGCCGTCCCCGTCCCGGCCGCGTCCCCCGGCTGCCCGGCGGACCCGGCGGGCACAGCGGACCCGGCGGGCGCGTCTCCCGGCGGGCCGGGGACGGCGGGCCCCGGGTGGGCGGCGGCCGGCGCGGGCTCGGGCCACTCCAGCTCGACGACCGCGTCGCCGGACTGCAGCCGTACCCGCCGCATCCCGGCGCCGCCGGCGTTGACCAGCTCGACGGCTCGGCGGCACAGCTCGCCGAGCAACGCGTGTGACGCGGCACCGGTCACGTCGTCCACAGGACCTCCCTCACTCGTCCCCCGCGCACCTGGCGGGGTCACAGCGGCGAGCCGAACCGGCGGAACCGCTGCCGCCGCTCCGCCACCAGCTTCTTCGGATCATGGATGGCCAGCTCGTCGAGCGCCTCCGCCACCGCCGCCGCGAGACGCCGCGCGGCAGCCGCCGGGTCGGTGTGGGCGCCCGCGCCGGGTTCGGGGATCACACCGTCCACGACGCCGTGCAGCAGCAGCTCGCGGGCGTCGAGCCGCAGCGCGGCCGCCGCCCGGTCGGCCGCCTCCTGGCTCTTCCACAGGATGGACGCGCACCCCTCGGGGCTGATCACCGAGTACACCGCGTTGGACAGGGCCAGCACCCGGTTGGCCACGCCGAGGGCCAGCGCCCCGCCGCTGCCGCCCTCCCCGGTGACGACGGCGACGATCGGCACGGGCAGCGCCGACATCAGGCGCAGGCTCTCGGCGATCGCCCACGCCTGGCCGTTCTCCTCGGCCTCGACACCCGGATGGGCGCCCGGCGTGTCGATGAGCGTCACGACGGGATGGCCCAGCTTGGCGGCCAGGCGCATGAGCCGCGCCGCCTTGCGGTAGCCGGCCGGACTCGGCATGCCGAAGTTGCGCTCCACCCGCTCGCGTGTGCCGTGCCCCTTCTGGTGCCCGATGAGGACGACCGGCCGGCCCGCCAGCCGCCCCATGCCGCCGACGACCGCGGGGCAGTCGCCGCCCAGCCGGTCCCCGTGCAGCTCGACGAAGTCCTCCAGCGCCGAGCCGGCGTAGTCGAGGGTCGTCGGCCGGTCGGCGTGCCTGGCAAGCTGGACGGCCGTCCAGCCGTCACGCTCCGGCAGCCGCTCCGGCCGCAGGACGAGCCGCGACGGCCGCCCACCCAGACCCGCCGGCCCCGGCGCGGCGGCGCGCTGCAGCGCGCACAGCCGGGCGATGGCCGGACGGAGCGCGGCGCGGGGCACGACGCCGTCGACGAGCCCCTTGCCGCGCAGGAACTCCGCCGTCTGGAACCCCGCCGGAAGCTCCTGCCGGATGGTCTGCCGGATGACGCGCGGCCCGGCGAAGCCGATGTGGGCGCCCGGCTCGGCCAGGATGACGTCGGGCAGCGTCGCGTAGGACGCCGCCACCCCGCCGTACGTCGGGTCGGTCAGCACCCCGATCGTGAGCACGCCCGCCTCGTCCAGCTCCGCCAGCGCCTGGGCGGTCTTGGCCATCTGCATGAGCGACAGCGCGCCCTCCTGCATGCGTGCCCCGCCCGACGCCGTCACCAGCAGGAACGGCACCCGGTCGGCCAGCGCCGTCTCGGCCGCCGCGGTGATGCGGGCGCCGACCCCGGTGCCGAGGCTGCCGCCCATGAAGCGGAAGTCCATGACGGCGGCGACGAGGTCGTGCCCCTCGACCGTGCCGCGCACGCACACGACCGCCTCGTCCAGCCCGGTGCCGCCGCGCGCCTCGCGCAGCCGTTCCCGGTACGGCCGGCTGTCGGTGAACCCCAGCGGGTCCTCCACGGTCGCGGGCGCGTCGATCGGCACCGGCGACCCGTCGTCGAAGAGCTGCCCGATCCGCTGCCACGCGGTGAGCCGGGTGTGCAGCCCGCAGCCGGGACACACCCCGAGCTCCCGCGCGAAACGCTTGCCGTACACGGTCTCCCCGCAGCCCGCGCAGCGGAGCCATGCGGCGACGTCGGCCCCGGGTGGGGACAGGACGGTCATCGCGGGTCCTCCTTGTCGTCGGTCGGCCACGGGTCGGCGAATCCCACCCGGCCGATGCTCTGCAGCCCCGTCCACAGATGCCGGCCCAGCAGGCCGGCGACCCGCCGGACCGGCGAGACGCCGGCCGCCCGGTCAGAGCTGGTCCACCACTTCATAGATCCCGTAACCTCTCCCCCGGCCCTCGTCGCGGTACGACCGGAGCGCGGCGGTCTGCTGCTTGTGCCGGGTCCCCTCCTCCCAGGCGCGGAAGCGCGGCAGGTCGGTCCACTCGCTGAGCACCGCGAACTCGCCCGTGTCGAGGGCCGAGCGCAGCAGTTGGCTGCTCAGCAGGCCGGGCGTCCCGCGCATCCCGTCGCTGACCCGCCGGTAGGCCTCCAGCACCGAGGCCTGGTCCTGCTCGGGGGCGGCGTAGTAGACCAGCACGCGGACGTGCCCGATCACCGCCGCGTCTCCGCGCGTTCCCGGCCGAGGTCGTAGACGACGCGCAGGGTCGTCATCGTGCCGTGCGACCGGTACGGGTGCAGCTTCTTGCGGTGTTCGACGTGCTCCTCGCTCCGCTCGAACGCCCGGAACCGCTCCTCGTCCACCCAGTCGCTCATGATGTAGTAGACGCCGTCCTCCTCGGCGCTCCTGAGCAGCCACTGGCCGATGTTGGCCGGGTTGTCGCCGACCACGTCGGCGACGGAGTACCAGACCCGCTCGAAGTCCTGCTCCTTGCCGGGGATGATCTGCATGCGCAGCATCACCCGGAACGCGTTCGTGCTCTTCATGTCAGATCCCTCCGTCGACGTGCACGGTCTCGCCGGTCATGTAGCGGGAGCGGCCGCTCGCCAGGAACAGCACCACGTCGGCGACCTCCTCCGGCTCGCCCAGCCGGCCGAGCGAGGTCATCGAGCGGTAGCGCTGCGCCTGCTGCTCGCTGAGGCCCGCCGCGGCGTCGGTGGTGATGATGCCGGGCGCGACGACGTTGACCCGGATGCCGCGGGGGCCGAGCTCCTTGCTCAGCGTGCGGGCCAGGCCGAGCACGCCCGCCTTCGAGGCGGTGTAGTGGGCGCGCAGCGGCACGCCGACCATGGCCGCCTTGGAGCCGATGACGACCACCGACGCCCCCTCGGCGGCCAGCGGCAGGGCGCCGCGCACCACGAGGTACATGCCGGTCAGGTTGGTGTCGATCACCCGGTGCCACTCGTCCGGTTCGAGCTCGGTGAACGGCACGTGGCTGACGGCTCCCGCGTTGTGCACGACGACGTCGAGCGTGCCGAGGGCGGTGCGGCACTCGTCGAGCAGCCGGTCCACGTCGGCGGGCCGGCTGACGTCGGCCTGGACGACGCGGTGCTTGCCCGGGGTGCCCTCCAGGTCGGCTTCGAGCCGCCGCGCGGCCTGCTCGTCGCCCCGGTAGCAGGCGACGACGTTGCACCCCTCCCGGGCCAGGCCGAGCGCGATCGCCCGGCCGATTCCCCGCGTACCGCCGGTGACCAGCGCGTTCCTGCCGTCAAGCTGAAAACTCATCGTTGCTCCTCGTGGGTGGTTGCGTCGGTCGGCGGGCGGTCACAGCAGCACGGCGGCCGCGGCGGCGTTCAGGACGAGGGCGAGCACGGCCAGCGCGGTGCGGGTGCTGTTCCACCGCGCCCACCGGCTGCGGAACGCCTCCATGTCCCAGCCGGCGGGCAGCGCCCGCGGGTCCTGCGCCTTGATCCAGCGGTTCATCGGGACGTTGCGGGTCAGCGACACCGCCACCACCGACCCGGCCGTGAGGGCGGCCACGGCGCACAGCGCCCGGCCCGCCCCCGACGGCTCCGTCAGCACGATCGCCGTGTCGGCGGCGAAGGTGACCAGCAGGCACGCCGGCTGGAACGGGTCGTAGCGGCCCACGGCGAAGGCGTGCGCCCTGACGTACAGGTCGGCGCTGAGCGTCCGGTAGAACGGGACGACGCCGAGGACGGTCGCCACCAGCACGCCGGCGGCGAGCCCGTTGGCGAGCAGCGCCAGCGGCAGCAGCACCTGCGTCATCCGCGCTCGGCCTCCCGTGCGGCGCGCTCCACCTTCTCCTTGATCAGGTTCATCTGCACGGGCGAGTTGGCGTCGATCCGCCGGGTCATCGCCTCCAGGTCGACCGGCGAGTCGGGCTTCATCCGGAAGTCCTGCGTCCAGCGCATCTCGACGCCGCCGGTCACCTCCCGGTACTCCCACCGGATGTTCATGTACTCGAACCAGCCGGTCTCGACGCGGTGCGCCCGCACGGTCCTGGTCCTCGGGTCGGCGGTCCGCTCCGACACCCACGACCAGGCGTTGCCGTCGTCGTCGGGGTGCATCGTCAGGCGGAAGCGCACGGTGTCGCCGTCGCGGTGCAGGATCTCCGCCTTGGCGTACTCGCTGAACAGCTCCGGCCACGACTCGACGTCGTTGGTCATGTCCCAGACCAGCTCCATCGGGGCGGCGATGACCACGGACCGGTCGGTGTGCCCGGCCACGGCTAGGCCACCTTCTGGCGGTTGACGTAGCCGAGCACCTCGGCCGGCGTCTTCAGCTCCATGATCACGTCGTCGGGGACGACGATCTGCCAGTCCCGCTCGATGCGGCCGGCGAGTTCGAGCACCGCCAGCGAGTCGTAGTTCATCTCGGTGAACGGGACGTCGGCGATGTCGCCGTCGAGGTCGACGGCCTCGTCCACGCCGGCGCTGGCCCGCATCAGGCCGCGCAGGTCGTCGAGGGTGAAGTCCTTCATCGGTCGCTCCTGTCGTCGGTGGAGTGGTCGGACGGGTCGGTCGGGGCCCGCAGGACGAGCGCGGCGTTGAAGCCGCCGTAGCCCCGGGCGAGGACCAACGCGGTGCGCACCCGGCCGGCCCGCGGCTCGCCCGTGACGAGGTCGATCCGGCAGCCCGGCGCCGGACCGGCGACGCCGGCCGTCGGCGGGATCACCGAGTCGCGCATGGCCAGCAGGGCCGTGGCGATGTCCAGGGCGGGCCCTCCGGCGTACAGCCGGCCGGTCAGCGTCTTGGGCGCCGTGACCGGCACCCCGTGGTCGCCGAACACGGCCGCGATCGCCTCCGCCTCGGCCCGGTCCGCCTCCGGCGTGCCGGCGGCGTCGGCGAAGACCACGTCCACCTCGCCGGGTTCCACGCCGGCGTCGGCGAGCGCGCCCCGGATCGCCCGGTCCAGAGTGCGGGGACGGCCGCTGCCCGGCGGCGGGTCGAAGGTGGCGGCGTGCCCGGCGACCACCCCGTACCGGCGGGCGCCGCGTGCCCGGGCGCTGTCGGCGTCCTCCACGATGAGGATCGCGCCGCCCTCGCCGGGCACGTACCCGTTGGCGTCGGCGTCGAAGGGCAGGTACGCCCGCCTCGGGTCACGACGGGTGCTCAGCAGGCCGTTGGCCATCTGGCAGGTCAGGCCGTACGGGCTGAACGGGGCGTCGGTGCCGCCGCTGACGACCAGGCGGGCGCCGTCGTCCAGGACCCGGCGGGCCTGGGCGAGCGACTCCAGCGCGCCCGCCTGCTCGGCGACCACGACGCCGCACGGGCCGCGCATGCCGTACCGGATGGAGATCTGGCCGGTGGTCGCGGCGTAGAACCAGGCGATCGACTGGTAGGCGCCGACGTGCCGCGGCCCCTTGCTCCACAGTTCCTGGATCTCCCGCTGGCCGAACTCCACGCCGCCGGAGGAGCTGGCCGTGATGACGCCCATCTCGTACTCCGGCAGGTCGGCGGGGACGACGCCGGCGTCGGCCAGCGCCATGTCCGCCGCCACCAGCGCCATGTGGGTCCAGTGGTCCGTCTGGGGGATCAGCCGGCCGGGCACGTTCCCGGCGGCGACGAAGTCCCGCACCTCCCCGGCCAGGCGCACCGGGTAGGAGGACGCGTCGAACCTGCTGATCACGTCGATCGCGCCGGCCCCGCGCAGCGTCGCGGCCCAGTGCTCCTCCGCGCCCAGCCCGGTCGGGGCGACCACGCCGATGCCCGTGACCACCGCGGCCGCGCTCACGACGTCACCCGGCCGGGAGCGGTGAGCACGGTCGCCGTCTGGAACCCGCCGAAGCCGCTGCCCACGCTGAGCACCACGTCGATCGGCTGTTCCCGCGCCGTGTGCGGCACGTAGTCGAGGTCGCACTCCGGGTCGGGCGTGTCGAGGTTGGCCGTCGGCGGCACCACCCCGTGCTCGATCGCCAGGGCGCAGGCGGCCACCTCGATCGAGCCGATCGCGCCGAGCGAGTGCCCGATCATCGACTTGATCGAGCTGACCGGCGTGCGGTAGGCGTGGTCGCCGAGGCTGCGCTTGAAGGCGGCCGTCTCGTGCCGGTCGTTCTGCTTGGTGCCGGAGCCGTGGGCGTTGACGTAGTCGACGTCGCGCGGGTCCACCCGCGCCGCGTCCAGCGCCACGCGGATGGCCTCGGCCATCTCGCGCCCGTCCGGCTTCAGCCCGGTCATGTGGTGGGCGTTGCCGCGCGTGGCGTAGCCGGCGACCTCGCAGTAGACGTGGGCGTCGCGGCGCCGGGCCCGCTCCAGGTCCTCCAGGACGAACACCGCCGCCCCCTCGCCCAGCACGAAGCCGTTGCGGTCCCGGTCGAACGGACGCGACGCGCGGGCCGGCTCGTCGTTGCGGGGCGAGGTCGCCTTGATGGCGTCGAAGCACGCCACGGTGATCGGGGAGATCGGCGCGTCGGTCGCGCCGGCCAGGACGACGTCCGCCGTCCCCTCCGCGATCAGCCGGGCGCCGTAGCCGACGGCGTCCAGGCCCGAGGTGCAGCCGGTCGAGATGAGCGTCACCTGACCCTCGGCGCCGCACGTCCACGCCACCTCGGCGGCCAGCGAGCTCGGCACCAGGTGCCCGTACAGGTGGGGGACGCCGTAGGAGTGGTCGACGAGCCAGTCGCGGCCCGCGTCGCTGACGACGGCGTACTCCTCCTCCAGGCTCATGGTGCAGCCGACCGCGCTGCCCAGCGTCACGCCGACGCGGGACGGCTCGACGTCCGGCAGCTCGATGCCGCTGTCGGCGATCGCCTCGCGCGCGCAGACGACGGCGAACTGCGCGGCGCGGTCCATCCGGCGGATCTCGCGCGCGCCCAGGCCCTCCGCCGCCGGGTCGAAGTCGCACTCGGCGGCGATGCGCGACCTGAAGCCGCCGGCGTCGAACAGCGAGACGGCCCGCGTCGCCGTCCGGCCCGCCGTCAGCAGCTCCCAGAACGCCTTGCGGCCCGTCCCGCCCGGGGCGACGACCCCGATGCCGGTGACGGCCACCCGACGATGCGTCATCGGCCGTCCCCCACGCTGAGGGACGGCTCCGCCGCGTTGGGCAGCGGCTCGGTGTCGACGTGGCCGAGGTCCGGCCGCGGCGCCAGCGGGCCGAGCTGGAACACGGCCAGAGCCTGCTCCGTGCCGGTGTTCTCGACCCGGTGCCGGACGTCGATGGGGACCATGAGCGCGTCACCGGCGGCCAGGGCGACGGGCTCCCCGTCCAGCCGCACCGTCAGCTCCCCGCGCACGAGGTACAGGAACTCCTCGGAGTACGGGTGGTAGTGCTCGGACACGAACTCGCCCGGCTCAAGGGTCAACTGCCCCATGAATCCGGAGGTCGATCCCACGGTGGCGGGGCCGAGCAGGACGCGAATGTCACCACCGCGCCGCCGGTTGGGCGTGATGTCGCCGGCACTGACCTTCGATCGTGCTGTCGCCATTAGAAGATCTCCTCTCGAAGCGGATTCCTCCGCCGGGCGTCATCATCACCGCCCTTCCTCGAAGCGACCTCGAATCGCGCTTGAAGCCCGGCGCCGGAAAGGCCGCGAAGAGGGTTCCCCAGCTACATTCGAGTCCGTCTCAAGCCGCCGCCGCGATACTCCGTGCGGTGACCGAGACAAGGAGCGGCACACGTGATTGCCCACATTCTCACCGCCGTCGTGCTGGTCAGCAGCGGGATCGCGGCCGGCGTGCTGTTCACCCACGCGGTAGGGGTCTGGCCTGCGATGCAGGCCATGACACCGGACCGCTACGTGGCGGCGCACAAGCTCCTCGGCCGCGCCTACGACCCGATGATGCCGATCATCGTGAGCACGTCACTGGTGCTGGACGTCATCCTCTTCGCGCTGTCCGAAAATGCCACGTCCCGTTTTCTCTACGCGACTTCCGCGATTTTCCTGGCCGGTGTCGGAGTGGTGTCCCAGACGCGGAACGTGCCCATCAACCGGCGCGTCAAGGCACTCGACCCCGACGCCATTCCGGCCGACTGGGACGACCCGAGAGGAATCTGGGGGAAATGGAATCTGCTGCGTACGACATTCGCCGTTCTCGCGCTGGTGGGAAACGCGGCGGCGGCCGTCTCGGCCGGCTGACCGCAGGAGAGGAGACAGGATGTCCGTGACCGGCGCCGCGCGGGGGGTCGGCCTGCCGCCCGCCCGCGACACGGCCCAGCGCAAGGCCGACGTCCTGCAGCGGCTCGCGGCCGACAGGCACACCTGGCTGGCGACGGCCGGCCCCTCCGGCGCGCACCTGATCCCGCTGGCGTGCGTGTGGGACGGGACGCGCCTGGTGATGGCCACCCACGGCGGCAACAAGACCGTCCGCAACCTGCGCGCGCACGGCCGGGCACGCGCGGCCCTCGGCAGCCCGGTCGACGTGGTGCTCGTCGACGGCCCCGTGACGATCGTGCCGCACGACGAGCTGCCCGCCGACGCTCCCGCCGTCCTGGCGGAGCTGCCCGTCAACCCCTCGCGGGTGCCCGGCTGCGTCTACCTGTTCCTGACCCCCAGCACCGTGCTGGCCTGGCGGCACCGGGGCGAGATCCCCGGCAGGACGGTGATGGACCACGGCCACTGGCTCGCCTGACGACGAAGCACGATCGCCGGCACGACCCTGAGGAAACAGATGACGGACACGACCCTGCCACTGGACAGCATCCCCGACTCGGCCCTGACCGACCCCTACCCCTTCTACGAGCGGCTGCGGGCGGCCGGGCGGGTGCACCGCCTGCGGACGCCCATCGGGCTGACGGCGTGGTTCGTCCCCCACTACGAGGACGCGCGCCCGCTGCTCATCGATCCGCGCTTCAGCAAGGCCGTGCACCACTCCGACCACGGGGCCGACGACGGCGAGCGGGAGAGCTCGTTCGCCAACAACATGGTCAGCACCGACCCGCCGGAGCACACGCGGCTGCGCAAGCTGGTGCAGAAGGCGTTCACCCACCGCCGCACCGAGCTGCTGCGGCCCCGGGTGCAGGAGTTCACCGACCGGATCCTCGACGAGATCGAGAAGAAGGGCCGGGCGGACCTCATGGAGGAGTTCGCCTTCCCGCTGCCGATGATGGTCATCGGGGAGCTGCTCGGCCTGCCCTCCGAGGACCTGCCGTACCTGCGGGAGAAGACCGTCTTCTTCTTCATGGAGGAGAGCTACGAGGGCAGCCCGGTGCAGCGCTTCCGCGAGCGGCAGGCCGCCCTCGGCGAGTACGTGCGCAAGCTCATCGAACGCAAGCGGCTCACCTCGGGCGACGACCTGATCCACGGGCTGATCGAGGCGCGCGACGGCGAGAACCGGCTCACCGAGAAGGAGCTCGTCGCGACCGTGATGCTGCTCATCTTCGCCGGTTTCCTCACCACCGTGAACCTGATCACGAACGGGCTGCACGCCCTGCTCGTCAACCGCGACCAGTTCGCCCTGCTCGCCTCCCGGCCGGAGCTGATCGACTCGGCCGTGGAGGAGTTCCTGCGCTACGAGAGCTCGCTCGGGCTGATCGAGGGGCACGCGACGGACGACATCGAGATCGGCGGCACCACGATCCCGGCCGGTTCCCTGGTCATCGTGCCCGTCCACTCGGTCAACCGCGACCCGGCGGCCTTCCCCGACCCGCACCGGCTGGACATCACCCGCGACCCGAACCCGCACCTGGCCTTCAGCTACGGCCTGCACCACTGCCTGGGTGCCCCGCTGGCGCGGCTTGAGGCGCAGGTGGCCATCAACGCCGTGCTGAAGCGCTTCCCCGACCTGACCCTCGACTGCGCCCCCGAGGACGTCCAGTGGCACCGCGACTTCTTCTCCCGGTCGCTGCGGGCTCTCCCGGTACGGCTCAACCGGTGAGCCGCTCCCCCGATCCGCTTCCGCCCCAGAAAGGAAACCGCATGTCCGGTCCGGATAGCGCACTGCCCATCATCAGGACGGCGACCGGGTTCTTCCAGGCGCAGGCCCTGTTCGCCGGGATCGAGCTGGGGCTGTTCGCCCGCCTGTCCCGCGAGCCGGCCGACGCCGCGCGGATCCAGGCCGAGTTCGGCCTGCACCCGGCGCTGACCCACGACTACCTGGACGCCCTCGTCGCCATGGACCTGCTGGCCCGCGACGGCTCCGTCTACCGGGCTGCGCCGCTCGCCGCGGCCTACCTCGACCCGGAGGCGCCCGAGTACATCGGCGGCTTCCTCGCCTTCAACCAGCGGCGGCTCTACCCGGCCTGGGGGACGCTCAGCGCGTTCCTGCGCTCGGGCGAGAACCTGGCGCAGAAGTTCTCCGACAAGGGCGACTTCACCGCCGAGCTGTACGCCGACCCGCGCCGGGCCCGTGCCTTCACCGAGGCGATGGACGGCTACGCGGTGCTGCTGGCCCGCCCGCTGGCCGAGAAGTACCGCTGGGACGAGGTGAAGTCCTTCGCCGACCTGGGCGGCTGCCGCGGGATGCTCACCATGCGGCTCGCCGCGGCCCACCCCCACCTGCGCGGCGTCACCTTCGACCTGCCGCCGCTGCGGCCGTTCTTCGACGAGCTGGCCGGCGAGCTCGGCGGCGGCACCGACCTGCGCGACCGGGTCGCCTACCAGGCGGGCAGCTTCTTCACCGACCCGCTGCCCGACACGCAGGTGTACATCTTCGGCCACGTCCTGCACGACTGGAGCGACGAGCGCCGCCGCGAACTGGTGGGCCGGGCCTTCGACCATCTGCCGCCGGGCGGCACGCTGCTCGTCTACGACAGCATGATCGACGACGAGCGCCGTGAGGGGATCTTCAACCTGCTGATGAGCCTCAACATGGCCATGATCAGCGGCTCGTCGGAGTACACGGTGGCCGAGGGCACGCGCTGGCTGACGGAGGCCGGGTTCACGGTGGAGCCGCCGGTCGCGCTGAACGAGCTCACCACCCTGCTGGTCGCCAACAAGCCCCTCTGACCCCCGCCGGACGCCGCGCGGGCGAGGGCCCGGCTCCTCCCGGGGAGCCGGGCCTCGACGTGTCGAGGGCGGACCTGCTCGGCCGTCGTCCTACCCGTGGGGAGCCTGCCGCCGGTTGACCCGCGCCGCCACCTGGTCGGCGCGCCGGGCGATCAGCACGAGCCCGCCGACCAGCACCACCGGCAGGGACACGGCGATCGTGACCGCGAGGGGCTCGGGCAGCTCGAACGCCGTCTCGGCGACTCCGCAGACGATGAGAACCGCGGTCATGACGACGGCCAGACGTCGCAGGGGCCGCCTCAGCCAGGTGTGCGCGGCATCCCACGCCTCGCGTGAGGCGAGCGTGTGGCGGGTCCGCAGGCCGGAAAGCCTGTTCCGCGTGTCCACGACGCCCGAGGTGTCATGGAAGGAGATCAGGAGCAGGGCGAGCACGGGCAGGGTCAGCAGCGACGTCATCAACACGGGCCCCATGTCCCACATCCTAATGATCGGCGCATATCGCCGGTGACCGCCTTCCGGTCGGCCGCGGCCTGCCGTCAGGAGCAGAGGCTCGCGGACCAGGTGATGTAGCCGGTGACCCGGCCCCAGGTCGAGACCTCACCGCTGCAGAACTCCGTCTTGACCCCGACCAACGTGGTGCGCGCGGAGTCGGAGAAGTACTGGGTGTTGCACAGGTATCCGGCCCGGCAGGCGGGCGCCGCCTGCGCGCCGGTCGGCACGGTGGCGAGCACGGCGGCGGCCAGGACTGCGACGGCCAGTACGCGACGGATCATGAATCGTCCTTTCCGGGCGGCCCCGAGCGGTGATCGAAGGATCCGTCCTCCAGGGAGAAAACGCAAGAGGGGCTCATGGTCGCGGGCGCCCGTGGCCGTGTCGTCCCGCTCAGGAGCCCTCGGGCGCGGCGCAGCCCTGCACGATGACCTGGACGACGGACTGGACGGTCTGCCTGCTGACACTCCCTGGCGGCGCGGTGACCAGGGTGAACAGCGCGCCGCCGTAGAGGGCGATGAGCGCGGGGATCTTCTCGCGTGGGATGCCGAGGCCGAGTTCGTCATGGTGCCCGGCGGTGATCCGCAACGACGCCTTCCGCAGGCTCGTGAGCGCCGAGGCGAGGACGGGCCGGCGCGAGGCCTCAAGCTGGAGCTCGAAGATCGCCAGATAGCGGTTGCGCAGCGTGGTCGCGGCTGTGAGCAGCGATTCCGTCAGCAGATCGGCGAACGCCGCGGACCGGCCGACGGCCTGGTCAGCGACCGCCGCAGGCCGGCCGACGGCCTGGTCCGTGTCGGCGTGATGCAACTCGACGATGCGCTCGGCGGCGGCCACCAGCAGTGCCTCCCGGCTGCGGAAGTAGTTCGAGGCCGTCCCCGGCGGAAGGTCCGCCTCCTTCTCCACGGCGCGGTGCGTCAGCCCGTGCACGCCCGACGACGCCAGCAGCTCGATGGCGGCATCGGCCAGCGCTCGGCGGCGGGCCGGATTGGTGGGCGGCATACCGCCATGCTACCAATAGTCGTACTAGTACGATCGTAGTGAATTGGTGGGTGAGGTCCTATGCGGATCGTGGTGGTTGGTGCCGGGCTCGGAGGGGTGGCGGCCGCGGTGGGGCTGCATCGCGCGGGTCACGAGGTGACCCTCCTCGAACGGGGCGCCGAGCTCCGGGAAGCGGGCACCGGGATCGTGGTCATGCCCAACGGGCTCCGCGCGCTGGACACGCTGGGACTGGCCGACGACGTCCGCGGACACATGCTGCCCGCCACCCGCGCGGGGTTACGGGACTGGCGCGGGCGGCCGCTGCTGGTCACCGACGCCATCCAGGCTCAGCGGGAGGTCGGCACACCCGTCATCATCGACCGCGCGCAGCTGCACCGGACACTCCGCGCCCCGCTGCCCGCCGACCTGGTACGCACCGCGACCCCCGTCGAGCGCCTGGAGCCCGACCCCACGGGCGTGACCGTGATCAGCGCCGGCGACCCCGTCGCGAGAGCGGACGCCGTGATCGCCGCCGACGGCATCGGCAGCAGGCTGCGCGGCCGGCTCTTCCCCGGCCATCCGGGGCTGCGGCGGACCGGCCGGATGGACCTGCGCGGGATGCTGCCCCGCCCTCCCGGACTGGCGACAGACCTGCTCGCCTGCCAGTTGGTCGACCGCCGCGGCGGGGCGATGTTCGGCCTGTTCCCCGTCGGCGAGCACGACCTGTACTGGTTCACCGACTCCGTCCTGCACGGCGCCCCTCCGGGGGCGGCGGAGGCACGGCGGCAGATGCTGTCCCTGATGGCCGACTGGCATCCCCTCGTCACCGACCTGATCGAGGCCACCCCGCCCGCCGACATCTACGTCGACCCGATCGCCCGCCTGGCCGCGCCCCTGCCCTCGTACGTGGCCGGCAGGATCGCGCTCCTCGGCGACGCCGCGCACGCCATGCCGCCCGACCTCGGGCAGGGCGCCAGCCAGGCCTTCGAGGACGCGGCCGCGCTGACCCGCCACCTGACCGGCGCCGGCCCGGCGGACGTCCCCGAGCGTCTCCTGCGCTACGACGCCGAGCGCAGACCCCGCGCCAACCGCATCATGCGGGCCGCCTCCCGGCAGTCACGGCTGACCTCCCAGACCGGCGTCGCCGCGTGGCTGCGCGACGCGCTGCTGCGCGCCATACCGTCCCGGCTGGCCACCCGCCAGCTCGCCGCGCTCTGGCACGCCTGACGGCTCCGGAGATCCACTCACCGGGGACGGTGCCGCGCGAGGCCGGTTCGCCGCCCGGCGTTAGATCACCTTCTCTCCGGAAACAGGGATGATCCACAGCGTCGCGGACGTCCGCGGCCGACGATTCTGGAGGGTGCGCATGTGGGGAAGGACCAGCCGGAAGAGAATGCTGGCGGCAGCCGCCATGGTGGCGGCGATCGGCTTGACCGGCGCGTGCAACGGCGGTGCCGGCGACGGTGACGACGACCCCGACGTGGTGAACACGCAGGCCCCGGACGGCGACAACGAGCAGAACGACAACAATCAGGACGACAACGACCAGGACGACGGCAACGACCAGGACGACAACAACTGACGCGACCCGGGCGGCCCGGCCCCCGCGTGACGGGGCCGGGCCGCCCGGTGCGACGGGGCCGGCTCGCGGCCGGTGCCACAGGAGCCTCGCGGCGCACGACGCCTACTTGAGCGGGTCGTGCCCCCAGTTCATGAGGGAGTACCGCCAGGCGGTCTCCCGGACGTCCCCGGACGGACGCTGGGCCAGGTGGCGGCGGACGTAACCGGTCACCTTCCGCATGTGGGCGTAGTCGTCCTCCGTCAGGGCGCCCTTCTTCTTCCGCAAGATCTCCACGATCCGGCGGCCGGAGGCGTGGCCCGTCGACTCGCCGCCGCCCGACTTGTCTCCCACGCTGCTGGACTCCTGCGTGCCGAGCCAGCGTTCCAGCTCGGCGGCCGTCATGTTGACCGCCTGGCCGAAATCCGCGGCGATCTGCCCGTCGTCAGTCATCGCGGTCTTTCCGCTTGCCGGTCATGCCTCTTCGCCTGCCCGCCCGAAAATCGCAGATAACCCACATGAAGGTATATAGGTGGCGATTGCTGATCGAGCTGCCGCAGCCGTCCACCACAGGCGCCTCATCCGCCACGGCCGAGCCGGATGAGTGGTCGTCGTCCGGACGCGAGGGCACCTTCAAGCCGGCGCTATCCCGGTCTTACCGGGTCATCTCCCAACCGGGCCGCTGTGCCCGCTTTCCCCAAGCCCCTGGACCGGAGTCGCCGGCCGGGGTCATGCTTGACATGCACATTCAGGAGCACCACAGGGAGATGATCTCCCATGGACGGCAAGCGGCGCATCGCGCTGGCCGGCCCGTTGATCGCTTCAGGACTGATCTTCGGAACACCGGTGGAAGCGTCGCCGGTCAGCCGGCCCACTGTCCCCGCCCTCTCCACGGCCTCGCAGTACGCGGCCACCGGAGTGCGACCGGACTGCTGGCACAAGAATCCGGCGAAGCGAGAAAGGTGCTTGAAGCGGTATGCCATGAAAAAGCTCAGGGAAAGGATGGAGAAGAAGGGCAAGAAATGGATGGGACCGCCAAGAGGTTGCTTCAAGGGATGGCACACCCCTGAGTGCAAGGACAAGCGGGTACGCAAGAAGCAGGAGTGGAAGCGGCACATACCCCGAATGCCCGATTGGCCACCGCCCGAGGAGCGGCCACCGCAGGACCCGTACCCGCCGTCCTACGGCGATCCCGGCTCGGTCCAGCCGCAGCACTAGGCTGCCCGCGGCCGCCCGCGACCAGGGCGTGCTCGACGCACGGGTCAGGCTGCCTTCCCAGTGAAGGGGATGGCATCCCGTCGGGCGACCGGTCGAGCGCCGCCGGGCCTGTGAAACGCCGGCCGGTGAAACGCCGTCCTGCACGTCATCGCTGTCAGCCGACGATGACCCTTTCCTCCGGTAGCTGGTAACGGCGGGTACGATCCTTCAGCGCAAGCGCGGAGCCGAGCGTGAGCGGGCCGGTCCTGCCGATGAACATGAGCAGGACGAGCAGGATGTGCCCCACCGGGCCAGCGTCGGCGGTGATGCCGGTGGACAGGCCCACAGTGCCGAATGCCGAGATGACCTCGAACAGTACCTGGTCAAGGCTGTGCGGCGTGATGACCAGTAGCAGGTAGGTGGCGACCGCTACCAGGGCAACGCTGACGAGGCTGATCGAGATCGCCTGACGCTGCGCGGTTTGGGGCAGGCGGCGGTGGCCGATGTTCACATCGGGCTCGCCACGCATCTCGGCCCAGATGACGAAGGCGAGCATGCCGAACGTGGTGACCTTGATGCCGCCTGCGGTACCCGCGCTGCCGCCGCCGATGAACATCAACAGATCGGTCGCCAGCCAGCTCGATGGATACATTGCGGCGATGTCGAGGCTGTTGAAGCCGGCGGTGCGCGGCATGACGGCCGTGAAGAACGCGGCCAGCAGCTTGCCGGAGCCGTCGAGCGCGCCCAAGGTCCTGGGGTTACGCCACTCAGTGATCAGGAATACCACGGTGCCGGCGAGCAGCAGGAGTACGGTGACGCCCACGGTGACCCGGGTCAGCACCGACCAGCGGCTGGGATGCCGCCAAGAGCCGAACAGCTCGAACATCACAGGAAATCCCAGCCCTCCGATGATGACCGCGGCGGCAATGGTCAGGCAGATCCACGGGTCGGTGACGAACCGCATCAGGCTGTCGGACCACAGTCCGAATCCGGCGTTGTTGAATGCCGACACGGCGTGGAACGCCCCCAGGTAGACAGCCCGGCCGAACGGCTCCCCGTATCCGAGGAGGAAGCGTCCGGTGAGCAGCACCGCGGTGATGGCCTCGCAGATGAGGCTGAACAGCACCACGTTGCGCACCACCCTGCGGAGGTCGCTCATGCTGAGCGTCTTTGTCTCGGCCTGGGCGAAGATCCGGGCGCGCAGTCCGAGGCGGCCGGAGACCAGAACGGTGAACAGCGTCGCCAGGGTCATGATGCCGAGCCCGCCGATCTGGATCAGTCCGGCGATCACCACCTCGCCGAAGAACGACCAGTGCGTCTCGGTGTCCACGACCGCCAGTCCGGTCACGCAGACCGCGGACGTGGCCGTGAACAGCGCGGTCAGCCATTCCGCGGGCTCGCCCGACTCCGTGGCGACAGGCAGCGCCAGCAACCCCGTCCCCAGCAGCACCGCGGAAGCGAAGGCGGTGACGATCACCTGCGCAGGATGCTGGAAACGCTGGAGCGCGACTGAGGCGATCCGCACGATGAGATCTCCCGATGGGGTAGGAGGGGGAGCAGTCTGGCCGGCCAGACGGCGCGGCTCGCTGTGCGCGCGGCCATCAGGGCAGTGGCATCGCAGGCGATCGGTGCCCGGAGATGGGGCACCTCGCTGGACGAGGCGAATTCGTCCAGCAGCGGGACTGGCGGCCTCAGGAAGGCGACTGCCTGCCTGGCGGTCGAGTAATTCGTGAAGACAGCCGATGGCTGCATGAGATCGATGAAGCTGATGTCCTTGAGCGGCGTCTCGCTGAGGAGCTTTGCCGCCGCCTCGGCGGGCCAAGCAGTCGCTCCGGCCGCTCGCAATGCTTGCGGGAGGGATTCACGGGTTGAAGCGGGCCACGACCATGCAGATCACACGGCCGGTGACGACCATGAGCCGGGCAGCGTTCACAGCGCTCACAGCCGCTCCGCCGCCTTCACCACGATTCCTGCGACCGCGAACATCGCGATCGTCAGGGCGACGAAGATGTAGCCAGACATCCCACTCCTCACATCCGGGACAGTCACCGAGAACGGCAACGAATCCAGCTAAGCCCAGGAGGCGAGCGATCTGGGGTGTCTTGACACGTTTCCTACGGCCTCAGGCCGGTTCTTGACGGTATTCCTACGCAGGAGGCTCCAGCGCGGCGAAGTGCATCACCCGGCCGACCAAAGCCTCCCCCGTCCAGTAGACGGACGCTGCCGGTCGCTCCCTCACTCGGGGCTCCGGCGAGGCCTCCAGGCAGCCCGGTGCCGGTGTTGCGGCATGGTCAGACGGCGCGGCACGATACTTCAGAAATTTCTGAAATTCGGTATCGTGATGGTTATGGGCTCCGCGTGCATGGGCCGATGGTGTGCCGGGAAGCCTGGTCGGCGAGCGAGATCACAGACGTGTCGACGAGGAGACGACCCCGATGAGTCTGCTCAGCCGCCTGTTCGGTGTACGCCCCGCCGTCCGGCATCCGGTGCGGGTCCGACGGAATGTCGAGATCCCCGCCGCTGACGGCGTGCGACTGCTGGCCACCCACTACTACCCGGCCAACCTCGCACGGCCGCCGCTGGTGCTCCTGCGCAGCCCGTACGGCAGGGGCAACGCCTTCGACCCGTTGCCGAAAGTACTGACCGAGCGCGGCTACCAGGTGCTGTACCAGAGCCTGCGCGGCACGGCCGGTTCCGGCGGCCGCTTCGACGGCTTCGCCATCGACCCGGCCGACGCCCACGGCACACTGAGCTGGCTGCGCGGCCAGCCATGGTTCGGCGGCGTCCTGGCCACGTGGGGAGCCAGCTACCTGGGCCTGGCCCAGTGGGAGCTGGCCGCCCGGCACATCCCCGAGTGGAAGATCGCGGTGATCCAGGACGCGCCGTCGTCTTTCGCCGAAGGGTTCATGTATCCGGGCGGCGCCTTCGCCTCGGGCAACGCGCTGGGCTGGGTCCAGCTCGTGGACACCATGTTCAGCGGCGGCTTCTCCCTGTCACGGCAACTGCTGGCCACGATCACCGCCGGCCGCAGGCTGCGTCGCGCCACCCTCACCCTTCCTCTGGGCGAAGCCGACCAGGTGCTCACCGGACACCAGGTGAGCTGGTTCCAGGAGTGGATCCGCAACGGTCCCGACCAGAAGTACTGGACACGCATGGACCACCGCGCCAACGTCGACCGGATGCCGCCCCGGGTGTACCTCCAGGGCGGCTGGTACGACTTCTTCCTGCCGGGCATGCTGGACGACCACGCGAGCCTCCTGGCCGCCGGGCGCGACGTCCGGCTGCTGGTAGGGCCATGGGGTCATGGCAAGGGCCTGTACACCCGTGAAGGCATGAGAGATGCGCTGGCCGCCCTGGACGCGGCCGTGCGGGGCGATGACGGCCCGTCGGGGGTGCGGGTGTTCGTCACCGGCGCGAACCGGTGGCTCGACCTGCCGCGCTGGCCACCCGCCCACGTGCCCACGGGCTGGTACCTGCACCCCGGCGGGCGGCTGAGCCGCGGGAAGCACCCCGCCGATGTGAGGAGCCCCAGCCGATACCGCTACGACCCTGGTGATCCGACACCCACGGTGGGTGGGACAGCGTTGGGCGTGTCCCCGGGCCCAAGGGACAACCGGGCCGTCGAAGCCAGGCCCGACGTGCTCACCTTCACCACCGCCCCGCTGGAGACGGATCTGCAGGTGATCGGCCCGGTCCGGGTGCGGCTGCACGCACGCTCGTCCATCCCGCACGTCGACTACGTGGCCCGTCTGTGCGACGTGAGCCCGCGCGGCCGATCGCTCAACCTCTGCGACGGAATCGTCCGCCTGACCCAAGGCGGCGACCCGACGGAGGTACGCGCGGTGGACATCACTCTGTGGCCGCTGGCCCATCGTTTCGTACGCGGCCACCGGATCCGGCTGCAGGTCTCCAGCGGCGCCCACCCCCGCTACGGCCGCAACCCCGGCACCGGCGAGCCGCCGGCCACAGCGCGCGAGCTGCGCGCGTCAGACCACCAGATCTTCCACGACCCCGATCACCCGTCAGCCCTCTGGCTGCCCCTCGCCCCTGGAACGCCATGAAACTGCTCGTTCTCGGCGGCACGCACCCTGTGGGCCGCGCCGTCTGCGAAGTTCTCACCTCACCGGCAGGCCCGTCACCGCGCGGCCGATGATCAGGCGCTGGATCTCGCTCGTGCCCTCGAAGATGGTGTAGATCTTGGCGTCGCGGTGGAAGCGTTCGACCGGGTGCTCGCGGGTGTATCCCGCGCCGCCCAGGATCTGGATCGCCTGTTCGGTCACCCACACGGCCGTCTCGCCGGCCACGAGCTTCGACATCGAGCCCTCCGCCTGTTCGAAGCGTTTGCCGGTGCGGGCCATCCAGGCGGCGCGCCAGGTCAGCAGGCGGGCCGTGTCGACGCGGGTGGCCATCTCGGCGAGCAGGAACGCGATGGCCTGGTTCTCGCCGATCTTGCGTCCGAACTGCTCGCGTTCGCGCGCGTAGTCGCGGGCGTACTCGAAGGCGGCGCGGGCGATGCCGACGGCCATGGCGGCGACGGAGGGGCGGGTGGTCTCGAAGGTGCGCAGGGCGGCCTGCTCGCCGGCGCGTTCGCCCTTGCGGACGCGGGCGAGGCGGGCCTCCAGTTTCTCCCGGCCGCCCAGCAGGCAGGAGCCGGGGACGCGGACGTCGTCGAGCACGACTTCGGCGGTGTGGGAGGCGCGGATGCCGTGCTTGCGGAACTTCTGGCCCATGGTCAGGCCGGGCGTGCCCGGCGGGATGACGAACGTGGCCTGGCCGCGGGTGCCGAGGTCGGGGTCGACGGAGGCGACGACCACGTGGACGTCGGCGATGCCGCCGTTGGTGGCCCAGGTCTTGACGCCGTTGAGCACCCAGTCGCCGCCGTCGGGGACGGCGCGGGTGCGGATGGAGCCGACGTCAGAGCCGGCGTCGGGCTCGGAGACGCAGAACGCGCCGAGCTTGACGTCGTTCGCGGTGCCGAACATCTGCGGCAGCCACTCCCCCATCTGCTCGGGCGTGCCGCCGGCCGACAGCGCGGCGGCGGCCAGGCCGGTGCCGACGATGGACAGGCCGATGCCGGCGTCACCCCAGAAGATCTCCTCGAACGCCACGGGCAGCGCCAGCCCGCTCTCCTCGAACCACTGGGTGGCGAAGAAGTCGAGCGAGTACAGCCCGATCTTGGCGGCCTCCTGGATGATCGGCCAGGGGGTCTCCTCGCGTTCGTCCCACTCGGCCCCCGCGGGGCGGATGACGTCGCGGGAGAAGGTGTGCACCCAGTCGCGCACCTCGGCCACGTCGTCGCTGAGCTCCAGATCGAATCCGCCGCTCATGCGCAGCTCCCCTCACCTCGCCACCCGGCGGCACAACCCTACCCATGAGTAGGTACGGGGCCAAGGTCAGTTCCGGACGGCATGCCGTTCGAGGAAGGTGTAGACGTCGGCCTCGTCCACGCCGGGGAACGAGCCGGGGGGCAGCGCGGCCAGGACGTGGGAGTTGGCACGGGCCGACGGCCAGGCGTAGCCCTCCCAGCGTTCGGCCAGTTCGGTGGGCGGGCGGCGGCAGCAGTCGCCGGTGGGGCAGTGCGACTTGGTGCGGTTCGTCGTCTCGCGGCCGCGGAACCAGCGCGACTCCCTGTACGGCACGCCGAGCGTGATGGCGAAGTCGCGCTCACGCGACGGGTCGACGTGGGCGACGCAGAAGTAGGTGCCGGTGGGCGAGTCGGAGTACTGGTAGAAGACGGAGAACCGGTCGGGCGACAGGAAGACCTGGCGGCCCGACCATTGCAGGCACATCCGCTGCCCCTCGATGGCGCCCTGCTCGTCGGCGGGGAAGACGATGCCGTCGTTCTCGTACGCCTTGTAGATGATGCCGCCCGCGTCGTTGCGCACGAAGTGGCAGACCAGGCCGAGATGGTGGGTGGCGAGGTTGGTGAAGCGGTGGGCGGCCATCTCGTAGGAGACGGCGAACACGTCGCGCAGGTCCTCCACCGACAGCGCGCGGTCGGCCTTGGCCTCCTTGAGGAAGAGCGCGGCGGCCTTCTCGGGGACGAGCACGGCGGCGGCGAAGTAGTTGGCCTCGGTGCGCTGGCGCAGGAAGTCGGCGAAGTCGCGCGGCTTGCCGTGGCCGAGCGCGAGGTGGCCGAGGGTCTGCAGGAGGATCGTGCGCGGCGTGTGCATGCCGAGTTGCTCGTGCTTGACGTAGATGCGGCGGTTGCGCAGGTCGGTGATGGAACGCACGGACCGGGGCAGGTCCTGGGCGGTGTGCACCGTGTAGCCGAAGTGGGTGACGAGCGCCTGGATCGTGCTCTGGGAGAGCGCTCCGGTGCGGTAGCCGACGGCCGCGAGTGACTCGGCGGCGGCCTTCTCGATGTCGGGGAAGTAGTTGCCCAGCTCGCGCTGGCGGCGGCGCAGCTCGGCGTTGGCGGCCCTGGCCTCCTCCGGCGTGGCGGTGCCTCTGGCCTGGCGGGCGCGCAGCTCGCCGTACAGGCCGAGGATGTGTTCGAGCACGTCGTTGGGCACCCGCGCGGAGACCTTGAGGCGGGGCAGGCCGAGCGAGGCGTAGAGGGGGTCGCGCTGGGCCTCCTCCAGGGCGATCTCGAGCTGGGCGCGCCGGTTGGGCGGCTGGCGGCGCAGCAGCTCCTCGACGGGCACGCCGAGGGCGGTGGCGAGCGACTTGAGCAGCGACAGCTTGGGTTCGCGCTTGCCGTTCTCCAGCAGGGAGAGCTGGCTGGGGGCCCGGTCGACGCGGGAGCCCAGGTCGGAGAGGGTCAGGCCGCGCTGTTTGCGCAGGTGGCGCAGGCGCTGCCCGAACGCGATGAGGTCGAGCTCCTGCGTCAAAGACAGCGGTTCTTCACCCAACAAGGACGCCATACCGCAATCTTAGACAGAAATTCTGCCCATCTTCTAGACCATCGCCCCAGCCTCACCACGCCGAGGATCGGATTGGTCTAGTCCAACAGGAAAACTCGCGATTTCTTCTCCATCTAATACTCGCGAGTATTGGCAAGAACAGAAATTTCTTACTTCTTCCCGCCCCGGGACGCTACTGATCATGCGCCGGACGGGCACACACTCGGCACAGGCCCCAGGGGACGACAAAGGAGTGAAACCATGAACGATCGCCTCAAGGGAGCTGCTGAGCAGCTGCGGGACGAATGGGAGAACGACCCTCGCTGGGACGGCATCGAGCGCACCTACAGCGCCGAGGACGTGATCAGGTTGCGCGGCAGCGTCCAGGAGGAGCACACGCTCGCCCGCCTCGGCGCCGAGCGGCTGTGGCGGCTGCTGCACACCGAGGACTACGTGCACGCCCTCGGCGCGCTGACCGGCAACCAGGCCGTCCAGCAGGTGAAGGCCGGCCTCCAGGCGATCTACCTGTCCGGCTGGCAGGTGGCCGCGGACGCCAACCTGGGCGGCCACACCTACCCCGACCAGAGCCTGTACCCGGCCAACTCCGTGCCGGCCGTCGTGCGCCGGATCAACAACGCGCTGCTGCGCGCCGACCAGATCAGTTGGTCGGAGGGCGAGCCCCGGGAGTGGCTGGCGCCCATCGTGGCCGACGCCGAGGCCGGCTTCGGCGGCGTGCTCAACGCCTACGAGCTGATGAAGGGCATGATCGCCGCCGGCGCGGCGGGCGTGCACTGGGAGGACCAGCTCGCCTCCGAGAAGAAGTGCGGCCACCTCGGCGGCAAGGTGCTCATCCCGACCGGGCAGCACGTCAAGACGCTGAACGCCGCCCGCCTGGCCGCCGACGTGGCCGGAGTCCCGTCCCTGATCATCGCGCGGACCGACGCCCAGGCCGCGACGCTCCTGACCAGCGACGTGGACCCCCGCGACCAGCGGTTCGCCACCGGCGAGCGCACCGCGGAGGGCTTCTACCGGGTCCGCAACGGCATCGAGGCGTGCGTCGCGCGCGGCCTGGCCTACGCCCCGTACTCCGACCTGCTGTGGATGGAGACCGGCACCCCCGACCTCGACGTGGCCAGGGAGTTCGCCGAGGCGATCAAGGCCGAGTACCCGGACCAGATGCTGGCCTACAACTGCTCGCCGTCGTTCAACTGGAAGAAGCACCTCGACGACTCCACGATCGCCAAGTTCCAGAAGGAGCTGGGCCACATGGGGTACAAGTTCCAGTTCATCACGCTGGCGGGCTTCCACTCGCTGAACTACTCGATGTTCGACCTGGCCCAGGGCTACGCGAGCAGCGGCATGACCGCGTACGTGGACCTGCAGGAGGCCGAGTTCGCGGCCGAGTCGCGCGGCTACACCGCCACCCGCCACCAGCGCGAGGTCGGCACCGGCTACTTCGACCTGATCAGCACCGCCGTGGCGCCCGACTCCTCGACGACCGCGCTCAAGGGCTCCACCGAAGAGGAGCAGTTCACGCACTGACCTCCGCGACACCCCCTCGACTCGCCGGCCACCTCCAGGGCATGGGACGGTTCCCCGGCGACCAGGGCCGCGCCAGCCACTCCCCCCGGCCTGGCGCGGCCCTTCCCCATGCGCGCGCCCGTGCAACAGTTTCCCCGCCGAGCCCCTCTGGGAGGTGACGGAAACGACGAAGGGCAACACGCACGTGGAACCAGACCCCCGTTTCGCGGAGTTCGTCGCCGAACGCGGCGACGCGCTGCTGCGCTACGGATACGTGCTCGCCGGGAACCCGCACGACGCCGCCGACCTCGTCCAGGAGGCGCTGGTCAAGCTGCGCGCCGCCTGGCCGCGGCTGCGGTCGAAGGACAACCCGGAGAGTTACGCGCGCACCACCATGGCCCGGCTGCACATCGCCTTCTGGCGGCTGCGCCGGCGCGAGCAGCTCACCTGGGCCGTGCCCGAGAGCGAGCACCACGACACCCTGCCGGCCGGCGACGAGCGCACCCTGTGGCAGACGCTCGCCGGCCTGCCGCGCCGCCAGCGGGCGGTCCTCGTGCTGCGCTACTACGAGCAGCTCACCGACGCCGAGATCGCCGGCGTCCTCGGCATCTCCCGCGGCACCGTGCGCAGCCAGGCCGCGCGGGCCCTGGACAAGCTGCGCGCCGCCCTGCCGCCTCCGGACGATCCCGTACCCGACCGACAGCTCCACCCCCACGCCGGACGAGGAGAGACGCGATGAACGACCTGGAGAACAGGCTGAGCAGGACCCTGACCGGCGCGGCGGGGCGGGCGCCGCACGCGCCCGGCACGCTGGCCCGCGCCGTCGAGGCCCGCTACCGCAGGCGCAGGCAGCGCGGCCGGGCGCTGCTCGCCGCGGCGGCCGTGGTGGTGCTGGCCGGCGGCACGTCGCACGCGCTGCTCGGGGAGGACGTCCGGGCCGTGCCCGCCACCTCCGCCACCACGGCCGCCACCTCCGACGAGGCCAGGCTCATGGCGCTGCCCGAGCCCATCGAGCGGGCATGGCCGGGAGCGGTCCGGAAGATCCCGGCGAGGATGCCGGACGGGCGCGCCTTCCAGCCGCTCGCCTTCCTCGACGAGCGGACGCTGCTCGTGACGACGCAACAGCGTTCCGAGGTGGCCGACGCGGTGCACGCCTACGACCTCGAAAGCGGCGACCTGCGCAAGATCGCGAACGTGCCGACGTCGGAGGGCGCCGCGCTGTTCTCCTCCGGCTTCACCGTCGGCGCCGGCCAGGTGGTGTGGTGGACCAATCTCGAAGACGGCCGGACACAGATCTGGTCGGTGCCGCTCGCGGGGGGCGAGGCGCGGGTCGTGGACACGATCGAACGCTCCGGCCCGGACACGCAAGGGGTCGACGGTCTGGCCGTGACCGGCGACCGGGTCGTCTTCTCGGTCAACGCAGGGGGGGTGTTCGCCGTCCCCCTCGGGGGCGGGACGGCGAAGCCGGTCGAGGGCGGCGCCGGCCTGCACCTGCTGTCCTGGCCGTGGGCCGGCACGGTGGACATGCGCGGACCGCAGGAGCCGCAGTTCGGCACGATCCGCAACCTGGAGACGGGTGAGACCCGCACCGCGCTGGTCCGGCCCGGCGAGAAGGAGGTCACCTGCGGTCTGACCGTCTGCATCGGCTGGGCGGCGGACGGCACCGCCTTCCACCGGTCGCGGGACGGCTCGCGGGAGAAGGCGTCGCCGTGCGGGCCGTCCATCCCGCCCGGCCGGTTCTGCGCCACGGTGGTGGGCAGCGACCGGCGCCCGCTCGGCGTCGCGCTGTACGACACGACGACGGGGAAGGCGGCCGACCTGGGCATCCGCCCGGCGGAAGGCTCCACGGCGACGACCGGCACGGCGACGACCAAGGGGACCATCGGCACCGGACCCAGGGTGATCTGGACACCTCGCATCGAGGGCGACCAGCCGCTGCTGTCCTACCTCGTCGGCGACACCCGTTACGTCGTCGACCTCAGGAAGATCGGCTGACGTCCGCCCCGAGCGCGGCGGCCTCCTCGGTCTCGATCTGGGCGTTCCACGCCTTCTTGACGGCCCGCCACGCCTCGTCGTCCACGCCGGACCGCCAGTAGCCGGAGATGGACAGCCGCTCCAGCGGCACCCGCCGCTCGACGCGCAGGTGGTGGCGGAGCCGGCGGACGAACCCGGCCTCACCGTGCACGAACGCGTGCACGTCGCCATCAGGGAAGTCCAGCCGGCACACCGCCTCCGCCAGCGCCTCGCCGACCGGGCGGCCGTCGCGGTGCAGCCAGCTCAGCCGCACGTCGCCCACCGAGTCGAACTTCTGCTCGTCGGCCGGCCCGTCCACCTCGACCAGCACGTGGGCGAGCGCGCCGGCGGGCAGCGCCTCGACCGAGGCGGCGATGGCCGGCAGCGCGCTCTCGTCGCCCGCCAGCAGGTGCCAGGCGGCGTCCGGGCTCGGCGCGTAGCCGCCGCCGGGTCCCAGCATCAGCAGCTCGTCACCCGGCTCGGCGCGCGCCGCCCACGGCCCGGCCAGGCCCTTGTCGCCGTGGTGCACGAAGTCGATCGTCAGCTCCCGCGTCTCGGCGTCCCACGCGCGCACCGTGTACGTGCGCAGCCGCGGCCACAGCTCGCGCGGCATGGTGGCCCGCACGTTCGCCACGCTGAACGGGGCCGGGTAGTCGACTCCCTCGTGCGGGAACACCAGCTTCACGTAGTGGTCGGTGCACCCCGACAGCGCGAAGTCGCGCAGGCCGTCGCCGCCGACCACGACCCGGATCATGTGCGGCGTGAGCCGCTCGGTGCGCACGACGACTCCGCGATGGTGGTCTACCGGCTTGCCTGCCATGGACGATTCCTCCGGGCACAGAGACGTACAGAGAAGTTAGGTATACCTAACCTATACCCGAAGGGCGCCGTTCATGCGGCGGCGGACTCGCCGGAGGCCCGGAAGGCGGCCACCGCGTCGAGGAAGCCCGCCATGTGCCGGAAGGCGTGGCGCGCCTCCGGCAGCACGTCCGCCAGCAGCGGGAAGACGTGCGGCATGCGCGGCCACTCCTCGTACGTCACCGGCACGCCCGCCTGCCGCGCCCGCATCGCCACCCGGCGGCCCTCGTCGCGCAGCACCTCCGTCGAGCCGGTGACGATCATCATGGGCGGCAGTCCCGCGAAGTCGCCCAGCACCGGGGAGACCAGCGGGTCGCGCGGGTCCAGCCCGGAGGTCCAGCGGCGGGCCAGCCAGCGGATCCGGCCCGCCGACAGCATGGGGTCCTGCCAGCGGTTGGCCCGCCGCGGAAAGTCGGTCAGATCGGCCCACGGCGACAGGCAGATCGCCGCGCCCGGCAGCGGGGCGTCGCCGTCGCGCAGGGCGAGCAGCGTGGCGAGCGTCAGGTGGCCGCCCGCCGAGTCGCCGGCCAGGATGACGTCACCGGCGGCGTATCCCTGGTCCAGCAGGCAGCGGTAGGCGTCGAGCGCGTCCTCCAGCGAGTCGGCCAGCTTGTGCACCGGCCCCTGCCGGTAGTCGAGCGCGAGCACGGGACGGCGAGCCGCCGCCGACAGCCGCCAGGTGATCGACCGGTGCGTGCTCGGCGAGCAGGCGAAGTAGCCGCCGCCGTGGAAGTACAGCAGCACCTTGTCCTCGTCCAGCTCGGCGTCCTCGCCGGCGCGCACCCACTCGCCGCCGCACGCCGAGAACTCCGTCGGGGTGATGGTGACGTGGCCGGGCGGGCGGATCGGCACCCACCGGGTCAGGTCGCCGACGCGCGCCGCGCAGTCGAGCGCGAGGCCGTGGCGCATGAGCAGGCTGGACACCGGCTTGAACGTGCCGCGCATCAGGCCGGTGAGCGCGCGGGCCTGCCAACTGAGGGGATAGTCCGGAGCGACGTCCCTGTCGATGTGCATGTTCTGTCCTCCAAGAGATCTCCTTCCCTGCGGAACAGCGATCTACCAGCGAGTACGAAACTCATCCCTTAAGGGGATATTTCGCCCAAATATCGGGCCCCCTGCCGACCGGAAATCCAGTTGCGCGCCCAAGGCTCCGCAGCGCATAATCCAGCGCTCCCATCGACCGGCCCGCGCGCGGGCTCGGACACGTCGTGTCACCGTGTCCTCACTCTCCGGAGGTGCGCCACCATCCCCCTCTACGCCCGGCTCGTCCGGTACGGATTCCGCAGACACGCCACCTACGTCTGGGCCGCGCTGGCCGGCGCCTTCACCAACAGCGTGTTCGGCGTGCTGCGCGCCTATGTCCTCATCGCCCTGTGGGACGCGCGGCCCGGCCTGGCCGGCTACGACGTCGTCCACGCCGTCACCTTCTGCTTCATCACCCAGGCGTTCATCGGCCCGATGCAGCTCTTCGGCGGCGGGCTGACCGTCCCCGAGCGGATCCGCAGCGGCGACATCGCGCTCGACCTGGTCCGGCCCGCCTCGCTGCAGCTCTGGGCGATGGCCGAGGACCTGGGCCGGGCCGGCTACCTGGCCCTGGTGCGCGGCGTCCCGCCGCTGCTGCTCGGCGCCGCGCTGTTCGGCATCGTCCGGCCGGCGGGCGCGGGCCACTGGGCGGCGTTCCTCGTGGCGTGCGTCGCCGGGTGGTCCGTCAGCTTCGCCTGGCGCTACCTCGTCGCCCTGTCGGTCTGCTGGCTGGTCGACGACCGGGGCGCGAACGCCTGCTCCCTCGTCCTGACCACCCTGTGCAGCGGCATGATGTTCCCCCTCGCGCTGATCCCCGGCCCGCTGGGTGACGTGGTCCGGGCCACGCCGTTCGCGGCCATGGTGCAGGCCCCCGCCGACGTCTACCTCGGCAAGGCCGACGTCCCGCAGACGCTGGCGCTGCAGGCGTTCTGGGCCGTGGCGCTGCTGGCGGTCGGCGCGCTCGGCACCCGGGCGATCCGCCACAAGGTGGTGATCCAGGGTGGTTAGGACCTATGTCGTGCTGGTGTGGGCGTGGACCCGCTCCGCCATGGCCTACCGCGCGTCGTTCGCGCTCATGGTGCTGCTCGGGTCGGTGATCACCGCCGCCGACGTGGCCGTCATCCTGGTCATCTTCGCCAACACCACCAGCCTCGCCGGATTCTCCCGCGACGAGGTGCTCTTCCTGTACGGCGCCGCCGGCGTGGCGTTCTCGCTGTGCGACATGTGCGTCGGCAACCTCGACCGGGTCAGCCAGCACATCAAGGCCGGCACGTTCGACGCGATGCTGATCCGGCCGGTCAGTCCGTGGATCCAGCTCGCCACCGACCGCTTCCTGCCCACCCGGATCGGCCGGGTGCTGCAGGCCGCGGTCGTGCTCGGCTACGCCCTGGCCGTGCTCGACCTCGACCCGGGACGGCTCTGGATGGTCCCGGTCATGGTCGCCTCGGGTCTGGTCATCTTCGCCGCGCTGTGGACGCTGGCGGCGGCGGCGCAGTTCGTGCTCACCGACGCGCCGGAGGTGACCAACGCCTTCACCTACGGCAGCGGCCAACTCACCCAGTATCCGTTCAGCGTCTACGGGCGCGACCTGGTGCGCGGTGTCACGTACGTGCTGCCGCTGGCGTTCGTCAACTGGCAGCCCGGCCTGTACGTGCTCGGCCGGGCCGACCCGTTCGGCACGCCCGGCTTCATGCGGTTCCTCGGCCCCGTCGCGGCCGTCGTCCTCGCCCTGCTCGCCGGCCTCGCCTGGCGACAGGGCCTCCGGCACTACCGATCCACGGGGAGTTGAACATGATCGAACTCGACCGGGCCGGCCGCTCCTTCAAGGTCAGGCGCGAGGTCGTGCACGCCGTACGCGACCTGTCGTTCGGCATCGCGGCCGGGGAGTTCGTCGGCTACCTCGGCCCCAACGGAGCCGGCAAGTCCACCACGATCAAGATGCTGTGCGGCATCCTGACGCCCACCTCGGGCACCGTGCGGGTGGCGGGGCTCGACCCGTCGCGCCGGCGCACCACGCTGGCCCGGCGGATCGGCGTGGTCTTCGGGCAGCGGACCACCCTGTGGTGGGACCTGCCGCTGCGCGACAGCTTCGAACTGATCCGGCTCCTTTACAAAGTAGATCGAAGGGCCTACCGGGAGCGGCTGGACGAGCTGACCGAGACCCTCGAACTGGGGGCCTTCCTCCGGACCCCGGTTCGCCAGCTCAGCCTGGGCCAGCGGATGCGGGGCGACCTGGCCGCCGCGTTGCTGCACGCGCCCGAGGTCCTGGTGCTGGACGAGCCGACGATCGGGCTGGACGTGGTGAGCAAGGCCGGCATCCGCGACTTCCTGCGCAGGCTCAACGCCGAGCGGGGCACCACCGTGCTGCTCACCACGCACGACCTGGGCGACATCGAGCGGCTGTGCCGCCGGGTCATGCTCATCGACCACGGGCGGCTGGCCTTCGACGGCACGCTGGAGGAGCTGATGGCCACCGCCCCCGCCGGGGAGACGATCGAGGACGTGGTCACCCGCCTCTACACGAGCGGCGCCCCGCCGCGACGAGCTCCTCAGCGGTAGGCCGGACAGGGCCCGGCCGTCGGCTCAGTAGTAGCCGCCCTGGCGGCTCTCCTCGTAGTCCTCGTCCTCGTAGTCGTCGTCGCGGCGCGCCCAGCGTGACGGCATGAGGACGGGGATGAACAGGAGCACCCCGAGCAGCGCGTACACCCCGCTGGCCAGCAGCGTCCTCGCGCCGGCGCCGGCGTCCCTGACGAGCTGGTGCATCGACGGCTCGGCGGGGACGAGGGACAGCGCCCGGTTCATGTCGAGCGCGTACACGACCGTCCAGGCGAGCAGCGCCATCGACGGCAGGAACGCCGCCAGGGGCGAGACGCGACCGGCCGTCACCAGGCCGGCGACGAGCCCCACGGCCGCCATCGCGCCGAGCGCGATCCACAGCGGCTGCCCGGCGGGGGCCTGCGTGTTCGCCATGGCCTGCTGGACGGCCCAGCCGCCGCCGGCGAGCAGCGCCGCCGTCGCCACCAGCCCGAGGAGAAACCCACCAAGATGCCGCAACGTTCTCACCTCATGTCGACGCGGTCGGGACGAACCCTAGCGACATTCGGTGCGAACCGACCAGGAATCGGCCGTCACGCGTCCGGGGACGCCGGGCCGGCCGCCCCCCGACACGGGACGGCCCGCTATTTTGTCCCCGTACGCGAGGAAAGGCGGGCGAGGTGTCGGCGGAGACAGCGGACGAGCGGCTGGCGCGGCTCAAGCGGGAGTTCGGGTCGATCGACGGGGACGGCGACGGGTTCATCACCGAGGCGGAGTTCCGGGCGCACTTCCCGGACCTGCCCGCCGGGGCACTCGGCGCCCTGGAGGACAGCGCCGACGCCGACGGCGACGGGCGGTTCTCGCTGGAGGAGTTCGTCCGCGTCATGCCGTAGGAAACGGCTCACGGCGGCGGCCACCTCGTCGTGGCCGCCGCCGTGAGCCGGGCCGGTGTCACTTCTTGAAAGCGTCCTTGACCTTCTTGCCGGCGTCCTTGACCTTCTCGCCGGCCTGCTTGAGACCGCCCTCGGTCTGGTCGGCGCGACCCTCGGCGCGCAGTTCCTCGTCACCGGTGGCCTCTCCGATGTTCTCCTTGGCGCGGCCCTTGAGCTCTTCGGCCTTGTTGGAGAACTTGTCCTCGGTCCCCATATGCCCGCCTTTCTCGTCGGCTGCGTTGAGCCTTCCCCTATCCGAGAACGGACCAGGAAAACACCGGCGTGAATCTCCACACACCACTCATAAGCGGACATTTTCCGGGCAGGAGCGGGAGGCCGGAGAGCCGCGCGGGGGTCGGCTCTCCGGCTCGCCTGCGGGCCCGGCGTGGCCGGCCGGGCCAGCCGGCCCGCCGTCCGCGCGGGCTCAGGACGTGATGTCCCTGCCGGTGAAACGGGCCCACGCGATCGCGCCGAACAGCAGGACGTACGCGCCGAACACCAGCAGCCCCTCCCCCAGGGCGGCGGTGTCGACGGGACTGCGCAGCACCCCGTCGAAGCCGCCCCACCACGTCGGCAGCAGGTAGCCGGCCAGCCCGTCGAACTGCGGGACGGCGCGCAGCACCTGCGAGACGACCACGAGGACCACCGTGGCCGCGATCGCGCCGATCGACACCTCCGTGAACGTCGAGAAGGCCAGCGCCACCGCGGCGAGCGCGGCCATGCCGGCGCCGACGTACCCGACGCTGATGAGGATGCGCAGCAGGCCCTCGGCGACCGGAACCGTGGTGCCGGACAGCAGCGTCACCGGCCCGACCGGGAAGAGCGCCAGGCCCGTCGCCAGGGCGGCCAGCGCGACGACCGCGGTCACCGCGACGCCGTACACGACGGCGTTCAGGTACTTGACGACCAGCAGCCTGGTGCGCCCGGCCGGGGCGGCCAGCAGGTAGCGCAACGTCCCGGCGCCCGCCTCCCCCGCGATGGCGTCACCCGCCACCACGCTCACCGCGACCGGCATCAGCAGCGTCACCAGGAACGACAGCGACGCGAACGTCAGCATGAGGCTGTTGCCGGCGGCGGCGGCGACGATACCGCCCATCCCGTCCTCGTCATCGGCCGCCACGAGGCGCAACGTGACGCCGAGCAGCACCGGCACACTCGCCAGCACGGCCAGCATGACCACGTTGCGCGGCCGACGGAAGGTCAGCCCGAGCTCCGAGGCGAGCAGCCGCCAGAACGCCCACCGCGCCCGCGCCACCGGGGCAAGCTTCAGGGCGAGCTCCCCGGCGAGCTCGTCCGCGCGTCCGGTCGCGCTCCTCGGGGCGGGCTCCGGCGCGCGCCGGGTCGGGGTCTCAGCCGTCGACATCGAATCCCTCTCCCGTCAGTCCCACGAACACGTCCTCCAGGCTCGGCCGGACCACCGCGAACCCGCGCACGGGGACGTCCTCGCCGACGAGGGCGGCGTTGATCCGCTCCGGCGCGTGCCCGCCCAACTCGGCGGTGACCCCGGTGACCCCGGTGACCCCGGTGACTCCGGTGACCCCTGCGCCTGCGCCGGTAGCGCCGGCGCGCACGTCCGCCAGGCCGAGCCCGGTGAGCACCCGGACCGCCGCCGCCGCGTCGGGCGTCTCGATCCGGACGCGGACGGCCTGACCGCCGTTGAGCGAGGCGATCGTGCCCTGCGCGACCAGCCTGCCGGCCCGCATGACCGCCGCGTGCGTGCACATCTGCTCCACCTCGGCCAGCAGGTGCGAGGAGACGAAGACCGTGGTGCCGTCGGCGGCGATCTCCTTGACCAGCGCGCGCACCTCGCGGGTGCCCTGCGGGTCGAGGCCGTTCGTGGGCTCGTCGAGGACGAGGAGGTCGCGCGGGCCCAGCAGCGCGGCGGCGATGGCCAGCCGCTGGCGCATGCCGAGCGAGTAGTTGCGGTAGCGCTTGCCCGCCGCGGCGGTCAGCCCCACCCGGTCGAGCGCCTCGCCGACGCGCCGCCGGACGGTGGCGGCCGGCGCGGTGGGATCGGCCGCGTCGAATCGGCGCAGGTTCGCCTCGCCCGACAGGTACGGGTAGAACGCCGGCCCCTCGACCAGCGCGCCGACCCGCGGCAGCGCCTCGGCGAGCGGCAGCCCGAGCAGGGCGTGCTCGCCGGAGGTGGGCGCGACCAGGCCCAGCAGCATGCGGATCGTCGTGGTCTTGCCCGAGCCGTTGGGCCCGAGGAAGCCGAAGACGGAGCCGCGCGGCACGCTCAGGTCGAGGGTGTCGACGGCGACCTGGCCGCCGCGGAACCGCTTGGTCAGCCCGCGCGTGACGATCGCGGGCGCGGCCCGGCCGGAAGGCGGGGCCGCCCCGGAGGGCGCCCCCGCTTCGTGCGTGACGGTCGTCACCTGACGCCCGCCGCCTCGGTGATCTCCTCCGGCGTGACGGCGCCGACGAGCAGCCGGCCGTCGTCGGTCAGCAGGGCGGTGACCAGCTTGGTGCTGATCAGCCGGCCCGAGCCCCACGGGCCGCTCACCGGGGTCGCCGACTTGAGCAGGCCGGCGAGCGCGGCCTGGCCGGTGGCGGCGTCACCGCCGTGGCCCCGCCGCTCGCCCTGCGGGGCGTCCGACGGCGCGCCTCCCGCCAGGTCGGCCGCCGACGCCTTCACGACGGCCACCTGCGTCCACCCGTCGCCGACGACCTTCAGGCCGTCGGCGGCCCTGTCGGCGGCCCTGCCGGCGTCGCCGCGGTGCTCCGCCTCGCCGGCCAGGTCGCCGGGGCCGAGGGTGCGCTCCTCCACCTTGGCGCCCGCGGGCGGGGTGAAGGTGAAGTTCTCCTCGGCGGGCGGGGTGAACGTCACCTGGGTGAAGCCCACCTGGAAGGCCGGCTCGGCCGCGCCCTTGGCAAACACCTGCACCTGCAGCGGGACGTACGTCTCGCCGTCGAGGGCCAGGCGCACCTCCTGCACCAGCGAGCCGTCGTCCTTGGGCGCGAGCACGAGCTGGTAGACCGGGCGGCCCGCCACCTCGGCGGTGTTGATGACCCTGATCGCGGTGTGCTCGCCCGCCTGCTCCAGCAGCTTCGCCGCCGCCGCCTGCGGGGTCAGCTCGCCCGGGGTCGCGGCCGGCGCCGAGGCCGCCGGGTCGGGCGAGCGCACCGCGCCGCCCTGCCAGGAGAGCTTCGTGGCCGTGTTGGCGGCGCTGTCCCAGTACCAGCCCTGGCCGCCGTTGACGATCAGGTTGGTCTCGTTCAGCTGCGTCGGCATGGCGATCCGGAACTTGCCGTGGGCGCCGTACCAGACCTTGACCTCGTGCGAGCCGGACAGCAGCGCCAGCGGCGAGCCCGTGCCCGTCGCCGGCAGCGCGGGCAGGCCGAGCGACGCGGTCTGCTGCACGGTGCCCGACATGGGCGGCGGGCTCTTCTCGGCGGCGGCCGCGGCGTCGGCGAGCAGCTGCCGCGCCGAACGCTCCGGGAGCGGCGGGGCGCCGCTCACCGCGGCGATCACCGGCCCCGCACCGACCGCGGCCGCGATCACCGCCGCCGCGGCGATCGGGACACCCCACCTCACGAACGTGCCTCTACGCATGTCACTCCTCAACGGTATGTCGATACGCAGAGCCTGCGTGATGCATCCTTAGGCGAACCTGAGACTGTCTGAGACGCCTCTCAGCCTTCTCAGCGTCGTCTCAGGGCCGGCACGGGAGGATGCACCGCATGAGAGTTCTGGTCGTCGAGGACGAGCGGCGCATGGCCGCCGCGCTGCAGCGCGGGCTGCAGGCGGAGGGCTTCGCCGTGGATCTCGCCCACGACGGCGAGCAGGGCCTGCACCAGGCCAGGCAGGGCGACTACGACGTCGTGGTGCTCGACATCATGCTGCCCCGGCTGTCGGGCTACAACGTGTGCAAGCAGTTGCGCGCCGAGGACAACTGGGTGCCGATCCTGATGCTGTCGGCCAAGGACGGCGAGTACGACATGGCCGACGGGCTCGACCTGGGCGCCGACGACTACCTGACCAAGCCGTTCTCGTACGTGGTGCTGGTGGCCAGGCTGCGCGCGCTGCTGCGGCGTGACGCCGGACGCCGGCCGGCCGTGCTGACGGCGGGGGACCTGTCGCTCGACCCGGCGCGGCGCAAGGTGCAGCGGGGCGAAAGTCCCGTCGAGCTGACGCCGCGCGAGTTCGCGCTGCTGGAGTACCTGCTGCGCCGGCGGGACGAGGTGGTGTCGAAGGCGGAGATCCTGGAGCACGTGTGGGACACCTTCGACACCGACCCCAACGTGGTGGAGGTGTACGTCGGCTACCTGCGGCGCAAGATCGACGCCCCGTTCGGCAGGAACGCGCTGCAGACCGTGCGCGGCGCGGGCTACCGGCTCGCGGGCGACGGCGGCTGAGCACGGTGACCGATCATGACGGCGTGGACGCGGCGGCGGGTGGCGGCGCGGGCCGCGGCCGGAGCCTGGCGGCCGGTCGCCGTGGCTGAGGCACCGCACGTCTGGTGGCGGCGGCGCAGCCTGCGCTTCCGGCTGACCGTGGTGGCCGGCGCGGTGCTGGCGGCGGCCCTGGCGCTGTCGGGCGTCGTGCTGCTCAACGTGCTCGACCGGACGCTGGTGGACACGGTCGACGACGCGCTGCGCCGGCAGGCGCAGACGGTCCGCGTACACGCCGACGAGGGCACGCTGACCAGTCCCATCACCACCCACGACGGCACGGTCGTGCAGGTGCTCGACGCCTCGGGCCGCATCACGCACGTCACCTACGGCACCGACCGGCTGGTGCCGCTGCTCGACGCCCGGACCAGGAGGTGGGCGCTGCGCGAGGGCCGGGCGGTCTACCTGGACGGCCGGCCGTACGCGATCCCGGGCACGCTGCGGGCCGTGGTGCTCAGCGCCGACCGGGGGCAGACGGTGGTCGCCGCCCGCTCCGTCGGCGAGATCCGGCAGAGCCTGGCGGCGGCGCGCAAGGTGCTGCTCGTGGGCACGCCGCTGCTGCTCGTCCTGCTGGCGGTGGCGAGCTGGCTGGTGATCGGCCGTACCCTGCGCCCGATCGCGGCGCTGCGCAAGGGCGCGGCCGAGATCACGCACACCGCCCGGTCGCGCCGGCTGCCGGTGCCCGAGGCGCGGGACGAGGTGCACTCGCTGGCCGTCACGCTCAACGACATGCTGGCCAGGCTGGAGGAGGCCGAGCAGCGCCAGCGCGCGCTCGTCTCCGACGCCGCGCACGAGCTGCGCAGCCCGCTCGCCAGCATCCGGCTGCAACTGGAGGTGGCGCTCGGCCATCCCGAAGGGCAGGACTGGCGCGAGACGGCCGAGGGCGTCCTGGAGGACGCGATGCGGCTGTCCCGGCTGGCGGAGGACCTGCTCGCGCTGGCCCGCCTCGACGAGCGCGGCGGCGTGCCCGCCCGGCGCGAGCCGGTCGAGCTCGACGCGGTGGTGCGCCAGACCCTCGACCGGTACGGCGAGGCGCGGCTGACGGCCTGCGCGCCGGTGGTGGTGCGGGGCGACGCGCTGGACCTGAGCCGGGTGCTGACCAACCTGATGGACAACGCCGTCCGGCACACCTCCTCCACGGTGGAGGTGGCGTTGACCGCCGACGGGGTGCTGACGGTGACCGACGACGGGCCGGGCATCCCGGAGCAGGACCGGGAGCGGGTGTTCAACAGGTTCACCCGGCTCGACTCGGGGCGCAGCCGGGACGAGGGCGGGGCGGGGCTGGGCCTGGCGATCGTGCGGGAGACGGTGCGGGCCCACGGCGGCGGGGTGCATCTGGAGGACGCCTCGCCGGGGTTGCGCGTGGTGGTGCGGCTGCCGGTGGCCCGCTGAGGGCCGGACGCGGGGCGGGCCGCGTGCCGGGACCGGGCGTGTACCGGACGAGCGTGGACCGGACGGGCGGGCGGGCCGGGGTCAGGCGGCGGTGCCCCGTTCGGCGGTGGACAGGAAGTCCTGCGCGATGAGCGGCAGGCGGCGGCGCGCGTGGACGATGGCGATGACGCGGCGCACGGCCGGGTCGAGCGAGCGGACCACCAGACCGGCCCGGCTCGCCTGCTCGGCCATCCCCCGGTACCACAGCAGCGACGCCTGTCCGCTGCGCACGGCGCCGAGCCAGCCGTTGCGCTCGTCGGTCTCCAGCACGACCACCGGTCTGACGGCGTACTTGCCGAACATGGCGTCGAGCTCCCTGCGCCGGACGCTGCCGCGGGCGGGCAGGGCCAGCCGCATGCCGTCCAGCCTGCCCATCGGCACGGGGTTGGGCAGTTTGAGGCCGGGCGGCGAGATCAGCACGATCTCCTGGCGTTCGAGGGGATGGGTGACGAGGTCGGCGGGCACGGGCAGGTCGGTCAGCCCGAGGTCCGCGCGCTGGTCCCGGATGGCGCTGACCACGGCGTCGCGGCCGTCGCAGCGCACGATGTGGATGCGCACCCCGGGATGGTCGGCGGCGTAGGCGGGCAGGAGCCGCCCGGCCAGGCCGGGTTCGAGGCTGGGCGTGGCGGCGATGCGGAGCTCCGCGTCGCCGGAGGTGGCGTGGCTGGCGAGGCCCTCGATCTCGTGGACGGCGACGAGCGCCTCCCGTGCCAGCTTGACGACCCGGCGGCCCTGCGCGGTGACGACCACGCCGCGCCCCGAGCGGGCGAAGAGCGTCATGCCGAGCTCTCGTTCCAGGTCGCGGATCGCGCGTGACAGCGCAGGCTGCGCGATGTAGAGCGACCTGGCCGCGTCGGTCATGGTGCGGTGCTCCGCAGTCGCGACCACGTAGCGGAGCTGCTGGAGGTTCATGGCAAAGAAGCTAGGACACGGCCTGCCGCGCGGTCCGGAACATAGCGGAGATCACCTCGAATGATTTCGGACTGTAACCGAGCACTGTCACATCCGTGACAGGTGAGAAATCAGTAAGCTTCTGCCCAAAATCTGGCAAAGGTCCGGAGCGTGACAGGAGGAGTCACGCGATACGGACAGGCGAGCAGAGGGGGCGACACGGTGACAGGCAACGGGCAGCATCCCCCGCCCCCGGGGCACGGGCAGCCGCGGCGGCCGCCGGCGCTGCCGTGGCCGCCTCCCGGGCACGGACAGGGCCCTGCCGGAGCGCCGCCCGCGAACCCCCCGTACGAGCCCGCGCCGCACCCGCCGTCGTACGGGCCCGCGCCCCAGTCCCCGTCCCAGGGTCCCGCGCCGCAACCGCCGTTCCACGGGCCCGGCCCGCAGCCCCCGTCCCAGGGGCCCGCGCCGCAACCCCAGCGACCGCCGTACGGCGGGCCGCAGCAGCAGTACGGGCCTCCCCCGGCGGGCGCACGGCAACAGCCCGGCGCCCCGTACCAGCCGCAGCCCGGTCCACCCTGGCCACCCCACCCGCAGCCGGCCGGGCACGGCGGTCCGTACGGGCAGCAGCCCCCGCCGCCCCCTCAGGGCCCGTACCAACCCCCCATGCCGCCGGTCGCGCCGTCGCCGCCCGTGCCGCCGCCCGTGCCTCCGCCCGTGCCTCCGCCCGTGCCTCCGCAGGGCCACGGCTGGCCGCAGGCGCCGCGCAGGAGGTCCGGCATGGGGGCGGCGGGGGCGCTCGGCCTGGTGTTCGGGGCGATGGCCGGGCTGTTCGTGCTGGTCGTGGTGGGCTCGGCGGTGCTGAAGACCTCGTCGCGCAGCGACGTCGGCACGCCGGTGGCGATCCCCACCTACACCCCGTACGAGCGCGAGACGCCCGCCCGGCGGACGGAGAGCCGGTCGCCGTCGAAGGAGCCCACGCGGCGGCCCACCCCGACCCGCACCCGCGACACCACGGCGCAGCAGCCCAAGGTCACGCTGAACACGAGCCTGAAGAACAACACCGTCTACCGGGCCGGCGCCCTGCCCCGGCTGACCTGCCGGGCGGGCAACGCCAGCATCTACAACCACGCCCAGCTCAAGGCGCTGATCCTGAGGACCGGCACGTGCATGGACCGGGCGTGGGGGCCGATCCTGCGCAGGCAGGGCATCGCCTTCAGCCCGCCGAACTACGCCATCGCGGCCGGCCGGGGCCGGGGCGCGTGCGGCGACTACCCGTCGCGGGGCAGCATCGTGCCGTACTACTGCCCGCGCAACAACACCATCTACGCCTCGACCTCGGCCATGGCGAGGGGCAACGGCACCTCACGCGGCTACGGTCAGATCGTCTCCTGGCACGGCGGGATCATCAGCATGATGGCCCACGAGTACGGTCATCACGTGCAGAACATCACGGGCCTGATGGACTCGTGGTGGCGCCGGACGCTGGACTCGACCAGCAGCAGCGGCAAGCTGGCGCTCAGCCGGAGGCTGGAGCTCCAGGCGACCTGTTTCGGGGGGATGTGGATGCGTTCCGTCGCGGCCAGCTATCCGGTCACCACCGCGGACCGGGCCCGCCTGTTCGCCTTCCACGGCCAGGTCGGCGACCATCCCGGCTATCCGCGCGACCACGGCTCGCCGACCAACAACTTCCGGTGGTTCCGGCAGGGCTGGGAGCGGAGTCAGGCCTACCAGTGCAACACCTGGATGGCGCCTTCCTCCTCGACGTCATGACGTCTTCTGCTGTTCATCTCAGCTTGAGCACATGTCTCTGATGTCCCCTTATGGGAGCTAGAATCCTGGCAATCTTGTGCCCAACGGGGGGCAAAACCATGTTTTGCCAGGTAGGCGTGTGAAGGAGCGGCGTGAGCAAGCGCGATGGGGTTGACAACGGGGGCAGGAAACGGCGCCCTGCCCGCCGCCCTCGCCCGACGTCAGGCGGCGAACCCGGCGCCGGCGCCCGCGGTCCCGCGGCCCCCGACCCGGGACCCGCCGACGCGGGCAGGACCCCGTCAGCGGACCCGGGCGGACCACGGCCGGTCGGCTCGGGCCGGACCCGGTCCCGGGACGCGGGCCGGACCGGCACTCCCGGCAAGGGCAGCGCCCGCGCCGGGGGCGACGCGGGTGACGCGGCTGCCTCCCCCGGCGGCCGCCAGAAGCCGCCGGCCCGAGGAGCGGGGAAGGAAACGGGCAAAGGACCTGGCAAAGGAGGGGGTAAAGGAGCGGGCGGACGCCCGGGCCGGGCGCCCGCCGGCGCGCCGCGCTTCGCCAAGCCGCTCAACGCGGGCTCCGTCCTGGGCTGGACCGCCCTGTCCGCCATCGTGCCCGGCGCCGCACACCTGCGCGCCGGGCACCGCCGTACCGGGCTGGCGCTGCTCGGCGCGTACGCCGTCCTGCTGATCGCGGCGCTCGCCTTCGCGCTGACGCGCAACAAGGACAACCTCGGCGCCTTCGCGGGCAACAGCATGATGGTGACGATGGTCGTGCTGTTGTCGGTGGGCGCCCTGTGCTGGTTCGCGCTGCTGGTCACCTCGTACGTGGCGCTCGGCCCGAGCCGGCTCGACCAGCAGGGCCAGATCGTCTCCGGCATCCTGGTCGGCGTGCTGTGCGTGGCGGTGATGGCGCCCTTCGCGCTGGGGGCCAACACGGTGCTGACCGTGCGGGACACGATCAAAGGGATCTTCCCGAGCGTCAACACGGAACCGGGCACCGCGCCGATCAAGAAGGAGGACCCGTGGAACGGCAGGAAGCGGGTCAACTTCCTGCTGCTCGGCGGTGACGCGGCCGGCAACCGCACCGGCGTGCGCACCGACAGCATGAACGTGGCCAGCGTGGACGTCGAGACGGGCAACACCGTGCTGTTCAGCCTGCCACGCAACCTGCAGCACGTGCGCTTCCCGCCTTCCTCGCCGCTGCACAAGCAGTTCCCCAACGGCTACATGGCCGAGCTGGGCCAGGGCGGCCTGCTCAACGAGGTGTGGCAGTACGCCAACGACCACCCGCAGATCATGGGCGGCAAGAACAAGGGCGCGCGGGCGCTGATGGACGCCATCGGTCACACGCTCGGACTCAAGATCGACTACTACGCCCTGATGAACATGTACGGCTTCGCCGACCTGGTGGACGCCATCGGCGGCCTGCGCATCCGCGTCGAGCACGACGTCAGGTGGGGCGGCCTGTACGGCACCGCCGGCACCATCAAGGCGGGCACCCGCGTGCTGTCGGGCGAGGAGGCCCTGTGGTACGGCCGGTCCCGGGTGGGCAGCGACGACTTCTCCCGGATGGGCCGCCAGCGCTGCGTCATCGGCGCCTTCGCCAAGCAGGCCACCCCGGACAAGATCCTGCTGAACTTCAGCAAGATCGCCAAGGCGACCAAGCGGCTGGCTCAGACGAACATCCCGGAGCCGCTCGTGGAGCCGCTGGTCGGGCTGGCGCTCAAGGTGAAGAGCGCCAAGATCACCAGCATGCAGTTCGTGCCGCCGGACTTCTGGCCGGGCTCGCCGGACTGGGTGAAGATCCGGCGCGCGGCGGCGAAGGCGATCGCCGACTCGACCAGGCCGCCCCGCCAGGCCGTCGCGGCCGCCGCCCCGACGGGCTCGACCGCCCCGAGCACGGCCGCCCCGAGCACGGCGGCCTCGCCCAGCACGTCGGCCGCCGCCAAGCCGACGCAGACGCCGACGCGCAACAGCCAGCGGTCGGCCAGGTCGCTGGAGGAGCTCTGCGGCTTCTGACCTGACGGGGGGGGGCCCCCGCCCCGCCCGGGCGGGGGGGGGCCCCCGCCCCGCCCCGGGCCGGCCCCGGCCCGGGGCGGGGGCGCCGGGGGGCCCCGCCCCCGGGGGCCCCGGGCCGCGCGGGGGGGGCCGGGGCGGGGGGGCCGGGGGGGGGCTGCCGCGCGCCCGCCGCCCCCCCCCGCCCGGGGGGGGGGGGGGCCCCGCGCCGTCAGAGCCCGGTCAGGCCACGGCCCTGGCGCGGGGCAGCAGGGCGAACGCGCCCAGGTAGACCACGGCCGCGACGATCAGCAGCCCCTGATACCCGATCATCAGCGCCAGGTACTCCAGGCAGCCGCCCACCATCGCCCCGAGCAGGTTCGCACCGAACGCGACGGTGCCGTCGGCCGTGTTCGCGAAGCGCTTGGCGAAGACCACGTTCGCCGCGAAGATCGGCAGGAACGCCACCGTCACCGCCGCCATCGCCCGCAGCGGCAACGGCAGGGACAACAGCCACGCGTTGGGCACCAGCCAGGCCAGCAGCAGCCCGGCGAGCAGCACGCCGTACATCACCGGCAGCGGCGGGGTGCGGAAGCGGCGGGTCACCTCGACCGCGGCGAGCACCGCCACCAGCACCCCGGCGAACACGATGGCGTTGACCACCCACGTGGTGCCGAACAGCAGCGCGAACCCGGTGACGCTCTTGGTCTCCAGCAGCAGGAACGCCACCCCGAGCAGGAACAGGTCGGCGTACGGGCGCATCCGCCGGTACGGGCCGGCGACGACGCGCACCGCGAGCAGGCTGACCGCGAGGATGAGGCCGAGCGTGATCAGGTAGATCGGCGGGATCGTGCGGTCCTTGAGGTAGAGGAACGGCCGGTCGTCGCCGGCGGGCGGCGGGGTGGCGGCCGTGGCGCCCGCCCACGGCGCGCCGCAGCGCTGCGCGGCCGGGGTCACGCCGGCGGTGATGACGGCCTGCTGACCGGCGGTGCTGACCACGTCGACGCACGGCCGGTGCCCGAAGGCGGCCTGCACGGTCGAGGCGAGCCGGTCGACGAGCCAGCTCTCGCGGTAGTAGTTGTACATGGCGAACGCGCCGCCGGGCTTGAGGCGGTCGCGGGCGGCCCGCATGGCCTCCTCGGTGAACAGGTAGCTCTCCAGCCGCAGCGAGCTGGCCCCCGACACCAGGGTGAGCGAGTCGGGCAGCGCGAACAGGATCAGGTCGTAGCGGGCCGAGGTGCGTTCGAGGAACGCGCGGCCGTCGGTGATGTGCGTGGTGACGCGCGGGTCGGCGTAGGGGCGGTCGGGGTGCCCGGAGCCGCCCAGTTCGCGCAGCTTGGGGTCGATCTCGACCGCGTCGACGCGGCTCGCGCCCTTGGACAGCGCGATGGCGACGTCCGTGCCGCTGCCCGCGCCGACGATGAGCACCTCCCCGGGCGGCGCGACGGCCCGCTCGTACGGCAGGCCGTACTGGCGCTCCCACTGCAGCCGGGCGGCGGCGGGCACGGCCTGCTGGTGCGGGATGCCGTTGACGGCGATGTCGGTCACCGGCACGTCCAGCACCCGGCCCTGGCTGTGGGTGACCTTGTAGTACGGCGACCAGAGCGCCCCGGCGGTCAGCGACTCGGCGAGCAGCAGCGACACCACCGCGAGCGACGGCACGGTGACGAGCCCCAGGTACGGCACGAGCCGCCCGGCGGCGCGCCACCCGGCGCGCCCCGGCGCGAGCAGCACCCCGTACGCGACGGCCGCGATGATCCCCCAGTGGACGGGCGGCGCGCTGAGGAACGACAGCGCCGTGAACGCGGCGATCCCGGCGAGGCTGCCGATGAGGTCGTAGCGGTAGGCCTCCAGCCGCGGCAGCTCCGGGAAGCAGCGGCCGACCAGCTCGGCCGGCCCCATGAGCACCACCGCGGCCGCGCAGAAGACGACCGGCAGGATGAGCCACGCGGGCGGCCCCTCGGTGTGCAGGCTCGTCCAGTACAGGACCCCTTCGGTGTCGCGGTCGACGGTGACGGGGAACGTCAGCACGACGATCACCAGGCCGAACAGGACGACCGGCGAGTAGTAGGGGCGGCTGTCCGACCTGCCGACGCGCAGGAAGCCGAGCCCGATGCCGAGGAACGAGCCGAGCAGCACGAAGTTCGTGAAGTAGCTCAGGTGCACGATGTTGGAGCCGGTCCAGCGGATCAGCGCCAGCTCCAGGAAGAGCATGAACCCGCTGGCGAGGACGAGCCTCGGCCGGACCGCCAGCCAGTGGTCGGTGCCCTCGGAGACCGGCTTTCGCGCCTGGACCGTCATGACGACTCACGGTAGTGAACGCGAGACGATCACGGAAGGTCGCCGGGCCGGGGAAATCCTCGGCCGGGTGTCCGACATGGTGCTGCTTTCAGCCGGTCCTTCCCTTACATACCGCTGGACGCGGGGAGCGGGTTGGAGGAGTGTTGGAACGTTCCTTCCCCCAGCTCTCCGGTGGTGATCCCCGTGCGGGTCCTGATCCAGCTCCGCCCCTCCCCCGACCTGGTCGCCGCCGTCGCCGACCCCGAGCGAACGGCGAGCACCGCCGACGTCGCCGACGGGCTGCCGGGCGTCGAGCTCGACGCCGGCTTCACGCCCGTGGCGCTGCCCCGCCCGGTCCCGGCGGCGGGCGGCGACCCGCTCTCGCTGCGCGGGCCGCTCGACTTCTCCCTGGCCGCCGAGGACGCCTCGGTGCTGGTGCGCGGCACGCTCGCCGACGACGAGCCGGCCACCCGGGTGGCGATGCTGCTGGCGGCGCGTCCCGACGTCGCCGGCGTGTTCGCCGACCCGGTGATCGAGTCCAGCCTCACCTGCGGCGGTGACCCGCCGGTGGGCGACTGGCACGACGTCGAACGGCTGATCGGCGGGCCGGAGCTGCGCGCCGAGGGCCTCGACGGGAGCGGCGTGGCCCTGGCCGTGCTCGACACGGGGGTCAACGCCGCCCACACCGCCCGCCGCCTTGGCCGCGACTTCACCCTCGACGCCGGGCGGAGCTGGGTGCCCGCCGGGGTGCGGGGCCGGCCGGGAGAGTTCGAGGTGGACCATGGCACGATGTGCGCGTTCGACGCGCTCATCGCCGCGCCCCGTGCCTCGGTGCTCGACCTGCCGGTGCTGCTGTCCAGGCGGCCCGGCGGGTCGGCGATCGACGGCCTGTTGTCCGACGCGGTGGCGGCGTTCGCGCACCTGCGCGCGGTGCTGCAGGCGCAGCCCGAGCACTCCAGGGCGCTGGTGGTCAGCAACTCGTGGGGCTCGTTCTCGCCCGCGTGGGACTTCCCGGTCGGGCATCCGGGCAACTACTCCGACGGTCCGGCGCACCCGTTCAACGTGATGGTGGGGGCGCTGGAGCACGCGGGCGCCGACGTGCTGTTCGCCGCGGGCAACTGCGGCAGGCAGTGCCGCGACGGGCGGTGCGCGTTCGCCGACCGGCCGATCGTGGGCGCCAACTCCCATCCCCGGGCGCTGTCGGTGGGCGGCGTCGACGTCCGCGGCCAGCGGGTCGGCTACTCCTCCCAGGGCCCCGGCCGGTTGAGCGAGCGCAAGCCCGACCTGTGCGCCTACACGCACTTCTCGGGCTCGCAGGCGTTCGGCGCGGCCGAGCCCGACTCGGGCACCTCGGCGGCGACGCCCGTCCTGGCCGGGCTGGTGGCCGCGGTGCGCACCCGGTGGCCGTGCCCGCGGCTGTCGCCGGCCCAGCTCCGCACGCTGCTGCGGCGCACCGCCGACGACCGCGGCGCGCTGGGCTTCGACTACGACCACGGCTACGGCGTCGTGGACCCGGCCGGTGTCATCGCCGCCCTGCGCCGCCGGGCGGCGGTTTGACGACGGCGGGCCGCGCACCGGTGCTCCTGCGGCGCGCGGCCCGCCGTCGTCAGGCGTTCTCGCGGTGGAACGCCCGGGTGCCGACGGCCAGGCCGGCCACGGCGAAGACCACGGTCACCGCCGTCCCCACGTAGACGGTGGTGGTGGCGTAGTGGCCGGCGAACAGCTCGCGCAGCGCCTCCAGCACGTACCGGAAGGGGCTGACGTAGGAGAGGCCATTCAGCCAGCCCGGCGCCATCGACATCGGCAGGAACGCCCCCGACAGCAGGGTGAGCGGGACGACCACGGTCGTCATCACGGGCGCGAAGAGGTGCTCGTTCAGCGTCAGCGCCGCCGCGTACGACAGCGCGGCCAGCCCCGCCCCCAGCAGCATGACGAGCACGAACGCCGCGAGCAGGCCGGCGGGCGGCACCCGCAGCCCGAAGGCGAACCCGGCGGCGAGCAGCAGCGCGGTCTGCACGGCGAGCGTGGCCACGTTGTTGAGCACCCGGCCGAGCAGCAGCGCGAGCCGGCTGGCCGGGGTGACCCGCATCCGCTCCAGCACCCCGAACCTGCTCTCCATGACGATGCCGAACCCGGCCAGGCCCGTGCTCATCAGCCCGAGCTGGACGATCAGGCCGGGCACGAGCGTCTCCCAGGTGCCGATCGTGGCGAAGATCGGCCCGAACAGCACGAGGAAGAGCATCGGCTGGACGGCGCCGAAGACGACGCCGGCCTTCTGCCGCATCGTGGCGGCGAATCCGTGGCGGAACAGCAGCCACGTGTCGCGCGACGCGGCGGCGAACGCGGTCACGCGGTCACCTCCTCGCGCAGCGACCTGCCGGTGATGTCGAGGAACACGTCGTCGAGGGTGCGCCCGCCGGCCTTCAGCTCGGCCGGGCCGCCGTGGGCCACGATCCGCCCGTGGTCGATGATCAGCAGGCGGTCGCAGAGGGCGTCGGCCTCGTCCAGGTAGTGGGTGGTCAGGAAGACCGTCATGCCGTGCTCGTCGCGCAGGGCGCGGATGTGGTCCCACAGGTGGGCCCGGCTCTGCGGGTCGAGCCCGGTGGTGGGCTCGTCGAGGAAGAGCAGGGCGGGCCGGTGCAGCAGGCCGAAGGCGATGTCGAAGCGGCGTCGCTGCCCGCCCGACAGCGCGCCGCCCGGCAGGTGCCGCAGGTCACGCAGGTCCAGTCGCTCCAGCACCTCGCCGACGCGCCCGCGCGCCTCGGCGCGGGTCAGGCCGTGCAGCATGGCCTGCAGTTCGAGCTCGCCGTCGAGGGGGACGGCCAGGTTGACGCCGCCGCCCTGCGACACGTGGCCGATGTGCCGGCGCACGCCCCGGGGGTCGGCCAGCAGGTCGTGGCCCGCCACGGTGGCGGTGCCGGCCGTGGGCCGCAGGAGCGTGGTGAGCATGCGCTTGGTCGTGGTCTTGCCGGCGCCGTTCGGCCCGAGGAAGCCGACGATCTCGCCCCGCCCCACGGTCATGTCCACGCCACGGACGGCCTCGGCGCCGTCCTTGAAGGTCTTGCTGAGTCCTCGCGTCTCGATCATTTTTCATCGCCTCCAAAATTAGAGTAACTGTAATTTTGGTGTCACTGCAAACTGGGTAGCATGAGGGCATGGAGGAGGGGCTGCGCGAGCGCAAGAAGCGGGAGACGCGGCGGCGCATCGCCGACATGGCCATGGGGCTGTTCATGGTGAAGGGCTTCGACAACGTCACGGTGGCGGAAGTGGCGCGGGCGGCCGACGTGTCGGTCAACACGGTCTTCAACTACTTCGGCACCAAGGAGGACCTGTTCCTCGACCGGCAGCAGGAGCTCCAGGAGTCCTACGACCGGGTCGTGCGCGAGCGCGCCCCCGGCGAGAGCGTGGTGGCGGCCTTCCGCCGCGACTTCTTCGCGGCGATGGACGCGGGCGACTGGCGTTACGGGTTCAACGAGGGGGCCGACACGTTCGGCAAGCTGGTGGCGGACAGCCCGTCACTGCGGGCGCGGGCGCGCGAGCTCGACCATCTGACCACGCTGGGGCTGGCCGCCACGATCGCCGAGGAGACCGGCGCCGACCCCGACGACCTGGCGCCCGAGCTGGTGGCCACGCAGATCCTCAGCCTGACCCAGTTGGTCGCCCGTCACCTGCTGCGCCGCACCATGGCGGGCGAGAGCAGGCACGAGGCGCTGGCCGCGCTGCGCGAGCAGGCGCGCGCGGCGTTCGACCGGCTGGAGTCGGGGATCGGCGACTACGGCCGGCGTCCCGTGCGGTGATCGCGGGAACTGCGGGAACCCCGGGAGCCGTGGGCTCCGCGACGGAGCCGGGCGGCGACGGGGCTAGCGGGAGATCCCGTCCAGGATGGCGAACCCGCCGAAGATCAGCGCGAAGAGGGCGTAGAGACCGATCACGGCCAGCGCCAGGCAGGTGCCGATGATGCCGCAGACGCGGCCGGCCTGCACCGCGCCGCGGTTCTCGTAGACGTAGCCGCTGCCGTCGATCTCGCGCAGCGCCCGGTTGCCCATCACCCAGGCGAACGGGCCGATGAGCGAGCACACGACGAGGCTCAGGATGCCCAGGATGAGGATCGTGGTGCCGTTGGGGTGCGTCAGGGGAGGCCCGTACGGGGAAGGACCGTAGTTCGGGTAGGACATCTGCGCTCGGGCCCCTCGTCCATCGGCGGTTACGGCCGTTTTATACCACAGCAGGTCTGGGCCTGGCAGTTGAGCGAGCGCTTGCTAGACTCGCGGCATGATGGCCGTTCTCAAGCCCGTCGCCCAATGGCTGGCCTCGACCGAGTGGTTCATGAAGGCCGGGCCCCGGTTCGTCCCGCAGCTCGACCGGGCGCTGCACCGGCTCACCCGCGGCCGGCTGATCAGCAGCGACCGGGTCATCCCGTCGCTGGTCCTGACCACCACGGGCGCCAGAACGGGGCTGCCCCGCCGTTCGCCGCTGGCCTGCCTGCCCGAGGACGACGGCGGCTTCCTCGTCGTGGGCAGCAACTTCGGCGGGCCGGCCCACCCTGCCTGGAGCGCCAACCTGCTGAAGAACCCCGAGGCCACCGTCAGCCACCGGGGCCGTGAGATCCCCGTGGTGGCCACGCTGCTGACCGGCGAGGCGCGCGCCGAGGCATGGCCGCGCCTGCTGGCCAACTGGCCGCTCTACGACCGCTACACCGAAAGGTCGGGGCGCGAGCTGCGGGTCTTCCGCCTGACGCCCACCCGTTGATCACCATGCGGTGGTGATCACTTACGCCATCGTGACTCCTCCGCTCCCTGAAGGGAGCGGCTTCTCGCTAAGCCGCTTCCGCAGCGTCGCGAAGGGCAAGCCCTGCCCTGCGGATGTTGATCGCCGCGTTCACGTCGGCGTGCGCGGTGTGCCCGCACGCCGTACAGGCGAACGCGGCCTGGGTGAGACGGTTGTCCTTCGCCACGTGCCCGCAGCGGGCGCAGGTGCGGGAGGTGTTGCGGGGATCGACTGCGATCAGCTCTCGACCGGCGCTTTCAGCCTTGTGCGCGAGGATCGTCAGGAACACCCCCCAACCCGCGTCCAGGATGCTCCGGTTGAGCCCGGACTTGGCGGCGACGTTACGGCCGGGCGCGTCGATCGTGCCGGACGCCGAACGGGTCATGTTCGCGATCCGCAGGTCCTCGTGCACGATCACGTCGCAGCCACGGACCAGCGCCAAGGCAGCCTTGTGCGCGCCGTCGATCCGCTGGCGGCGGACCTTGGCGTGCAGCGCCGCCACCCGGGCCACGGCCTTACGGCGGCGCTGGGACCCGCGCTTGTGGCGGGCGAGAGCTCGCTGGGCCGATGCCAGACGGCCGGCGCAGGCGGCCAGGTGCCGCTGATTGTCGATGTGGTGGCCGTCGCTGGTCGTGACCAGCGAGGCGACACCCAGGTCGATCCCCGCGACCACACCCGTGGCGGGCAGCGGCTGCGCGGGCACATCGTCACACGACAACACCACGTACCAGCGGCGGCCCTCGCGCTTCACGCTGATCGTCTTCACCCGGCCCTTCACGGCCCGGTGCTGGTGCACCCGGACGTGGCCGACGCCCTGAAGGCGCACGAACGTGGCGGCCGGATGCTCGGGTTGGGAATCCCACCGGCAACCGTCGCCGTCCTTCGGCCACTGCACCGTGTCGAACCAGCCCCGCCCCTTGAAACGCGGGAACCCCGGCGCGCGCCCGGCCTTGACCCGGTCGAAGAACGCCCGGAACGCCCTGTCCAGCCGGCGCAGCGTGGCCTGCTGCGAAGAGAACGACCACCGGCCCTGACCCTCACGATCGTCGGCGCGGATGTGCTTCAACTCCGCCGACTGATCGCCGTACCGGACCGTGACACCCGCCTTGGCGTAGGCGGTGCGCCGGTGCTCCAACGCGGCGTTGTACAGCTGCCGGTGATCCTCCAGGCAAGCGGCCAGCGCGGCGGCCTGCCTGCTGGTGGGGCGCAGCAGGAACTTGAACGACCTGCGCACACCCACCTCCCACGCTCGGTAACGACGCGACCACGGTACCGGCAGGCACCGACCAAACCCGGAAGGAGACCCGTGATCCGCAGACCCGACAGGTCACGGCACGCTCGGGCCTTGACGGCCCTCCGCTCCCGATTCCCCCGGCGGCTGAAGCCGCCGGTCCCCTCGGGAGGCTCTGATGGTGGGGCAGGCAGCCCGTCCCGAGGAGCCCCCACCCGTGCGCGAACGCATCCGCGTCGCCGCGCTGCGGCGGCAGCTCGCGCTCGCCGAGCCCGCGCGCGGGAAGTAGCGCCGCCCGGCCCACCGGACGCCGGCCGTCACCGGTGTCACGTGGGCCGGGACGCCCCCGGCCGCCTCAGCGGGAGTAGAACTCCACGACGAGCTGCTCGTCCACGGGGACCGTGATCTGCTCGCGTTCGGGCTTGGCGGTCAGGGTGAAGCGCAGGTCGGCGTGGTCCACCGACAGGTACGGCGCGGTCCGTTCGTCGGCGTGCACGCCCTCGGCGGCGGCCACGAACGGCTGCATCCGGCGCGACCGTTCGCGCACCGTGACGACCTGGCCGGGTTTGACGAGATAGCTGGGGATGTCCACCTTGCGGCCGTCCACGGCGATGTGCCCGTGCGTCACGTACTGCCGGGCCGCGTAGATCGACGGGGCGAGGCCAGCGCGCAGCACGAGCGAGGCCAGACGGGTCTCCAGCAGGGCGACCAGCTCGGCGCCGGACGCGCCCGGCTTGCGCACGGCGAGGTCCCAGTAGCGGCGTAGCTGCCGCTCCGACACGTCGTAGTACCAGCGCAGTTTCTGCTTCTCCAGCAGGCGCAGTCCGTAGTCGCCGGTGTTGCGGCGGTTGGTCTTCCGGCCGTGCTCGCCGGGCGGGTAGGGGCGCTGCTCGAAGTAGCGCACGGCCTTCCTGGTCAGCGGGACGCCCGCGCGGCGCGACAGGCGCACCTTCGGACCGGTGTAGCGCACGTTCACCTCAATGTGATTAGGTAATCCTTACTTAGGTGAGGCTAACCTACTATTGGTTGCGATCTCAAGGAGCCCCCATGCTGCCGATCCCCGAACGCGTCCGCACGCTCGCCGCGTCCTCGGCTCTCGCCCGCATGACCCTCGACGGCGTCTCCTCCCCCGCCCGGGGCGGCGTGGACGAGCGGGGCCGTCCCGTGCTGCTGGTGCGGCCGGGCGAACGACTGCACGGGCTCGACGACGAGGCGGTCGTCGCGGTGAACCTCACCGCGACGCGCCGGCTGGGCGAGGTGGAGCATCCGCGCGGGCTGATCGAGGTGCAGGGCTGGGCCCAGCCCGTCCCGGCCGCCGAGGCGCGCGCAGCGGCGGTCGCGGTGGCGGCGGCGAGCCCGGACGAGGCGCTGTTCGAGGCGCTGGAGAGGTACGGCGAGCCCGGCGCGCCCCGGCTGCTGCGGCTCGACGTGGCCCAGGTGGCCTACCTGACCGGCCAGGAGTCCGGGATGCTCGACGCCGACGACTACCTCGACGCCGACCCCGACCCGCTGGCCGAGACAGCCGAACGGGTGCTGGCCCACGTCAACGAGGCACACCGGGCGCAGCTCACCGGCGGAGTCTCCCGGCGCCTCGGCGACGGTCCGGGGGACGGCGCGGGTGAGGTGTGGCTGTGGGAGCTCGACCGGTTCGGGGCGACGGTGCACGTGGACGGGTCGCTGGTCCGCTTCCCGTGGCCGGTGCCGGCGCACACGGGGCAGTGCCTGGAGACCGCCCTGCGCAGCCTGCTGTGCACCTGCTGAGACCGCCCGCTTCCGGGGAACGACGCCCCTCAGAGGGAGACCCCGCCCCTCAATCGTCTTGATCACAATTGGCCGGGAACAGCGCGACCAGTGATGCCGGGTCACTATCATCGGCCCCTGTGAGCGACACCGAGCGGCGCGGACGTGTCCTGATGGTCGGCGGCGTGCTGACCGGCACGATCCTGCTGACCACGGCGGCGGTCCTGGGCGGCGGGGAGCTCTCGGGGACCCGGCTCTCGCCCGCCGACCTGCCGCCCGGCGGCCCGGTCCGACCGGTCACGGTGGCCGCCACGGGCGGCGCCCACCGCTCCCCCTCCTCCGGCCGGGTGAGCACCGTCCCGCCCGCGCATCTGACGCGCTCCGCCGATCCTCCGGACACGCACGTCCCCGGCACCCCCCGCCGGGAGCCCTCCGGCACCCCCAGCGCGGCCCCTTCCCGCACGGTTCCGTCCCGGACGCGCACGCTCGCGGAGCCGGAGCGCGCGCGCCGCACGCTCCCCGCGACGCCGCCGAAGCAGACGGCCTCCCGTGAACCCGTCAGGACCGCCCGGCCGCCCGGCACCGCCCACCCCTCCCGGAGCGTTCCCCCGCCGGCCACGCCGGAGGCGCCCAGGCCCACGAAGGGCGGCCCCCCGTCCGGCCACACACCGCCCGGCCGGACGAGGCAGCGGGACCCGCGCGACGACGGGCCCGGCGCCGTGCGGTCCCCGGAGGCGCACAACCGGGAGGGCCAACCCCGTCTACCGTAGGCGTGAGCGCCTCACGCGACTACTTCCTCAGCCAGAGCATGTAGTACGGGCTGTCCCAGCGGCAGTCGTACTCCTTGTAGTTCTCCATGACGAGCTTGGCCGTACCCGCTTTGACGCAGTTCGTCAGCGTCCGGAAGCCCTGGTAGGGGAACCAGCCCGCGGCCGTGGCACTGGCCGAGACCGTGGTGCCGGCCGTAGTCGTGGCGCTGGCCGGGGCGGCGGAGAGGGCACCGGCGGCAAGGGTGCCGGCCACGGCAAGTGTCACGCCGAAACGTGCGGCCTTCTGTCGCATGACGTCGTCCTTCCTGTTATGAGCGGCGCACATGCCGCCCGTACGGATGACCCCACGCTACTGCTTGTTGATCTAGAAAGATCCGTAACTGTCGATCTTGTCCGAAAGGTGTGGATCTTCACCCGGTCACCCCGACCTCGGTGGCCGGGAAGTCGCTGATCTTCACGGTGAGCCGGGAGGCGGTGGCCGGCAGCCCGAACAGGCTCCAGAACTCCCGCGCCTGGCCCGGCGCGAACTTGCCGGTGCCCAGCCGGACGCCCGCCATCCCGGTGCACGCGCAGTACGTGGCCGGGCCGTCGTCCTCCGCCACCTCGACGCGGCCTGGCAGGTACTGGCGGCGTTCGGCCTGGTCGGTGACGCGGACGTTGCTGGCCGCGTGGTAGCGGTACGACATCCACTCGCTGGACCAGTTGAGCCGGTGGTGCCAGGCCTCGCGTTCACCCCGGTTGGTGAGGCGGTAGGTGAGGACGCCCAGGCCGCCGGGCAGCCGGCGCAGCCCGGTGATCTCCGCCGTGAACGGCTGGCCCTCCGACCGGGCGCTGACCGTCGGGCCCGGCGCGGCGGCCGTCGCCTCACCCGGGGTGGTCGAGGGGGAGGCGGCAGCCGTGGGCGGCGGGGCCTCCTGAGGCGGCTTGGCGAAGGTGACCGTGACCCGCCGGTTGCGGCGGCGGCCCTCCTCCTCGTCGTTGCTGTAGAGAGGGCGGCGCGAGCCGTACCCCTCAGCCGTGAAGCGGAGGTCGTCGCGGCTGACGAGCCCGGCGAGCGCCTTGCGCACCGCCTCGGCGCGGCGGCGCGACAGCGGCTCGTTGATGGCGTCGGTGCCCGTGGAGTCGGCGTGCCCGGCGATCTCGACGGTCGTGCCGGAGGAGGCGTCCACGAGCTTGGCGGTGCGCGCCAGGACCGTGCGCGCCCTGCCCGTCAGGCTGGCCTTGTCCACCGCGAAGAGCACATCGGAGGAGAGGCTGATCTGCAGCTCCTCGCCGTCGTCGGCGGTCTCCTCCGACTTGTCGAGCGCCTCGGACGGCGCGGTGACCGGGTGGCGCACCGGGGTGACGCCGGACAGGTCGGGCAGCTCCATGGCCGGCGGGTCGTCACTGATGGGCACGTTGACGAGGGGCGGGGCGGCCGGCGTGACGATCGTGGCGGTGGCCGGGTCGCCCGCCGGGGCCGGCACGACGGCGTACACGCCGATGGACGCGCCGGGCTCGATGGAGTACTTCAGGCCGTCGCGGTCCTGGTGGGTGCACAGGCACTCCTCACCCCGCCAGTAGGGCATCAGCCAGCGCCGGGCCTGCGCGTCGAGCACCCCGACGCCGGACGCCCAGACGAAGGCGCTGCTCCTGGAGAAGTTGTCCTGCAGGTCGGCGGACCAGCTGTGGGTGACCGCCAGCGCGGGCCCGGAGTCGGCGGCCGGGGTGACCGGCGGGGCGCTCGACGGGGGTGTGGCCGTCGCCGGACCCGACGGGGTGGGGGCGGCGGACGGGGGGCGCGTCGCCGGGTCCTTCGCCCCCGGCAAGGGCACGACACCGCAGCCGGTCACAGCGAGAGCGAGCGCCACAGAGGTAGCCGTAAAGTCCAATGCCACATTCGGCACATGTTGCCACACCAAAAACCCCTTTTCGGGGCGCTATGACGCGGAAGCTGCACGTCTGGTCAGGCTGTCGTCCACGGCGTCGGGCGACAGGACATGGTCGAGGACCATCACCGCGCAGCCGCTGATGCCCGCCCCCGCGCCGAGCCTGCTCGGCTCGATGCGGAGCCGCCGGGTGGCGAGCGCGGTGGAGCGGCGGTAGACGACCTCCCGGATGCTGGACACCAGCGGCCCGAACGTCTCGGCCATGTCGCCGCCGAGCACCACCACCGACGGGTTGAGGATGTTGACCGCTCCGGCCAGCACCTCGCCGATCCGGCGGCCCGCCTCGCGCACGGTGGCCATCGTCCGGGCGTCGCCGGCGCGCACCAGCGCGGTCACGTCGCCGATGGTCTTGACGTCCTTGCCCGCCTCGCGGAGCTGGCGCAGCAGCGCGGTGCCACTCGCCACCGAGTCGACACAGTCGACGTTGCCGCAGCGGCACAGCACGCCGAGGCCGTCGCGGACGGGGATGTGGCCGATCTCGCCGGCCGCCCCCATGGCGCCGCGCAGGATCTCTCCGCCCGCGATGACTCCCGCGCCGATCCGGGTGGACACCTTGACGAACATCAGGTCGCCCAGCTCCGGGTAGACGCCCCGGTGCTCGCCGATGGCCAGCGCGTTCACGTCGTTGTCGACGAGCACGGGCACCGGGAAGCGCTCGCGGATGATCGGCGGGATCACCACACCGGTCCACGACGCCATCACCCGGGCGCTCTCGGTGCGGCCTTCGGCGAACTCCACGGTCGCGGGCACGCCCATGCCGACGCCTTTGATCGTCGAACGGGGACGGTCGCCGAGCAGCTCGTCCCAGGTGTCCATGAGCAGCGGCAGCACCACGTCGGGCCCCTGCTCGACGTCCATGGCGAACTCCCGGCCGGCCAGCTCGCGGGCGGCGAGGTCGCAGACGGCGACCCGGGTGCGGGTCGCGCCGAGCGCGGCCACCAGCACCACGCCGCCGGCGGCGTTGAACTCCAGCCGGACCGGGGGCCGCCCACCGGTGGAGGGGGCGTCGGCGCGCTCGACGACCAGGCCGCGGTCGAGCAGCTCGCCGACGCGCAACTGCACCGCGGGTCGGGACAGGCCGGTCACCCGGCCGAGGTCCCCCCGTGTCACGGCCTCGCCCGTGCGGATCAGGCGGAGCACCTCGCCACTCGTGGCGAGCGTCGCGGCGGTACGTCGGGCCATCGGCTTAGTGAACCACAGGAGGTTAGGTAATGAAAACTCCAGACTTTTTCATCTCAGATGCCAAAACTTCGCTTGTGCACGACCCAAACTCTGGCTAGTGTCCGTTCTGTCCCTCTTACAGATCATCGGAGTTCCGCCTTGTCCTCCCTCTCGACGTCCGCGCTCCCGACGTCCGCCGCGTACACGGCCGATCTGGTGGTGTTCGGCGGCACCGGAGACCTGTCCATGCGCAAGCTGCTCCCGGCGCTGTACCACAGCGACAGGGACGGCCGGCTCTCCCCCGAGACCCGCGTCATCGCCCTGTCGCGCGGCGGGCTGGACGACGAGGACTTCCGCGGCAAGGTGGACGCCGAGGTGGGCGGCCAGGTGCCCGACGACGACCCGGCCGGGTGGCGGCGCTTCCTGAACCGGCTGCACCACGTGACCGTCGACGTCGGCGTCCAGAACGCCGACGGCGAGGCCGGTCCCGGCGGTTCAGGATGGGACACGCTGGCGGCGCTGCTGGCCGGGCACGAGGACCGCGACCGCGTGTTCTACCTGGCGAGCCCGCCGCGGACGTTCGGCGCGTTCTGCCGGGAGGTGGCGGCGGCCGGCCTGGTCACGCCCCGCTCCCGGGTGGTGCTGGAGAAGCCGCTCGGCCACGACCTCGCCTCCGCGCAGCACATCAACGACGAGGTCGGCGCGATCTTCGACGAGCGGCAGATCTTCCGCATCGACCACTACCTGGGCAAGGAGACGGTGCAGAACCTGCTCGTGCTCCGCTTCGCCAACGCCTTCCTGGAGCCGATCTGGAACTCCCTCTGGATCGACCACGTGCAGATCACCGCCGCCGAGACCGTCGGCACTCCCGGCCGGCGCGGCTACTACGACCACGCGGGCGCGCTGCGCGACATGGTGCAGAACCACCTGCTCCAACTCCTCTGCCTGACCGCGATGGAGCCGCCGGCCCGCAACGACCGCGAGGCCATCCGCGACGAGAAGGTCAAGGTGTTGCAGGCGCTGCGGCCCATCGCGGGCGGCGAGGTCGACCGGTTCACCGTGCGCGGCCAGTACGTCGAGGGCGACGGCATGCCCGGCTACCTCGACGAGCCCGGCTCCACCCCGCCGACCGAGGAGTCGTGCCGCGTGGAGACCTTCACCGCGATCCGCGCCGAGATCCGCAACTGGCGGTGGGCCGGGGTGCCGTTCTACCTGCGCACCGGCAAGCGCATGCCGCGGCGCGTGTCGGAGATCGTCGTGCAGTTCAAGGACGTGCCGCACTCCATCTTCCCGGGCGGCACGCCCAACCGGCTGGTGCTGCGGCTGCAGCCCGAGGAGGGCATCGAGCTGCACATCATGGCCAAGGAGCCCGGCGCGGGCGAGGTCACGCTCAAGCCGGTGCCGCTGAGCCTGAGCTTCGGCAAGACGTTCACCGCGCGCGTCCCGGAGGCGTACGAGCGGCTGCTCACCGACGTGCTGGCGGGCAACCCGACGCTGTTCATGCGCCGCGACGAGGTCGAGGCCGCCTGGCGGTGGATCGACCCGATCCTGGCCGCGTGGGAGGCCTCCACCGACCTGCCCGAGCCCTACCCCGCGGGCACGGCCGGCCCCCAGGGAGCCCGCGAGCTGCTCGGCCGCAGCGGCCGTTCGTGGCACGAGGAGGAATCGTGACCCCGCCCACCGACCCCGGCAGCCGTCAGCCCAACGAAGGAGCGTCCTTGAACCCCGTCATCCAGGAGATCACGGACCGGATCGCCGAACGCAGCCGCGCCAGCCGTACCGTCTACCTGGAGCGGATCCGCCGCGACGGTGAGGCGGCGCGCGCCAAGGGGCCCGCCCGCGCGCACCTGGGCTGCGCCAACCTGGCCCACGGCTTCGCCGCCGCGCCCGCCGCCGACAAGCCGGCGCTGCGGGGCACGGCCAAGCCGGGCGTGGCGATCGTGACCAGCTACAACGACATGCTCTCCGCCCACCAGCCGTACGAGTCGTACCCGCCGGTGCTGAAGGCGGCGGTGCGCGCGGCCGGCGGTGTCGCGCAGGTGGCGGGCGGCGTGCCGGCCATGTGCGACGGCATCACGCAGGGCCGCGCCGGCATGGAGCTGTCGCTCTACAGCCGCGACGTGATCGCCATGTCCACGGCCATCGCGCTGTCCCACGACATGTTCGACGCGACGCTGCTGCTCGGCGTCTGCGACAAGATCGTGCCCGGCCTGCTGATCGGCGCGCTGCACTTCGGGCACCTGCCCGCGGTGTTCGTGCCGGCCGGGCCGATGACCTCCGGCCTGCCGAACAAGGTCAAGGCCCGCACCCGCCAGCTGTACGCCGAGGGCAAGGTCGGTCACGACGAGCTGCTCGACGCCGAGGCCAAGTCCTACCACTCCCCCGGCACCTGCACCTTCTACGGCACCGCCAACTCCAACCAGGCGCTGATGGAGGTCATGGGCCTGCACCTGCCCGGCTCGACGTTCGTCAACCCGCACACCGAGCTGCGCCAGGCGCTGACCGAGGCGGCCGGACGGCGGGCCGTGCAGATCACCGCGCACGGCGGCGAGTACACCCCGGTCGGCGAGCTGGTCGACGAGAAGGCGATCGTGAACGCCTGTGTCGCGCTGCTGGCGACCGGCGGCTCCACCAACCACACCCTGCACCTGGTGGCGATGGCCGCCGCCGCGGGCATCGTGCTCACCTGGGACGACCTGGCGTGCCTGTCGAAGGCGGTGCCGTCGCTGACCCGCATCTACCCCAACGGCCAGGCGGACGTGAACCACTTCCGCGACGCCGGCGGCATGCAGGTGCTCATCGGCGACCTCATCGACGCCGGGCTGCTGCACGCCGACGTGCTCACGGTGGCCGGCCGTGGCCTGGACCACTACCGGTCGGCGCCCGAGCTGCGTGACGGCGCGCTGGTGTGGGAGCAGGTGACCGGGGGCAGCAAGGACCTCGACGTGCTGCGGCCGGTGTCGGACCCGTTCGCGGCCGACGGCGGCATCCACATGGTGGAGGGCAACCTGGGCTGCGCCGTCAGCAAGGTGTCGGCCGTCAAGCCCGAGCACCTGGTGATCGAGGCGCCGGCCAAGGTGTTCGACGACCAGCTCGAACTGCTGCGCGCGTTCGAGGCGGGCGAGCTGGACGGGCAGGACTTCGTCGCGGTCATCCGCTACCAGGGGCCGAGCGCCAACGGCATGCCGGAGCTGCACAAGCTGACCCCCCCGCTGGCCGTGCTGCTCGACCGGGGCCAGCGGGTCGCGATCGTCACCGACGGCCGCATGTCCGGCGCGTCCGGCAAGGTGCCCGCGGCCATCCACCTGTCGCCCGAGGCGGCCGACGGCGGCCCGATCGCGCTGGTGCGCGAGGGCGACGCGATCCGGCTCGACTCGGCGGCCGGGACGCTGGAGCTGCTGGTGCCGGCCGAGGAGCTGGCCCGCCGCACCCCGGCCGGCCGGCCGCTGAGCGACGCCCAGTGGGTCGGCACCGGCCGGGAGCTGTTCGCGACGTTCCGCCGGATGGCGGGGCACGCCGAGCAGGGCGCGGGCATCTTCGGCATCAGCGGCGCCGAGTCGCCCGACCACGGTCCCGGCCTCGGCTTCGCCGCCGAGGCGGGCGCCTCGCACCTGGAGACGGGCCGGCTGCCGGCCGGCGCCCGGGCGGTGTCCGGCGAACGTGCGGGGACCGGCGGACGGTGAGCGCCCTGCCCTACCCGTGGCTGGTCGCCGACGTCGGCGGGACGAACGCGCGCTTCGGGCTGGTCACCGGCCCCGGCGCGCGGCCGTCGCAGGTGGCGGTCCTGGCCGGCGCCGAGCACCGCACGCTGCCCGACGCCGTGGCGGCCTACCTGGCCGATCACGCCGGCGGCGCGCGGCCTGGAGCGGCGTGCCTGGCGGTCGCCGGGCCCGTCGAAGGCGGCCGCTACGCCCTGACGAACCTGCCGTGGGCGGGCTCCGCCCACGACCTCGGCGTGCCGAACGCGACGCTGCTCAACGACTTCGAGGCCCTGGCCCTGTCGCTGCCGCATCTGGACGGCGACGACCTGGTGCGGGTCGGCGGCCCGGCGCCCGGGCACGGGGTGAAGGCCGTGCTCGGGCCGGGCACCGGGCTCGGCGTGGCCGGACTGGTGCCGGTGGACGGCGGCTGGGTCCCGCTCCCGGGCGAGGGCGGGCACGTCACCGTGCCGGTGCAGGACGACCGGGAGCTGGAGGTGCTGCGCGTCCTGCGCGTCCAGGCCCGCCGCGCCTCCGGCGCCGTCCCGTCCGCCGCCGTCCCGTCCGGCGTCGTCCCGTCCGGCGTCGTCCCGTCCGCCGCTGCCGGGGCCGACCAGGTAGAGGCCGAGCGGATTCTGTCGGGGCCCGGCCTGGTGCGGCTGCACCGGGCGCTGGCCGAGGTGAACGGCGTGACCGCGCCCGAGCTGACCGCCGCCGACATCGTGGCGCGGCAGGACGACTCGCTGTGCGCGGAGACGATCGAGGTGTTCTGCGGGATGCTGGGCAGCTTCGCCGCGAACGTGGCCCTCACCCTGGGCGCCCGTGGCGGGGTCTACCTGGGCGGGGGCGTGCTGCCCCGTATCGTGGAACGGGTGTGCGCCGGAGACTTCCGTGCCAGGTTCACGGCGAACCCGGCCATGTCGGGATACCTGGACGCCATCGCGACCATGCTGATCGTGGCGCCGCAGCCCGCGTTGACCGGCGCGGCGGCCTGGCTCGCCCGGCGGGCCGCCGCCGCGCCCGCCGGTCCGCCTGCCGGTCTGAGCACCGGCCCGCCCGCCGGGGTCACGGCCGGCAGCTTGACCACCACCACCGCGACGCCCCTGACGGGCGTATGACAGCCGCGCGGGGGCCGGCGACCGTGCCCCCCGCGCGGGCCGATGAGGAGAATCCCATGAGCCTGCTCGACCTCGCCCCCGTGATCCCCGTCGTGGTGATCGACGACGTGGAGACCGCCGTGCCGATGGCGCGGGCGCTCGTGGCCGGCGGCCTGCCGGTCATCGAGGTGACGCTGCGCACCGAGCCCGCGCTGGAGGCGATCGGGCGCATCGCCGCCGAGGTGCCCGACGCCGTGATCGGCGCCGGCACCGTCCGCACGCCCGCCGACGTGGCCGCCTCGGTGTCCGCCGGCGCGAAGTTCCTGGTGAGCCCCGGCGCCACGCCGTCGCTGGCGGACGCCATGGTGGCGAGCGGCGTGCCGTTCCTGGCCGGGGCGGCCACGGCCTCCGAGGTGATGGCGCTGGCGGAGCGGGGGCTGACGGAGCTGAAGTTCTTCCCGGCCGAGGCGGCGGGCGGCGTGCCGTACCTGAAGTCGCTGGCGGGTCCGCTGCCGGACGTGCGGTTCTGCCCGACCGGCGGCATCCGGCCGGGCACGGCGGCCGACTACCTCGCCCTGCCGAACGTGGGCTGCGTGGGCGGCACCTGGCTCACCCCGGCCGACGCGCTCGCCGCCGGTGACTGGGGGCGTGTGGAGAAGCTCGCTGCGGAGGCCGCCGCCCTGCGCTGAACCACCTGTGGCGGCGAGCGCACCCTGCCGGAGAAACCGGCCGGGTGCGCTCACGCGCTTCCGCACGCGCGGGACGATGGTCGGGTCCGGCCGTCTCACGCGCGTGAACTGGCCGTTCTCCGCGAGTGGGCGGTCCGGCCGCCGGAGACGGGGACACCGCGCCGGGGCGATCATGGGGCTCGGGCGGAAGCCACCCGCCGCCGGGCGGGTCAGGTGGCCACCGGGCAGGGCCTTCCTCCGTTAGAGTCTGGGGAGAAAAGGGCATGCCGGGCGGAGGATCGGTCGGTTGAGGCGGGCGGGATGACGACGGCGAGAGGACAGCGACGTTGGGGCAGCTAGGCCGCTCCGCGGGCACCGCGCTGACGCCCGAGGACCCGCCGGCGATCGGCCCCTACGAGCTGGTCAGCCGCCTGGGCTCGGGTGGCATGGGCACCGTCTACCTGGCGAGGGGCGAGGGCGGCGCGCAGGTGGCGCTCAAGGCGATCCGCCGCGACTACGCCGCCGACCCGGTCTACCGGGCGCGCTTCCACGAGGAGGTGTCCAACGCCCGCAAGGTGGCCTCGTTCTGCACGGCCAGGGTGCTGGACCACGGCGAACACGACGGGTTGCTCTACCTCGTCACCGAGTACATCGACGGCGTCTCGCTCGAGGACCACCTGATCCAGCACGGGGCGCTGCCGCCGTCCGTGCTGCACTCGGCCGCGGTGGGCGTGGCGGCGGCGCTGACCGCGATCCACGCGGCCGGCCTGGTGCACCGCGATCTCAAGCCGGCCAACGTGATGCTGACGCTGGCGGGCCCGCGGGTGATCGACTTCGGGCTGGCCCGCTCGACGCACGTCGACTCGCGCCACACCAACGCCGGGATGGTCATGGGCACGCCCGGCTGGATCGCCCCGGAGCAGGTGTTCGAGGGCCGGACCAGCCCGGCGGGCGACGTGTTCGCGTGGGGGTCGCTGATCGCCTACGCGGGACTGGGCGGGCACCCGTTCGGCGAAGGTGACGCGTACGTGATGGCGGCCCGCGCCCGCACCGCGCCGCCCGACCTGCGGGGGCTGCCCGCGCCGCTGGACCGGCTGGTCGCCGCCGCGATCCATCCCGACCCGGCGCGCCGACCGGCCGCGCGGCAGTTGCTGCTGGAGCTGGTGGGGGCGGCCGACGAGCCGGCCGCGCAGCTCGCCGCGACCCGCCACCTCACCGACACGTGGAACTCCACGGAGTTCCCGCCGCTGGCGGAGTTCCCGCAGGGTCCGCGCGGGCCGCAGGGTCCCCCCGGCGGCCGGGGGCGGCCGGCTCCACCACCGCACCCGCGGGCGTCGTCGCGTACGGCGCGCGCCCCGCAACCGCCGCCCGGCCCCGTGCCGCCGCCGGAGCGGACCGGTCCGGTGCCGCCCGCCCATCTCGCCGCCCAGGCGGGGCAGGTGCCCCCGGCCGAGCGCAGCGGGCCCGTCCCGCACGTGCGCCCGGCGGGCCACGTGCCGCCGACCGAGCGGACCGGCCCGGTGCCGCCCGCCCACCTGACGGGCCAGGTGCCGCCCGCCGAGCGGACCGGTCCGGTGCCGGCGCGGCCGCCGGGCCGTGCGCCGCACCACCAGACGGGGCAGGGACCGCTGCCGCCGCCGGCGGGACGGCACACGGGTCAGGGGCCGCTGCCGCCGACGGGCAGGTACGCGCCGACCCCGCCGCGCCGCAGCGTCTTCACGGGCTGCGTGACGGCCGTGGTGATCGCCGTGGTGCTGCTGGTGCTGGTGCTGGCCGTGATCGCCTGGGCGTCGCGGGCGCCGGCCGCGAGCGGCGCCGACCCCCCGGTGCGGGACGGCCGGCTGAGGTTCGCGGTGACCGCCACGGCGTGCCCGAAGCCAGCCAGGTCCGCCGAGCAGCGCACCTGCCGGGTCACGGTGCGGGTGGACAACATCGGCGAGGAGGCCAGGGTGCTCTACCCGGGCCAGCAGAAGCTGTTCGACGCGGACGACCGGCTGCACGGCGGCGTCCGGCTGCTCGACAAGGAGGGCTCGGAGATCACGCCGGTACGGGTCGGCCCGGGCGCCTCCTTCACCGGCACGGTGGTGTTCGAGCTGCCCAGGGCCGCCCGGCCGGCCGGGGTGGAGCTGCACGACTCGGGTCTCAGCAACGGCGTGCGCGTCACGTTCGACTAGGGATCGTTCCTGCGGGCGACTAGGGATCGTTCCCGCGGGCCGCGGGCCGCGGGCCGCGGGCCGCGGGCCGCGGGCCGCCGGGGTGCCCGGAGGACGAGGGCCGGGAGGGTCAGGGGAGGTCCAGGGCGGTGCCGTACAGGCGGGAGACGTCGATCCTGATCACCACGCGGCGCTCCCGCGCCTGCTGGTCCAGGAAGGCGGCGGGGTCCGGCTGCTCGCCCGCGAACGCCAGCAGTTCCTCGGGGCTGGAGGACACCTCGGCCTCGCCCTCGGCGACGGCGAACGACCAGACGTCGGGGCCCCGCACGTGGAGGGCGACGTGCGGGTCGTTGCGCACCTGCCGCGCCTTGAGCCGGTCGGCCGTCGTGGAGATCCTGACGACCCGAGCGGCCGGGTCCCACCGGTAGAGCACGGTGGACAGGGCGGGGTGACCGGTGCGCCTGACCGTGGCCAGCACCCCGAACTGCTGCTCGCCGAGGAGCTTCACCAGCGCCTCCTCGGTCAGCGACCGGGGGGCGGGCCCCGACTGGTTCTCGCTCATGTTTCCTCCTGGAAGTGAAGTGACATGAGAGACCGTAGCGGATAGTTCCGTTGTAGACAATCTGGCGGTCCGACCGCCGCGGGTCAGGGGGCCAGCAGGGCGGCTTCGGTGATCGGCGACTCGTGGGTGCCGGGCACCGTGCAGGCGTGGGCTCCCGCCCGGGCGCCGAGCCGTACGCACTCCTCCAGCGGCAGGCCGCGCAGCCGGCCGTACAGGAAGCCGGAGACGAACGCGTCGCCGGCGCCGTTGCTGTCGGCCACCGGGCCGGGCAGCGGCGCGGCGGGGAAGGCCCGCGCGGTGCCGCCGCGGGTCAGCACGAGGCAGCCGTCGGCGCCGCGCGTGCACACCACCGTCGCGGCGCGCCCCCGGTCGAGGATGTCGCGCATCGTGGCCTCCGGCCGGGGGAGGGCGGCGGCCGACAGGAAGACGAGGTCGGACCGGTAGGCGAAGTCCTTGTGGTGGTCGTCGAGCCCGTTCCAGTCGTGCAGGTCGGTGGAGACCGACATCGCGTCGAGATGGTCGTAGGTGTGGCGGCCGAAGTCGGTGATCGAGACGTGCGCGTGGCGCGCCCGCACGCCCGCGTAGAGGTCGGGCGCCAGCCGCTCCCCCGGGGTGGCCTTGGGGTCGAACAGCGACGTGCGCCGGCCGTCGGGGCCGACGAGCAGGACGCTGCGGCGGGTGCCCGCCTCGGCGGGCCCCCACCTGCAGTCGACGCCGCGCATCGCCCGCCGGATCAGCGCGCCCTGCGGGTCGTCGCCGATGAGGTCGGCGAAGGCGACGGACAGGCCGAGCGCGGCGCAGCCGAGCGCCACGCCCGCGCCGGTGTTGCCGATGCGGTCGACGACGGGCGGCACGGCGTAGGTGTCGGCGTACGGCAGCGGCAGTTCGGGGACGTAGACGGTCGTGTCGACCCCGGCCCCGCCGAGGACGAGGACGTCGTGCGTGACCGCCGGGCGCGCGCTCACCGGTTGACCAGGGGGCCGGAACCGGTGGAGCCGCGGACCACGAGCTCCGGCTGGAAGACCAGCTCGACGTGCTTGGCGGGCGCGCCGTTGACCTCTTCGAGCAGCGTCTGCACGGCGGCGGAGGCCATCGCGCCGATCGGTTTGCGCACGGTCGTCAGCGGCGGGTCGGTGAACGCGATCAGCGGCGAGTCGTCGAACCCGACCACGGACACCTCCCCCGGCACCGACAGCCCGCGGTCGCGGCAGGCCCGGATCGCGCCCAGCGCCATCAGGTCGCTCGCGCACACCACTCCGGTGCAGCCGCGCGCCAGGAGCTGGGCGGTGGCGGCCTGCCCGCCCTCCACGGAGAACAGCGAGCTGGCGATGAGGTCGTCCACGTCGGCGGCGCCGAGGAGCTGGGCCATGGCCTGCTTGTACCCCTCGATCTTGCGGATGACCGGCACGAACCTGCGCGGCCCGAGAGCCAGCCCGATCCGCTCGTGCCCGAGGTCGATGAGGTGCTGGACGGCCAACCGGGCGGCGAGCCGGTCGTCGACGGAGATGAACGGCGCCTCGATGTGCTGGTTGTAGCCGTCGACCAGGACGATGGGCAGCCCCCTGTCGGTGAGACGGGTGTAGCGGTCCATCCGGGCGGTGGTGTCGGCGTGCAGGCCCGACACGAACACGATGCCGCTCACGCCGCGGTCCACGAGCAGCTCGGTGAACTCGTCCTCGGGCGCGCCGCCGGGTAGCTGGGTGCACAGCACCGGGGTGAAGCCGTGCTGGGTGAGCGCCTTCTCGATGGCCTGCGCGAACGCGGGGAAGATGGGGTTGTCGAGCTCGGGGGTGACCAGGCCGACCAGCCCGTTGCTGCGCTGGCGCAGGCGCGGCGGGCGTTCGTAGCCCATGAGGTCGAGCGCGGCCATCACGGCCTGCCGGGTCGCGGCCGAGACTCCGGGTTTGCCGTTGAGGACCCGGCTGACCGTCGCCTCGCTCACGCCGGCTTGGGAGGCGATGTCGGAGAGCCGCGCGTGACCGTTCATGGCAGCCACTTTACTTTCCACCAGGCCGCCGAATCGGCCGCTCCGGGCTTGTCGGAGGCGATCAGCAACTCGCCGTCCACCCGGAGGTCGACGGGCTCGCCGGTGAGGTTGACGGCGCAGACGACGTCGCCGCGGGAGAAGACCAGCGTGCCCTCCGGCGAGTCGTGCCAGACCAGGTCTCCGCGCAGCGACGGTCGCAGCCGCAGCGCCCGGCGGTACAGCTCCAGCGTCGAGCCGGGGTCGTCCTGCTGGGCTTCGACGCTCAGCTCGGCCCAGTCGCCGGGGATCGGCAGCCAGGGGTCGCTCCAGCCGGACTCGCGCGTCCACGGGATGGGCACCCGGCAGCCGTCGCGCCCGCTGTCGGGGTCGCGCAGCCGTTGCGGGTCGCGCAGCACGTGGTCGGGCAGGTCGAGCACCTCGGGCAGGCCGAGCTCCTCGCCCTGGTAGACGTACGCGGACCCGGGCAGGGCCAGCGTGAGCAGCGCGGCGGCGCGGCCCCTGGCCAGGCTGCCGTAGCGGGTGACGTGCCGTTTGACGTCGTGGTTGGACAGCACCCAGGTGGACGGCGCGCCGACGGAGCCGGCCGTGGCCAGCGACTCGTCGATCACCCGGCGCAGCGCGTGGGCGTCCCAGGGCGCGAAGAGGTAGTGGAAGTTGAACGCCTGGTGCAGCTCGTCCGGGCGGACGTAGCGGGCCAGGCGTTCGGGGGTGGGCGCCCACGCCTCGGCCACGCCGATGCGCTCGCCGGGGTAGGAGTCGAGCAGGCGCCGCCAGGCGCGGTGGATCTCGTGCACGCCGTCGTCGTCGAAGAACGGCACGGGCTCGGCGCCGATCATGCGGGAGTGGCCGGGGCGGCCGACGTCGGGCAGGCCGGCCGGCTTGACCATGCCGTGCGCCACGTCGACGCGGAAGCCGTCGACGCCCAGGTCGAGCCAGAAGCGCAGGACCGACTCGAACTCCGCGCGCACCTCGGGGTGGTCCCAGTTGAGGTCGGGCTGGGACGGGTCGAACAGGTGCAGGTACCACTGCCCGTCCTCGACCTGCGTCCAGGCGGGGCCGCCGAAGATCGACTCCCAGTCGTTGGGCCGGTCGCGGAAGATGTAGCGGTCGCGGTTCTCGCCGCGCAGCGCCTCCTGGAACCACGGGTGGGCCGAGGAGGTGTGGTTGGGCACGATGTCCACGATCACCCGCAGACCGTGGCCGTGCGCCTCGTCGATCAGCGCCTTGGCGTCGCCGAGGGTGCCGAACAGCGGGTCCACGTCGCGGTAGTCGGCCACGTCGTAGCCGAAGTCGCGCATCGGCGACGGGTAGAACGGCGTCAGCCAGAGGGCGTCCACGCCCAGTCCGGCCAGGTACGGCAGGCGGTCGCGCACGCCGATCAGATCGCCGACGCCGTCGGCGTCGCCGTCGGCGAAGCTGCGCACGTACACCTGGTAGATCACGGCGTCGCGCCACCATGCGGTCATCAGGCCACCCCCAAGAAGTCGTCACCATGAAAGCGATTACCGCAATTTTGCGCAAGCCCTTCCAAGAGTGTTGTTGTCACGATTCGCCCCGCAAGGGTGGACATTCGGCGTTAAGGCGCGATGTACTACCTCTCCTATCAGCCCCGTCACAGGTGACACGTGCGCAAGGTGTGAGCCCATGAGCTCAGTCGTTCTCGACAAAGTGACCAAGGTTTACCCAGGCGGCTACCTGGCGGTGGACAGGATGAACCTGAAAGCCGGCGACGGCGAGTTCCTGGTGCTGCTGGGTCCCTCCGGTTGCGGCAAGTCGACGCTGTTGCGCATGATCGCCGGCCTGGAGGAGATCACGGCGGGTGACCTGTGGCTGGACGGCGAGCTGGCCAACCACCTCGCGCCGCGCGAACGCGACGTGGCCATGGTTTTCCAGAACGGCGCCCTCTACCCGCACCGCACGGTCCGCGGCAACATGGCCTTCCCCCTGGAGATCGCCAAGGCCGATCCCGCGCAGACCCGCGAGCGGATCACCGAGCTGTCCAAGGTCCTGCAGATCGAGGAGACCCTCGAACGCCGCCCCGGCACGCTGTCCGGCGGCCAGCGGCAGCGGGTCGCGATGGGCCGGGCGATCGTCCGGCAGCCCAAGCTGTTCCTCATGGACGAGCCGCTGTCCAACCTCGACGCGGGCATGCGCACCGAGCTGCGCATGGAGATCTCCTCGCTGGTCAGGTCGCTCGGCGTCACCACGATCTACGTCACCCACGACCAGGTCGAAGCGCTCACGCTGGCCGACCGGATCGCCATACTCAACCGCGGGGTGCTGCAGGACGTCGGCACCCCGGCCCAGATCTACAACGACCCGGCGACGGCGTTCGTGGCGGCGTTCCTCAACTCCCAGCAGCTCAACCTGCTGGCCGCCACCGTGCACACGCCGCAGAACCAGTACGTGCTGCTCGACTTCGGGCCGCACCGGCTGATCATCCCGTGGAGCGATCCTCGGGCGTACGCGGTCTCGCAGTACGTCGGCGGGCACATCCTCGTCGGCGTGCGCCCCGACGGGCTGGCGCCGGTGCCCGAGTCGTACGACGGTCCGGCGTTCTTCGGGCGGGTGCGGGCGCTGGAGTACCACGGCCACGAGTGGCTCGCCTACATCGAGTGCGGCATGCCCGCGGTGCCCGTGCCCGAGCCGCCGGACCCGCGCGTCAGCGCCCGGGGCCAGGACCGCACGGGCAGGCTCGCCGACATGGTGCGCCGCCTGTTCGGCGCCCGCGAGGAGCAGGCGGCGCACGAGCAGGCGGCGCAGGAGCAGACCGGCCAGCACCCCGGCAGCGGCACCCACCGCCGCGCCGACGTGATCGTCCGGCTGGGCGGGCGGCCGGCGTGGCGGGCCAACGACGCCGCCAAGGTGGGCGTGGACCTGTCCCGCCTGATGCTCTTCCGTCCCGACGGCTCACGCATCGACCCGCCCCGCCGCTGACCCGGCGCCCGGAACGCGGAGATCAATGGCGTTTCGGGGACAGATGTGTACTGTCGGGAGCAAGATTCTTCCCCGACCGTCTGGAGCCGTTCGAGATGTCGCTGTGGAAGGCACTGGAAGGCGCGCGCGTGCTGGACCTCGCGCAGCCGCTGCGCACGGGCATGCCACAGTCCCCCAACCACCCGCCGTTCCGGATGACGCTCGAACGCCGGCACGGCGACCGCGTGCGGCCCGACGGCGGCTCGGCCGCGGCCGAGTTGATCGTCACCGGCGGGCACGTCGGCACCCACGTGGACGCCCTCGCGCACGTGTCGCAGGACGGCCTGCTGCACGGCGGCCGGCCCGCCGCCGACGTCATGTCGCACGAGGGGTTCAGCGCGCTCGGCATCGACGCCTTCGAGCCGTACGTCGGCCGCTGCGTGCTGCTCGACGTGGCCGCGGCGCACGGCGTGGACACGCTGCCGCCGGGCTACGAGGTGACGGCCGGCGACCTGGCCCGCGCCGCCCGCGACGTGGAGATCCGCGAGGGTGACGCCGTGCTGGTGGGCACCGGCTGGTCGCGGCTGTGGCCCTCCGGGGAGGACTTCACCGGCCTGCGCGACGGCGCACCCGGGCCCGGCATCGGAGCGGCCCGCTGGCTGGCCGAGCGGCGCCCGCGCGTGGTGGGCGGCGAGACCATCGCCTTCGAGCACGTCCGCCCCGGCCGGGGGCACGCCACGCTGCCGGTGCACCGGATCATGCTGGTGGAGGCGGGGATCAACATCGTGGAGACCATGCGGCTGGCGGACCTGCTGGACGCGGGGGCGCGGGAGTTCGTGCTGGTGCTGAACCCGTTGCCGATCACCGGCGCCACCGGCGCCCCGGTCCGGCCCCTCGCCCTCCTTTGACCCCCTGCCCCCTCCCCTGACCCCCTCCTCCCCATCCGCCGGCGCAGCCCCCAGGAGGCATCGTGACCACGCACGTGCAGCGGCTCGCCGCGTTCGCCGTCCGCTGCCGCGACCAGGGCGTCCCCGAGCGGGTGCGCGAGGACGTGGCCGGCCGGGTGACGGACGTGCTGGGCAACTGCCTGGCGGCCCACGCCGACCCCGACGGCGACGCCGCGCCCGCGGTGCTGCGCGCCGTGCTCCGCTGGGGCGGCGCCGGTGAGGCGACCGCGGTGGGCAGCGGCCACCGCCTGCCGGCGCCGGCCGCCGCCCTGATCAACGGCACGCTCGCGCACGCCCTCGACTACGACGACACCCACCTGCCGTCCGTGCTGCACCCGAGCGCCCCCGTGGTGCCGGCCGCGCTGGCCGCCGCCGAGGCCGCCGGCGCCGACGGCGCCAGGCTGGTCGCGGCGGTCGCGGCGGGCATCGAGGTGTGCAACCGGCTGGGCCTGGCCTCCTACCTGCCGGAAGCGCGCAACTCGCTGTTCTTCGAGCGGGGCCAGCACGCCACGTCCATCTGCGGCACGCTGGGCGCGGCGGTCGCGGCCGGGCTGCTGTTCGGGCTGGCCGAGGACGGCATCGCGCACGCGGCCGGGGTGGCGGCCAGCATGGGCGCGGGACTGCTGGAGGCCAACCGCACGGGCGGGACGATCAAGCGGGCGCACTGCGGCTGGGCCGCCCACGCCGGAGTGTCGGCGGCCGTGCTGGCGCTGGAAGGGGTGACGGGGCCGCCGACGGTGCTGGAGGGCAGGTTCGGGTTCTTCGCGGCGTGGCTGGACGGCTGCTACGACGAGTCGGCCATGCTGTTCGCGCTGGGCCGCCGGTGGGAGCTGCTGCGCACCGTCTACAAGCCGTACCCGACGAACCACTTCACCCATCCCGGCATCGACTGCGCGCTGGCGCTGCGCGACGTCCTCCACCTGCGCGGCCTGCCGCCCGCCGAGGTGGCGGACGTCGAGCTGGGCGTGGCCGCCCCCGTGCTGCGCACGATCGCGGAGCCGCGGGAGGACAAGCTCCGGCCGCGTTCGCCGTACCACGCGAAGTTCTCCGGCCCGTACACGGTCGCGGCGGCGCTCCTCGGCGGCGGCGGGCTGGGCCTGGCCGCCGACGACTTCGCCGCCCTGACGCCCGAGCGGCTGGCCCTGGCGGCGCGCGTGCGGTGCGTGGCCGACGAGCGGGCGACGGAGATCTTCCCGCGCGCGTTCGCCGCCGTGCTGCGGGTGCGGCTGCGCGACGGCACCACGCTGGAACACCGGGTGGACTCCTCGCGGGGCGGCCCGGAACGGCCGTTGACGCGGGAGGAGCTGGCGGTCAAGTTCCGCGCGAACGCGGGCCGGGCGTTGCCGGCGGACCAGGTCGAGGCGCTGCTCACGGCAGCCCGCGACCTGCCGGCGTCGCCGTCGCCGGAGGCGCTGCTGCGCCTGACGGTCGCCCGGCCGCGCTAGCCGTCAGGGCGGCGGGATGGTCCAGCGGGGGCCGTCGAGGGTGTCCTCGACGAGTACGCCGCCCTTGGCCGTGTCGCGACGCGCGCACCTGGTGACGGCGGGCTCACCGCCACCCCGCGTTGAGCCGGGCGGCCTGGCGGGTGAGGTGGTCGCGTTCGGGGAGGCTCTGCGCTGATCGGGCGGCCTCGGCGTAGAGCCGGGCCGCCGTCGCCAGGTCGCCGTCGCGCTCGTGCAGGTACGCCGCGGCGGCGGTGTGGCGGGGCAGGGAGGGGTCGAGCTCCGCCAGGGCGGCCAGGCCCGCCCGCGGGCCGTCGGCCTCGCCGACCGCGACGGCCCGGTTCAGCCGGGCCACCGGGTTGCCGGTGAGGCGTACCACCTCGTCGTACCACTCGACGATCTGCACCCAGTCTGTCTCCTCGACCGTCCGGGCGTCGGCATGCAGGGCCGCGATGGCGGCCTGGGCCTGGAACTCGCCCAGCCGGTCGCGGGCGAGGGCGGCCTGGAGCATGTCCACGCCCTCCCCGATCAGCCGGATGTCCCACAGGCCGCGGTCCTGCTCGGCGAGCGGGATGAGCCTGCCGCCGGGCCCGGTCCGTGCCGGGCGCCGGGCGTGGTGCAGCAGCATGAGGGCGAGCAGGCCCGCCACCTCCTCGTGCCTGGTCCTGGCCGCCAGCAGGCGGGTGAGGCGGATCGCCTCGGCGGCGAGGTCCACGGCGCCGGAGTACCCCTCGTTGAAGACGAGGTAGAGCACGCGCAGCACGGTGGCGACGTCACCGGGCCGGCTGAGCCGGACGGACGAGACCGTCCGCTTGGCCCGGCTGATGCGCTGCGCCATGGTCGCCTCCGGCACGAGGTAGGCCCGCGCGATCTGGCGCGTGGTCAGGCCGCCGACCGCACGCAGCGTCAACGCGACGGCCGAGGCCGGGGTCAGGGACGGGTGCGCGCACAGGAAGTACAGCTGGAGCGTGTCGTCCACCTCCTCGCCAGGACCGGGCACGGGCTCGCCCTCGACCAGCGCCTCACGGTGCCGCCGGGAGGTGTCGGCGCGGGCGGCGTCGAGGAACCTGCGCCACGCCACGGTGACCAGCCAGCCCTTGGGGTCGCGCGGCGGGTCGTCCGGCCAGACGCGGAGGGCCTCGATCAGGGCGTCCTGCACGGCGTCCTCGGCCGTCGCGAAACCGGCTCCGCGACGGACGAGGACACTGATCACCGTGGGGATGAGGGTCCGTAGCCCGGACTCGTCCACCGTTTCGTCACTCCGTGATGGTCGGGCGCGCGGACAGGAACGGGCGCACCTCAAGCCACTCGTGGATCGGCTTGCCGCCCGCCCCCGGAGCCGCGGACAGCTCGGCCGCCAGCTCCAGCGCCCGCTCGTAGCCGTCGACGTCGATCACCATCCAGCCGGCGATGAGGTCCTTGGTCTCCGCGAACGGGCCGTCGGTGACCGGCGGCCGCCCCTCGCCGTCGTACCGGACGAACGTGCCCTCCGGGGAGAGCGCCTGGCCGTCGACGAACTCGCCGGTGCCCTCGAGCCGGGCTGCGAAGTCCTGCATGTACTGCAGGTGGGCCGAGAGCTCCTCCGGCGTCCACTGGTCCATCGGCACGTCGTTGACCGCCGCCGGCGCGCCCCGGTAGTGCTTGAGCAGCAGGTACTTGGCCATGATGTTCTTCTCCTTCGTCCGATACGGCCGTTGCGGCCGGTGTTCATGGCGGGGACGGAGCCGGGCGCGGATTCTCGACATTTCGCAGCCACGAAGTTCGTGCAGGCTTGTGTGCGGCCGGTTCAGGATGTCGGCCGGTCCCGCCCATCCTCGGCGCGCCGCGCTCATCGAGCAGGTTTCGCCGCCGTGTCGAGGTTCACCAGATAGCCGACGAACTCCAGGCCGCCCTGGCCCGGCGGCCACTTGTCCGCCTCCTTCACGACCGACAGCATCCCGGACCCCCGCACCGGATACAGCGCATCCTCATCGGGGACCGGCGCGTACCGACAACGGACAGCGGTTATCGCCAGCACCGTCGCCTCGACGCGCCGCCCGTCCGTCCCGGCGTCGCCGTGCCGCTCTTCCGCCCACTGGACGTCATCGGCGGCCTCCCCCAGCACGTCGGCCAGCCAGCCGCGATCGGCCGGACGCAGTCTCCAGGACACGCGTGTCCCCACCCCGAACGGATCGCCGCAGCACTGCAGTTGCCACCCGTCGACCCAGACAATCATGCTCCCACCGTAGGCCCTCACCGGGCGGGACGTCCGGCCTGACCTCTTCGGCCGCTCGTCTGGCTGCCCGCCTGACGGGTCGCCTCGCGGGCGTCAGGCGCGGGCGAGGCGGCGGCCGAGCGCCTGCATGGGGCGCTCCACGAACCGGTACGCCAGGGCGCTCACCCCCACCACCACGGCCAGGGCCAGCGCCGACATGGCCAGTTGCAGCGGGAGCGGTGAGCGGCGCAGGTCTCCGGTGATCTCGTAGAAGTACTTCAGCAGCGGATGGTGCACCAGGTAGAGCGAGTAGCTGATCAGCCCCAGCCACGTGAGCAGCCGCGGCAGGCGGCGCCCGCGCAGCGCCATCGCGGCGGCGAACGTGGCCGCGGCCAGCGCGAGCGTGGTGATCCACACGTCCGGCTCGACCCACCACCAGCCCGACATGACCGCCCGGACGGGTGCGACGGCGACCAGCGCGGCGGCGGCGGCCACCGGCCAGAGCGTGCCGCGGCCGCGTTCCCAGCGGTGCACGGCGGTGCCCGCGAACATCACGCCCAGCACGGTGACGCCCATCCACGGCACCCGGCTGCCCAGCACCAGGAGCGTCACGCCCATCAGGCCCAGCGCGCACGCCCCGGCCGCGCGGAACCTGCCCGAGACGACGCAGGCCAGCCCGGCGGCGAAGACGGCGGCCGAGGCGTAGGCGACCCAGCTGCCCGTGACGACGGCCCCGGCCATGGCCACCCCGACGACGACGGAGCCCGCGGCGAACAGCACGGCCAGCAGCCCGCTGCGCCGGTGCACGCCGGCCACGAACAGCGCGGTCACCAGGAGGTAGAAGACCATCTCGTACGACAGCGTCCACATGGTGTCGGCGACGCCTCCGACGCTCACCACGTCGAGCAGCATCGTCGCGTGCCCGGCCACCGCCGACCCGTCACGGGGCACCTCCCCTCGCACCGGCACCCACCACGCCAGCCCCACCACGAGCGCCGTGACCGCGAGGTAGAGCGGGTAGAGGCGGAAGGCGCGGCCGATCCAGAACCGGCGCACGTCCCCGTGCCGTTCCAGCGACGCCGGGATGATGTAGCCGCTGACCAGGAAGAACACCGTGATCCCGTAGACGCCGAGGCTGAACCAGAACGGCCGCAGCGACGGCAGGAACCATGGCAGCAGGTGCTCGGCGACCACCGCCATGGCCCCGATGCCGCGCAACGCGTCCAGCCACGCCAGCCTGGCGGCCCCCTCGCGACCGGCCGCAGATGGGCTGGTCACGGACGGGCCTGTCACGGACGTGGACGGCCCCGTCGCGGAGCCGGGCGCTGCGGAGGCGGGTGGGGGTGTAGGCGTGGCAGGGTGCGTGGGCTCAGGTGGCGGCTGGGCGGCGGCTGATGACACCCGCCCCAACCTACCCATAACCGCTCAGGTGATGCGATGCCCGCTCAGAGCCGGGCAGGCCGGGTCCGCCCCATTGTCGGTGAGGGTCGACATACTGCCCAGGTGATGGACGAGATACAGCGCCGGTATGCCGACTTCCTGCACCGCAACCCCTACCTCACGCAGGCCACCTGTTGGACTGTCGTGCAGCCGATCGCCTCCCCCTTAACGGTCGAGACCATCGCCGAGCGACTCGGTGGACGGCCTGAGGACCTGGAGCCCGAGCCCGACGACGATGTGGACGAAGCCGACTACGAAGGGGCTTTCCACATCAGCCACGACGACGCGTCGTTCATCCTCTATGAGGACAACGGCTACCAGGGCAACCGTCCGGAGGTGCTGCGGCGGCTGAGTGACGGCGCCCGCGTGCTGAGCCTTTTCTGGAACATCAACGGGACGGCCCGGCTGACGTACGCCGCTTACGGCACGATTGTCACCGCGTTGGACCCAAGCTTTCCCGGTGCGCGATGGGGTAAGACGCCGCACATCCTCGATGCGGAGCTCGCGATCCTGGAGGCGGCGGCCGAAACTGGCCACTGGCAGGCGGCCGCAATGGCCGTCGTCGAAGCCGTCACCGGAGTAGGACTCGATCTGCCTGACGCGAGCGCGCCGCGACTGCTGCTGGAGGAGACCATCCCGGATGACCCGCGCGCTCCGAGCGTGCTGGGCACCGTCGATCCCGATCTGGACGTTCGGCTGCGCCTGGCACCCGAGCCCGTCCAGACCGCGGTGATCCATCGCGTCGTCAACGCCTACGTCGCGGCAACCGGCCTCGCGGGCGAACCGATGGTCCGGGAGGCGCTCGACCGCCTCGTGACCGGCGGCGGTGACGCCAAGCGCGCAGGGGCCGACCTGACGCCGCTCCTGGCCCGGCTCATGGAAGATCGGCGTGACCGGCAAGGAGCGGTTCTTGCGGAGGACCACCCTGTTTCGCGCCGGTTCTGGGCGGCGCGGGCTCTGGATGAGGCCATGCCGGGACACACATGGCCTGATCGCCTGGATGCGCTCGCCAACGCGCCCCTGATCCTCGGCGACATGTGGCCGGCGTTGCGTGCCCAGCTCAAAACCATGATCGGTGAAGGGGCGGGTTCACCGTCCACCCGCGCTCCTCAACCGTCCGAATAGCTGTGCCCTGGACGCCACGCGCCGCTACGAGGGAGAGGCGGGCAGCAGCGCGGCGACGACGGCGACGATGCGCGCGGCGCGCTCCAGTTCGGCACGGTGGAACACCGGCCCGTCGGCGCGGGCGACGACCACGTGCAGCCCGTGCGCCGCCACCGGCAGCAGCATCAGCCGCAGCTTCTCGGTCACCCGCGTGGCGGCGCGCAGCGGCGGCTCGGGGAGTTCGAACGACGGCGGCGCGGCCAGGCTGGCATGGCGCACGACGCCGCCCGACAGTGCCAGCGACCACTCGGCCCCGCACAGTCCCGGCAGGGCGTCCACCAGCGTCGCCACGCCGCGTGACGGCTCCGCCGCGACGTGCATGAGCAGGTCGTAGTCCGGCGCCGCGCCGGGCACGTCCCTCGTCGGCCAGACCCCTTCGACCCGCACGCCGGGCATGCCGGACAGCCGGTCGCGCACCTCGTCCGTCGTGGCGGCGCCGGGCCAGGACACGGTGAAGTCGTCCACGGCCCGTCCGGCTTCGCGTTCGAGCACGGTGACCTGCAGGATGTCGGCGCCCAGTGCGCCGAGCGCCCGCGCGACCTGCCCGAGGCAGCCCGGCCGGTCCGGTAGCGACACCCTCAGTCGCAGCAGCATTGCCGCCCCCTTTCCAGAGGCTCTCACAGTGCCGCTCCAAGATTTCGGGCACGTTCCAGACACATGTCACACATGCTGCACTTATGTCCAAGCATGCAGGGTTACGTGTGGATTGTCACGGGCCGAATCGGGTCGTCAGGCGAACACGTCCTGCTGATACCGGCCGCTCTCCTCCAGCGCCGCCAGCCACGCCTCCCCGCCGCGTCCGGCGCGCCCGCGGTGCAGCGCGAGGAGGGCCCTGCGCACGGCGGGCGCCATCCGCAGCCCGTCGCCGCACACGTACACGTGAGCCCCCTGCTCCAGCAGCTCCCACACGGTGTCCCCGGCGGCGGTGAGCGCGTCCTGGACGAACCGGTGCGGGTGTCCCGGCACGGCGGAGAACGCGGTGTGCACGGTCACCCCAGGCGCGCCGCCCCACGCCTCCAGCTCCTCACGGTAGAGCAGGTCGTGGTCGGGGTGTCGGCACCCGGTGAACACCTCGGCCCGCCCGGTGGCGCCGGTCAGCGCCCGCTCCTCCAGGAAGCCGCGCAGCGGCGCGAACCCGGTGCCGGGCCCCACGAGGATGACGGGCGTGGCGGGGTCGTCCGGCAGCCGGAACGGCGGCGCGGGCTCGCGGACGTAGCCGTAGAACGTCTCCCCGGCGGACAGCCCGGCCAGGTAGGCCGAGCACATGCCGTGGTACTCGCCGCTGCCCGACCAGGCCGGCCCTTCGACCAGGCCCACGGTGATCCGCACCCGGCGCGGGTCGGCCAGCGGCGAGGACGACACGGAGTAGTAGCGCGGCTTGATCGGTCCGGCCATCTCCAGGAACGCGGCCAGCGGCAGCTCGATCGCCGGGAACCGGTCGAGCAGCGCCAGCGGCGAGACCCGCTTGGCGAGGATCTCGTCGGCGTAGCCGGCGGACAGCGCGGCCAGCCGGCCGCGCGTCCACGGGCAGGAGGTGTGGGCCGCGAGCGTGTCGAGGTCGGAGCGGGTGGCGACCTCCTGCAGCTCGGCGAACTCGGTGAGCAGCAGCCCGGCGGTGACCGGCCGGTCCACGGGCAGGTGCGTGGCGGAGCGCGAGCGCAGCCGCACCACCTGCTCCCTGGGGACGCGCAGGCAGCGCAGCGCCCACTCCACCAGCTCGGGGTCGTTCTTGGCGAAGACGGCCAGGTGGTCGCCGGCGTGGTAGGTGACGCCTTCGGGCAGCTCGGCGACGATCGAGCGGACGCCGGGCCGCGGCGCCTCCACCGAGAAGTCCCACAGCCCGGCGGGGTCACGGGTGAGCTCCTCGTTCGCGACGACGGTCAGCGGGAAGGCCCGCGTGGACACCACCGCGGGCCGTACCTCGGCCTCGGTGAGCACCTCCAGCTCGTAGCGGGGGCCGGCGTCCTCGGCGGAGGCGCTGTACTCGGCGGCGAGCGCCGCCCACAGGCCGGCCGTCCAGGCGGAGACGTCGCCGTCGAAGTCGCCGTCCGCGTCGGCCTCGCCGCGCTCCACCAGCGGCACGGCCCCGGCGGCGACGAGCTTGTCGCCGGCGCGGCGCGGGAACGCCTGGTAGGTGGGCCACTGGGTGTTGCCGCAGCCCAGCACGGCCAGCCGCACCCCGGACAGGTCGGGCAGGCGCTCCAGCGCGTCGAAACGCTGCGCGTTGTCGGGCGCCTTGCCGTTGTAGGAGGAGGCGACCACGACGAGCACCCCCTCGGCGGGCGGCTCCAGCTCGTCCAGCGTGGTCAACGTGGCGGCGAACCCCGCCCGGCCCGCCCGCTCGGCCAGCCGTTCGGCGATGTCGGAGCAGGTGCCGAGGTTGGAGCCGTAGGCGACGGTCAGCGGCACGCCGGTGACGGCGATGTCCTGCTCGGTCTCCGGCGTCGTGGCGTGCTCGTCCGCCGCGGCCGGGGCGAACCGCTCGTGCGGCGCGCGTTCGCGCACCCGCAGCGTGAAGCCCTCGGGCTTGAGGGTGAGCGTCTGCTTGATCTTCATCCGGTACGCCGCGGGGTCCGACACGGCGAAGCGCCGCAGCACCATGGCCAGCGCGAGCCGGGCCTCGGTGAGCGCGAACTGCCGGCCGATGCAGGCCCGCTCGCCGTTGCCGAACGGCTTGTAGGCGGCCGGGTGGTGCTCCGCTCGCCGCTCGGGCAGCCAGCGGTCGATGTCGAACTCGTCGGGCCGGTCCCAGGCCCCGGGGTGGCGGTGCAGCGCCGGCAGCAGCACGACCAGCGGCTCGCCCCGGCGGATCGGGTAGCGTCCGCCGATCGTCGTGTGGGACTCGGCGGACACGGCGAAGGCGGGGATGGGCGACCAGACGCGCAGCGTCTCCTCCAGGACGCGGGCGATCACGTCCAGCTTCATCACCGTCTCGTAGGAGGGCGGCTCGTCGCCCGGCAGCATCCGGTCCACCTCGTCGTAGGCGAGGGCCAGGGTGTGCGGGTTGCGCAGCAGGTTGTACAGGGCGAAGGAGAGCAGGCCGCTGGTGGTCTCGTGGCCGGCGATCAGGAAGGTGAGGACCTGGTCGCGGATGTTCTCGTCGGACAGCCGCTCACCGCTCAGCGGGTCGGACGCCTCCAGCATCAGCCCGAGCAGGTCCCTGCCGCCGCCGCCGTCGGCCCGGCGCCGCCGGATCACGTCGTCGACCAGCTCGCGCATGGTGGCGATGTCCCGCCGGTAGGTCTCCTCCTGCCCGCGCCGGAGCCTGGTGACGAGGGGAAGCTGCTGGTTGCGGAGCATCGCCTCGGTGAGCGCGCCGCCCATGGCCCGCAGGAAGGGGTGCAGCTCCGGCGAGCCGAACGACTGGAACCGGTAGCCGAACCCGGTGAGCGAGATGGTGTCGAGCGTCAGCCTCGTCATGTCGTCGGACACGGGGAGGTCCTGGCCCTGCCGGGCGGCCCACGAGGCGACGAGCTGCTCGGCCACCTCCAGCATCTGCGGGTAGTACGCCTTCATCGACCGCTGGCTGAACGCCGGCATGAGGATGCGGTGCGCGTGGCCCCACACGGGGGTGTCGATGTCGGCGGTGAACAACCCGTCGCCTGCGAAGTCGCGCACGATCGTCAGCGGCGGCTGGATCCGCTTCCTGAACCGCGTCTCGTCGCACAGTTCCTCGACCAGGTCGGGGTCGTAGACGAACGTCACCTTCCGGCCGACGATGTCGAGCCGGAACAGGCCCTGCTCGTAGCGGCCGGCGAGCTCGGTGAAGTAGGCGGCGGGCGAGTGGGAGGGGATCTGCAGCGTGTTGCCGAGGAGGGGCAGGCCCTGTGGGGCGGGGATCTCCATGAGCACTCCGTGATTTCGCAGGCAACGGCAGCCATACGGTGTATGACTGCAGCTATCATACGGTGTATGGCTACTGGTGCGCGCAGGGGTTCTCCCCTCACCCCCGAGGAGATCTACGCCACGGCGCTGCGCCTGGTGAACGAGGGCGGCGTCGAGGCGCTGTCCATGCGCAAGCTCGCGGCGGCCCTCGACGTGAACCCGATGTCGCTCTACCACCACGTCGAGAGCAAGACGGCGCTGATCGACCAGATCTGCCTGACCATGGCCGAGCGGCTGGAGATCCCCGTCATGGACGGCGCCCCCTGGCAGGAGCGGCTGCGCGCGCTCGGCCACGCCTACCGGCGGCTCGCCACCACCTACCCGGCGCTGTGGAGGTACGTGCACACCCACCCGGAGCTGATCGCCGCCCGGGAGGGCGGGCTGTGGGACGTGTTCCTGCCGATCCTGCGGGCGGCCGGCGTGCCCGAGGAGGAGCTGCTGCGCACGGCCGACGTGCTGCACGGGTTCGTGACGGGCCTGATCATGAACCAGCAGAACGGGCACGTCGGCGGCGACCGGTCGCCGGAGGCGATGGACCGCATGTTCGAGGCGGCCGTCGACCTGATCGTCGCCGGACTGGCCGCCCGTCACTCCCCCGCCGGCTGACCCCGAGGACGGCTGACCCGGAGAACGGCGGACCCGCCGGACGGGTGGGACCCGTCCGGCGGGACGGCTGTCAGGCCAGCGACTCCTCGACGAGGTCCGCCGCCCGGGTCGCACCGCCCTCGGCCCGCACCTCGGCGCTCAGCGCCGCCGACCGGCGGGCCACCTCGGGGTCGCCCGTGAGGTCGAGCAGCGCCCCGCGCAGCGCCTCGGCCGTGGCGTCGGCCGTGTCGATCCGCCGGGCGACGCCCAGCTCGACCAGCCGGTCCGCGTTGGCGAACTGGTCGACGCCCTGCGGGACCGCGATCATCGGGACGCCCGCGTACAGCCCCTCACCGCTGCCGCCCATGCCCGCGTGCGTGACGAACGCGTCGGCCTGCAGCAGGATGGCGAGCTGCGGCACCCAGGAGTGCACCTCGACGTTCGCCGGGATCGGGCCCAGCACCGCCGGATCCGTGTGGCGGCCGATCTGGAGCACGACGTGCCAGCCCGGCAGGTCGCCGAAGGCCGCCAGGCAGCGGCGGTAGAACTCCGGCTGCCGGGTGTAGGCCGACCCGAGCGAGACCAGCAGCACCTTGTCCGCCCCGGCCGGGCGGGTCCAGCCGCCCTGGTCGAGCCGACTGCCGAGGCACGGACCGACGAACGTCACCGTCTCGGTGTCCACCCGGTCGGCGTTCGGCTGCATGGCGCTCGGCACCACCGCCACGGCCCGCCCGGGCCGGCCGGGGAAGGCGTCGACGTCGGTGGTGACCGCCCCGGACCCGGCGAGCCACTCGGCGAACACCGCCCGGAACTCGTCGGCCCCCGGCAGCGCCCACAGGTGCGCGGCCACCTCCTCCTCGTACCCCTTCCACGCCACGTACGTGGGCGAGAGCTGCACCATCGGCCGCCCCTGGGCCTCGGCGAGCGCCCGCGCGGCGTAGGCGCCGATGTCGTAGAGGTAGACGTCGGCCGGGTCGGCGTCGTAGGCGGCGCGCAGTTGCGGCAGCATCCGGATGTTGTCGTCGAGGAAGACCCGCATCGCCGCGATGGGGTCCTCCGGCCAGTCGTTGTCGGCCACGGGCAGGCTCGACGTGTACGGGACCAGCTCGGCGCCGGTCGGCTCGATCAGGTGGGCCACGGCCGGGTCGTTGGCGTAGGTCACCCGGTGCCCGCGCGCCACCAGCTCGCGGATCACCTCGATGCCGGGCAGGACGTGGCTGACGGCCGGGATGCCGACCATGGCGACATGCTTGCGATACATGGGAAGACTCGTTTCAGATCAGGCTGTCAGGGACATGCGGGCACGCCGAGAGTCGTGACGACGCGTCACGGGCGTACCCGGCTGCGGGGCTCGACGGCCCCGGGGCCTGCTAGCCGTAGATCTGAAGCATGTGCATGCCGATGACCTTACCAGGGGCCTCCGAGGCGACGCCCTCCCCCGGCCCGGTCAGCGGGTGAGCCGCCAGACGGAGAAGGAGGGGCCGTCGCCGGGGAGGGTGTCGGCTGCGGCGCCGGCGGCGACGGTCAGGCCGGTGGTGTGGACGGCGGTGGCGGGGGCCGGGAGGGGCAGGGGCCGGCCGGGGGCGCGGCGGGCGCAGACCAGCAGCGACTCCTCCGCCGTCTCCCGGACGTGGACGAGGCAGTCGCGGTCCGCGTGCAGCCAGCGCAGGCCGCCGTGCCGCAGCGCGGGCTCGGCGCGGCGCAGGCCGAGCAGGGCGCGGTAGCCGGCCAGCGTCTCCGGGTCCTGGTCGGCGGGCCGGTTCCAGGGCATCGGGGTGCGTGAGTGCTCCCCGGTCACGCCGGTCAGGCCGAACTCGCTGCCGGCGAAGACCATCGGCGTGCCGGGCAGGGTGGCTTGCAGGCCGAGGGCCACCAGGTGACGGTCACGGGCGCCGGTGACGGTGCGGATGCGCGGCGAGTCGTGGGAGTCGAGGAGCTGCCAGGAGTGGGTGAGCGAGCGCCACGACATGTGGGCGGCGAAGGTGCGCAGCGTGGCGAGCGTCTGCACGCCGTCGCGGGACGGCACGCCGCCGGGCACGCCGAGGAAGTGGTCGAGGTCCAGGTCGGGGCCGCGCAGCCAGGACCAGACGGGGCGGGTGAAGCCGCCGTAGTTCATGGTGCCGTGCCAGCCGTCGCGGTCGAGGTCGGCTGAGGCGTCGTGGTTGTGCTCGGCGATGAGGGCGGCGCCGGGGCCGAGTGCGCGCCGCAGCAGCGCCGCGACCTCGTGGGTGTGGTCGTCGGAGCCCAGCCGGCCGGTCATGTTGGCGACGTCGACGCGCCAGCCGTCCAGCGGTCCGAGCCACCGGGTCAGCACGGCGGGCACCCGCTCGCGGACGAGGTCGCTGCCCCAGTTGAGCTTGGGCAGGCTCTTGACCCCCCACCAGGACACGTAGTCGCCGGTGACCGGGTCGAAGTAGAACATGTCCCGTTCGGGGGCGTGCACGTCGGACACGGCGGCGGTGAACCACGGGTGGGCGTCGCCGCAGTGGTTGGTGGTGATGTCGCCGAGCAGGCGCATGCCGCGGGCGTGCAGCGCGTCGGCCAGGCGGTGCAGCGCCTCGTCGCCGCCGAGCAGCGGGTCGATCCGGTCGAAGGCGGCGGCGTCGTAGCGGTGGTTGGAGCGGGCGGGGAAGATCGGCGTCAGGTAGACGGTGTCGGCGCCGAGCGCCTCGATGTGGTCGAGGTGCCGGACGACGCCGTCGAGGTCGCCGCCGTAGAACTGCTGCGAGGTGCCGGGCCCGGACGGGATGACGGGGTCGTGGTCCCAGTCGCGGGGCAGCGCCCATCCGGGCAGGGGGCGGTCCTGCCCGGAGCGGCCGAAGCGGTCGGGGAAGATCTGGTAGACGATCGCGCCGGCCAGCCAGCCGGGCGGCGGTTCGTGGGTGACGAGCCGGAAGTCGGTGGCGTCGGTCACGTCGTGGGCGACGACGCCGGCCGCGGTGAGCCAGAGCTGGCCGGGCCCGGCGGGCGGGCCGGCGGTGCGCAGCAGGAAACGGTAGCGGGTGACGGGGTTGGCGGCGGTGATCTCCGCGCGCCACCACACGTCCGTGGCCCCGTATCCCGATATGTCCCAGGATGTTCGGTCGGGGTCCACGGCCGCCTCGGTGTAGCGCGGCTCGCCGTCGCAGACGGCGCGGACGTGCACGCCCGTCACCCCGGCGGCCCGGGGCGTGCGCACCCAGACCGTGACCGGGGCGCCGGGCGACGGCGCCGGCTCCGAGACGTACAGGGCGGAACCGTCGTGGTGCGGCTCGGCGAGGTAACGCAACGCAACTCCCCCCGGACGCGGGCGCGTCCTGCTAACCCTTGACCGCCCCGGCCGTGAGGCCGGAGACGATGAACTTCTGCAGCCACAGGAAGACCCCGACGGTCGGGATCGCGGTGATGAGCGTGGCCGCGGCGAACATGCCGAAGTTGGCGTTGCGCTGGTCTCCGGCGATCATCCCGAACATGCCCACCGCGAGCGTCTTGCTCTCCGGGTCGCGCAGGAAGACGTTCGCCATCAGGAACTCGCTCATGAAGCCGATGAACGCCAGCAGCGCGGTGACCGCGAGGATCGGCGTCACCAGCGGCAGGATGATCCGCCAGAAGATCTGCGCGTGGGTGGCGCCGTCGACGGTGGCGGCCTCGTCGAGCTCCTTGGGCACGGTGTCGAGGAAACCCTTCATCAGCCAGGTGTTCACGCCGAGCGCGCCGCCGAGGTAGAGCAGCATCAGGCCCCACACGGTGTTGAAGCCGAACGGCGGGTACAGGTCGGTCACCCGGGTGAAGATGATGAAGATCGTCACGATGGCCAGGAACTGCGGGAACATCTGGATGAGCAGCAGCGCCAGCAGTCCGACCCTGCGGCCGCGGAACCTCATCCGGCTGAAGGCGTACGCGGCGAGCATCGACAGCAGCAGGCTGGCGAACGACGCGGTCAGCGCGATGAAGACGGAGTTGAGGAACCACCGGGCGAACGGATGGGTCTCGGAGGCGAACAGGTCGGCGAAGTTGGCCAGGCTCGCCCCGGTGGGCAGCAGCTCGGTGGAGGCGAGCGTGCCCAGCGGGTTGATCGCCGCCGACACCACGAAGACGATGGGCGCCAGCGCGAACGCGCACACGACCAGCACGAAGACGTGCCTCAGCGCGATCTTCACGCGTACACCTCCTCCTGCTTGCGGGTGCGCCGGAAGGCGACCGTGGAGATGACCGCGACGATGGCGAAGATGAACACCGAGATCGCGGCCGCGAAGCCGAACTGTGCCCCGCCGGCGCCGAACGCCAGCCGGAACGTGTAGGTGATGAGCAGGTCGGTCGCTCCGACCTGCGGGTTCTCGGCGGGGAACGGCCCGCCCTCGCTGGTGAGCGCGATCGCGTTGAAGTTGTTGAAGTTGAACGCGAACGACGAGATCAGCAGCGGCGTCAGGGCGACCAGCAGCAGCGGCATCGTCACCCGGCCGAACCCCTGCCAGGGCGTCGCCCCGTCGATGGAGGCGGCCTCGGTCAGCTCGCGCGGGATGGCCTGCAGCGCGCCGGTGGTGACGAGGAACATGTACGGGAAGCCGAGCCACAGGTTGACCAGGATGACGGCGAACCGGGCGGTGACGGGGTCGCCCATCCAGTCCACGTCCAGGCCGAAGAGCTGGTTGATCAGGCCGAAGTCGCGGTTGAACATGTCGCGCCAGACCAGCAGCATCGCGAAGGCCGGCATCGCGTACGGCAGGATCAGCACGATGCGGTACACCTTGGTGCCGCGCATGCGGGGATGGTGCAGCGCCAGGGCGACGGCCATGCCGAGCGCGAAGGTGGTGACGACGGAGCCGACGGCGAAGGCCAGGTTCCAGGCGAAGACGCCGAAGAAGTAGCCGCTGATGGTGGGGTTGGTCAGCACCCTGGTGAAGTTGTCCAGGCCGACGTTGACCTGCCAGCCCTGTGCGAGGTGCTCGCCCCGGGCGTTGACGAAGTAGCCCTGTGTCTCGTCGGCCGTCCAGGTGTCGCCCTCGCCCTTGACGCAGTCGCAGGCGGCGTCGTAGGTCAGCGCGGCGCGTCCCTCGACGGCGCGGCTCAGCCCGTTCGCCTTGATCAGCCCGCCGGGGGTGGGCACGGACAGCGCCTCGATCTCGCGGGCGCGGGCGGCGGACTCGGGCGCCGTGAGCACGGTGAACCCGGGCGCCCGGACGACCTTGCCGGTGATGCCGACCTGGGCGCCGGTGACGGGGGCGAGGCCCTGCCCGGTGCCCGCCTGGACCTGCTTGGTCGCGGGATCGACGAGCAGGAACACCAGGTTCCCGTCGCGCAGGGCGGCGGTCAGGGTGTACTCCGGCGAGCCGGGGGCCTGCCGCACGGAGCCGGTCTCGATGGCGGTGACGGCCGCCTGCTTGTCGCCGCGGTGCCCGTCGCCGAAGTTGGTGAAGGCGGTGCTCACCGTGTAGAGGACGGGGAACACCTGGAAGGCGATGAGGAACACCGTTCCGGGGATCAGGTACTTCGCCGGAATGAAGCGGCGGGTCAGGTAGAGGTAGCAGATGACCGCGCTCACCACGCCCACCAGCGCCAGGGAGACCCACGAGCCGGCCGCGACCAGCGGGGGCACGGCGTAGAGCAGGATCGCGGCGGCCACGGCCAGCACCGCGATCCTGCTCACCACGAAAGCCGTGGTGATCTCCCGGCGGGGGCGCGGCGCCTGCTCGGCCACCGCGCTCTCACGCACGTCCAGGGCCATGACGTCAGTTCTTGAGCGAGCCGTCGACGGCCTTCTGGGCGGCCTCGGCGGCCTTGGCGGCGTCGCCTCCCTTGACGACCGCCGCCTCGGCGATGCCGAACGGCTCCCAGATGGCCGCCATCTCGGGGATGGCCGGCATCGGGAAGCCGTCCTTGCCCGCGGCCATGAACTTGCCGGCGTCGGGGTCGGCCGCCTGCACCTCGGTCAGCGCGGCGGTCAGCGCCGGCGGGCGCGGGTCGGCCTCGTACAGGGCCTTGGCGACGTCCTTGTTGGTGACGTAGTTGGCGACGAACTCCTGGGCGAGGGTCTTGTTCTTACCCTTGGCCGCGACGAAGAACGTCTGGACGCCGACGAAGGGGGTCGCGGGCTCGCCGTCCTTGAAGGCGGGGACGGGGGTGATGTCGTAGCCGAAGCCGGCCTTCTTGACCTCGCCCATGGCCCACGGGCCGGAGACGAGGAAGGCGCACTTCTTGGAGGCGAAGCTCGGGATGTAGTTCTCGTTGGTGATGGAGGTCTTCAGGGCGGCCTCGCCCTTCTCGCCGAGCGCCTTCAGCTTCTCGAACGCCTTGACCGACTCGGGCGAGCCGACCAGCACCTTCTTGGGGTCGGGGTCGCCGGTGGAGGTGGCGCCGAACAGCGCGCCGCCACCGGAGGCGAAGATCGGGTAGGAGTGGAAGGCGTCGCCCTTCTGGCCGACGGGCAGGCAGAGCACCTCCTTGACCTTGCCGGCCTTCTTCAGCTCGGTGCCCTTGGCGATCAGGTCCTCGACGGTGGCCGGCGCGTCGGGGGCGAGGTCGGTGTTGCGGATGAGCGCGATGTTCTCCACCGCGTACGGGGCGCCGTACACCTGGCCGCCGAAGGTGACGGCCCTGAGCGCGATCTCGGAGAAGGCGGCCTTCTGCTGCTCGGTGAGGTTCACCGGGTCGATGGCGCCGTTCTGCACGAGGTTGCCGATCCAGTCGTGCGCGCCGATCATGATGTCCGGGCCGCTGCCCTGCTGGGAGGCGGTCAGGAAGGTCGTCTGGTTGTCCTTGCTGATCTCCTTCACCTCGACCGTGACGCCGTTCTCGGTGCCGAACTGGTCGGTGAAGGGCTTGAGCGCCTTGACCCGGTTGGGGTCGGCCCAGATCACGAGCTTGCCGCCGCCCTGGCCGGCCGGGGTGCCGGCTCCGGTCGACGTGGCGGGCGCCGCCGAGGGCGCGGCGGACTGACCGCCGCCACAGGCGGTGGCGGTGATGGCCAGGGTCGCGAGTGCGGCCACGCCCAGAGCTGGCTTGCGCATGAGACCTCCTGAGGTCACGGAGGGGGCGATGACACGCGCCATGCCACCGCCGAAAAAGATCGTTTGTGGCCGCGATGCGGCTGGTGTGTCGGGGACGTTATCGGCGTTTTGCAAGAATTGGAAGAACTTGCAGAAAGCGTTACCTGATTCAGACCTGTCACGGGGCATCCTTGACCCGGCGCAGGCCCGCTGACGGGCACCGGAGACCGAACCCGCAAGTTTCCGCAACTTCCACTTGACCTGTTGCAAGCCGCCGCGCCATCCTGCACCAGACATCTCGCACATATCGGGGAAGGACGACCATGCTCGGCAACGACGACTGGTGGCGCGACGCCGTCGTGTACCAGGTGTATCCGCGGAGCTTCGCCGACGCGAACGGCGACGGCATGGGCGACCTGCCCGGGGTCCGCGAGCGCCTGGGCTATCTGGCCGCGCTCGGCGTGGACGCCCTCTGGCTCAGCCCGTTCTACACCTCACCGCAGGCCGACGCGGGTTACGACGTGGCCGACTACCGCGACGTGGACCCCAGGTTCGGCACCCTGGCCGACTTCGACGCGCTGGTGGCCGACGCGCACGCGCTGGGCATCCGGGTGATCGTGGACCTCGTGCCCAACCACTCCTCCGACCGGCACCCGTGGTTCCAGGAGGCGCTACGCGGCGGGAACCGCGACCGCTACATCTTCCGCGACCGGCCCAACGACTGGGAGTCGATCTTCGGCGGCCCCGCCTGGACGCAGGTCGAGGACGGGCAGTGGTACCTGCACCTGTTCGCCCCCGAGCAGCCCGACCTCAACTGGGACAACCCGGAGGTGCGCGCGGAGTTCCGCGACATCCTGCGCTTCTGGCTGGACCGGGGCGTCGACGGCTTCCGCGTCGACGTGGCGCACGGCATGGCCAAGGCCGCCGGGCTGCCGGACGTCGGGCCCAAGGAGGGCCGCCAGGCCGAGCTGCTGGGCGACGAGCGGGTGCCGTACTTCGACCAGGACGGCGTGCACGACATCTACCGTGAGTGGCGGCCCATCCTCGACGCCTACCCGGGCGGGCGGATGGCGGTGGCCGAGGCGTGGGTGTCCTCGCCCGAGCGGCTGGCCCGCTACGTGGGGCCGGACGAGCTGCACCAGGCGTTCTCGTTCGACTTCATGATGGCCGACTTCCACGCCAAGTCGTTCCGCGGGGTCATCGAGAAGGCCCTGGCCGAGGCCGAGCTGGTCGGGGCGCCGACCACCTGGGTGCTGTCCAACCACGACAAGCCGCGCCACGTCACCCGGCACGGCGGTCTGGCGCGGGCCAGGGCCGCGACGCTCCTCATGCTGGCGCTGCCCGGCTCCGCCTACCTCTACAACGGCGAGGAGCTGGGCCTGCCGGAGGTGCTCGACCTGCCGGACGAGCTGCGCCAGGACCCGGCGTTCCGGCGCAGCGGCGAGAGCCGCGACGGCTGCCGCGTGCCGCTGCCGTGGACGAGTGAGCCCGGGTGCGGTTGGCGTGACCCGTGGCTGCCGATCCCCGACTCCTGGCGGGCGCTGTCGGCCGAGGCCCAGGAGGACGACCCGGACTCCACGCTGAACCTCTACCGGGCCGCGCTGCGCCTGCGCAAGGAGCACCCCGCCCTCGGCGGGGGCGAGCTGGCCTGGATCGACTCCCCCAGGGACGTGCTGGCGCTGGAGCGCTCGCCGGGCCTGGCCGTGGTGCTCAACACCGGCGAGCGGCCGGTGGAGCTGGCGGAGCTGGGCGTGGCGGGCGAGGTGCTGCTCTCCAGCGGCCCGCGGCGTGGCGACGGCACGGTCGCCCCCGACACCACGGTGTGGGTGCGGCGCTGACCCGGCGGCCGCGGGTCCCATCCAGAGCTTGGAACAACCTTTCCCATCACGCTACTTATCCGGGCAATCACCGACAGTAGCCTCGATGGGATGTTCCGGCATTGGACGCACTCCCTCCGCGGCCGCATCACGCTGATCGCGACCCTCATCGCCGCGATCGTCCTGGTGCCGCTGGCGTCCGTCGGCGTCGCGATGGCCAAGTCGTGGATCACGACGACCACCGCCGCCGACACCTGGGCGTCCGCCGAACGCGTCGCGGTCGACGTGCGGGCGGGAGCCCTGCCCGCGGGCGCGTCCATCCCGCTGCCCGACCCGTCCGTCGACCTGATCCAGGTCGTCGAACCGGGCGGGAAGATCGTGAGCGCCAGCGACGCCGCCCGCAACCTGCCGGTGATCGGGAACGTGTGGCCCACACCGGGCAACCCCGTCACGACGTCCGTGAACTGCCTGCCCACCGTGTGCGTGCACTTCACCGCCTGGCGGGTGTCGCCCGCCCCCGACTCGCCGGTCGTCTACACCGGCACCCGGCCGCCGCGGATGCTGCGCTCGTACGTCCTGGAGTCGCTCGCCTTCGCCCAGGTGGCGCTGGTGGTGGCGCTGACCGGCTGGGCGACGTGGCTGATCATGGGCAAGGCGCTGCGGCCCGTCTCGAAGATGCAGGCCGAGCTGGACGAGATCACCGCCAGCGACCTGAGCCGCCGGGTCACCCCGCCGGCGGGCGACGAACTGGCCGGGCTCGCCGGCTCCATCAACGGCACGCTGGCCCGGCTGGAACGCTCGGCCGACCAGCAGCGCCAGTTCGCCTCCGACGCCTCCCACGAGCTGCGCACCCCGATCGCCGGGCTGCGCGCCCAGTTGGAGAGCGCGCAGCTCTACCCCGACGACACCGACCTCGGCTCGCTGGTGAAGAGCGCGCTGCGGGACACCGACCGGCTGGAAGCGATCATCACCGACCTGCTGCTGCTGGCCAGGATCGGCTCCCAGGTGGACGTGGCCAGGGAGCGGGTGGACCTCGCCCAACTCGTACGCGAGGAGCTGTCGGTGCGCAAGGACCGCATCCCGGTGCGGCTGGCGATCGAGGACCACGCCGAGGTGGACGGCGTGCGGCTGCAACTGGCCCGGGTGCTGACCAACCTGCTGGACAACGCCCAGCGGCACGCCGACCAGTACGTGCGCGTCTCGGTCGGCAGGCAGGACGACATGGCCGTGCTCGCCGTGGAGAACGACGGCGTCGAGATCGCCGACGGCGACCGCGAGCGCATCTTCGAACGGTTCACCCGCCTGGACGCGGCGCGCAGCCGCGACGCGGGCGGCACGGGGCTGGGCCTGGCCATCGCGCGGGACGTGGCACTGGCGCACCGGGGCGAGATCCGCGCCGAGGAGTGCCGCGACGGCGCCCGGTTCGTGCTCCGGTTGCCCGCCGTCTAGGCGTTATATGGGGAATCGTTAGCGATATGGGGATTCGGTAGCGTTCAGCCCGCCGCGTCCGGGATCATGTCAGGCATGACGGAGCAAGCGCCGCAGGGTGTGGACCCGCACATCCCCAACGCTGCGCGCATGTACGACTACTTCCTCGGCGGCAAGAACAACTTCCAGGCCGACCGGGAGCTGGCCGAACTGGTCCTCAGCGTGATGCCCGACGCCCGCGAGGGCACGCGGCAGAACCGCGAGCTGATCGGCCGGATCGTGCGCCACCTGTGCGACCAGGGCGTCACCCAGTTCCTCGACCTCGGCTCCGGCCTGCCGGCGCAGGAGAACGTGCACGAGGTGGCCCACCGTCACGCGCCCGAGGCCAGGGTGGTCTACGTCGACAGCGACTCCGTGGTGGCCGCGCACGGGCGGGCCCTGCTCGCGGCCCCCGGAGTGGCCATGGTGGAGGCCGACGCGCGCCGGCCGGAGGACGTCCTGAACCATCCGGAGGTGCGGGCGCTGCTCGACTTCGACCGCCCGGTGGCCCTGCTGATGATGTTCTTCCTGCACCTGGTGCCCGACGAGGACGAGCCGCAGGCGTTCGTGGCCCGCTACCGCGAGGCGCTTGCCCCCGGCAGCTACCTGGCCCTGTCGCACGTCGGCAGCGACGTGGACACCGAGCGCATCATGCGGGTGGCCGACTTCTACCGGCAGGCCAACGCCCCCTTCTGCCCCCGCACCGGGGCCGAGATCGCCGCGTTCTTCGGCGACTTCGAGTTCGTCCCGCCGGGCCTGGCCACGGGGCTCGACCCGGAGATCGGCTGGCCGTTCGTCGATCCGGACGAGGTGCCGTTCATGGACGAGCACCTGGCGAGGATGGGGTACGCGGGCATCGCCCGCAAACCCGGCGCCTAGCGTCCCCGGCACGACGGAGAGCCGGCCCGGTCACCGGGCCGACTCTCCGGGCCGACGGCGGGCTACACCGCCGGGGTCATCGTCCGCTCGGCCGCCGGGGCGGGCGGCTCCTGCCGCTCGGGCCGCGCGTCCTCCTCGTCGAGCAGGGTGGCCTCGTCGAACGGCGCCCGCCCGGCGAGCACCTCAAGCGCCCGTTCGCGGTCGAACTCGCCCGTCCAGGTGCCGACGAGGACGGTGGCGACGGCGTTGCCGGCGAAGTTCGTCAGCGCCCGCGCCTCGGACATGAACCGGTCGATGCCGACGATCAGGCCGACGCCGTCCACCAGCTCGGGCCGGTGCGACTGCAGGCCGCCCGCCAGCGTGGCCAGGCCCGCGCCGGTCACGCCCGCCGCGCCCTTCGACGCGATCATCATGAACACGAGGAGCGACACCTGCTCGCCGAACCCGAGCGGCGCGCCGGTGGCCGAGGCGACGAACAACGTGGCCATGGTCAGGTAGATCGCGGTGCCGTCGAGGTTGAAGGAGTAGCCGGTCGGCACGGTGATGCCGACGACCGGCCGGCTGACGCCCAGGTGCTCCATCTTGGCGATGAGCCGGGGCAGCGCCGACTCCGAGGAGGACGTCGACAGGATGAGCAGGAACTCCCGGCCCAGGTAGCGCAGCAGCGTCCACAGGTTGATCCGGGCGACGACCCACAGCAGCGCGCCGAGCACCACGCCGACGAAGAGCAGGCACGTCAGGTAGAAGGCGGCCATGATGACGGCCAGGCTCTTGAGCGCGTCAAGGCCGGTGGCGCCGACGACCGCCGCGATCGCGCCGAAAGCGCCGACCGGCGCCGCCCACATGATCATGGCGAGGATGCGGAACACCAGCCGCTGGAGGTGCGCGATGCCGTTCAGGATCGGGGTGGCCTTCGATCCCATCGCCTGCAGCGCGAAGCCGGCCAGCAGCGCGACCAGCAGCGTCTGCAGCACCTGACCCTCGGTGAAGGCCGACACCAGCGTGGTCGGGATGATGCCGAGCAGGAAGTCCACCGTGCTCGTCGACTCGCCCTTGGCCGCCTCCGACGCCGCCGCCTCCCTTGCCTCGTTCGTCAGGTGCAGCCCGGTGCCCGGGTCGATGAGGTTGCCCACCACCAGGCCGATGACCAGCGCTACAGTCGACATGGCGATGAAGTAACCGAGCGCGAGCCCGCCCACCCTGCCGACCTTGGCGGCCTGGGTGACCGAGCCGACGCCCAGCACGATCGTGCAGAAGATGATCGGGCTGATCATCATCTTGATGAGGGCAACGAACCCGGCGCCGACGGGCTTGAGCTCCTTGCCGACGTCCGGCCAGACGAAGCCGACCAGGATGCCGGCGAGCACCGCCACGATGACGGCCAGGTACAGATATCGGGTGCGATCACGCATGGCGGGCTCTCCGAACGTCGGCGATGGAAGTCCTCACCGCGTGACTATGCGGGGCGTGGTGACTCAGGTCACTATTGCGTAAGTTTCGTGCACGGAGAGATCAGATGCGTCGTTGGAGCCTGGCGGGCCAGATGCTGGCCCTGCAACTCGTCGTGGTCGCGGTGACCGTGACGGGCGGCGCCGCGCTCGTCACGGTGCTGGCGCAGCAGGTGGTGACCACGGAGGCCGCCACCAGGTCGAAGGCCGTGGCACTCAGCGTCGCGGCCTCCCCCGACGTGCTGGCCGCGCTCGGCGAGCCGTCGCCCACCCGGAGCCTGCAGCCGTACGCCGAGCGGGTGCGCGCGGAGACCGGCGTCGACTTCGTCACCATCATGAAGCCCGACGGCACCCGCTACACCCACCCCAACCCGGCCGAGATCGGGCGCCGGTTCCTCGGGCGCATCGAACAGGCGGCGCGCGGCCACGCGTTCACCGAGATCCACACCGGCACCTTGGGCCCGTCCGTGCGCGCCGTGGTGCCCGTCCGCGGCCCCGACGGGTCCGTCGACGCCCTGGTCAGCGCCGGGATCAAGGTCGAGAAGGTGAGCGAGGCGCTGCGCGGCGTGCTCGGCTGGATGGCCGGCGTGGTGGCGCTCGGGCTCGGCCTGGGCGCGGCCGGGACCTGGCTGGTGACGGCGCGGCTGCGCCGGCAGACGCACGGGCTCGGCCCGGTCGAGCTGGGCCGCATCCACGAGCACCACGACGCGGTGCTGCACGCCGTCCGCGAAGGGCTGCTGCTGGTCGGCAGGGACGGCACGCTGACGCTGTGCAACGACGCCGCGCGCACCCTGCTGGGGCTGCCGGCCGACGCCGAGGGCAGGCACGTGGCCGACCTGGGGCTGCCGGACGTGCTGGCCGGGCGCGAGGAGGAGAGCGTCCACCTGGTGGGCGACCGGGTGCTCGCGGTCAACAGCGCCGCCAGCCGGCTCGGCACCGTGGTGACCGTACGCGACCACACCGAGCTGCGGGCGCTGGCCGGGCAGCTCGACGCCGAGCGCGGCTTCGCGGAGTCGCTGCGCTCGGCGGCGCACGAGTCGGCCAACCGGCTGCACACCGTCGTCACGCTGGTGGAGCTGGGCCGCGCGGAGGAGGCGGTGGCGTTCGGCACGGCCGAACTGCGGGCGGCGCAGGAGCTGACCGACCGGGTGATGGGCTCGGTGCGCGAGCCGGTGCTGGCGGCGCTGCTGCTCGGCAAGAGCGCCGAGGCCGCCGAGCGCGGCGCCGAGCTCGTGATCAGCGAGGACAGCGAGCTGGACGACCCGGGCCTGGACACGCGCGACCTGGTGACGATCGTCGGCAACCTGATCGACAACGCCGTCGAGGCGGCCGGCCGGGTGGAGGTGCTGGTCCGCGGCGACGCCTCCGGCCTGGTCATCCGGGTGGCCGACGACGGGCCGGGCTTGACGGCGCCCGAGGCGTTCAGGAGAGGGTGGACGACCAAGGGCGACGGGCACGGGCTGGGGCTGGCGCTCGTCGGGCAGGCGGTGCGGCGGCTCGGAGGCACGATCGAGGTGGCGGGGTCGGTGTTCACGGTGCGGCTGCCGGCGCCGGAGCGGATCTCATGATCTCCGTGCTGGTGGTCGAGGACGAAGAGATCACCGCAGAGGCCCACCGCGTCTACGTCGAACGGGTGCCCGGCTTCCGGGTGGCCGGGGTGGCGCGCTCCGGCGGGGAGGCGCTGCGGTTCCTGCGGAGCACGCCGGTCGACCTGATCCTGCTCGACCTCTACCTGCCCGACATGCACGGGCTGGAGGTGTGCCGCGCCGCGCGGGCCGGCGGGCTGCTGTGCGACGTGATCGCCGTCACCTCGGCGCGTGACCTGGCCATGGTGCGCTCGGCGGTGACGCTGGGCGTCACGCAGTACCTGCTCAAGCCGTTCGCGTTCGCGGCCCTGCAGGAGAAGCTGACCCGTTACGCCCGCTTCCGCGGCGAGGCCGGCGAGATCGTCGGGCAGGGCGACGTGGACCGGTTCCTCGGCACGCTGCGCGGCACGACGGAGCTGCCCAAGGGCATGACGCAGGACACGCTCGACACGGTCGTCGCCGAGCTGCGCGCCCGGCCCGAGGGCGTCTCGGCCCAGGCGGTGGGCGCGTCCGCCGGGGTGTCGAGGGTGACGGCCCGTCGCTACCTGGAGTACCTGGTGGAGCTGGGTGCGGCGGTCCGGTTCCCGCAGTACGGCGGGGTGGGGCGGCCAGAGTTGCTCTACCGGATGCCCACGGAAAGTTCAGGGCGCTGACGCTGGTCGTTCAATCCCGGCCTCTAGCTTCTGGGTGCAACCCGCGAAGCACTGAGGAGTCACGTTGCGCGTCCTGGCCGTAGTTCCCGCCCGCGGAGGTTCGGCGGGCGTCCCCCTGAAGAACCTCGCGAAGGTGGGCGGCGTCCCGCTGGTGGCCCGCGCGGTGCGCGCCTGCCTGCGCGCCGACCTCGTCGACACGGTGGTCGTCAGCACCGACCACGCCGGAATCGCCGAGGTGGCCCGGGAGGCCGGCGCGCTCGTCGTGGACCGCCCGGCGGAGCTGAGCGGCGCGACCGCCTCCAGCGAGTCGGCGGTGCTGCACGCGCTCGACGCGCTCGACGCCGACCCGGAGGTCGTGGTGCTGGTGCAGTGCACGAGCGCGTTCATCGACCCGGCCGACCTGTCGGCGGCCGTGCACAAGGTGCTCGACGGCGAGGCCGACTCGGTGGTGTCGGGGCTGCCGACGCACGAGTTCCTGTGGACCGCCGCGGGCGCCGGGGTCAACCACGACCCGGCGTTCCGGCCGCGCCGGCAGGACCGCGAGCCGCAGTTCCGCGAGAACGGCGCCTTCTACGCCATGCGCGCCTCGGGCCTGCGCGAGCACGGCCACCGCTTCTTCGGCGCCGTCGCCGTGCAGCCGGTGCCGCCGCGGCACGCGATCGAGATCGACGAGCCGGAGGACCTGGAGCTGGTCCGGGCGCTCGCGCCGTTCGTGGACACGCCCGAACCGATCGACGTGGACGCGGTCATCACCGACTTCGACGGGGTGCACACCGACGACCGCGCCTACGTCGACTCCGAGGGCCGCGAGATGGTGCTGGTCAGCCGCTCCGACGGGATGGGCGTGGCGCTGCTGCGCAGGGCCGGGGTCAAGGTGCTGGTCATGTCCACCGAGCAGAACCCGGTCGTCGCCGCGCGGGCCCGCAAGCTGGGCGTGCCGGTGCTGCAGGGGCTGGCCGACAAGCGGACCGTGCTGCGCGACTGGCTGCGCATCGAGGGGCTCGACCCGGCACGGGTCGCGTACGTGGGCAACGACGTGAACGACCTGGGCCCGATGGCCGAGGTCGGCTGGCCGGTGGCGGTGCCGGACGCGCACCCGCGGGTGCGGGCCGCGGCCCGTGCGGTGCTGACCCGGCCCGGCGGCGACGGCGCGGTGCGCGAGCTGTGCGACCGGGTGGTGGCCGCCCGCCCGGCGCCCGCTCCGCAGCCCCAGGTCAAGGCGACGCCGCGCCTCGGGCCGGTCGCCGTCGGTGACGTGCTGGTGGGCGACGGCGAGCCGGTGTACGTGATCGGCGAGATCGGCATCAACCACAACGGCGACCTGGACATCGCGCGCCGGCTGATCGACGTGGCGGCCGACGCCGGCTGCCAGGCGGTGAAGTTCCAGAAGCGCACCCCGGCCATCTGCGTGCCCGAGGAGCAGAAGGGGCAGCTCCGGCAGACGCCGTGGGGCGAGATGACGTACCTGGAGTACAAGGAGCGCACCGAGTTCGGCCGCGACGAGTACCGGCAGATCGCCAAGTACTGCGACGAGCGGGGCCTGCACTGGTTCGCCTCCCCGTGGGACGTCCCGTCGGTGGAGTTCCTGGAGGAGATGGACGTCGTGACGCACAAGGTGGCCTCGGCCAGCGTCGCCGACCACGAGCTGCTGCGCGCGCTGGCCGCCACCGGCAAGCCGGTCATCCTGTCCACCGGCATGTCCACGCTGTCGGAGATCGACCGGGCCGTGGAGATCCTCGGCACCGACAAGCTGATCATGATGCACGCGACGTCCACATACCCGCTGCCGCCCGAGGAGGCGAACCTGCGCACGATCACCACGCTCAAGGAACGCTACGGCGTGCCCGTCGGCTACTCCGGCCACGAGCGCGGGCTGCAGATCTCCCTGGCGGCGGTGACGCTCGGGGCGGTCTGCGTGGAGCGGCACATCACGCTCGACCGGACCATGTGGGGTTCCGACCACGCCGCCTCCCTGGAGCCGGCCGGGCTGGAACACCTCGTCCGCGACATCCGGATCATCGAGCAGGCCCTGGGCGACGGCGTCAAGCGCGTCTTCCCCGGCGAGGAGGCCCCCAAGGCACGCCTGCGCCGCGTGACCGTCTGATCCGGGTCCCGCGCGTTGATCACTCTTTCGGTCGTCGTGCCCGTCCGGGACTGCGAGCGCTACATCGGCGACGCGCTGTCCTCGCTGTGCGGCAACAGCCGGGCCGACTTCGAGTTCATCGTGGTGGACGACGGGTCGGCGGACGCGACCGGCGACATCGCCGACGACTTCCGCGGCGACCTGCCCGGCCTGGCCGTGATCCGCAACCCCGTGCCGCTGGGGCTGGCGGACGCGCGCAACACCGGGCTGGAAGCGGCCGCCGGCCGGTACGTGACGTTCATGGACGGCGACGACTGGCTGGCCCCCGGCTACCTGGAGCGCCTGGTGGCGGCCATGGACGGGCTCGGCTGCGACTTCGTGCGTACCGACCACGTGCAGGCGGAGGGCCGCAAGCGGGTGGTGCACCGCGCCCCGCTGGGGCGGCGCGACGTGGTGCTCGACCCCCGGCAGGCGATCCTGCCCGCCGGGGTGCGGACCATGGTCGACTACCCGTACGCCTGGGCGGGCGTCTACCGCCGCTCGCTGCACGACCTGCTGCGCTTCCCCGGCTCGCTGCACACCGCCGAGGACCGGCCGTGGATCTGGCGGCTGCACCAGGAGGCGGCCACGTTCGCCGTGGTGTCGCTGGCCGGGGTCTTCTACCGGCGGCAGGTGGCCGGGTCGCTGACGCAGGTGGGCGACGAGCGGCAACTGCACTTCTTCGACGCGTTCGAGCTGGTGTTCAAGGACGTCGAGGAGGAGTTCCGGCCCAAGGCGGTGCGCAACTTCTGCTCGCTGCTCGCCCACCACCTGCGGCTCGCCGACCGGTTCACGCCGCGGCTGCGGGCCCGCTTCGAGGAGCGCGGCGCCTCCATGGTGCGCGGCCTGCCGCCGGAGCTCGTCGTCGAGGCGCTGGCGGGCATGTCCGCCGAACGTGAGACCGCGCTGCGGGCGCTCCTGCCTGATCTGCCCCCCAGCCCACACGTGCGGTACCGGTCCCGGCCGGGCCGCGACCGGGAGGACCCGTGACCGGACCCGACCCCGCCGCCACGCCGGGACGACACGAGAACACCGCCGCGCCACACGCGAACACCGCGACACCACACGCGAACACCGCCGCTGGGCGCGCGAGCGCCGCCGCTGGGCGCGGCGGGACCACGGTCTGCTACGCCTCGACGCTGTTCGGCGCGATGTCGCTGGCCGCCGCGATCGACGACGGCCGCTTCGGCGCCGGCGGCCGGCGCGTCCTCATCGTCTCGACGAACTCCGCGGTCCCCGAGGTGACCGTGCCGCTCGACCGGACACCCGGGTTCGCGGCGCTGCGCTCCCGTTTCGACGAGATCCACTCGTGGAACGAGCTGATCGCGCCGCTGCACCCGGCCGACTGGCGGGCGCGGGTGATCGAGGTGCCGATGCTGGAGCGGCTGGTCCACGGCCACCTCGGGCTCGGCCGGGTGGACGAGCTGGTGCTGGAGTCCATCGCGGTGCCGCCCGCGCGGACGATCGCCGGGCTGGTGCGCGACTGCCCGATCACCGTCTACTCCGACGGGCTGATGAGCTACGGCCCGACCCGGGACCCGCTGCCCGCCGAGATCTTCCGCCGGATCACCCGCCTGCTCCACCTGGACCTGGTGCCCGGCCTGACGCCGCTGCTGCTCGGCGAGTACGGGGTGCCCGCCGAGGCGCTGCCGGAGGCGGCGTTCCTGAAGGTCGTCCGGGAGGTGGCCGCCACCTCGCCGGACCTGCCGGACGGGGAGGCGATGATCCTGGGACAGTACCTGTCGTCGCTCGGCATCGTCACGCCCGAGGAGGAGGCGGAGCTGCACGAGACGATGCTGCGCGCGCTGGCCGCCCGCGGGCACGCGACGGTCGTCTTCAAGCCGCACCCCGCCGCCGGGCGCGGCCACACCCGCCTGCTGCGCGCCGCTGCCGAACGGCTCGGTGTGCGACTGGAGGTGGTCGGCGAGAGCGTGCCGGCCGAGGTGTGCTTCGACGCGTCGCGACCGCGCCTGGTGGCCGGGTGCTTCTCGACCGGGCTGGTGACCGCCCGGCGGTACTTCGGGCTGCCGGTGGCCTCGTACGGGACGGAGCTGGTGCTGGAGCGGCTCACGCCGTACGAGAACAGCAACCGGGTGCCCGTGACGATCGTGGACGCGCTGCTGCCCCGGCTGTCGGCGGACGGCGAGCTGCGCGACCCGCCCGCGGCCGACCTGGCGGCGCTGGTGCGGGGGGTGGGCTACTGCATGCAGGCCGACGCGTACCCGGAGCTGCGGCCGGAGGGGGTGGCCTCCTTCGACCCGCGCTATTTCAAGCGCAAGCGCCTGGAGACACTGGGCCTGGCCCCCCGCCCCACCGCCCTCACCCGCCTGCGCCGCAAGCTCCGCGCCGCCCTGTAACCGGCACCGCTCCCGACGGCACCGCTCGTGAGGGTGCAGCTCGTGACGGCACCGCTCGTGACGGCACCGCTCGTGACGGTGCCCGGTGGCACGGCCGGGGGCGGGTCAGGTGAGCGCGCGCAGGTAGCGGCGCATGCGGCGTTTGGCGAGGTAGCCGGCGCGGAGCAGGTCCGGCGGCACCTCGACGCGGAGGCGGGCGCGGCGCCGGGCGGCGGCGTGGTCGGGTCCGTCCAGCAGGGAGCGGGGCCGCCCGGCGGGGTCCGCCACGAGGGCGGCGAGCCGGTCCGTCCAGTCGTCGCCGCCGGCCGGGTGGAAGTAGTTGGCCGCGCACCAGCCGGCGTCGGCGGTGCGGAACGCGCCGCCCGCCAGGTCGTCGAGCGTGCCGAGCAGGCCGGACCCCTCGAACACCAGGTTGATCATCTCGGCGCTCACGCCGAAGTCGGCGAGCACCAGTGACGGCACGCCCTGCGCGATCGCCTCCAGCGCGGCCGTCGAGCTGACGGTGACGAACCCGGCGGCCCGCGCGAGCTGCTCGTGCATCGGCCCCGTCTCGAACGTGAGCTTGCCCGGCTCGCCCAGCTCGCGCCAGAGCCGCCGGTAGTGGTGGCGCTCGTTGTGGGTCTGCCGCTCGTCCTCCCAGGCGCGCAGCTTCACCACCACGTCGAGGTCCGGCCGGTCGCCGGCCAGCCGTGCCAGGGCGTGCAGGACGCGTTCGCGCTCCTCGCGCCGCCGCGGCACCTTGGCCTGGGTGGCGAACACCACTCGGTCGCCGCCGCCGTCGGGGCGGGCGGTCTGGCCGCCGCGCGGGCGCAGGAACGGCAGCCTCGCCAGGCCGATCGCCCCTCCCCCGCCGAGCCGTGCCGCGATCCCGGCGAACTCGGCGACCTCCCGCCGGCTGTGCACCACGAACAGGTCGCAGCCGCTGCGGAACAGCCACGCCTTCTCCGTCGCGGGCACCGAGATGCCGGGCAGGCCGGTGACGAACACCGGCCGCGGGCGCAGCCCGTCCAGCACGTCGGCGACCAGCACGTCCACGACGGGGCCGGTGCAGGACACGAGCACGACGTCGGGCCGCATCCGCTCCGCCGTGCGCCGCAGGGCGCGCGCCGACAGCACCTGCGGCGGCGGCTGGGTGGCCGGCGCGCCGCTCAGGGCGGCGGCGATCTGGCCCGGCGAGGGGGCGATCGGCGTGCGGATCACCGCGAGCCGTGTCGTGCAGCCCGGCGGCAGGTCGGCGAGCAGGCCGGCGGCCCATTTCAGGTACGAGTCGGAGTCGGCGACCGCCAGAACCCTCACCCGGTGACTCCCGTCAGATGCGAACGCAGGGCGGGCGCCGCCCTGCTGGTCCACCAGTCGTCCGGCACCTCGACCGGTTCCACCGCGACGCCGCGCGACCCGAGGAGCACGCGCAGCGAGGTGATGGCCGTCGACGGCAGGCTGAGCACCCGCTGCCCCGCGTCCAGGCCGCGCAGCGTCAGCTCGGCCGGGGCGCCGCCGTCGTGCACGGTGATGCCGGGCCGTTCCCGGATCAGAGCCACGTCCACGGGGTCCTCACGCCGGTGCGGGTAGTAGGCGAGCGGCTCCTCGCCGGCCAGGTCCGTCAGCCAGCGCAGGTAGCGGTCGCGGTGCACGAGGCCGTTGCGGACCAGCGCGGTGCCGAGCACGACGGTCCGCTCGGCCGGCCCGGGACCGGGCGGCTGGGCTCGCAGCCAGGCGAAGTCGTGGCGGACGAGGTCGGCTCCGGCGCGGCGGACGGCCGTCTCCAGCTCCGCCGGGACCGGCAGCGCGGTGAAGACCGTCACGCTGCTCGCGCGCAGGCGGAGGGCGGCGGCCAGCCCGAGCGCCGCGCGGGCGGGGCCGGGCCGGGCGCGCGCCCGCAGCAGGGGCCGGTACGGGCCGGCGGCGAGCAGTTCCAGCAGCCGGAGGGTGGCCAGCCCGTCGTCGACGACGACCAGGCGGCGCGGGCCGGCGGTCAGCCAGCGGAGCTGTACCCGGCCGGAGAACGCGTCGCCGGCGGCGTCCACCCGGCGCGGCAGGCGCTCGGCCGGCTCGGCCAGCTCCAGCCCTCGCGGGAGGGTCATGCGGCGCAGCTCCCGGCGCGTCGCCTTGAGCGCGCGCTGCCCGGCGCGCGGCACGACGACCGTCGAGGGTCCGAGGAGCCCGGCGTGGTGGGCCTCGACGGCGCAGAGCAGTTGAAGGGGTGACTCGACCCAGGCCGACGCCCGCTCGCGCACGCTGCTCCCTTCGCCGGTCGTCCCGGCTGGAGCCGGTGCGCCACAAGCTAACCCGGCCGCCTTACGTCGCCGGGAACGACGCGTGAACAGTAGTCTCCGCGCCCACCCGGCACACCGGCGAGGCAAATGGTGTTATAGGTGTCTTTTGGGCGTTGAGGGTCGATAGGATCCCTTGCCGTGAAAGATCTCGCATGGGGCATCGCGGCGACCGGTGGCATAGCGCGGACCGTGGGAGCGGTCATCGCCGCGGAGCCCGGGATGCGAGTGGCGGCCGTCGGCTCCCGCGATCTGACCCGGGCGAGGGCGCTGGCCGACGCCCTGAAGGCCGAGTCCGCCTACGGCTCCTACGCGGAGCTGTGCGCCGACCCCGCGGTGGACGCCGTCTACGTGGCCACCCCGCACGCCCAGCACCTGGAGGTGGCCGAGGCGGCCATCGCCCACGGCAAGGCGGTGCTGTGCGAGAAGCCGCTGGCCGCTTCGGTGGCCGACACCGAACGGATGGTGCGCCTGGCCCGCGAGGCCGGGATCTTCCTGATGGAAGCGATGTGGATGCGCTTCAACCCGCTGATCCGGCGGGTGGCGACCGACCCGCGCTTCGGCGAGATCCGCTCGGTGCACGCCTCGTTCGGCTTCTCCTCGCCGTACGACCCGGCGCATCGGCTCTGGGCGCCGGAGCTGGGCGGCGGGGCGCTGCTCGACCTGGGCATCTACCCGTTCGGGCTGGCGCAGCTGCTGCTCGGCCGACCCGCGCGGCTGTCCATGACCGGCTCGCTGGCGCCGTCCGGGGTGGACGCGGAGGCGGCCGGGCTGCTGGTCTACCCCGGCGGACGGCGTGCCCTGGTCGAGGTGTCGCTGCGCGGCTCCCTCCCCAACAGCGCGTACGTGGTCGGCACCGGGATGCGCGCCGACATCCAGGCGCCGTTCTGGGCGCCGAAGCGGATGGTGCTGACCGGGCCGTCGATGGAACCCGAGGTGCACGAGCTGGACCCGGCCGACAACGGCTACGCCGGCGAGGTCCGCGAGGTGCGGGACGCCCTGGCCGAGGGGCGGACGGAGAGCCCCGTGATGCCGCTCGACGAAAGCGTCGCCATGGCGCGGCTGCTGGCCGAGGCCCGCGCGCAGATCTCCTGACCCGCCGACCGCCGGACGGCAGTCCGGACTCGCGCGCTGGGGCGGATGGCGTCCGAGGACGCGTCGCCCGCCGCGTCTTGGTGAGCCCAATGTCGGAGCTTTGCCCTATTGTGCACTGCTTGCCCGATGCATTACCTTATGGGGCATTCACGGCATACGTCCGGTTTCGGCCGGTGCATAGCCGGACCATCGCAAAGATCGACGCATCACAGGACCCCCCTGTGACCGCTGAATCCGCCACGCGCGGAACCGGGGACCCACGTCCTTTGGGGTGAATCGGCACGTCAGTGCCGTAGGGCAGCTTCCACGCCCGAACCCGTCAGCTAACCCGGTAAGCGGCATGGAAGCAAGGAGTATCCCCGCTCGATGGCCATCAACCGTCTTCACCATGCCCGGAAGGCCGCCCTCCTGAGCGCCGGAGCCGGCGCCGCCCTCTCCCTCACGGCCTCCCTCGGCCTGGCCTCCCCCGCCGCCGCCGACGTCCCCGAGCAGGCCCCGCAGGCCGCCAAGGCCGCCTCAGCCCCGCAGACCCAGCAGGCCAACAAGATCAATGTGACCGCCTCCCAGCTCCTGCAACTGGCCAAGGCCCAGGTCGGCACCTCGGAGAACGCCTACGGCGGCGGCACCAAGTTCCAGCAGTGGTACGCAAACTCCCGGCGCGCGCTGGAGACCATCCGCCGCGACGGCGGCAGCCGCAAGGGCTACCTCAACGCGCCGTGGTGCGCGATGTTCGTCTCCTGGGTGGGTGAGCAGCTCGGCGCCCGCCCGCAGGTCGGCTGGGACGCCTGGACCGTGGCGCACGCCAAGTGGTTCGTCGCCAACAAGCGCTGGGGCAACGCGGCCAAGCCCGGCGCCGTGGTCTTCTTCTCCTGGAGCGGCGGCAAGACCCTGAGCTCGATCAGGCACGTCGGATTCGTGGTCAAGGACAACGGCAACGGCACCATCTCCACGATCGAGGGCAACACGGGCAACGGCCGCGTGGAGGAGCGCGTCCGGCCCAAGTCGCAGGTCGTGGGCTACGGCTACCCCGAGTACGCCGGCTGACCTGCCGCGGCCGTACCGGACACACCGCCTGCCGCGGCCGTACCGGAACACACCGCACGGCGAGTGCGCGCCCCGACCCCAGGGGCGCGCACTCGCCGTTTTCCGGGTCCCATCACCGGCACACCTGCCCGGCTTGGGCACGAACGGTGCGGATGAGATGGGAGCGCTCCCAGATACCGCTTAGCGGCTTTTGGCACCCTAAACCCGTTTCTCCGCCGGGAAAGCACCGTCGAGGTAACGGTTCCGTTTCGGGACGTTGACGCCCGCACCGCACGCGGGCACTCTTTGTGGGAGCGCTCCCAAGGATGTCCCCCACGCCGCGGCAGGCCGCGGTGCACCTCCCACCTCCACACCCAAGAGGGGTACGGAATGACGAACCACAAGCGCTTTGTTGTGACCGGCGTCGCGCTCACCGCGCTGGCGGCCGTCGCCGCCTGCAGCGGCGGCGGAGGCGACACGCAGACGGCCACGCAGAGCGGCTCCGCGGCCGAGCCGGTCACCATCAACGTGCACACCTTCGGCGGCGGCGAGAACTTCGGCTACGACGAGGCCGTCAAGAAGTGGAACGCCGAGCACCCGAACATTCAGATCAAGTACCAGAACCTGACCGACCGGTTCGAGGACGTGTACCTGCCGCAGCTCCTCCAGCGTCTCCAAGCGGGGGCAGGCGCCGGGGACGTCGTCGGCATCGACGAGGGCGCGATGGGCCTCATGGCGGCCCGCCCGCAGTTCTTCACCGACCTGAGCCAGTACGGCCTCGACAGCCGCAAGGCCGACTTCCCCGCCGCCAAGTGGGAGGCCGGCCTCAACGCCCAGGGCAAGCTGTTCGCCCTGGGCACCGACATGGGCGGCATGACGATGTGCTACCGCAAGGACCTGTTCGAGAAGGCGGGCCTGCCCACCGACCGTGAAGAGGTCAGCAAGCTCTGGCCCGACTGGAACGCCTTCTTCGAGACCGGCAAGAAGTTCGAGGCCGCCAAGACCGGCGCCAAGTTCATGGACGGGCCCAACACGATCTACAACGTCATCCTGTTCCAGGAGGCCCCGAAGAACGGGAACCTGGCGTACTTCGACAGGAGCAACCAGCTCATCGTCGAGAAGAACCCGGCCGTCAAGGCCTCCTTCGACTGGGTGCAGAAGTTCAGCCAGGCCGGTCTGACCGCCAAGCTGCAGGCGTGGAGCCCGGCGTGGGACAAGGCCATCAAGGGCGGCGGCTTCGCCACCATGGGATGCCCGTCGTGGATGCTCGGCGTCATCGAGGGCAAGGCCGGCGAGTCCAACAAGGGCAACTGGGACGTCGCGGCCGTGCCGGGCGGCTCGGGCAACTGGGGCGGCTCCTGGCTCGCGGTGCCCAAGCAGAGCAAGCACCCCAAGGAGGCCGCCGAGGTCCTGAACTACCTCACCGGCAAGGACGGCCACGTGGCCGCCTTCAAGGAGGCCGGCGCGTTCCCCAGCTCGATCCCCGCGCAGCAGGACACCGAGGTGTCGGGCCTGAAGAACGCCTACTTCAACGACGCGCCGACCGGCCAGATCTTCGCCGCCTCGGTCGCGAACCTGCAGCCCGTGTTCTTCGGCGAGAAGCACGCGCAGGTGAAGACCGCGGTCGAGAAGGTGCTGGAGGGCATGGACCAGGGCGCGGTCAAGTACGACGAGGCCTGGTCGAAGTTCGTCGAGGCGGGGGTGAAGGCGGCGGGCTGATCCCCGCACCCCGGACGCGGTGGCGCCCGTCCCCCCTCCTCGGGCGCCACCCCTCCCCACCTCGCTGGAAAGGTTTCCATGACTCTCCAACTCGCGCCGCCGCGTCAGGGGTCGCGCAGGCAGGCCCCGCCGCCCAGGCGGATGAGTCGCTTCGACCTCAGGGGCGTGCCCTACCTGCTCGTCTCGCCCTACTACCTGCTGTTCGCGATCTTCGGCATCTTCCCCCTCGGATACACGCTCTGGCTGTCCCTGCACGACTGGGAACTGGCCGGCGACAAGACCTTCACCGGCCTGGACAACTACGCCGAGCTCGTCACCGACGCCGCCTTCTGGAACGCGGTGATCAACACGCTCGGCATGTTCGCCCTGGCCACCGTCCCGCAGCTGGTCCTCGCGCTGATGCTGGCCAACGCCCTGAACAAGCGGCTCAAGGGCAGGCTGCTGCTGCGCCTGGGCGTGCTGCTGCCGCTGGTGACCTCCGTCGTCGCCGTCGCGGTGATCTTCAGCCAGCTCTACAGCCGCGACTACGGGCTGTTCAACTGGATCCTCAGCTGGTTCGGCGTCGAGCCGATCGTCTGGCAGAACGAGAAATGGTCGTCCTGGCTGGCGATCTCCACGATGGTCGACTGGCGCTGGACGGGCTACAACGCGATCATCCTGCTGGCCGCGATGCAGACCATCCCCCGCGACCTGTACGAGGCGGCCGCGCTCGACGGCGCCTCGGCCCGCCGGCAGTTCTGGCAGATCACGGTGCCGATGCTGCGGCCGACCTTGGTGTTCGTCGTCTTCATCTCCACCATCGGCGGGATGACGCTGTTCGCCGAGCCGGTCATGTTCGAGGGCAACCCGATGATGACGGGCGGCACCACCGGCCAGTACCAGACCGTGGCGATGTTCATCGTCAAGGAGGGCTTCCGCGACTTCGAGATGGGCTACGCGGCGGCGGCGGCCTGGCTGCTGTTCGTGCTCATCCTGCTCGGAACAATGATCAACTACGGGTTCACCCGGCGCATCAGGGGGGCGCGATGAGGAACAAGCCCTGGGACGCGACGCTCCTGACCAAGGTGACGCTGGTGCTGGCCCTGCTGATGTCGGCGTTCCCGATCTACTACATGTTCATCATGGCGACCCGTACCAACGAGGACGCCGTCGAGACGCCCCCGCCGCTGCTGCCCGGCGGCCACCTCGGCGAGAACGTCGAGCGGCTGCTGGCCACCGAGGACGCCCACTTCCTGACCGGCCTGGCGAACTCCGCGATCGTGGCCACCACGGTGACGGTGTCGGTGGTGCTCATCTCGACGCTGGCCGGGTTCGCGTTCGCCAAGCTGCGCTTCCCCGGCTCCAAGCTGCTGCTCGGCCTGATCCTCGTCACCATGATGGTGCCGCTGCAGCAGATGGGCGTGGTGCCGCTGTACGAGCTGATGGTCACGCTCGGCTGGACCGGGCAGCTCCAGTCGGTGATCCTGCCGTTCCTGGTCAACGGCTTCGGCGTGTTCATGATGACGCAGTACACCTCCCAGGCGGTCCCCGACGAGCTGGTCGAGGCGGCCAGGGTGGACGGGGCCACCACCATGGGCATCTACCGGAGGATCATCATCCCCGCGCTGCGGCCGGGCATGGCGGTGCTCGCGCTGCTCGTGTTCATGCAGACGTGGAACGAGTTCATGTGGCCGCTCATCGTGCTGCACCCGGACAACCCGGTGGTGCAGACGTCCATCGCGGCACTCAACTCCGCCCACGGCACTGACTACGTGATGCTGTTCACCGGCACCGCCGCCTCGGTCCTCCCCCTCTTCGTGGTTTTCGTGCTGTTCGGCCGGCAGATCGTCGGCGGCCTGATGGAAGGTGCGGTCAAGGCGTGACGACTCAACAGGAGCAGACCAGCTCCCACCTCCGCTTCCCCGCGACGTTCGCGTGGGGCGCGGCCACCTCGGCGTACCAGATCGAGGGGGCGGTGAACGAGGACGGCCGGGGCGTGTCGATCTGGGACACCTTCGCCCGGACGCCCGGCCGGGTGCTCGGCGGCGACCACGCGGACGTGGCCATCGACCACTACCACCGGTTCAAGGACGACGTCGCCGTCATGGCCGAGCTGGGCCTGACCGCCTACCGCTTCTCCGTCTCCTGGCCGCGCATCCAGCCCGACGGCCGGGGGAAGGTCAACGTCAAGGGCCTCGACTTCTACAAGCGGCTCACCGACGAGCTGCGCGCGCGCGGCATCGACCCGTGGCTGACCCTCTACCACTGGGACCTGCCGCAGGCGCTGGAGGACGCGGGCGGCTGGCCCAACCGCGACACCGCCTACCGGTTCGCCGACTACGCGCGGTGCGTGCACGACGTCCTGAAGGACCACGTGCACACCTTCAGCACGGTCAACGAGCCGTGGTGCGCGGCCTTCCTCGGCTACGCCTCCGGCGAGCACGCGCCGGGCCGCCGCGAGCCGGCCAACGCCGTCCGGGCCGCACACCACCTCAACCTGGCGCACGGGCTGGCCGTCCAGGCCATGAACGCCCGCCGGGTCGGCGGCTGCGTCAACCTGTACGCGGTCACCCCGGACACCCCGAGCGAGCGCGACCTGGACGCGGCGCGGCGGATCGACGGCCTGCAGAACCGCTTCTTCCTCGACGCGCTGCTGCTCGGCCGCTATCCCGACGACGTGATCGAGGACCTCGGGACCGGGCTCGACTTCGTCGCCGACGGCGACATGGCCGCCATCAACGCGCCGATCGACGTGCTGCTGGTCAACTACTACAGCCGCTTCACCGTCTCGGGCGCGTCCGGCGGGAAGGCGTCCGCCGCGGCCGCGCCGACCGACACCGGCTCGCCGTGGGTCGGCAGCGAGCACGTGTCGTTCGTCAACGGCGGCCGGCCGGTGACCGCGATGGGCTGGGAGATCGACGAGGAGGGCCTGCTGGAGGTGCTGACGCGGGTGGCGCGCGACTACCCGCCGATCCCGCTGGTGATCTCCGAGAACGGCGCCGCGTTCGACGACGTGCTGGAGCGCGGCCGGGTGCACGACGCCGAGCGGCGCGCCTACATCGACGCCCATCTGGGCGCCTGCCGCGCCGCGATCGAGGCCGGCGTGCCGCTGGAGGGCTACTTCGCCTGGTCGCTGATGGACAACTTCGAGTGGGCGTGGGGTTACGGCAAGCGGTTCGGGCTGGTGCACGTCGACTTCGACACGCAGCAGCGGGTGCTCAAGGACAGCGCCCTCTGGTATGCCGAGATCATCCGGCAGAATAGGCGACATGAACCGACCGACTCTTGAGGCAGTCGCGGCTCGGGCCGGTGTCGGCCGGGGCACGGTGTCTCGGGTCATCAACGGCTCCCCCAACGTCAGCGACAAGGCGCGCGACGCGGTGCGGCAGGCCATCCAGGAGCTGGGCTACGTGCCCAACCGGGCGGCCAGGGCGCTGGTGACGCGGCGCACCGACACGGTGGCCCTGGTGGTCTCGGAGTCGGAGCTGCGGGTGTTCGACGAGCCCTACTTCGCGGGCACCATCCGCGGCATCGGCTCGGCGCTGTCGGAGACGGGCCTGCAGCTCATCCTCGCCATGGCGCAGTCGCGCGAGGAGCACGAGCGGCTGGAGCACTACCTGACGGGGCAGCACGTCGACGGCGTGCTGCTGCTGTCGCTGCACGGCGCCGACCCGCTGCCGGGCCGGCTGGAGGCGATGGGCGTGCCGACCGTGCTCGGCGGCAGGCCCGTCGGCCTGAACCCCTACAGCTACGTCGACATGGACAACCGGGCCGGCGCCCGGCAGGCGGTCAAGCACCTGCTGAGCCTCGGCCGGGGCGCGGTCGCCACCATCGCGGGCCCCCAGGACATGGGCGTGGGCGTCGACCGGCTGGCCGGCTACCACGACGCGCTGCTGCCCTCCGGCCTGCCGGAGATCGTGGCGTACGGCGACTTCTCCGAGGAGAGCGGCGCGTCGGCGATGCGCGAGCTGCTGGAGCGCCACCCGGAGCTCGACGCGGTGTTCGCCGCCTCCGACCTCATGGCGGTCGGCGCGATCCGGGTGCTGAAGGCGGCCGGCCGGGCCATCCCGGGCGACGTCGCCGTGGTCGGGTTCGAGGACTCCAAGGCCGCCACGCACACCGACCCGCCGCTGACGACCGTCCACCAGCCGACCGAGGCGATGGGCCGGCAGATGGCCCAGCTCCTGGTGGCCCGGATCAACGGTGAGGAGCTCCGCCAGCCGGTGGTCATCCTCGACACCCACCTGGTGCGCCGCCAGTCCGCCTGACCGGACCGGGCATGCGGGGCGAGGCTGATCGCGGCCGGGTTCGACGACCCGGCCGACGGGCCGCGCTTCCGGCGCCGTCTCGCCGCCGTCTCACCGCCGCGCCGACCCGTCGTGACATCGCCTTCTCACAACGTGGACATCGGGGTCGGCTCAGACGAGCCGGTGGAATACCCTCGTCTCGTGAGCGCACAGACCAATCTCGATTCCTGGCGAGCCCTCCCCGCGGCGCAGCAGCCAGACTGGCCCGACCGCGGCGAGCTCGACAAGGTCGTCGCCGAGCTCGGCGGCCTGCCCCCTCTCGTCTTCGCCGGCGAGTGCGACCAGCTCAAGGAGCAACTGGCCGCCGTGGCCCGCGGCGAGGCCTTCGTGCTGCAGGGCGGCGACTGCGCCGAGACGTTCGCCGGGGCGACCGCCGACAACGTGCGCAACAAGCTCAAGACGCTCCTGCAGATGGCGATCGTGCTCACCTACGCGGGCAAGGTGCCGGTCGTCAAGATCGGCCGGCTCGCGGGCCAGTTCGCCAAGCCGCGGTCCAAGGGCACCGAGACCCGCGACGGCGTGGAGCTGCCCGCCTACCGGGGCGACATGGTCAACGGCTTCGACTTCACCGCCGAGTCGCGCACGCCCGACCCGTGGCGGCTGCTGAAGGCCTACCACTCCTCGGCCGTGACGCTCAACCTCGCCAGGGCGTTCACCAAGGGCGGCTACGCCGACCTGCGCCAGGTGCACGCCTGGAACCAGGACTTCGTGGCCGAGTCGCCCGCCGGGCGCCGCTACGAGCAGCTCGCCCGGGAGATCGACCAGGCGCTGGCGTTCATGCGGGCCTGCGGCGCCGACCCTGAGGAGTTCCACACTGTCGAGTTCTACTCCTCGCACGAGGCGCTGATCCTCGACTACGACCGTGCGCTGACCCGCATCGACTCGCGGACGGGCCTGCCGTACGACGTCTCGGCGCACATGGTGTGGATCGGCGAGCGCACCCGCCAGCTCGACGGCGCCCACGTCGACTTCTTCGCCCGCATCCGCAACCCGATCGGCGTCAAGCTCGGCCCGACCACCACCCCCCAGCAGGCGCTGGAGCTGGTCGAGCGGCTCAACCCGGACAACGAGCCCGGCCGGCTGACGTTCATCACCCGGATGGGCGCTCCGCGCGTCCGCGAGCTGCTGCCCAGCCTGGTCAAGGAGGTGACCTCGGCGGGCGCCCAGGTGGTCTGGCTGTGCGACCCGATGCACGGCAACACCTTCGAGGCGCCGAGCGGCCACAAGACGCGGCGGCTCGACGACGTGCTGGACGAGGTGGCGGGCTTCTTCGAGGTGCACCGTTCGCTCGGCACGCACCCCGGCGGCATCCACATCGAGTTCACCGGCGACGACGTGACCGAGTGCGTGGGCGGCGGCCAGGAGATCGCCGAGGACGACCTGTCGCTGCGCTACGAGACGGCCTGCGACCCGCGGCTCAACCGCGGCCAGTCGCTCGACCTGGCCTTCCGGGTCGCGGAGCTCTACCGCTCGGCCTGACCGGCCGGCCGCTCACCGACACGGCCGCCCGTGCCCGGTCCGGGTGCGGGCGGCTCGCCGTTTCCGCGGGGCGCGCACCGGCCCGTCGGGTGAGCCCCGCCGGACGCGGCGGGGCGTGCCTGACCTCGGTCAGTTCTGCTGGGCGTTCTTCATCTCCTCGTTGAGCTCCGTCCGGATCGCGTCCATGTCGAGGGCGCGGACCTGGCGGATGAGGTCTTCGAGCGCCGGCTCGGGGATGGCGCCCGGCTGGGCGTAGACGACGATGCCGTCACGGATCGCCATCAGCGTCGGGATCGAGCTGATGTCGAAGCCCTGCGCGAGGGCCTGCTGCGCATCAATGTCGATCTTGCCGAACGTGATGTCCTGGTGCTTCTCGGACGCCTTCTCGAAGATGGGGCCGAACATCCGGCAGGGGCCGCACCACTCCGCCCAGAAGTCGAGCAGCACGATGCCCTTGTCGGCGATGTCGTTGAAGTTGGTCTCGGTTACCTCGATGGTCGCCACAAGAGGCTCCTCGTATCGTCTCGTGTCGTCGGTGAGTCTGGGTGAGTCTGCAGGTCTCCGGGCCGCGAACCGTGCCGGGGCGCGCCGCGCGGACGCATCCCTTGACAACCACGTACCCATCGCCAGCATTCCATGCCCCCGGCCCGGCCGCGTCGTGGCCGGACCGGGCCGGGGACACGCCTCAGCGGCGGGGCAGGGACAGGCCGACGACGAGCGGGTCGTGGTCGGAGGAGCGGTAGGCGTCCGGCCGGTAGAGGCCGGGCGGGTTGAACTCGGTGTTGTAGTCGAGGACGCGCGGTTCGTCGGCGTTGACATGCCAGATCGTGGCGCCGGTGACCCGCCTGAGCAGGTCCCTGCCCACCAGGGCGTGGTCCAGCTCGCCCGCGAGCCCGTCGAACACGTAGCTGTAGCGCTGCCGGGCCGGCACGAACCGCTTGGTGACGCTGGTCAGGCCGCCGGCCTGCAGGGTGTCGATCGGGTCCTCCTCGCCGTAGGCGTTGAGGTCGCCGAGGACCAGCGGGCCCGGCAGGTCCGCCACGAGTCCCAGGAGCGCCTGCGCCTGCCGGACCCGGGTGGCGTTCCAGCAGCCCTGCCCGTCGCCCTGGTCCGCGTCGGGGCCGCCGCCGGACGGGCAGGAGCCCTTCGACTTGAGGTGGTTGACGACCATGGTGAACGGCCGTCCGCCCTCGGCCCTGCGGAAGGTCTGGACGAGCGGCGGCCGGCTGAAGACCGGGTCCTGCGAGGCGCGCGGCTCCCCGACGGGGGTCAGCCGGGCCGGCTTGTAGATGAGACCCACCTGGATGGCGTCCGTGCCCGGGTGGGGGTGCTTCAGCGCGGCGTACGTGCCGGGTCCGACCTCGGCGTTGACGGCGTCGACCAGGGCCTCCAGCGCGGTCTGGCCGTTGTTCTCGACCTCCATGAGCGCGACGGCGTCCGCGTCGAGGCCTTTGAGCGCCGCGACCAGCTTGGCGAGCTGGCGCTGCTGCTCCTCGGCGGTGGTCGCGCCGCGCGAGCCGAGGGTGGTGAACCAGTTGAGGGTGTTGAACGAGGCCACCTTGACGTTGCCGCCGACGGGGAGCGGGCGCGGCGGGCGCGGGTTGGCGTTCAGGTACGTGACGGGCTTGGTGGGCTGCAGCCGGTAGGCGTCGAAGCCGTAGCCGAGCACGCCGGTCGCCCCCACGGCCACCGCGCCGGCGCGCACGACGGGCGGCAGTGTGCCGGGGTTCTGCCGGGTGGAGCCGTCGTCGATCAGCAGGGAGCGGCGCCGGTTCAGCTCGGGGTCGACGCCGGGCCGGTCCGTCGGCTGGAACAGCCGGCCGCCCGAGGAGACGGTGACCTCGCCGAACCGGCCGAGGTTGTAGTGGTCGCTGACGGTGAGCGGCTGCCGGAAGGTCAGCAGCATGTTCTCGACGTGTTCGAGCCCCGCGCTGGGCAGCCGGTACGGCAGGGCGGGCACGGCGCCGGCGCCGCAGACGTCCACCGCGCTCACCGGGGACAGCTCGGTCCATCCGTTGAACTCGAAGGCCCGGCCGGTGACCAGGACCCGGTCACCGGGCTGGACGTCCTTGACGGTGTCCCGGGCGAAGGCGAACAGGCCCTCGGAGGTGGCCGGGTCGGCGTCCGGTGCCGGGTCCTGCAGGAAGAAGCCGCTGAGCTGGTCGCTGCGCTGGAAGTCGCCGGTGACGACGCCCTCCACCCGTACGGTCTGGCCGGCCAGCGGCGTCGCGTCACCGCTGCCCTGCACCTCGGAGATGCGGTGGGTCGGCGGGGTGGCGCACGGGTCGGCCGGCGTGGCGGCGGCGGCGGGGGTGGCGGACAGGGCGGCGGCGACCAGCGCGGCGGCGGCAGTCCGGGCTAAAACACGCATGACCGGCACTTTAGAGGGATATGCGGTCACATATTTCTACATACATATAGCCAGAGCGTGAAATTATCGAACCTTGACAATGGCCATCACGGGGTATGACCAAGGCATGGACTGGGTCACCTGCACGCACTCCGCTGCCTGCACGGGAATCGCTCGCCGGCCGTACGGACTCTGCCTGTCCCACCTGCACCCCGACGACCTCACCGCGACGCTGGCCGGGATGGCCCCAGGCCGGCTTCTCGACCTGCGCGGCACCGCGATCGGCGGTGACCTGCTGACCCGCGTCGTCGAGGCGACCGGCCGCCGCCCCGGCCGCGCCCGGTTCGACCGGGTGCGGTTCACCGGCGACGTGCGGCTGGCCGATGTGACGTTCGCCGGTGACGTGTCGCTCGACGGCGCGCTGTTCGAGCGGCTGGCGTCGTTCTTCGGCAGCCGCTTCGAGGGGAACGTGTCCCTGGCCGGGGCGAGGTTCGCCCGTGAGCTGTCCTTCCACGGCGTCGAGGTGCGCGGGCACCTGGCGCTGGACCGGGCCGTGATGGCCCGCGACGCCCTGTTCAGCCAGGCCGGCTTCGGGCACGGCCTGTCGTGCGAGGGGGCCCGCTTCGACGGGTTCGCCACCTTCGACGGGGCGCGGCTGGGCGACGGGGCCACCTTCCGCGGCGCCCGGTTCGGCCGCACCCTGTCGTTCCGCAAGGTCCGCGGCGGCGCCCTGTTCGAGGCGGCGCACTTCGCCGCCGACGCCTACCTGTCGGCGACCGGCCGGCTGTCGGCCGCCCGCGCCCGCGCCGACGGCACGCTCGACGTGTCCGTCAGCGACGGCAGCGCCGACCTGCGGCGGGTGGAGGTGGCGGGAGCCACCACGCTCCGACTGGCCGACGCCCGGGCCGACCTGGAGGGCGCGGTGCTGCGCGGCCCGGCCACGGTGACGGGCCGCGGCAGGTCCGCGCTGACCTCGCTACGGCAGGTGGACGCGCCCAGTCTCACCCTGCACGGTCTCGACCTGTCGGCGTGCGGGTTCGCCGGGCTGGTGCATCCGGCGGGCGTGCGGCTCACGGAGTGCAGGTTCGGGATGAGCGCGCGGGGCGTGCGTGAGGGCGTGCGGGCTCCGGTCATGCGCTGGCTGAGCCGCCGGTCCGCCCCGGCCCCGCAGCAGCCGGGGCCGCAGGCCGCGGGCCCCCCGCCGTCCCCCAGCGGCGTGCGGAGTCCGTGACGCGTCGTGGTCGTCCCCGATGGCCGCCCACGCCGCCGGTCCGTACACTTGGCTCATGCTGATCGACGACTACGTGGCCGATCTCAGCAGGGCCCTGGCGGGCCCGGCCGGCCCGAAGCGTGATCTGGTCGTCGAGGCGCGCGACAGCCTGACCGACACCGCCGACGCGCTGGAGGCGCAGGGCCTCGGCCGGGAGGCGGCCGAGCGCGTGGCCGTCGAGGAGTTCGGCGACGTCGCCGAGATCGCGCCGGGCTACCAGGACGAGCTGACCGCGGCCGCCGGCCGGCGGCTCGGGGCGCTGCTGTTCCTCACCCTGCCGCTGAGCGTGCTCATCTGGTCGGCGATCTGGCACGTCTTCCCGGGCGACCACAGCTCGTGGAGTGCCCGGCCGGTCTGGTACACCGCCGCCACCGCGCTGCTCGACGCGGTCCAGGTGGTGGCCGGCCTGTACGGCGGGCTGGCGCTGTTCGCACTTGGCAGGGGCGCCCGGCGGTTCCGCCGGACCGTGCCGATCACCCGGTCGCTGGGGCTCACGGTGATGGTGACGCTGCCGCTGTGCGGCCTGCTCAGCCTGCTCGTGACGGCCGTGTCCGACCTGCCGTCCGGCTTCGACCGGCTGGCGCCGGTCATGCTGGCCGAACTGGTCACCTCGGCCTTCTGGGGCCTGCAGTTCTACTGCGCCGTGCGCTGCCTCACGCTCACCCGCCGCGCCCGCGCCTGACCGGCCGCCCGCGCCCGGACCGGAGCGGGAACCCCGGCACGCCAAAACGACCCCACGGGGTGCATCCGAACGTCCGTCCGCTCTCGAAGACCCTGGTGACGAGCGGAGGCTTTGGTGACCATGACCGTACTGACCGGCTCCGTCCGCGAGCTGGTCGACCGACATCTGGCGGAGATCGTCGAGCGTGAGACGAGCGGGCTCGGCTTCGTGGGGGACGAGGGCGTCGGCACCGTGCGCCGGTTCCTCGCCGACTTCGTCCTGCGCGGGGGCAAGCGGCTGCGGCCGTCCTTCGTGTACTGGGGGCACCGGGCCGCGGGCGGGCGGCCGGAGGACCTGGACGCGGTGCTGTCGGCCGGCTGCGCGGTCGAGCTCGTGCACGCCTGCGCGCTGCTGCTCGACGACGTCATGGACGAGTCGGGCACCCGGCGGGGCCACGTCACGGCGCACCTGGCGCTGGCCGAGGAGCACCGGCGGGCCGGGTGGCGCGGCGATCCCCGGCGGCACGGGGAGTCGGTGGCGACGCTGCTCGGCCTGCTCGCCTACACCTGGGCCGACAGCGCGATGCTGGCCGCCGGCGTGCCGCGCCGGGCGTGGGAGGTGTTCACCCGGCTACGCGTGGAGCTGATCGGCGGGCAGTACCTGGACCTGGCCGACGCCGCCCGCGGCCGCGCCACGCGCCGCCGGATCATGGAGATCGGCGCGTACAAGTCCGGCAAGTACACCGTCGAGCGTCCCCTGCACCTGGGGCACACGCTGGCCGGCGGCGACGGCGCGACGCTCGCGGCGCTCGGCGCGTACGCGGCGCCGCTCGGGCAGGCGTTCCAACTGCGCGACGACGTGCTCGGCGTCTTCGGCGACCCGGCGCGCACCGGCAAGCCCGCGGGCGCCGACCTGCTGCTCGGCAAACAGACCTACCTGCTGGCTGAGGCCCACGCCCGCACCGGCGACCTCGGCGCCGCGATCCTCGGCCGCGTGCGTGACGAGGCGGACGTGGCCACCGCCCGCGAGCTGATCGCCGGGTGCGGCGCCCTCGACGCGGCCGAACGGCGCATCGGCGCGCTGGCCGGCGAGGCGGTGGCGGCGCTGGAGGCGCCCTGCCTGCCCGCCGACGCCGCCGCGGCCCTCGTCGAGCTGGCCCGCCAGGCCACGGAGCGGGCGGCGTGATGGACGTGGTCATCGGGGCCGGGCTGGCCGGTCTGTCGGCGGCGATCCACCTGGCCGCGGCCGGGCGCGAGGTGACCGTCGTGGAGACGCGGGACGTCCCCGGCGGCTGCTGCGGCACGGCCGAACTCGGGCCGTACCGCTTCGACACCGGGCCGTCGGTGCTCACCATGCCGGACGTGCTGGCCGAGATCTTCGGCGCGGCGGGCGAGGACCTCGACCATTGGCTGCCGCTGCGCCGCCTCGACCCCGCCTACCGGCTGCTCTTCCACGACGGCTCCCGGCTGGACGTGCTGCCGGACGCCGACGCCATGATCGGGCAGGTGCGCGAGCTGTGCGGGCCCGCCGAGGCCGAACGCTACCGGCGCTTCCGCACGCTGCTGGGCAGGCTGTTCGCCGCCGAGTGGAGCGTGTTCGTCGACGCGGACATGACCCGCCTGCGCGCCCTGGCCAGGCCGGTCGCGCTGGTGCGCCTGGCGGCCATGGGCGGGTTCCGCCGCCTCGACCGGCTCGTGGCCGCCCATCTCACCGACGAGCGGCTCATCCGGGCGCACACCTTCCAGGCGCTGTACGCGGGGCTGTCGCCGTCGCGGGCGCTGGGCGTCTACGCCGTCATCGCGCACATGGACACCGTGGGAGGCGTCTACTTCCCCGAGAGCGGCGGCATGCACGCGGTGCCCGCCGCCATGGCCGCCCTCGCCGGGAAACTCGGCGTGACGTTCCGGTACGGCACGCGCGCCACCCGGGTCGAGGCCGGCGGCGACGGCGTCACGGCGGTGCGCCTGGACACCGGGGAACGGCTGGCCTCCCGCGCCGTCGTGGTGGCCTGCGACCTGGTGCGCGCCCAGGCGGAGCTGCTGCCGCGGGCCGCGGCCGACTGGCGGCTGCGCCGGCCGCGCTTCTCCCCGTCATGCGTGGTGACCCACGTCGGGCTGGACCGTCCCCTGCCCGGTCACGCCCACCACACCCTGCACCTCGGCAGGCAGTGGGAGCGGACGTTCGCCGCCCTGGAGGCGGGACGCCCGCAGCCCGACCCCAGCATCCTCGTGACCCACCCCTCCCCGGACACGCTCAGCGTCCTGGAGCCCGCGCCCAACCTGCAGGGCCGCGGCTGGGAGACCGTGGAGGAGCGGCTGCTCGCCCGCCTGGACGCGCTCGGCTACGGCGACCTGTCGGGGGCGCCGCGGCTCACCTGGGACCCCCGCAGGTGGGCGGCCGAGGGCCACTCCGCGGGCACGCCGTTCGCCCTGGACCACCGCTTCACGCAGACGGCCTGGTTCCGGCCGTCCGGCGCGGCCCGCCGCGTCCCCGGCCTGCACTTCGCGGGCATGCACACCGCTCCGGGCGTCGGCGTGCCGCCCGTGCTGCTGTCCGGGCGGCTGGCCGCCCGCCGCATCATCGCGGAGGCACGATGACCTGCCTGGGCGCCCGGTCCCCCGATGCCGCGGCCGAGGGCTCGACCGGCCTGACCGCCGCCTACGAGCGCTGCCGCGCCCTGCACGCCCGCTTCGGCCGCTCCTACTACCTGGCCACGCTCCTCCTGCCCGCCTGGAAGCGCCGCCACGTGCACGCCCTGTACGGCTTCGCCCGGTACGCCGACGAGATCGTCGACTCGTTCACCATGAACGGCGACCGCGCCGCCGCCCTCGACGGGCTGGAGTCCCGCGTCGCCGCGGCCCTGGCGGGTGAGCGGTCCGGCGACCCCGTGCTGCCCGCGTTCGCCCACACCGTGCGCTCCTTCGGCATCGGCCACGGCGAGGTGGCCGCGTTCCTGCGCTCGATGCGCGCCGACCTGACCGTGACCCGCTACGCCACCTACGACGACCTGCTCGGCTACATGGAGGGCTCGGCGGCCGTCATCGGCACCATGATGCTGCCCGTCCTGGAGCCGCTGCCGGAGATGGAGGCCGCGGCCCGCGAGCCGGCCCGGCAGCTCGGCCTGGCCTTCCAGCTCACCAACTTCCTGCGCGACGTGGCCGAGGACCTCGCCCGCGGCCGCGTCTACCTGCCCGGGGCCGACCTCGACCGGTTCGGCGTCACGGAGGCGGCGCTGCGCGGCCCGCGCACGCCTCCCGAGGCCCGGCGGCTGCTGGCCTTCGAGGCGGGGCGCGCCTGGGACCACTATGCCCGGGCGCTGGAGGGCATCGCGTTGCTGACCCCGTCGTCGCGGCCGTGCGTGCGGGCCGCGTACGAACTGTACGGCGGGATCCTGGCGGAGATCGAGCGCGGCGGGTACGAGGTGCTGGCCCGCCGGGCGCGGGTGCCGCGCCGGCACAGGCTGGCGGTCTTCACCCGGCACCTCGTGGCCGCCAGGGCGGCGGGCCGCCGTGAGCGCCGTGTCACGGTGGAGGTGCCCTGACCCCTCCCCTCACCCGGTCAGCGGGTCCGTCCCGTTCCACGTGCCCTCGCTCGCGTACGGGGCGAAGCGGGCGAACAGTTCCTCGGCGTACCAGTCGTCGCGCCGCACGCGGCCGATCACGTCGCGGTGGGCGTCTCCTCGGTAGGCGAACCGGCGGATGTCGGCCTCGTCCCGCCACAGGGAGAAGGTGGCCTGGCGGGCGAGCGGCCACTCGCCGGCGCCCACGGAGGCGAGACAGCCGGGCCGGCGCAGCAGGTCGCGGTCCACGGCCGGGACGGCGCGGTAGAAGGCGACGAGCCGGGTGGGCCGGATCGACGCCCGGGTGAGCACCGCCACCGGGCCCTGGTGGCGGCCCGTGCGGCCGGTGCCGGCGAACGGGTCACGGCAGCCGGGGAGGTCGGCGACGGCGAACGGGTCGCGTCCGGCCCAGCGGCCGTGCCAGGACAGCGGGGTCAACCGCACGTGCCAGGACTCCGCTGCCGCGCGCCGCCAGCGCCGCGCGATCGGCGAGTCGCGCAGGAACGCCTCCAGCGCCGCCTCGTCCCGCCACACCGCGAACAGCGCCCAGCGGCGCAGGTCCGCGCCGGGCGTCATGGAGGCGCCCCGGCCCGTGCCGAGCAGCCGGTGGAACGTCAGGCCGCCGGTGCGTCGCAGCACCGGCCGGTCGAAGGCCATGTACCGGATGGCGCTCGTGTCCGGGTACCTGATGAGGTGGAAGGAGGCCACCCCGCTTCGCGCGGTCACGGCCCGCCGCCCGTGTCACGGGCCGCGCGCGGGCCGAGCGGCTGCGGGGGGCCGTAGGCGCGCCCTCGCCAGGTGCGGCGCGGCCGGTACGTCGCCCGCGTGAGCTGGACGGCCGTCGCCGGATCGAGCAGCGGCGACAGCAGCAGGCCGGGGCCGGGACGCTCGTAGCTGCCGCGCAGCGCCCACGCGAGCAGCAGCCGCACGCCGAGCAGTCCCAGGTCGAGCGGCGTCGCGCGGCCCGCCAGCAGCCGCGCGACGGGCAGCGCGGCGGTCAGCCACACCACGGCCAGGTCGGCTGTCTGCCGCCGCCGTCCCGTCACGTCGGCCAGCGCGAGCGTGCGCCCCCACTCCCGCCACACGCCGGCCGCCGAGTCGTGCATGTCCACGACCAGCAGGTCACCGGCGTCCAGGAGGCCCACCCGCCAGCCGTCGGCGGCCAGCGTCCTGGCCAGCGCGACGTCGTCGGCCAGGTGCCCGCGTATTCGGGCGAACCCGTCGGCGGCCAGCATCGCGGACCGGTGGAAGGCCAGGCACTGGCCGTTGGCGAGGACCCGGTGCGGTGGGGGCGGCGTCGCGGCCCCGATCGGCCCGAGCCGGTAGACGAGCGTCGCCAGGAACGAGGCGTGCAGCGCCTGCTCGGCGAGGCCGTCGCAGACGAACCTCGGTCCGGCCGAGACCAGGTCGAACTCCGCCAGCCCGGCCGCCAGCGCCCCGAACAGGCCGGGCCGCGGCCGGGCGTCGGCGTCCAGCGTCACGACGACCGGGCCCTTCGCAACAGCCAGCCCCTGGTGGACGGCCCACGGCTTGCCCACCCAGCCGTCCGGCGGCGGCGTGCCGCGCACGACGGTCGCGCCCAGGGACGCGGCCAGCCGGGCCGTGCCGTCCGTGGACTCGTCGTCCACCACGATCACCTCGCGCACGGCCGGGTCGGCCAGCGCGGCGGCCACGCACGGCGCCAGCCGTCCTTCCTCGTTCCTGGCCGGGACGACCACGGACACCTCGCTCCGGGAGCGGGCGGGCACGGGGCGCAGCGACGGCCTGCGCCGCCGTCCTCTCGCCAGCCGGGCGCAGACCACGGCCCCCGCGACGGCCTGCGCCGCGGCGAGCACGGCGGACCGCAGCGTATGGTTCGCGGGCGTCATGAGGCCGCCTTCCCGGTGGGGAAGTCCTCGTCCACCATCGAGGCGACGATCCGGCCGCCCATCGCCACCAGCGGCAGCCCGCCGCCGGGGTGCGCCGAGCCGCCCACCAGGTACAGGCCGCGCCGGGGCCCGCGGTTGGCCGGGCGGCGGAAGGGGGCGAGCCGGCCGGAGTAGGCGGTGCCGTAGATCGCGCCGCCCCACGCGCCGTACCGCTGCCGCAGGTCGGCGGGGGTGAACAGGTCCACGAAGCGCAGCCGTCCCGCCAGGTCCAGACCGCGTTCGGCGAGCCGTTCGAGCACCAGGTCCCGGTACGACTCCGGCGGCGTCGGCCAGCGGGACGGGTCGCGCGCGGGGACGTTCACCAGCAGCGTCAACGCCTCGGCGCCGGCCGGGGCCTGCGACGGGTCGTCCACCGAGGCGCAGCCGACGTAGACGGTCGGGTCGGTGGACGGTGTCCGGCGCCGGAAGAGAGCGTCGAACTCGGCCCGCTGGTCGGCCGAGAAGAGGATCGAGTGGTGGGCGAGCCCCTCGGTGCGGCCCTCGACCCCGGCAAGCAGCAGGAAGGCCGAGGTCGACGGGCCGAGCGCGGCGACGCGGCGCAGCCTGGGCCGGTCGGGCAGCAGCCGCCCGTACAACTCGGCCGCGTCGGTGTTCGCCACGACGGCGTCGGCGGCGATCCGCTCGCCGTCCGCCAGCCGGACGCCGCCGACCCGCCGCCGGTCGGCGACGATCGCGTCGACGGGGGCCGACAGCCGCACCTCCACGCCGGCCTCGGCCAGCAGGGCTGCGAGGTCGCCGGCGAGGCGCGGCAGGCCGCCGGGGACGTACCAGGCGCCGTGGTCGTGCTCGATGGCCGGGACGCAGCCGAGCGCGGCCGGGGCGCGGTACGGGTCGGACCCGGCGTAGGTGGCGTACCGGTTGACGTACTGGTGCAGGCGCGGGTCGCGGAAGCAGCGGCGCGCGAGGCCCGCGAGCGTGCGGCCGGGCGCGACCGCGAGCAGGTCCGACAGGTGCGCCGCGCGCGGGGGCCGGTTCAGCGGGCCGGCGAAGAACGTGCGCGTGGACGCCGACAGGCAGCGCCGGGCCCAGGCGTGGAACGCCAGCCAGCGCGCCCCCTCCCCCGGCGCCAGCCGCTCCACCGCGCGCGCCATCCGGTCCGGGTCGCGGTGCGCGGTCAGCACCGACCCGTCGGCGAAGCGGTAGCGGCACAGCTCCTCGATCTCCACCAGCTCTCGGTGCACGCCCAGGTCGCGGAACACGCCGGGCAGCGTGAGCAGCGACGGGCCCAGGGAGAAGCGGAAGCCGTCGCGCCGGTGCTCGGCCAGCTTGCCGCCGAGCCGCGGGAGCCGTTCCAGCAGGGTCACCTCGTGCCCGGACCGGGCCAGCAGCAGGGCGCTCACCATCCCGCCCACGCCGCCGCCCACCACGCTCACCGCCGCCACAGGTCCTCCTCGGTCCCCTCACGCGTCCCGGCTCTCGCCGTGATTCCCGCTTTCACCCGTACGACGACGAAGACCCCCATGGCCAGCCCGCCGCACACGGCGACCACGAGGTCGGGCGGCCGGAACACCAGCGCGAACCCGACCGTCTCCATCACTGCCATGACCGCGTACACGGCGGCCGGCCCCGCCGCGCCGGACACGTCCGGCAGCAGCCCGTGGATCACCGTCATCACCAGCAGCGACACCAGCAGCCACCCGGCGAAGTTGGTCAGTGGCACGTCGCGGTAGAAGCCGCCGTCGTGCCAGGTCCACGCCCCGAGGCGGAGCATCTGCGGATCGAGGAACAGGTCCCACGCGGTCAGCGCCACGGCTCCGAGCACGACGCGCGTGGCGCCGCCGCCCGGGGCGACGGCGTACGCGGCCAGCCCCATCCCGCCCCAGGCGACCGGCACGATCACCGGGACGTCCAGCAGTTGCGGCTGGAGCACCTCGGTGTAGGAGTAGGCCCCGAACGGCACGCCGCTCGCCACCCCGGCCAGTTCGGCGACGTAGCCGACGGCCGCCACGGCGGCGAACGCCGCCACGGCGCGCCCCGGCCGGCCGGTCGCGCCGGCCGCGAACGCCACGGACGAGGCCGCCAGCAGCAGCACGACGAGGTCCGTCCATCCGCGCAGGTCGTCTGTCGCGCCACTGACGACCTGCGCGGCGGCCATCGCGCACAGCAGGACCGTTCCGATGATCGTGGGGGCTCGTCGCCGGGCCGAGACTGCGGTCACGCACATACCTTCGGACGATCCCGCCGATCGGATGCATCGCCCCGCCGATCACCGCCCCGCCGATCGGATGCGTCGCCCGGCCGGTCGGCCGCATCGCCCGGCCGGTCGGCCGCGACGCCGTCAGGGGCGCGGCACGGCCGTCCCGGCCGGGGCGTCGCCGGAGCGGGGCCGCAGCACGCTGCCGATCGCGGTGGTGAACTCCCGCCACGCCGACCGCTCCCCCTCAAGCTGCCTGCGGCCCGACTCGGTCAGCCGGTAGGTGCGCCGCTTGCGTCCGCCGACCGTGGCCCACTCGCTGGCCAGGTGCCCGGTGCGCTCCAGCCTGCGCAGCGCGGGGTAGACGGTGCCCGTCGGCACGCTGAGCGCGCCGCCGCTGCGTTCCTGCAGCGCCTCGATGATCGCGTAGCCGTGCAGCGGCTCGGCCTCCAGAACGGACAGCAGCAGGGCGTCCATGTGGCCGCGCAGCGCGTCGGGGTTCATGAGCACGATCCTAGGCAACGCCGCGTCGTGTAGACAGCCTACATGTAGGCTGTCTACACCGAAGTGGACGAGGGAGGTCCCGATGGACGTGCTCGACCTGGCGCGGTTACAGTTCGCGGCGACAGGAAGCCTGCACTTCCTGTTCGTGATGGTGACGCTCGGGCTGGCGCCGATGGTGGCGATCACCCACACCCGCTGGGTGCGCTCCGGAGACCCGGCACACGAACGGATGACCCGCTTCTGGGGCGAGGTCTACGTCATCAACTACGCGCTGGGCATCGTCACCGGACTGGTGATGGAGTTCCAGTTCGGGCTGTCGTGGGCCGGGCTGTCGCACTACGCGGGCGACGTGTTCGGCGCCCCCCTGGCCATGGAGACGCTGGTGGCGTTCTTCCTGGAGTCGACGTTCCTCGGACTGTGGATCTTCGGGTGGGGGCGGCTGCCGAAGCGCCTCCACCTGGCCTGCATCTGGCTGGTGACCCTCACCGCGTACGCCAGCGCCTTCTTCGTCATGGTGGCCAACTCCTTCCTGCAGAACCCCGCCGGAGCGGCGCCCGGAGGCGACCGGATGGAACTGGTCGACGCCGGGGCGCTGTTCACGAACAAGGCGCTCGTCTTCGCCTTCCCCCACGTCGTCGGCGTCGGGCTGTTCGCCGGCGCGATGGTGGTCGTCGGCGCGAGCGCCTACCGGCTGCGCCGCCGCGACGGCGAGACGGAGTTCTTCACCGCGTCGCTGCGCACCGGCGTGGGCACCGCCTTCCTCGGGCTGTGGATCGCGGTGGCCTTCGGCTACCCGCAGTTCGGCGGGGTGGCCGAGGGCAAGTTCGACGGCGACGCGGGCGTGGCGAACACCGCGCTGGCGATCATGACGGAGTCGGGCAACCTGCTGTCCCTCCTCCTGCTCGCCATGTTCGTGACGAGGAAACGCCTGCCGCGCTGGCGGTGGTCGCACCTGGCGCTCATCGCCATGACCCCGGTGCCGTTCGCGCTGGCGATCTGCGGCTGGCTGGCCCGCGAGGTGGGCCGGCAGCCGTGGATGATCTGGGAACGGCTGACCGTGGCCGACGCCATGTCACCCGGTCTCACCTCCGGCATGGTGACCGCCTCGCTCGTCGGCTTCGTCGCGGTCCTCGGCATGCTCGCGGTCGCCGACTACGCGCTCATCGCCCGGGTGGTCAGGCGCGGCCCGCGCGACCTGCCCCTCGGCGCCACCCTCGACGAGCAGCGCTCCCCCGCACTGAGCCACTAGGAGAACCGGCCATGGAACTGATCTGGTACGCCGTCTTCGCGCTGCTGCTGGTCGGCTACTTCGCCCTGGAGGGGTTCGACCTTGGGGTCGGGCTGCTGCTGCCGCTGGTCGGCCGGGACGGGCCCGCCAGGGACCGCATGGTGGCCGCCATGGCACCGTTCGTGCTGGCGAACGAGGTGTGGCTGGTGGCCGTCGCCGGGACCCTGTTCGGGGTGTACCCGACGCTGGAGGGCGAGGTGCTGTTCGGCCTGTACCCGCTGGTGGTCGCCATGCTGCTGGCCTGGGTCGTGCGCGACGCGGGGCTGTGGTTCCGGCGCCGCGCCGACGGCGCGCGCTGGCGCTCCTTCTGGGACGCGATGATCACACTGGGGTCGCTCGGCCTGGCGTTCGGCTGGGGCGTGGCGCTGTACGCCGCCGCGACGGGCTTCGGCTCCGCACTGTCGCACCCGGTCGGGCTGCTGCTGGGCGTCGTGGTCACGCTGCTGTTCGCCTGGCACGGGTGGACGTTCCTCGGCTGGCGCGCGCCGGAGACGGCCGGGATCACCCGGTCCGGCCGGGCGCTGGCGCTGTCAGGGACCGCCGCAGCGCTGCCGGCCGCCGCCGTGGTCGGGGGCGCCCTGCCGTACCTGCTGGAGCACAGCGCGCCCTCCCCTACGCTGAGTGTGCTCAGTGTCATGGTCCTGCCGTTCGCGCCGGTGATGGTGATCGCGCAAGTATGGGTGTGGCGCACTTTCCGTCCCGGGAAGGGGCCCGTCAGGACTCTCTCGTTCTTCTGAGGTCACGTGCACAAGGATCTCCTGCGGCTCATGCGGGCCGAGCGGTCGATACGGCGCCACCTGTCCGTCACGATGGCGGCGGCCGTGCTCGCGGGCCTGCTCGTGCTCGTCCAGGCCGAACTGCTGGCCGGGGTGCTGTCCGGCAGGTTCGCCGCCGTCGCGCTGGCCGGCGTGGCCGCAGTGGTGGGCCTGCGGGCGCTGCTGGCCTGGACGCAGGGCGTCTTCGCCGGCCGCACCGCCACCGGCGTGAAGTCGGCGCTGCGCCACCGGCTGCTGGCCCGGCTGCAGGAGCTCGGCCCGGCCAGGCTGACCGGCCACCGCTCCGGCGAGCTGGTCACCCTCACCGGCCGCGGCCTCGACGGGCTCGACGCCTACCTGACCGGCTACCTGCCCGCCGTCGCCGTGGCCGCAGTGGTGCCGGTCGCCGTGCTCGTCCGGCTCTTCGCCGCCGACCTGGCGAGCGCGGTCATCGTGCTGGTGACGCTGCCGCTGATCCCCGTCTTCGGCGCCCTCGTCGGCCTGACGACCAAGGCGGTCACCGAACGCCAGTACCACGCCCTGTCGCGGCTCGGCGGGCACTTCCTCGACGTGGTGCGCGGCCTGCCCACGCTGCGCGCCTTCGGCCGCGCCCGCTACCAGGCGGGCGTCATCCGGCAGGTGGCCGACGCGCACCGGTCGGCGACCATGCGGACGCTGCGGGTCGCGTTCCTGTCGTCGCTGGTGCTGGAGCTGTGCGCGTCGCTGTCGCTGGCGCTGGTGGCGGTGCCCATCGGGCTGCGCCTGCTGGGCGGCTCGCTCGACCTGACGACGGCGTTGCTGGTGCTGCTGCTGGCCCCGGAGGCGTACCTGCCGCTGCGGGCGATGGGCACCAGGTTCCACGCCTCGATGGAGGGCGTCGCCGCCGCCGACGCCGCCTTCGCCGTGCTCGACCGCGCCACGTCGCCCGCCGAGCCCTCCGGACGCTCCGCCGAGGACGCCGCTGAGCTCTCCACCCGGGAATCCGCCAAGGAGTCCGCCCAGGAGCCCGCCCGCCCGGCCGGGTCCGGCGCGCCCGCGGCCGGGAGCGGCGGGCCGCCGGCCATCCGGCTGGAGAACGTCACGGTCCGCTACCCCGACCGTGACGACGCCGCCCTGACGGACGTGTCGCTCACGATCGCCCCGGGCGAGCACGTCGCCCTGGTCGGCGAGAGCGGCGGCGGCAAGAGCACCCTCCTGCACCTCCTGCTCGGCTTCGTCCGGCCCGCCGCAGGCCAGGTCCTCGTGGACGGCGTCGACCTGCGCGAACTCGACCCGGATGGGTGGCGCGACCGGCTGGCGTTCGTGCCGCAGCGCCCGCACCTGTTCACGACGTCGGTGGCCGGCAACATCCGCCTCGGCTCGCCGGGTGCCACGCCGGAGGAGGTGCGGCGGGCCGCGACGGCCGCGTACGCCGACGAGTTCGTCCAGCGACTCCCCGACGGCTACGACACGCCCGTCGGGGAGCGCGGCGCCAACCTGTCGGCGGGCCAGCGGCAGCGCGTCGCCCTGGCGCGCGCCTTCTGCCGCCCGCAGGCCACCGTGCTGCTGCTCGACGAACCGACGGCCCGGCTGGACGGGCGCAGCGAGGCGGCGGTCGTCGCGGCGACGGCCGACCTGGCCGGTGGCCGCACGGCCGTCATCGTCGCCCACCGGCCCGCCATGATCGAGCTGGCCGACCGCGTCATCCGCCTGCACGAGGGCCGGGTCGTCTCCGACACGGCCACCCCGGGCGCGGAGCGACTGCGTGAGGACGGCAGGGCGCGGGCGGAGTCCCGCGGCCGGGGGAGGAACGCGTGAACCGGCTGATGGGAGCCCGGCTCGGCTGGGCCGTGCTGGCGGGGGCGGCGGCCGACCTGGCCGGACTCGGGCTGATCGCCGCCGCCGCCTGGCTGATCACCCGGGCGGCCGAGCAGCCGCCGCTGGCCGCCCTCAGCGTGGCGATCGTGGCGACGCGCGCGTTCGCCACCGGCAAGGGCGTGTTCCGCTACGCCGAGCGCCTCACCGGGCACGACGTGGCCCTGCGCGCCCAGGCCGGCACCCGTGAACGCCTGTACGAGGCCCTCATCGCGCCCCGCCCGCCCCGGCACGGCGGCGCCGACCTGCTGAGCCGGATGGTGGACGACACCGACGCCGTCCAGGACCTGCTGGTCCGCTGCCTGCTGCCCGCCGCGGCCGCGGCCGTCACGGCCGTAGCGGCCGTGGGCATCGGGCTGTTCGTGCTGCCGGCCGCCGCGCTGGTGCTGCTGGCGGGGCTGGCCGTGGCGGGGGTGCTGCTTCCGGCGGTCACCACGGCCGGGGCGCGCCGCTGGTCGGCGAGGATCGCCCCCGCGCGCGCGGCGCTGGCGGGCTCGGTGGCGGACCTGGTGCACGGCTCGGCCGACCTGGCCGCCTACGGCGCCGGGGACCGGGCGCTGGAGCAGGCGCGGGCCGCTGACGAGGCGCTGGCCGCGCTCGAACGCCGCCAGTCCCGCGTGCACGCCCTCGCCCTGGCCGCCGGCACGCTCACCCAGGGGCTCACGGTGGCGGGCATCGTGCTGCTGGCGCAGGCCGCCGGCGCGGGCACGGTGGCCACCGCCGTGCTGGCCCTGACCGCGCTGGTGTCGTTCGAGCCGATCCTGCCCCTGGCGGCGGCGGGCGAGCGGCTGGCCGGCGTCACCGCGGCGCTGCGCCGCCTCAAGGAGGTGCGCGGCGCTCCCGCCGCCGTCACGGAGCCGCCCGCGCCCGCGCCGCTCCCCCAGCCGCCGTACACGGTGGAGGTGGCCGACCTCGTCGTCCGGCACGCGCCCGCAGGCGGGCAGACCGGCGGCGCGCAGGGCGGCCAGGTCGAGAGCGGGCGGGTGGAGATCGGCGAGGTGGAGCGCGCGGCCGGTGCGCCGCGAGCGGCGGTCGACGGGGTGTCGCTCACGCTGACGCCCGGCAGTCGGGTGGCGCTGGTGGGTCCGAGCGGAGCCGGCAAGAGCACGCTGCTGGCCGCGTTGATGCGTCTGGTGGAGCCCGAGTCCGGCAGCGTGCGGGTCAACGGCGTCGACGTCCGGGACCTCGCCTCCGACGACGTCCGGACCCTCATGACGGGGCTCACCCAGGACCCGTACATCTTCCAGACCACCCTGCGCGACAACCTGCGCCTGGCGGGACCCGACGCGGGCGAGGAGCGGCTGCGCGAGGCCGTCCGCGAGGCGCGGCTGGAGCGGTGGGCCGACCGCACCGGGTGGGACGCACAGCTCGGCGAGGACGGCAGGACCGTCTCCGGCGGGCAGTTGCAGCGGCTGGCGCTCGCGCGGGCCCTGCTGTACGACCCGCCGGTGCTGCTGCTGGACGAGCCCGCCGAGGCGCTGGACGAGGAGACGGCCGACCGGCTGATGGCCGACCTGCTCGACGTGACCCGCGGCCGCACCACGCTGCTGGTCACCCACCGCCTGCGGGGGCTGGAGAACGTGGACGAGATCATCGTGCTGGAGGACGGCCGCGTGATCCAGCGCGGCCCGCACCGGCGGCTGGTGGCCGAGCCCGGCTACTACCGCGACCTGTGGGAGTCCGAGGCGTTGACCCGCCGCTGAGCCCGCCCGAACCGCCGCCCTTGCGTTCGCGACGCCAACAGGTTTACGATTCAAACCAGTTTGATGGTGAGAGAGGTTTGAGATGGCAGACGACAGCGACGCGGCGCCGAGCCCCGAGGAGATGCTGCGCCTCATCGAGCGGCAGCGCGCCGACACCGTCAGACGCCTCAAGGGTGATCCACGGCTGATGTACGCGCCGTGGGGGGTCGCCTGGCTGCTCGGGTTCGGCACGCTGTTCCTGCACTACGGCCTCGACGGCGAGCCCTACCTGGCGATCTCCCAGATGCAGGCGGTGGGCGTGATGCTGGGCCTGCAGGTGCTGGCCGGAGGCGTCGCCGCGTACGGGATCACCCGGATGAGCGGCCAGGTGCGCGGTGACAGCTCCGCCCGCGGGATGATGTACGGCTACGCGTGGTTCGCCGGGATGATGCTCATGGTGGTCGTCGCGAGCCGTATGTCCCCGCAGCTCCCGCCCGCCGAGAGCGGCCTGCTCTGGGCCGCGGTGTCCATGCTGGTGGTGGGCGTCCTCTACATGGCCGGCGGGGCGCTCTGGCTCGACTGGTCGATGTTCTTCGTCGGCGTCTGCGTCCTGGCCGTCAACGCGGTCGGCGTCGTGCTCGGAGCCGGCTGGCACGCCCTGCTGGCGGCCGTGTTCCTCGGCGGCGGTTTCGTCGTCGTGAGCTTCTGGCTGTGGCGGCGCGGGTGACGGCCGACGGCCCGCTGCCCGAGCTCGATCCCGTCATCCACGCCCAGGCCAGGCTGCGCGTGGTGGCCGCGCTCAACACGCTCGCCGACGGCGACGAGATGGCCTTCCCCGCGTTGAAGGACCTGCTCGGCATGACCGCGGGCAACCTGTCCGTGCACCTCACCAAGCTCGAGGACGCCGGATACGTCCGCATCACCAAGACCCACCGGGGCCGCACCCCGGTCACCTACGTCGCCCTGACCAAGCGCGGGCGGCTCGCCTTCGACGAGTACACCAAGGCGATCCGCGCGCTGCTCGACACCGCTGGAGGTTCGCGATGACCGTCCTCGCCCGAACGACCGAGGCCACCCGCCGCTACGGCGACGTCCTGGCCCTCGACCGGGTCTCCCTCGACATCGGGGCGGGCGAGCTGGTCGGCCTGCTCGGACCGAACGGCGCCGGCAAGTCCACCCTGATCAACCTGTTCACCGGCCTGCGCAGGCCCACCTCCGGCACGGTGGAGCTGCTCGGCGGCTCCCCGCAGGACCCGGCGGTACGGCGGGACATCGGCGTCACCCCGCAGGAGACCGGTCTGCCGGAGGCGCTGCGGGTGGGCGAGGTGGTCGACTTCGTCTCCGCGCACTTCCCGCGCCGCGCCGGACGCGACGAGCTGCTCGACCGGTTCGGGCTGCAGGATCTGGTCAGGCGGCAGATCGGCGGCCTGTCCGGCGGGCAGAAGCGGCGGCTGGCCGTGGCGCTGGCGTTCGCGGGCCGGCCGAAGCTGGTCTTCCTCGACGAGCCGACGACCGGCCTCGACGTGGAGGGACGGCGGGCGCTGTGGGACGGCATCCGGGCCTTCCACGACGACGGCGGCACCATCCTGCTGACCAGCCACTACCTGGAGGAGATCGAGGCGCTCGCGCAGCGGGTCGTGGTCGTGGGCCACGGCCGCGTGCTGGCCGACGACACCGTGCCGGCCATCCGCGACATGGTCGGCGTGCGGCGGGTCACCCTGTCCGCTGACGCTCTGCCGGACCTGCCTGGCGTGCTCGGCTCTGAGCGCGAGGGCGACCGCGTCCACCTGCTCACCACCGACCCCGACCGGCTCGTCGTCGAGCTGGTGCGCAGCGGCGCCCCGTTCTCCGGGCTGGAGATCCGGCCGACCACCCTCGAAGAGGCCTTCCTCACCATCACCGCGAAGGAGAGCACCCTTGTCTAGCCTCGTGCTGGCCCACACCCGCTACCAGATGCTGGAGCAGATCCGGGTGCCGATCGGGCTGGTGTCCAGCGCGTTCTTCCCGGCGGCGTCCATGCTGGCCTTCGTCGTGCCGTTCGCGGCCGACGATCCGGTGGCCTCGACGACGGCCACGGGGTCGATGATGATGATCGGCGCCATGTCGGCGTCGCTGATGGGGCTGAGCATCTCGGTCGCACAGGACCGCGAGCAGCCCTGGAACCCCTACCTGCGCACGCTGCCCGCCGGGCCGCTGCCCCGCTTCGCCGGCCGCATCCTGACGACCATGGGCGTCATGCTGCTGGCGGTGATCCCGGTGCTGGTCATCGCGGCCCTGTTCACCGAGGCGGCCATCACCGTGCCGCGGCTGCTGCTCGGCCTGGCGGCGCTGCTCGCCGGGTCGGTGCCGTTCATGCTGCTGGGCCTGCTGCTCGGCTTCGTGCTGTCGTCGAAGGCGGCCATCGGGGTGTCGCAGCTGCTGTTCTTCCCGATGGCGATCCTGGGCGGGCTGTTCCTGCCGCCGCAGTTCATGCCGGGGTTCGTCCAGGCCCTCTCGCCCTTCATGCCGAGCCGCGGCGCCGTCGAGCTGGTCTGGAGCGCCACCACGGGCACGTCACCCGCCCCGGTGTCCCTGGTCGCCCTGTGCGGATGGACCGTCGCCGCGGCGGCCGGCGCCGCCTGGGCCTACCGGCGCGACGAGGGCCGCCGCTTCTCCTAGCGCTCCCGTGAGGCCGCGCGATCACGCTTCGGATCCGCCCGGGCAGCGGCATTCGGCTCCGTACTCCCCCGCCTGGTGGACGGGGTGGCCGCGACCGGCCGGCGGGGTGAGTACGGCCTCACACGCAATCCCACAGGAAGCGGCCCTCCTTTCCGTCCTTCGAGACGAAGGCCCAGCCTGCCCCCCACCCGCTTCGATCCCAGGCGCCGTAACAAGGAACGATCTCCTGCGAGACCCCATGCTCCGTCAGTCCGTCCGGGGGCAGCCAATCCTGCAGCTCTGACGTGAGCTGGACCACCAGCGTCCAGCCCTCTTCCGGACACCGCTCTTCGTGTATCCAATCCGGCTCCACCCCAGGGCCGCCGAGGAAGACCGACGTGTCGTCCTCCGCCGAACGGGGCAGATGGTCCACGCACGCCGCAGGCCCCTCGGCCCGCGCCCGTACGGTCACGAAGTCCGGGACACGGCCGCCGGGTTGGATCACCACCGCGTTCTCCCCACCCTCGGGTAGCGCGGAGAGATCTTCATCACCCATGAACACATAAGCCAGGCGGCCGCCGCCGATCGTGAACTGGCCCAAGAACTGCATGGGTTCGCCGGTGATACCTGAGGATGGCCACTGCGGCTCCTCCAGCCACACCGGCTGCCCGCCGATCTTGGTCACCGGCTCACGTACGGGCCCGTCAGCGGAGACGAACTCAAGGCGGGCGCCAGGCTGGAACATGGCTACTCCTTGCGGTTGCACGATCGGCGATGAGGACAGGACCTGTGCCGGGATATCTACGTACGCCGCGAAAAGGGCTGCACAAGCCGCGACGTAGAGACGGCGTCAATATCCAGGCGTTGGCCGTATGAATCCCGTCAAGAACGACAAAAGCCCCTAAATCTCGCGATTTGCTGAGCTTGCAGACGTCCGGACAGCGGCGGCTGCGACACCCAGTCACAGATTCGAGGAGTGGGGATGGCTGACGTCATCTTCGTCGCCCTGACGATCACGATATTCGCGATCTTCGGGCTGGCCGTCAAGGCGGTGGAACGGCTGTGAGTGCCGTCAACGCCGCCGGCCTCATCGTGGTGGTCGCCCTCATGATCTTCATGGTCGCGGCCCTGCTCTTCCCGGAGCGCTTCTGATGAGTACGACCACCGCAGGGATGATCTTCATCGGTTCCCTGATCGCCGCCCTCGCCCTGGCCTACAAGCCGCTGGGCGACCATATGCACCGGTCCTACACGTCCACCAGGCACAACGTCGTCGAGCGCGGCATCTACCGGCTCCTGGGCGTGCGTGCCGACGCCGAGCAGAGCTGGAGCGTGTACGCGCGCAGCCTGCTGGCCTTCTCCGTGATCTCCATCCTGTTCGTGTACGCCGTCCAGCGACTGCAGGACAGGCTCCCGCTGAGCGTGGGCATGGAGCCGGTGACCGACCACATCGCCTGGAACACCGCGATCAGCTTCGTCACCAACACCAACTGGCAGGCGTACTCCGGCGAGTCCACGATGGGCCACCTGACCCAGATGGGCGCCCTGGCGGTGCAGAACTTCGTCTCGGCCTCGGTGGGCATGGCGGTGGCCATCGCCCTGGTGCGCGGCTTCGCGCGCCGCAAGTCCGACACGATCGGCAATTTCTGGGTGGACCTCGTCCGCGGCTCGGTCCGGATCCTGCTGCCGATCGCCTTCGTGGGCGCGCTGGTGCTGGTGGCCGGCGGGCTGATCCAGAACTTCGCCGGCCCGCACGAGGTGACCACGCTGACCGGCGGCACACAGTCGATCACCGGCGGGCCGGTCGCCTCGCAGGAGGTCATCAAGGAACTGGGGACCAACGGCGGCGGCTTCTACAACGCCAACTCCGCGCACCCCTTCGAGAACGCCACCACGTGGACCAACTGGTTCGAGAACTTCCTGATCCTGGTGATCCCCTTCGCGCTGACCCGCACCTTCGGCAAGATGGTCGGCCAGGTGCGGCAGGGGTACGCGATCCTCGCCGTGATGGGCGTGATCGCGCTCGGCGGCATCCTGCTCACCAACGTCTTCGAGCTGTCCGGCCACGCGACCGTGCCGCAGGCCGCAGGCGCGGCCATGGAGGGCAAGGAGGTGCGCTTCGGCGTCTCCAACTCGGCCACCTTCGCCGCCTCCACCACGCTCACCAGCACCGGCGCGGTGAACTCCTTCCACGACTCCTACACGCCGTTCGGCGGCATGATGACCCTGGCCAACATGATGCTGGGCGAGGTGGCGCCCGGCGGCGTGGGCGCGGGCCTGTACGGCATGCTGGTCCTGGCCGTGATCACGGTGTTCGTGGCGGGCCTGATGGTCGGCCGCACGCCGGAGTACCTGGGCAAGAAGATCGGCGCCCGCCAGATCAAGCTGGCCTCGCTGTACTTCCTCGTCACCCCCACCCTGGTGCTGCTCGGGACGGCGTTCGCGATGGGTTCGCCGGAGCGGCGCGCCGGCATGCTCAACACCGGGCCGCACGGCCTGTCCGAGGTGCTCTACGCCTTCACCAGCGCCTCCAACAACAACGGCTCCGCCTTCGCCGGGCTCACGGTCAACACCCCGTGGTACGACGTGGCGCTCGGCCTGTGCATGACCTTCGGCCGCTTCCTGCCGATCATCCTCGTGCTGGCACTGGCCGGCTCGCTGGCGGCGCAGGCCCCCGTACCGGTGAGCGCGGGCACCTTGCCGACCCACCGGCCGCAGTTCGTCGGCATGGTCGTCGGCGTGACGATCATCCTGGTGGCGCTCACCTTCCTCCCGGCGCTCGCGCTCGGCCCCATCGCGGAAGGACTCTCGTGACCATGTCCACCCCAGTGCTCGAAGCGCCGGGCAAGGCTCCCGCGCCTCAGAACGGCCGCGTAGGCGGCGGGCTGCTGGACCCCAGGCAACTGGTCAGGTCGCTGCCGGACGCGGTGAAGAAGCTCAACCCGGCCACGCTGTGGCGCAACCCCGTCATGCTGATCGTGGAGGTCGGCGCGGTCTTCACGACCGTCCTCGCGGTCGTCGATCCGTCGTTCTTCGCCTGGACCATCGTCGTGTGGCTCTGGCTGACCGTCGTCTTCGCCAACCTCGCCGAGGCCGTCGCGGAAGGCCGCGGCAAGGCCCAGGCCGCGACCCTGCGCAAGGCCAAGACCGACACCCGGGCGCGCCGCCTCAAGAGCCGGACATCGACGGAGTGGGACCTGATCCGCGCGCCGGAGCTCAGGCAGGGCGACCACGTGATCGTCGAGGCCGGAGAGATCATCCCCGGTGACGGCGACGTCGTCGAGGGCATCGCCAGCGTGGACGAGTCGGCCATCACCGGCGAGTCGGCGCCGGTGATCCGCGAGTCGGGCGGCGACCGGTCGGCGGTGACGGGCGGCACCAAGGTGCTGTCCGACCGCATCGTCGTGCGGATCACGCAGCAGCCCGGTGAGAGCTTCATCGACCGGATGATCGCCCTCGTCGAGGGCGCGAACCGGCAGAAGACGCCGAACGAGATCGCGCTCAACATCCTGCTCGCCGCGCTGACGATCATCTTCCTGGTCGCCACCGTCACCATGCAGCCGCTGGCGATCTACTCCAAGCTCAGCAACCCTGGCGTGCCGGACTCCCTCGCGCTCGACGCCGACGGCGTCACCGGCGTGGTGCTGGTGTCGCTGCTGGTCTGCCTCATCCCGACCACGATCGGCGCCCTGCTGTCGGCCATCGGCATCGCCGGCATGGACCGCCTCGTCCAGCGCAACGTCCTGGCCATGTCCGGCCGTGCGGTCGAGGCGGCCGGCGACGTGTCCACGCTGCTGCTGGACAAGACCGGCACGATCACCCTGGGCAACCGGCAGGCGGCCGAGTTCGTCCCGGTCGACGGGGTGAGCAAGGCCGAACTGGCCGAGGCGGCGCAACTGTCCAGCCTGGCCGACGAGACCCCCGAGGGCCGCTCCATCGTGGTGTTCGCCAAGCAGCGCTACGGCCTGCGCGAGCGGCAGCCGGGCGAGCTGGCGCACGCCGAGTGGGTGCCGTTCACCGCCCAGACCCGCATGTCGGGGGTCGACCTGGACGGCCGCGCGGTCCGCAAGGGCGCCGCCACCGCGGTGATGAAGTGGGTGCGTGACGCCGGCGGGCATCCAACCGATCAGATCGGCCACCTCGTGGACGGCATCTCCGGCTCCGGCGGCACCCCCCTGGTGGTGGCGGAGAAGGGCCGGGTGCTCGGGGTGATCCACCTCAAGGACGTGGTCAAGCAGGGCATGCGGGAACGGTTCGACGAGATGCGCCGCATGGGCATCCGCACCGTCATGATCACCGGTGACAACCCGCTGACCGCCAAGGCCATCGCGGACGAGGCCGGGGTGGACGACTTCCTGGCCGAGGCCACGCCGGAGGACAAGCTCGCCCTGATCAGGAAGGAGCAGGAAGGCGGCCGCCTGGTCGCGATGACCGGCGACGGCACCAACGACGCCCCCGCCCTGGCCCAGTCGGACGTCGGCGTCGCCATGAACACCGGCACCAGCGCCGCCAAGGAGGCCGGGAACATGGTCGACCTGGACTCCAACCCGACCAAGCTCATCGAGATCGTCGAGATCGGCAAGCAACTGCTCATCACCCGGGGCGCGTTGACCACCTTCTCCATCGCCAACGACATCGCCAAGTACTTCGCGATCATCCCGGCCATGTTCGCGGCCGTCTACCCGGGCCTGGACACGCTCAACATCATGCGCCTGGCCAGCCCGCAGTCGGCCATCCTGTCGGCGGTCATCTTCAACGCGCTGATCATCATCGCGCTGATCCCGCTGGCCCTGCGCGGTGTCCGCTACCGGCCGTCCAGCGCGTCCAAGCTGCTGTCACGCAACCTCTACGGCTACGGCCTCGGCGGCATCGTCGCGCCGTTCATCGGTATCAAAATCATCGATCTGCTCGTTCAATTCCTCCCGGGGATGTCATAAATGGACCGCATGCCCAGCTGGCTCCGCCGGCATCTCGCCGCGCTCAGGGCCGTCGTCGTCCTGACCCTGCTGCTCGGCCTGGTCTATCCGCTGGTCACCACCGGCGTCGCCCAGGCCCTGTTCAACGACAAGGCCAACGGCTCGATCGTCCGGAAGGACGGCAGGGACGTGGGCAGCGCGCTCATCGGCCAGTCCTTCACCGACGCCGGCGGCAACCCGGTCAGGACGTACTTCCAGCCCCGCCCGTCGGCCGCCGGTGACGGCTACGACCCCACCTCGACCGGCGCCGGCAACCTCGGTCCCGAGGACATCGTGGACGTGCTGCCGGTCCCCGGCGCCAAGGACGAGGAGGGCGATCCGGACCAGGGCAGGCAGTCGCTGCTCACCCAGGTGTGCGCCCGCTCCCAGGCGATCAGCGAGCTGGAGGGCGTCAGCGGCGCCCGCCCGTACTGCACCCCCGACGGGGTAGGCGCGGTGCTGAAGGTCTTCCCCGACCGGGCCGTGAGCGTCAACCAGGCCTGCCCGGCGGCCCCGTTCGTGGCCACCTACCAGGGGCTGCCGGTGGAGTGCGCCAAGGCGGGCGAGGACTACGCGGCCGGTCGGACCGTGCCCGTCCGCGGCGACGCCGCAACGCCCGCCATCCCGGCGGACGCGGTGACGGCCAGCGGCTCCGGCCTGGACCCGCACATCTCCGTCGCCTACGCCGGCCTGCAGGCGCCCCGCGTGGCCAAGGAACGCGGCCTCTCCCTCCCACGGGTCAAGGAGCTGATCTCCGAGCACACCACCGGCCGGGCGCTCGGCTTCATGGGCGAACCGGCGGTGAACGTGCTCGAACTCAACCTCGCACTCGACGGAGCCTGAGATGCGAGGGCGGCTGCGGGTCTACCTCGGCGCGGCGCCCGGGGTCGGCAAGACCTATGCCATGCTCGGTGAAGGCCGCCGAGCCTGCGAACGCGGCCGGGACGTGGTCGTGGGTTTCGTCGAGACCCACGGCCGCCCCCGCACCGCGGCGCTGCTAGAGGGCTTGGAGGTGATCCCCCGCAGGACGCTCGTCCACCGGGGAGCGACGTTCACCGAGATGGACGTGGACGCGGTCATCGCCCGCGCGCCGAAGGTGGCGCTGGTCGACGAGCTGGCCCACACCAACGTTCCCGGCTCGAAGAACGCCAAGCGCTGGCAGGACATCGACGAGATCCTCGACGCCGGCATCGACGTCGTCTCAACCGTCAACATCCAGCACCTGGAATCGGTCAACGACGTCGTCCAGCAGATCACCGGCATCCCCCAGCGCGAGACCGTCCCCGACGAGGTGGTGCGGCGGGCCGACCAGATCGAACTGGTCGACATGTCACCCGAGGCGCTGCGCCGCCGCATGGCGCACGGCAACGTCTACGCCCCCGAGAAGGTCAGCGCGGCGCTGTCGAACTACTTCCGCGTCGGCAACCTCACCGCGCTGCGCGAGCTGGCGCTGTTGTGGGTCGCGGGCAAGGTCGACGAGCAGCTCGACCGCTACCGCGCCGACCACGGCATCGGCACCACGTGGGAGACCCGCGAACGCGTCGTGGTCGCCCTTACCGGTGGTCCGGAGGGCGACACCCTGGTCCGGCGGGCCGCCCGCATCGCCGCCCGCACCAAAGGCGCCGACCTGCTGGCCGTGCACGTCACCAGCGCCGACGGGCTGGCCGGCACGGATCCGGCCAACCTGGCCCGCCAGCGCACTCTGGTGGAGAGCATGGGCGGCACCTACCACCAGGTCGTCGGCGACGACGTCCCGCGTGCCCTGCTCGACTTCGCCCGCGGCGTCAACGCCACCCAGCTCGTCCTCGGCGCCTCCCGGCGCGGCCGCTTCGCCCAGATCCTCTCCCGCGGCGTCGGCGTGGAGACCACCGCCCGGTCCGGCTCCATCGACGTGCACCTCGTCACCCACGAGGAGGCCAAACAGGGCCGCCGCCGCCTCGGACCCACCCGCGCCGCACTCACCAGGAAGCGCCGACTGACCGGATGGGCCGTGGCGGTGGCGGGCATGCCGGCACTGACCGCCACGCTCACGCCGTTCCGCGACGTGATCTCGCTGCCCAGCGAGATCCTGCTGTTCCTGTGCCTGGTCGTCGGTGTCGCGCTGATCGGCGGCATGTGGCCAGCGATCGCCACGGCCGTGGGCGGCTCGCTGTTGCTCAACTGGTTCTTCACCCCGCCCATCGGCCGCCTGACCATCGCCGATCCGGAGAACCTGCTCGCACTGATCGTGTTCATCCTGGTCGCCGCCGCCGTCAGCACGATCGTGGACCTGGCCGCCCGGCGTACCCGTCAGGCCGCCCAGGCCGGCGCGGACGCCGAGGCGCTGTCCACCCTGGCCGGGCACGTACTGCGGGGCGAGGCCGCGCTGCCGTCGCTGCTCGGCCGGCTGCGCGAGACGTTCGGCCTCGACTCGGTCACCCTGCTCGAACGCGTCAGCGAACCCACCGCGGACGACCAGGCCGAACCCGAAGCCTGGCGCGTCATCGCCACCTCCGGCACCGCAGCCTGCACGGCGCCCGCCGCGGCCGACACCGACGTCGTGATCAGCGAGAAGCTGGTGCTCGCCGCCCGCGGCCGGCTGCTGGACGCCGGCGACCGGCGGGTGCTGGAGGCCTTCGCCGCCGAGGCCGCCGTCGCGCTGCGCCAGGAACGCCTCCAGGAGGAGGCCGAGCTGGCCAAACCCCTGGCCGAAGCCGACAAGATGCGCACCGCGCTGCTGGCCGCCGTCAGCCACGACCTGAGGACTCCGCTCGCGGCCGCCAAGGCCGCCGTCGAAAGCCTGCGCGCCGAGGACGTCAGCTGGACGGACCAGGACCGCGACGAGCTGCTCGCCACCGCCGACGAGTCGCTGACCAGACTGGACCGGCTGGTGGAGAACCTCCTCGACATGAGCCGCCTGCAGGCCGGCGTCCTCGGCCTGTCGTTGCAGCCCGTCGCCCTGGAAGAGGTGGTGCCCCGCGCCATCGACGATCTCGGGCCGCTGCGCGAGCGTGTCGAGGGCGACATCTCCGTCGAGCTGCCGGAGATCGTGGCCGACCCCGCGCTCCTGGAGCGCGTGCTGGTCAACCTGATGACCAACGCCGTGCGCTACAGCCCGGCCGACCAGAAAGTGCTGGTCACCGCGAGCTGGCACGGCGGTGAGGTGGAGATCAGGGTGATCGACCGTGGTCCCGGCATCCCGCGCGAGGTCCACGACCGGATCTTCCTGCCGTTCCAGCGGCTCGGCGACCGGGACAACCACACGGGCGTGGGTCTCGGCCTGGCGCTCTCGCGCGGCCTCACCGAGGCCATGGGCGGCGAACTCACACCCGAGGAGACACCAGGAGGAGGCGTCACGATGATCGTCAACATGCCCATCTCGTCCCGGGCGACGGCCTCATGACCGAGATCCTCGTCGTCGACGACGAGTCGCAGGCCCTCGGCCGGACGGCCGCGCAACGGGGAGGGTGTGCCGCCGAGTCCGCAGCGATCTCGACGGCACACCCGTCCGTGAGGGGGTCTGTGTTACTTCTTCTCAGCGAGGGTCACGGTGGCGGTCTGCTCCTTGCCGTCCCTCACATATGTGATCTGAACCTGTTGGCCCACTTTGAAACCTCTGACCTGCCCAACCACTGTATCTCCACCATCGACCGGCTTGTCGCCCAGCTTGGTGATGAGGTCGCCTTCTTTGAGGCCGGCCTTGTCCGCCGGGCTGCCGGCGGTCACCTGACGGACGAGAGCGCCGGGCACGTCGCCGGTGGCGTCGGTGACGCTCACCCCGAGGAAGGCGTGGGTGACCTTGCCGCCGTTCATGAGCTGGTCGGCCACCTGCTTGGCGGTGTTGATGGGGATGGCGAAGCCCACCCCGATGTTGCCGGTGCCGCCGCCGGTGGCGATGGCGGTGTTGATGCCCACCACCTGGCCGGCCGCGTCGACCAGGGCGCCGCCGGAGTTGCCGGGGTTGATCGCCGCGTCGGTCTGGATCGCGCCGCCGATCGTGGTGGTCTCACCCGCCTGGCCGCGCTGCCCCCAGCCGGGCGGCATCTGCTGCTGCTCGCCGCCGACGGTCAGCGTACGGTCCAGGGCGCTGATGATGCCGGCGGTGACCGACCCCTGCAGGCCGAGAGGACTGCCGATGGCCAGCACCGCGTCGCCGACCCGCAGCGAGTCGCTGTTGCCGATGGTCGCGGCGGTGAGCCCGGAGACGCCCTCCGCGCGGATGACCGCGAGGTCGGTCGACGGGTCGGTGCCGACGACGGACGCCTTGGCGGTCTTGCCGTCGCTGAACTTGACCATGAACTGGGCGTCACCGGTCCGCAGCCCGCCCTGCATGGCGCCCTGCACCACGTGGTTGTTGGTGAGGATCAGCCCGTCCCCCGACAGGACCACGCCCGAGCCCTCGCCGCTGTTGCCCTGGATCATCACGACCGACGGCTCCACCTTCTGCGCGACGTCGGCCACGGTGAGCGTGCTCGACGCCTGCCGGAAGGACGCCGGGGCCGGAGCGGCGGCGACCGTGCCGCTCTCCGGCTGGAAGGCGGTGGCCACGGCGGCCCCCGCCACGCCGCCCCCGAGCGCCATCGCGGCGAGGGCGAGCCCCGCCACGGTCTTCCTACCGGGAGAGAAGCGGGGCTTGGCCGCCGTCGGAGGCGGGGGCGTGGGAAGGCCCATCTGCCGGGTGTCCCGCCGGGGGAACCCACCCGCCGTGGGCGGGGTGTCACCGAACTGGCTCCAGCCGCTGTTGTTCTGCTCGCCAGGCTCGTTCGCGTTCATGTCATCTCCTCGAATCCCGATGACTCAAGGGTGCCAAGACCCGCGTAAGTGCAGGTTAAGGCGGTGATCGGAGCAGGACGAGAAGCCTGACGGACGCCTTATCACTGCTGGTGAGGGCTCGGTCACCCGAGCCGGGGCCGCCGGAAAAGATCTCGGGCGGCCCGCACACAAACGAAGTCGGCCCCCGCTCCACCATCCACGGTGGAGCCGGGGCCGGCTTCGTCATGCGCCTGTTCAGCGGAAGCGCGAGCCGTAGACCGAAGCCCCCGTTACTTCCCCACCTGGGGAAGTAACGGGGGCTTCGTCTTGTTGGCCGTGCCCGTGTCCCGGCGGGCCGGCCGTGTCCGGTAAAGCTGTGAGGAACCTACGGACATCTGAGGCGTCTATCGCCGCTCCGGGCAGGGGTGCAATACGTGCCTGTTCGGACAGCAGATCAAGCCCAAGGTGAGGAACCGCCCGCCTTTGAGCCACTCGCTCCACTGCACATCCACACCGAGACGCAGGGCGTCGGCCGCCCACTCCAGGCGGGCGTCAAGCTCGATGCGGTCTGGGTGCATGAGGGAGCCGCTCGCCTTGCCGTACCCGGCCGACAGCCACTTGACCGCGACGTCCACGTCCTCGTACGTGGCGGCGATCAGCGACGGCGACTTGGCCAGCCAATCGCCCGTCCTCATGGGCGGCAGCGGGTTCGTGAGGAAGTGCGGCGACGTAGGCCGGCGGTCCCCCTCGTTGGCGCGGTCGGTGCCGTTGCCGATCCACTGATAGGCGTGCCAGTGCATGAGTTTCGAGTCTCCGTAGGGTAAGGGGTAGGCGGCCCCTGCTTGCTTGGATCAGGCAGGGGCCGCCGTCATCGGTGGCGCCTACAGGGTGCGCATGCCGGCGGCGCGCAGCTCGTCACCCGTGAACCGGAGCGTCCCGGCACCGGGGTTCTTCGAGTCACGGAGGGCGAACGCGTCGTCGGCGCCGGGAATCGGGGCGATCTCGACGCAGCTCTCGCCTTCGCCGTCCTCGTTGTTGTTGCCGCCGCACAGCTTGCGGAACGGCGCGTCGTCCAGCTTGCGCTCGTACAGATTCATGGTTCTCCTCTCGCCGGACCCCCGTCTGTCGGGGGCGCTTGGATGGTGGCCCCGCCCCGTCCGCCGTCCCCTCAGAGGCCGCGGGGACAAGGGCCACCCACCCGGCCCGCCGCTGTCCTGCAACGACGACAGACCGGGCTGTCTATGCGGGCCAGACGTGCGCCCGATGGTTGTGGATCAGCGCGGCCTGGAGGGCGAGCACGGACGCCAGGGACGGCGCGTCGGTTCGCTCGATGTGCGGCGCGACGCCCGCCGCCCGCATGCTGGCGGTGGTGTCGCGCCGGAGAGTGGCCGTCCACGTCACCTCGCCGGGGCCGAGGTAGACACGCTGGATCTCCCACCCGGGATATGTGGTGCGCAGGATGGCGAGCTGCCGCGCGACGAGGTGTGAGGCGTGTTCGGTCGGCAGACCTGACGCGTTCGTCGTCATCGCTCGCCAGCCTCGAAGACGAGCGCCCCGGCGCTCTCGTCCCGGTGGGCCCGCATCAGCACGCGGCCGGGGGTGTAGCCGGGCGAGTTGGCGAGAACGTCAACGCGCACCTGGCGGACGCTGCCGCTGGCCGGCCCGTCCGGCATGCTGGCGAACGCGCTTTTCAGCCGGCCCGTTGCGATGTCAGGTCTGTCGGCCACGCCGCAGGCACCGCGGCCATGGGCGTTCACAGCCCATGCGTACAGCGCGTCCGCGGCGAGGTCCGCGCCATCGTGCAAGGTCGCCATGAGCATCTCCGCGCTCGTCCGTCGTCACTTTCAGTGATCTCGGGAGCACGGTAGATCTGTAAAAGGGCGTCAATGCACACGAGCTGTGTGCATCGTGTGCCTTGACAGACGGCTGCTAGGACATCCCCATGTGGCTCATCAGGAGCCGCAACGGCTCGGGCATCCGCCGGTAGTGGTCGCTGAGCCGCTGGGTGACCTCGCGCGCCATCGGGTGGTACCTGGTCATCTGCGGCGCTGTCTTGTCCGCGCGGGCCAACCGCTGGAGCGCCTGGCTGTACTTGCCCGCCGACACCAGCGCGCGGCCCATGTCGATCTCGTGGTGTGCTCGGCGCTCGGGAGGCAGGCCGGACGCGGACCGACGCCACTGGCGGGCGAGGTCCTCGTCACGCCGGATCGCCTCGTCGAAGTCCCCCAGCTCGACAGCGACCGCGACACCGTGAACTCCGACGTTGGGACCGTTGAACTGCAGGGCGTAGAAGTCCGGGACACGAGGCGGCAGGCTGCCCGCGACGTCGGTGGCCTGCCCGTAGTGCTCCCATGCGTCGCTCTGGTTCCCGGCCCGTGCCGACAGCACGGCGGCCCGGAGCTGGAGAGCGCCGTACACGACCCGGGCCTCCATGGTGTCGCGATCCATGCCGTCACCGGCGCGGCGCACAAGCTTCAAGCCCGGCCCCCAAGCGCCGGCGGTCATCATGAGCAGCGCCCTGGAAAGCTGCACCAGGTGGGAGAGGTTGGGATCGTCGGAACGTGCCGCCGCCGTGGCGGCCCGTTCGATGCCGAAGGCGGCCAGATCGTTGTAGCCGAGGCGGCGGGCCAGCGACGCGGCGATGGCCTGCGTGCCGTTGAGCAGCCGCCACGCGCGGGGCTGATCCCGCTCGTAGGCGTGGACCGACAGCTCGGCGAGCGCGGCCGGGAGACGGGCGCTCACCTGCACGTGGCGGGCGTCGAGGGACAGACGGCGCAGCGTCTCGACTTCGGCCGCAAGCGTGTCGAGGGGGCGGGGCGGCGCTTCCAACTCCGGCGGAGAGTCGATGTAGGACAGGGCCCGCCGTATCTCCGCGATCCCCGCGTGGATACGGTCGGCGTGAGCAGTGGCGCCCCGGTACGGCTGGCCGTAGAGCTCTGCCGGGTCGAGGTGCAGAGCTGTCGCGATGGCCGCGACGAGGGACGGCGTCGCGGGCTTCTTCCCCGTCTCTACCTGCTGGATCAGGCTGCGGCTCACGTAGGCGAGATCAGCCAGCTCTTGCTGAGTCAGGTCTGCGCGTCGGCGCTTGCGCGCGATACGCCGCCCTATCGCCTCGTTCTGGTCGATTCCCGTGCTAGCTTCAGGGGACATAGGTCCTGGCCTTTCCTGACGTCCTCGACAGACTCAGGCTAAGGCTCAGGACCTTTCACGTGCCATGGGAAGAACGGCTCTGTGACACGAACTGGCCGCCGAGTATCAGGCGGCCGAGGGCGTCGTCCGCCAGGCAACCAGCACGACGTCATGCGCACCGCCTACACGTTCTTCGCCGGCGAGCAGGTGGTCGAGGTGGCCGACATCATCGTCCCGGCAGAGAGCGCGAAGCTCGTCTACAACGGGCCGGTGGGTGAGGCCTGAAAAGGTCGGCGTGACCGGTGCGGGGGCTCCGCACCGATTTCGCCGCGCCCGTTGGCATGCCTCAGGTCGTAGGTCACAGGTACCTACACCCGGGCGTCGCAGGTGTCAGTCACGCGTCGGGATGCCGTCGCCGATCGCGGGGTCGCCCCGGTCCCGCCAGATGAGGACCGCGTAGACGGCGCCTCCGACGCCGAACAGTCCGACGAGGAAGAGGACCGCGAGCAGCCATTCGGGCATGACGCCCCCCAACGGGCCGGCACAGGTGGCCTTCAGTGTCGAGCGGCCCGCGGGCGGCGTCAATGGCGGCGGTTCAGCGGCCGGCGGCCCAGTACTCGTCCTTGAGCAGCCGCTTGTAGAGCTTGCCCGTGGCGTGGCGGGGCAGCTCGGCCCGGAAGTCGACCGACTTGGGGCACTTGTACGCGGCCAGCCGGGACCGGCAGTACGCGATCAGCTCGGCCTCCAGCGCCGGTCCCGCCTCGGCCATCGACACGGGCTGCACCACGGCCTTGACCTGCTCGCCCATCTCCTCGTCGGGCACGCCGAAGACGGCCACGTCGGCGACCTTGGGATGCACCGACAGGACGTTCTCGGCCTCCTGGGGGTAGATGTTCACCCCACCAGAGATGATCATGTACGAGAGCCGGTCGGTGAGGTACAGGAAGCCGTCGGCGTCGAGGTGGCCGATGTCGCCGAGGGTGGTCCAGCCCCGCCCCTGGGGGTCCTGGACGGAGCGGGTCTTGCCGGGGTCGCCGTGGTACTCGAAGCGGATGCCGCTGTCGAAGTAGACCAGCCCCCGCTCCCCCACGGGCAGCTCGTCGCCGGCCGCGTCGCAGACGCGCACGGTGCCGAGCAGCGAACGGCCCACGGTGCCCCGGTGGGCGAGCCAGTCGTGGGAGTCGGTGTAGAGGAAGCCGTTGCCCTCGGTGCCCGCGTAGTACTCGTGGATGATCGGCCCCCACCAGTCGATCATCTGTTCCTTGACCGGGACCGGGCAGGGCGCGGCGGCGTGGATGGCGCAGCGCAGTGACGACAGGTCGTACGCCTTGCGGGTCTCCTCGGGCAGCTTGAGCAGCTTGCCGAACATGGCCGGCACGAGCTGGGTGTGCGTCACCCCGTGCCGCTCGACCAGCGCGAGGTAGCGCTCGGGGTCGAAGCGTTCCATCACCACGACCGTCGCGCCGAGCCGCTGGAACGTCATGCAGTAGCGCAGCGGCGCCGCGTGGTAGAGCGGGGCGGGCGAGAGGTAGACGCTGTCGGCGTCCGGCTTGAACAGGCCCTCGATGAGGCGGTAGAGCATGCCGGGCTCGGTGAGCGGCGCCTTCGGCAGGCCCGGTTTGACCCCTTTGGGCCGGCCGGTGGTGCCGGACGAGTAGAGCATGTCGGCGCCCTGCGACTCGTCGGCGATGGGGGTGACCGGCATCCCGGCCACCGCGTCCTCGTAGGAGGTGAAGCCCTCGGCGCCGCCGTCGAGCATGAGCCGCAGCTCGACGCCGGGGGTGGCCTCGGTGATGGACGTGGCGACACCGGCCAGCTCGGCGCTGGAGACGAACACCTTGGCGGCGCAGTTGTCGACGATGTAGGCGAGTTCCTCGGTCAGCAGCCGGGAGCTGATCGCCGTGTAGTACAGGCCCGCGCGGTGGGCGGCCCAGGCCACGGCCAGGAAGAGGGGGTGGTTGGGCAGCATGAAGGCGATGTGGTCGCCGCGCCGCAGCCCGGCGGCGCGCAGGAGGTGGGCCAGCCGGTTGGACTCCTCGTCCAGCCGGCGGTAGGTGAGGATCTCGCCGGAGCCCGCCATGATCACAGCGGGCTTGTCGGGGGTGGCTGCCGCGATGACTCCCGGATGCATGACCGAACACTATTCGGCCGCTGCCGCCGGCGCCAGGATCTCCGCCCGCGCGGGCGGGGCCGCGATCCACGGGTCCTCCGGGATCGCGGCCCCGCCGTGCCGCACGGGGGCGTGGGCCCCGTCGCCGCCTCGGCATCAGGCGGCCGCGTGGTAGACGTCCTTCCAGTCGGAGTGCTGTCCGGTCGGGCCGCCGAAGTGGCCCCGGCTCACCTTCACCAGGATGTGCGCGGCGTCCTTGCCGGAGAAGGAGAACTCGGCGGGGAACTTCGTGCAGTTGCGGAACTTCCGGAAGTACGTGTCGCCGTCGTGCTCGACGACCTTGAACGTCTCCCAGGCGCACTTCTTGCCGCCCCACCACTTCTTCGAGGAAAGGGTGCTGTGCACGGTGAAGACGTCGCGGTGCTTCCACACCCACGCGCGCTTCTTGGTCTTCTTGATGACGATCTTGCAGTGCTTCTGGCCGGGCTTGCAGACCTTCTTCTTGACGACGACGGTCTTCCAGTACCAGTGCTTGTACGGCTTCTTCTCCACGCTCACGTGGCCGGTCGCCTTGGCCCGGTGGTCGCCGGAGAAGTAGGGGCCCCAGTCCGCCTCGAAGCCGGACTGGGCGCCGGACTGGGCACCGGTCGAGGTCGCCGCCTGGGCGGCGACCGGGGCGCCGACGGCCACGGCGGTGGCCGCGGCGGCGCCGATCAGGATGCGCGAGACGATTCGCATGGTCGGGTCCTCCTCGGGAGAGGTGTCGCTGTCCCCGTATTCGTACGCCGACCCCATTGCTGAATGCTTACAAATGCCTTGAGAAGCGCTATAGCCCTAAATGCAAGCCATTTCCTGATCTATCGGAAATATCAATATCATTCGGCGGCGATCACCGAGCCCTCGTACTTCTGCTTGATGAAGTCCTTGACCTTCTGGTCCTGCAGCAGCTTGCCGAGGGTGACGATGTTCGTGTCCTTCTCGTGTCCGGCCGCCACGACCAGGCCGTTGGCGTACGGGTTGCCCTCGGCCTTCTCCAGCACCAGGGCCTGCGAGGCGGGCTTGAGCCCGGCCTCGATGGCGTAGTTGCCGTTGATCACCGCGGCGTCGACGTCGTCGAGCGAGCGCGGGAGCTGCGCGGCCTCCAGCGGCTTGAACGCCAGGTTCTTCGGGTTGCCCGTCACGTCCCGCTCGGTGGCCGCGGTGCCGGCGCCGTCCTTCAGCGTGATCAGGCCGTTGTCGGCGAGCAGCTTGAGCGCCCGGCCCAGGTTGGTGGCGTCGTTCGGCACGGCCACGGCGGCGCCGTTCGGCAGCGCGGACAGGTCCGTCACCTTCCTGGAGTAAAGGCCGAGCGGCTCCAGGTGGACAGGGGTGACGAAGCTGAGCTTGGTGCCCTTGGAGGCGTTGAAGTCGTCCAGGTAGGGCTTGTGCTGGAAGAAGTTGGCGGCCAGCTGGCCCTCGCCGAGCTGCACGTTCGGCTGCACGTAGTCGGTGAACTCGACGATCTCCAGCTTGAGCCCGGCGGCGGGGGCCAGGTTGTCCTTGACGTAGGTGAGGATCTCGGCGTGCGGCACCGGGCTCGCGCCGACCTTCAGCACGGTGTCGGCCGACTCGGCCGGGCCGGAGGTGACGGACTGCGACGCCCCGCATGCCGTCAGCAACAGCGACAGGACAGCAGCGCCTACAATGCTTCGAAATTTCATTACTTTTCCTTACTTGTGGGACAGACGCCGGGCGACCACGTCGCCCAGGCTCTGGATGAGTTGCACGATCACGACCAGCACCACGACGGTCACGATCATGATCAGGGTCTCGAACCGCTGGTAGCCGTACCTGACGGCGAGGTCGCCCAGCCCTCCCCCGCCGACGGTGCCCGCCATCGCGGAGTAGCCGATGAGCGCCACGACGGTGACGGTCAGCCCGGCCACCAGCCCCGGCAGCGCCTCGGGCAGCAGCACCTTGCCGACGATCGTCGTACGGCCGGCGCCCATGGCCTGGGCGGCCTGCACCACGTCGGTGCCCACCTCGCGCAGCGCCGTCTCGACCAGGCGCGCGAAGAACGGCACGGCGCCGACGGTGAGCGGCACCACCACCGCCGCCGTGCCGATCGTGGTGCCCACGACCAGCCGGGTGAACGGGATGATCGCGATCATCAGCACGATGAAGGGCAGCGACCTGCCCACGTTGACGACCACGCCCAGCACGGCCTTCACCGCCGGCAGCGGCAGCAGCCCGCCCCGGTCGAACACCACGAGGGCCACACCCAGCGGCAGCCCGAGGAGCACGGTGAACAGGGTGGACCAGCCGACCATCTGCGCGGTCTGCCAGGTGGCCTCGCCCAGCAGCGGCGCCATCTCGTCCCAGGTCATCGCTTCTCCTCCGTCACGGACCGGTCGCGGCTCACGGGGCGACCTCCACCAGCAGCCCGCGCTCGCGCAGGTAGGCCAGCGCGGGCTCACTCTCGCCGGTGATCGCGACCCGCAACCGGCCGACGGAGCCGCCGGCCAGCTCCTCGATCGAGCCGCCCAGGATGCTGATCTGCACGTCGAACTTGCGCACCGCCTCCGACACGACCGGCCGCTGCGGGTCGCCGGTGAACGTCAGCGTCACCGAGCCGGCCGGCGCCGGCTCGGGCAGCGGGAAGATGTCCCTGGTCAGGCGCGAACCCGGCGTCCTGATCAGGTCGGCGATGCGGCCCGACTCCCGCACCCGGCCGTCCGCCATGATGGCGACCGAGTCGCAGACGCTCTTGACGACGTTCATCTCGTGGGTGATCAGCAGGATCGTCAGCCCCAGCTCGGCGTTGAGCCGCCTGAGCAGGTCGAGGATGGAGTCCGTGGTGGCCGGGTCGAGGGCCGAGGTGGCCTCGTCCGACAGCAGCACGGCCGGGTCCCCGGCCAGGGCGCGGGCGATGCCGACGCGCTGCTTCTGGCCGCCGGAGAGCTGGTGCGGGTGGTCGCCGCCCCGGCCGCCGAGGCCGACGAGGTCGAGCAGCTCGGCCACCCGGCGTCGCCGTTCGGCCCGGGGCACGCCCATGACCTCCAGCGGGAAGGCCACGTTTCCGGCGACCGTGCGCGACGAGAGCAGCGCGAAATGCTGGTGGATCATGCCGATGCGCCGGCGGGCGCGGTTCAGCTCCCGCTCCGGCAGCGCCGTCAGATCCTGCCCGGCCACGGTGACGGTGCCCGCGGTGGGCCGTTCGAGCAGGTTGACGCAGCGCAGCAGCGTGCTCTTGCCGGCGCCGCTCTGACCGAGCACACCGTAGATCTCGCCCTTGCGCACGCGCAGGTCGACCCCGTCGAGCGCGACGGTGTCACCGTACAGTTTGCGCAGGCCGGATACCTGAATCACGGAACATCTCCACCATTGGAACGCGGCGCACGCCGCGCGGACCGAACAACGACCGGAACGAGAGACCGGCGGTCAGCGGGTGCCGGGGTGGAACGGCAGGTGGCTCAGCCTGCGCAGCACGAAACCTGGCGAGATCATGGGTGACCTATCGGGGAGGGAACGGGCGGACTTGCTCGGCGGCTTGCTCAGCCGGCCTGACAGCACCTGCGGGCCGGACAGCCCATGGCGCACATTCGCCCCATACGCATGCGACACCGGGCGCCGCCGTGGGCGCTCGGGTGGCCTTTCGCGTATGCCTCGTTCACAAGTCATGCCAACGACATGGGGATATGCGGCTATTCCCGGCCGCTGGCGTGATCCGCGTCACGGTACGGGTCGCGCAGCGGCGTCGCCCGGGCGGCGAAGTCCGCCTTGATCTCCACCATGCGCGGGCCGGGCGCGTAGAAGCGGCCCTTGGTCTCCCCGTACGGCCGCAGCCAGCCCTTGGCGGCCAGGTCACGCAGGTCGCGGGCGGCCTGCCCCTGGCTGAGCCCCTCCTCCGCCTGGTAGCGGCTGCGGCGCAGCCTGCGGTTGACGAACACCTCGTACAGCGCCGACACGGACCGGATGTTCAGCCCGTCGGCGTCGACCTGCTTCTCCAGCAGCACCCAGATCTCCCCGGCCTCGACGAGCCGTTGCCGCACCCGCTGGGCCTGGAGATGATGAGCCCGCAGACAGAACCGCACCCAGGACAGGGTGTCGCCGTGCGGGCTCCATCGGCGGCGGCCGACCTCCCCCAGGACGTCGTAGTAGTCGATCGTGACGCGCGGCTGACCGAGCCATTCCTCGGTCGAGCAGAACTCCGGTGTGGTGATCTGGTCGCGCCCCAGAACGAGGGTCTGCAGCGCGCGGGACATCCGGCCGTTGCCGTCGCGCCACGGATGGATCTTGACGAGGTTCAGATGGGCCATGGCGGCGCGCACGTAGCCCGGGGCATCCAGGTCACCCTCGTTCAGCCAGCGGACGAGCTCGTCCAGCAGGCCGGGGACCAGCTCGGCGTCCGGTCCTTCGTAGACGACCTCGCCCGTCGTGGAATCGCGCACGTAGATGCCGCCCGGACGGACCACTCCGGGCGTCTTGTCGCGATGGTGACCGATCATCATGAAGTTCAGCGCGTGGAGCAGCCCCACGTCGAAACGGAAGATCCGCGCCCGCGACAGTGCCTGGATGTACGTCAACGCCTGCTGGTAGCCCGCGATCTCGCGCGCCACCGCGCCCGAGGTCTCCAGCGGCTCCTCACCCGCCATGATCGACTCGATGTCCTCGACGCTGGCGCGGTAGCCCTCGATGGAGTTGGATCCCTGGATGGCACGGGCCTGGAGCTGCCTGCGGAGCTGGCCGTCCCAGCGGTGCGGCTCGGCGAGCCGGTACTTCAGGTCGCGGCGCATCTCCTCGATCTCCGCGAGGACCGCCTGGTCGGCGGGGTCGAGCGAGGGCGTGGCGTACAGCATGCCGCCAGCAAAGCATGAACGAATCATTCAGTCAAAGCACTGGATGATTTATCCATCTATAGCGCACGAAACGCCCCGCCGCTCCCCCTCGAAGGGTGTACGGCGGGGCGTCCGCCCGCGCTCAGGCGGCGGCCGTGGCGGGGACCTTCGCCGAGGTGAGAGCGATGTCCAGCACCTCGCGCACGTCGCTGACGGTGTGGATCGTCAGCTCGTCGCGCACCTCCTGCGGCACGTCGTCCAGGTCGGGCTCGTTGCGGGCCGGGATGAGCACCGTGGTGATGCCCGCCCGGTGCGCCGCAAGCAGCTTCTGCTTGACGCCGCCGATCGGCAGCACCCGCCCCGTCAGCGAGATCTCGCCGGTCATGGCCACGTCACCGCGGACCTGGCGGCCCGACAGGAGCGAGGCCAGCGCCGTCGTCAGCGTCACGCCGGCCGACGGACCGTCCTTCGGCACCGCGCCCGCCGGGAAGTGGACGTGCACCGAGCGGTCCTTCAGCGCGGTGACCGGCAGCTCCAGCTCCGCGCCGTGCGAGCGGAGGTAGGACAGGGCGATCCTGGCCGACTCCTTCATCACGTCGCCGAGCTGGCCGGTCAGCGTCAGGCCCGTCTCGCCGGTCTCGGGGTCGGCCAGCGACGCCTCCACGTACAGGACGTCACCTCCGGCGCCCGTGACGGCCAGGCCCGTCGCGACGCCCGGCACCGAGGTGCGCTGCCGCGACTCCGGCAGCGACGACTCGGGCACGAACCGCGGCCGGCCGAGGTAGCCGACCAGCCCGTCGGCGTCCACCCGGACGGGCAGCTCGTCGTTGGCGGCGACCTTGCGCAGGACGCGGGCGACCGAGCGCTCCAGCGAACGGACCCCGGCCTCGCGGGTGTACTCGGCGGCCAGCCTGCGCAGCGCCGCGTCCTCGACCGTGACCTCCTCGGCCGTCAGGCCCGCCAGCTCCAGTTGCCGGGGCAGCAGGTGGTCGCGGGCGATGGCGACCTTCTCGTCCTCGGTGTAGCCGTCGAGCGTGACGACCTCCATCCGGTCGAGCAGCGGCCCGGGGATGGCCTCCAGGACGTTGGCCGTGGCCAGGAACAGCACGTCGCTCAGGTCGAGCTCGACCTCCAGGTAGTGGTCGCGGAACGTGTGGTTCTGGGCCGGGTCGAGCACCTCCAGCAGCGCCGCGGTCGGGTCGCCGCGGTAGTCGGCGCCGACCTTGTCGACCTCGTCGAGCAGCACGACCGGGTTCATCGAGCCGGCCTCGCGGATCGCGCGGACGATGCGGCCGGGCAGCGCGCCGACGTAGGTGCGCCGGTGTCCGCGGATCTCCGCCTCGTCGCGGACGCCGCCGAGGGCGACACGGACGAACTTGCGGCCCATCGCGCGCGCCACCGACTCGCCGAGCGAGGTCTTGCCCACTCCGGGCGGGCCGGCCAGGGCGAGGACGGCGCCGCTGCGGCGCCCGCCCACCACGCCGAGCCCCTTGTCCTGGCGGCGCTTGCGTACGGCCAGGTGCTCGATGATGCGGTCCTTGACGTCGGCGAGGCCGGTGTGGTCGGCGTCGAGCACGGACCGCGCGCCACTGATGTCGTAGGTGTCCTCGGTGCGCTCGTTCCACGGGAGGTCGAGCACGGTGTCGAGCCAGGTGCGGATCCAGCCGGTCTCGGGCGACTGGTCGGAGGTCCGCTCCAGCTTGTCGACCTCCTTGAGAGCGGCCTCGCGGACCTTCTCCGGCAGGTCCGCGGCCTCCACCCGGGCGCGGTAGTCCTCCTCCTCGCTCTCCGCGGAGTCGCCGTTGAGCTCCTTCAGCTCCTTGCGCACCGCGGCGAGCTGCTGGCGCAGCAGGAACTCGCGCTGCTGCTTCTCCATGCCCTCCTGGACGTCCTTGCGGATCGTCTCGGCCACGTCGAGCTCCGCGAGGTGCTCGCGGGACCACTCGACGAGGCGGGCCAGCCGGTCGGCCGGGTCGGCGGCCTCCAGCAGCTCGACCTTCTGGGCCGTGGTCAACCAGGGGGTGTAGCCGGAGCTGTCGGCGAGCACGGAGGGGTCGTCGATCTGGTTGACCTGGTCGACCACCTGCCAGGCGCCCCGCTTCTGCAGGATCGTGGTGGCCAGCGCCTTGTACTCCTTGGCCAGCTCGTGGGCGCGCTCGCTCACCGGGGCCGGGTCGACGGTGATGGCCTCCACCCACAGCGCGGCACCGGGGCCGGTGGTGCCGGTGCCCACGCGCACCCGGTCGACGCCGCGCACCACGGCCGCGGGCTCGCCGCCCGGCAGCCTGCCCACCTGCTCGACCACGGCCTGCACGCCCACGGCGCCGTAGCGGCCGTCGATCCGGGGAACGAGGAGCACCCGCGGCTTGTTACGCCCGGATGCGCGGCCGGCCGACTCGGCCGCGTCGATGGCCGCCCGCACCTCGGAGTCGGACAGGTCCAGCGGCACCACCATGCCCGGCAGCACGACCTCGTCATCGAGCGGCAGGACCGGCAGGATCAAGCTCTCACTCATGCGAACTCCAAAGGGTTGAGTTGTATGGACTCAATTCATCAGAGCCTCCGAATGTTCCCTTGTCTGCCGGTGTTCGCTCAGAGCGAGCGTAATCATGTAAGTCATACCTGGGGATGAGGACCTGGGGCTGATGTGCGGAGCCCGGCCCGGCCCGTAAGCTGGCCCGGTGATCTCGGCAGCGGTGCGTCCCTTCGCGCTGGCGCTGTTCCGGGGGCAAGCGGATCCGCCGCCGGTGCGCACGGGGCGGTTGACGGCCCCGAGGGCGCCGCGCTGGCTGGCCGTGCTGCTGCCGTTCCAGCGGGTGCATCTGGCGCTGGTGGCCGATCTCGTGCTCGCCTACGTCCTGTTCGTGGGCACGCTGAGCGAGTCCGGATCGTGGAACGAGGAGAGCCCGCTGCCCGTCAACGACGGCCTGCTGCCTCTGCCCGCCCTGACGGTCGCCCTGCCGCTGATGCTGCGTGACCGTCTGCCGCTCGCCGCCTGGCGGACGGTGCTGGCGCTGATCCCGGCCTACCTGTTCGTGGTGGGCGCGCTGCGTCCCGCCGAAGACATGAGCATGCCCTACACGATGCCGTTCATCGTGACGTACACCCTGGTGCTCTACTCGGTGGCGGTGCGCTGCGCGAGGCCCATCACGTTCGCCGTCTGGGTCGTCAGCGTGCTGGCCATGTGGATCATCGACTCCGCCAGCATGCCCATAGGCACGGTCGTCGTCACGGTGACGATCCTGTTCGGCTACAACGTGCGCATCCGGCGCAGCGCCACGGCCCGGCTGGTCGAGGAGGAGCGACGCACCCAGCTCGCCCTCGGCGCCCAGCTCGTGCTGGAGGAGCGCGCCCGCATCGCGCGCGAGCTGCACGACGTCGTCGCCCACCACATGTCCGTCATCGCGATCCAGGCCGAGGCCGTGCCGATGAAGGCCGCGGGCGACGCCGCCCAGTTGGAGGCCGGGCTGGCGGAGATCCGCACGCTGTCGCTGGAGGCCCTCACCGAGCTGCGCCAGGTGCTCGGCGTGCTGCGCGACGAGGAGGGGCGCAGCGACACGGCCCCGCAACCCGGCCTCGACCGGGTCGACGAGCTGGTGGCCAACGCCCGCACCACCGGCCTCACCGTACGGGTCGAGCGCTCCGGCTCGCTCGACGGGCTCCCGCCGGCCGTGGGCCTGTCGGCGTACCGGATCGTGCAGGAGTCGCTCAGCAACGCGATGCGCCACGCGCCGGGGGCGGCGGTCACCCTCGCCCTCACCCGTGACGGCGACCGCTTACGACTGCGGATCGCCAACGGCCCCGGCACCGCCCCCGCCGGCGCGCCCGGAGCGGGTCAGGGGCTGGTGGGCATGCGGGAGCGGGCGTCCCTGCTGGGCGGCACCTTCCAGGCAGGGCCGGTTGCCGGAGGCGGCTACGAGGTGGCGGCCACCCTGCCCGTCGCCGCTGCCGAGGTGCCGTCGTGAGCGGGGGCGACGCCAGCCGAGAGGAAACCCGCCACGGACGCGGGGGCGAAGGGGGCAGGGGATGATCCGGGTGCTGATCGCCGACGACCAGGGCATGGTCCGGACCGGGTTCGGGGTGTTCCTGGGTGCTCAGCCGGACATCGAGGTCGTGGGCGAGGCGGCCGACGGGGAGCAGGCGGTGCGACGGGCGGCCGAGCTCCGGCCCGACATGGTGCTCATGGACGTGCGCATGCCGGTGATGAACGGCCTGGAGGCGACCAGACGGCTGCTGGCCGGCGGCGACGGGCCCAAGGTGCTCATCCTGACCACGTTCGACCTCGACGACTACGTCTACGAGGCGTTACGGGCTGGGGCCAGCGGGTTCCTACTCAAGGACGCCTCGGCCACGCAGCTCGCCGAGGCCGTGCGGGTGGTCGCCGCCGGTGACGCGCTCATCGCCCCGGCCGTGACCAAGCGGCTCATCCACGAGTTCGCGCGGCTGGGCGGGCCGCGCGCGCCGACGACCAGGCGGCTGGCCGAGCTGACCGAACGCGAGACCGAGGTGCTGACCCTCGTCGCCCAGGCACTGTCCAACCAGGAGATCGCGGAGCGACTGGTGGTGGCCGAGCAGACGGTCAAGACGCACGTGGGGCGGGTGCTGATGAAGCTGGGCCTGCGGGACAGAGCCCAGGCGATCGTCTACGCCTACGAGACCGGCCTGGTGCGCCCAGGCGAGTGACCTGACCCCACACCGGCCTCACGCACCCCGGGCGGGACGGGGGTCATGGGCTGTCCGCCGTGGCGGAGGCCGCTCCGGTGCGGGACTGTCCTTCCCGAGCCGCCCCGTCACCTACCGCTGCGTCGTCGTCCGCCGGTGGCGGTGTTCGGGGCGGGCAGCGGCGACCGAGCAGATACGCCGGGTAGCCGTTGGCGACCGCTGGGCCACCTGCCTCGTCCGGGGCGCCGAACATGGGGAATCGGTGTTGAGTCAAAGGGATGCCTCGGTCCCGTCTGTGGTCCCGTTCGATATGCGTGCGGGTAGATTCGGATAACGCGCTCGACGTGCGAGGAATTCGATTCACGTGGGAGGGAGCGGGCAGGCGAGACCCGCAGGAGACGAACTGTACATAACCGCAAGAGCACCTCACCGGCGTACACGCGAATCCTTCTCACAGCCATTCTGACCCGGCAGCCACATTGATCACCGGATTTTTTCGGGACATACCTCCCGTCTCCCTGGGGACCGGTTTGACGACACGGTGTCGTCTCCTACTTGACGCGGCCACCCCAGGTTTGTGACACTTCGTCATGAAACATTCGTACGCGGTGGGGTGAAGTGTGACGTCGTTCTCCGAGATCCTGAAGAGCGCCACCTGGAGCGACCACGAGTCGGCCGAGGGTGAGAGCTACCTGACGGAGCTGATGGGCGGCCGGCTCACCCCGGCCGAGTACGGCGAGATGGTCGCCCAGCACTACTTCGCCTACGTGGCACTCGACGGGGTCTCCAGGACGCTGGCCGGCCACCCCGTGGCCGGCAGGTTCGTCTTCCCGGAGCTCTACCGGGAGCAGGCACTGGAGCGCGACCTGGCCGCGATCTACGGGCCGGGATGGCGGGACCGCGTCGCCCCCTCCAAGGCGACGCGCACCCTGGTGGCGAGGATCCACCAGGTCGCCGACTGGCCGGGTGGTTACATCGCCCACCACTACACCCGCTACATGGGCGACCTGTCGGGCGGGCAGTTCATCCGGATGGAGCTGCAGAAGATCTACGGCTACCGCAAGGGCGGCGGCGTCGACTTCTACGTGTTCGACGAGGTGGGCAGCCTGCCGAGGTTCAAGAACGAGTATCGGGCCCGGCTCGACGCCCTGGACCTGGACGAGCGGGAGCAGCAGCGGATCATCCGCGAGGTGAAGCTGGCCTACCAGCTCAACACCGAGGTGCTGACCGAACTGCTGCACGTGGTGAAGACCGCCGCCTGACCGGACCACGAGTGGCGGGCCGCCGTCCGTCCTACCATAAGGCCTATGCCCCGCATCTCCGCCGCCACCATCGGCGAGCACCGTGCCCAGACGCGTGACCGCATCCTGGGGGCCGTCTCGCGCCTGTCGCGGGAGCAGGGCATCGACGCCATCTCCATGACGGACGTGGCCGGCGAGGCAGGCATCACCCGCACCGCCCTCTACAACTACTACCCCGACAAGGCCGCGCTGCTGCTGGCCTTCACCGAGCAGGTCACCCGCTACTTCATCGACAGCTACGAGCAGGAGCTGCCCGAGGGGGCCTCCCCCGCCGACCGGCTGCGGGCGTTCGTCCGGCTACAGCTCGCCGGGCTGGTGGCGCACCCGCATCCCGGCCCGGCCGAGCTCAGCGCGACGCTCGGACCCGACGCCTACCAGCGGCTGGCCGAGCATGTCGCGCCGATGCAGCGCATCCTGGTGGAGATCCTGGAGACCGGCATCGCGTCCGGCGACTTCCAGGTGCCCGACGTGGCCGCCACAGCGCGCATGATCCTCGCCGTGATCGGCGCGGAGCGGGTGCCCCTCATCAGCGGCGCGGTCAGCGTCGAGGCCGCCGGCGAGCTGGTGTCGGGATTCGTGCTCAGGGCGCTCGGCGGCCACCCCTGATCGCGAGGAGTCTCCGCCGAAGTCATCCGCGGACCGCTGAGAGCTCCAGCTTCTTCTCCACCCGCTCGATCTCGGCCAGGCGATGCTGGGAGCCGTACAGGGCCAGCGCGTCCCGCCACGCGGCCCTCGCCTCCGCGTCGTTTCCGGCGGCGTCGTGGGCGTCCCCCAGGCCCACCAGCGTGTCGGCGCTCTGGAACGCGTTGCCGGTGCCCCTGCGCAGGTCCAGACACTGCCCGTAGTACTCCAGCGCGCGCTCGTGGTCGCCCCGGCGGAAGGCGAGCAGGCCTAGGCTGTCCAGCGTCGCGGCTTCGCCGCCGCGGTCGTGGTGGCGGCGGAAGAGCGTGAGGGCTCGCTCACATGCGGCGCGCGCTGCCTCGTGCTCGCCGAGCTGCAGTCGGATCCAGCCCACCGCGCTGAGGGCGTTGGCCTCCCAGATGGGGTCGCCCACCTCACGCTGGAGCCGCAGCGCGGCCTGCGCGTGGCCGAGCCCGCGCCGCGGCTGACCGTGGACGCTCCACATCCACCCCGTCGTGTGGTGCACCTGGGCCAGCCTGGACCGATCCCGCACCTGCTCGAACACCTCCGACGCCCGGTCGAGGTGGCCGACCGCCTCGTCGATCCGGGCGGCTGCCGCATAGGCGTAGCCCGTGTGCCAGTGAACGACGGCGGTGGTGTGCGGATCGTCCAGCCGGTCCGCGGCCGCCAGCGCGACCTTCCAGACGTCGAGCCGTTCCCGGGTGTAGGAGCGGCGTAGCAAGAAGGTGTTCATGCCCCAGGCGAGCTGCCAGCCCGCCACGTCCATGCCCAGGCCGGGGGTGAGGAGTTGCGCGGCCAGCAGGCACGGCAGCTCCGTCTCGAACCAGGCCAGCGCGGCGGACGTGTCCTCGACGGCCGGGACGTCCCCCTGCCAGGCGGCGATGGCGATGGCGGGACGGTGCGGGAAGAGCACCCGGTCCGCGGTACAGGCGATGGCGGTGTAGGTGTCGACCACCCGGACCAGAGCCTGTGCCCGGGCTGCTGCGGGCAGGTCGGCCTCGGCCCGTTCGGCGGCGTAGAGCCGGACGAGGTCGTGCATGCGGTAGCGGCCCGGGGAGTGCTGCCGGATCAGGTTGGCGGTCTCGAGCGTGGCGATCAGGGCACGGGTCTCGGCGGGCGGCAGCCCGACGAGGGCGGCCGCCGCGGGCAGGCCGATGTCAGGGCCAGGGGCCGTGGCCAGCAGGAGGAAGAGCCGGGCGGCCCGCTCGTCCAACGCCGCGTACGAGGAGGCGAACACGGCACGCAGGCCGGCGCCCAGATCGCCCGTCTGCAGCGCGTCGAGCCTGGTCGCCGGGTCGAGCAGCTCCTGTGCGAGCACGGCCAGGGGAAAACCACGATGGGCTGTGGCGCGCGCGGCCAGCACGCCCAGCGCCAGGGGCAGCCCCCCACTGTGTTCCAGCAGCACCCCGACGGAGGCCGGATCGGCGGCCATCGTCTCGGCGCCGAAATGGTGGGAGAGCATCCGGTGGGCCTCCTCGTCGGAGAAGGCGTTCACCTCCAGCAGGTGGGCGGAGTGGGTGGCGTGCAGGCTCAGGAGCCGGTTGCGGCTGGTCACCAGTACGGTGCAGCCCGGCCTGCCGGGGATGAGCGGCGTCACCTGGGCGCCGTCTCCGGCGTTGTCCAGGACGACGAGCAGCCGGCGGCCCGCCAGGACAGAGCGGTACAGCGCGGCCTGCGCCTCCTGCTCCACGGGGATGACCGCAGGCGGCACTCCCAGTGCTCCCAGGAAGTGGCGCAGCACGGTGCTCGGCGACACCGGCTCGTCGGCGTCGTCGAAACCGCGGAGGTTCGCATACAACTGGCCGTCCGGGTAACGGTCGCGCCGGGTGTGCGCCCAGTGGAGCGCGAGCCAGGTCTTGCCGATGCCGCCGGGGCCGCTGATCACGGCGACGCCGACGTTGTCCGTGCCGCAGGCCAGCCGCCGATCGAGTTCCCGCAGCTCGGAGCTCCTGTTCGTGAACGACGCGGGCGGAGCGGGAAGCTGGCTGGGCACGGGCAGGAACCCTGCGGACACCGACACGAGCGGCTCGTCCCGCCGCGGCGCCGATGCGCTGCGCGGGTCCGGCTGCTGCTGCGCGAAGGTGTCGGACCGGAGGATCCGCTGGTGCACCTGCCGGAGCTCGTCCGTGGGCTCCAGGCCGAGCTCGTCGACCATCCGGTTCCGGAACTGCCGGTACACCTCCAGCGCCTCGCCGCGCCGCCCGCTCCGGTTCAGCGCCTGCATGAGCTGCCCGTGCAGGCGCTCCCTGAGCGGCGCCTCACCGGCCAGCGCGCGTGCCTCCGTGACGACGTCGGAAATCCTGTCCAGTGTCAGCAGCACGGCCTGCCGCTCCTCCAGCGCGTCGAACCTCTGCTCCTCCAGCCACTGGGCCTGTGCCTCGGCGAACGAGCCGCTGATCCCGCAGAGGGGAGCCCCCTGCCACCAGCTCAGCGCCTCGTCGTACCGCCCGAGTGCCTCCTCCGGCCGGCCCGCGGCCACGGCTTCGCGGGCCAGAGCCACGTGGGAGTGGAAGCAGGTGAGGTCGAGCCGGCCGGCGGCAAGTCGCAGAACGTAGCCCGGCCGCTGCGTGTCGATGACGTCCGCACCCACCGCGACGCAGGTACGGCGCACCTCGGAGACCAGCATCCTGACCCGGGAGGCCGAGCCGCCGGTCGGCGGCCGATCCCAGATCGCCTCCGCCAGCCGCTGCGTCGAGACCACCCGGTCGGCGTGCAGGAGCAGCGCCGCGAGAAGGGCGCCCCGCTTGCCGGAGAAGGTGACCCGGCCGGCCCTCGTCTCCAGCCGAACAGGTCCGAGGAGGCGGAACAGCATGGCCGGCGCGGCACCGTTCTCAGCGTCCATCAGGGCCCCCGCCCCCTCTCGCCTGCTGACACCACACGAGTGTAACCGCGAGACGATCATCATGCCGGCCCCCGGCCGCCGGCGCGGTAGCGGTCAGGCGCTCCGGGTCAGCGGGTTCCGGGGTTGACCTCCCGAACCGGGAGGCTGTGCGGAAACCAGGCGGAAATCAGGCGCCTGCTCCATAGACTCGGACCGCAAATCCGTTAACGGCACTGCCGGAATGAGCGTGCGTTTTCTGGCACAACGCTCCATTCCGGATGAGCCCCCCAGCCTGGAAAGGATCGGCGTATGAAGAATGCAATGAAGCGCATCTCCGTGGGGATGTCGACCACCATCGCCGCCGCCGCCATGGTCGTCGCCCTCGCTCCGGCGCCGGCCTCCGCGCAGGTCATCGTCAGGTGGTTCCCGTACACCACCGCGGGTGCGAAGGCGTGCAACAGCGCCGCCAACGCGGCCGGACCCGAGTACTACTGCACCACGATCAAGGTCGGCTCCACGAAGATGTACGCCCTCGCCAGGCCGTAGCCGGCTACCCGCCGGCCACCGCCTCCCTGCGCGATTCGCCGGCAACGGCGAAGAGGAGGCGGTGGCTGTGTCGGTGGCTGTGTCGTTCGTGCCGGCACTCGTGGCGGCGGCTGCCCCGTGACCGAGTGATGCGCCGGCAGCGGCTCACGCCGAGTCCGGCGGCGGGGTCAGGGGCGCAGGCGTTCGAGTTCGTCGGCGCGGCGGTGGTCCTTCGGCCGGCCGATGGCCCGCCGCATGCGGATGAGGTCGTCGAGGGCGACGTAGCGGATCGTGAGACCCGAAGGGTCGTCCGCGTGCACGGCTCGGGCCAGGCACGCGGCGACGTCGAGGCCGCCCCACGCCAGGGCGGGCGTGCACAGGTCTCCGCCGGCCCCGGTCACCCGGTAGGCCACCTGAGGGTGGTCGAGGTCGGGCGGCTCGGCGCAGCCGGCGATGACGAGGGCGTCGCGCAGGGCGCGCGCCTCCGCGGGCGTCCCGTCCCACAGCAGGTCGAGGTCGCCGGTCAGCTCGGCGGAGCCGTGAATGATGCCGGCGACCTGGCCGATGACGACGGCCTGCGAACCTGCCTGGTGCAGGGCGTGGAGGAACGGGAACGGATCGAAGCCGAGTGCCCCGTCCGTGGCGAAGGTGCCCACGAGGTCGTCGGCGTCCTCCGGGGGCCGTCCCGTGGCGGTACGGTCGCGTGTGGCGGCCGCGGTTCGGGCGACGGCCTGACGGAGTCGGGTGACAGCGGTCCGGGTCATGCCCCCATCCAACAGGCAGGCAGCGGGGGCAAGATCCGGCGCCGGTGGCGCCGGTGACAGGATTGGCCCATGGACAACGGGCACGTGATGTTCACCTCCGCCCGCGGGCGGTGGATCCTGACGGCCACCGTGCTCGGCTCTGGCCTCGCCATGCTCGACAGCACCGTGGTCAACGTCGCCCTGCCCTTCCTCGGTGACGAGCTGAACGCGGGCATGGCGGGCCTGCAGTGGACGGTCAACTCCTACACGCTCACCCTGGCCGGGCTGATCCTGCTCGGCGGCTCGCTCGGCGACCGGTTCGGCCGGCGCCGCATCTTCCTGCTGGGCACCGTCTGGTTCGCGGTCGCCTCGGCGCTGTGCGGGCTGGCGCCGAACATCGAGTTCCTCGTCGCCGCCCGCGCGCTGCAGGGCATCGGCGGCGCCCTGCTCACGCCGGGATCGCTGGCGATCATCCAGGCGTCGTTCGTCCGGGCCGACCGGCCGCGCGCCGTGGGCCTCTGGTCGGGCCTCGGCGGCGTGGCCAGCGCGATCGGGCCCCTGCTGGGCGGCTGGCTGGTGCAGACGGCGGGCTGGCGGTGGGCGTTCCTGATCAACCTGCCGTTCGCGCTGCTCGTCGTGCTGGTCACGCTGCGGCACGTGCCGGAGAGCCGCGACGAGCAGGCCGCGGGCCGCTTCGACGTGCTCGGTTCGGCGCTGGCCGCGCTCGCGCTGGCCGGGATCACCTACGGGCTGATCGAGCGGGGCGCCCCGGCGCCGCTGGTCGTGGGCGTGCTGCTGGGCGTCGCGTTCGTCGTGGTCGAGCGGCGCCGCTCGCCCGCCGCGCTGGTGCCGGTCGGGATGTTCCGCGACCGGGTGTTCACGGCGGTGAACGTCGTCACACTCATCATGTACGCCGCGATGGGCGTGGTGTTCTTCCTGCTCGTCATCCAGTTGCAGGTGGTGTCGGGCTTCTCGCCGGTGGCGGCCGGGCTGGCCCTGCTGCCGGTCACGATCCTCATGATGCTGCTGTCGCCCCGGGCCGGGGAGATCGCCAGGCGCCACGGGCCCCGCCTGCCGATGACGGCCGGCATCCTGGTGGCCGGGCTCGGCTTCGTCTGGATGAGCGCGATCGGGCCCGGCTCCTCGTACGCGCTGCAGGTGCTGCCCGCGGTGACCGTCTTCGGCCTCGGCCTGTCGGCGGCGGTGGCGCCGCTCACCGCGACCGTGCTGGCCAGCGCCGAGGAGCGCTACGCGGGCACCGCCAGCGGCGTGAACAACGCGGTGGCCCGGACCGGCAGCCTCCTCGCGGTGGCGGCCGTGCCCCCGCTGGTGGGACTGGTCGGCGACGCGTTCGAACGGCCCGCGGTGTTCGACGCGGGGTTTCGGGCCGCGATGCTGATCAGCGCCGTGATGATGCTGGTCTCCGCACTGATCACGTTCCCACGATCAGGACGAACGTCCTCGCGCCCGAGGAGACCCGCGCCTGACCGGCCCCCTCTGATCAGAACGTGAACGGCTGGCTGCGGACGCTGTTGTCGAAGTTGGACAGCAGCAGCTCCGGCTCGCCGACCGACCGGATGCCGGGCAGCCTGGTCAGCAGCTCGCGGAACATCGTGCGCATCTCCTGCCTGGCCAGGTTGGCGCCCAGGCAGAAGTGCGGTCCCGGCCCGCCGAAGCCGACGTGCGGCTTGGTGTCTCGGGTGATGTCGAACGTGTCGGGGTCGGGGAAGACGCTCTCGTCGCGGTTGGCCGAGCCGTAGAACAGCACGACCTTGTCGCCCTTCCTCAGCTCCAGGCCCCGCAGGGAGTAGTCCTGGGTCACCGTGCGCCTGAACTGGATGATGGGCGAGACGAACCGGACCATCTCCTCGATCGCGCCGTTGATGTGGCCGTCGAAGTCGCTCATCAGCAGCTCGCGCTGCGCCGGGTTGTCGGTGAGCAGCTTGATGCCGTGGGCCATCGTGTTGCGGGCGGTCTCGTTGCCGGCCACCAGCAGCAGGGCGAAGAACGAGCCCAGCTCCTTGTCGGTCAGTTTCTCGCCGTCGGGGTTGGCGGTGACCAGCAGGGAGATGAGGTCGCCGGCCGGGGCGGCGGCCCGCTCGTGGCCGAGCTTGATGACCATGCGCTGCAGGGCCAGCAGGGCCAGCATGTTCTGGCCGGCGAGCTGGACGCTGCGGGCCAGGCTCGGGCGGACGCCGGTGTAGGCGGTGGAGACGTCGACGTGTTGGTGGACCTTGGCGCGCAGCTCCTGCGGGATGTCCAGCATGTCGCAGATGACGTGGATGGGCAGCCGGGCGGCCACCTGGTCGACGAAGTCGCGCGGGCCGTCCTTGACGACGTCGTCGACGATGCGCGTGCAGGCCGCCTCGATGTCGCTCTGCAGCCCGGCCAGCATGCGTGGGCTGAACGAGCGGGTGACGATGCGGCGCAGCCGGGCGTGCCGCGGGTCGTCCATGTTGACCAGCGACTCGCCGAACACCTGCTTGACCCAGCCCGGCGGCTCCGGGTTGGTGACGGCCGGCTCGCTGGAGAACACCTTGGCGTTGCGGCTGGCCTCCACCACGTCGGCGTGGCGGACGAGGGCGTGGAAACCCTTGCCGGAACGCAGCAGCGGCACCTTCTTCTCGGGAAAGAACACCGGGTGCTCCAGCTGCCGGAGCCGGGCGAACGCCTCCTGTCGTTCCTTGAGCGGTTTGCGCCAGAAGTCCAGGTCTGCGAGATCGATGTCCGCGAGATCGATGTCCACGGGCCTATCCTGGCACGTTCCCTCCCCGGTCCCGCCACGGATCCCCGCGCCCGCCCCACCGATGTGCATCAGGACTGTGCATCAGGACCTCGGGGGGCGTTCGCGGGCCGTTCAGTCCGGGTTTCACCCGGCCGGACATCACTGGAGGCATGAACGCACTGCTCGCCGCCTGCCTGGCGCTTCCCCTGGCCGCCGGTACGGCACCCGCCGCCGCACGGTCGTGCGGCGGCGCCCCGTCCGACTTCGACGGCGACCGCCGCGCCGACCTCGTCGTGGCCGCCCCGTACGACGACCGGCGGGCCGGCTCGGTGACCGTGCTGTACGGCGACGGCCGGACGGTGCGGCTCGTCCAGGACGAGCCGGAGCCGGGCGACGCGTTCGGCTCGGCGCTGGCGGTGGGCGAGTTCGACGGCGACGGGTGCGCCGACCTGGCCGTCGGCGTGTCGGAGGAGTTCGCGGACGAGCGGGTGCCGGGCGCCGACGGCAACGGCGCCGTCGAGCTGTTCCACGGCTCACCGGACGGGCTGCGCCCCGCGGGGCGGCTGACGCTGCCCGAGCCGTCGAGCGACCGGTTCGGCGCCGCGCTGGCGGCCGGCGACCTGGACGGCGACGGCCGCGACGAGCTGGCCGTCGGCGCACCGACACGGGGCCGGGGCGGGGCGGTCACCGTCTACTGGATGAAGGGCCGCGACCGGCAGGAGATCACGCAGCGGACCGGCTGGGTGCGGCAGGCCGCGGCCGTCACCGACCAGTGGGGCGCGGCGCTCGCCGCGGGCGACTTCGACGGCGACGGCCGCGACGAGCTGGCCGTGGGGGCGCCCGCCGACACCGTGACGCAGGACGGGCAGGGCTCGGTCACGGTGCTCGACCCCGCGCGCCGCCGGGCGCTGGCGCTCACGCAGAGCAGCCCCGGCGTCAAGGGGTCGGCGGAGAAGTGGGACGGGTTCGGCGCGGCGCTGGCCACCGGGGACTTCGACGCCGACGGCCGCGACGACCTGGCCGTCGGCGTGCCGGGCGAGGGGCTGAGCGCCCGGCAGCGCGCGATGGACTACGGCGACGGCGCGGTCCACGTCGTGTACGGGGGGCCGGCCGGGCTGCGCGGGGCACGCACCGAGATGTGGACGCAGCGGCTGCTCAAGGGCGAGCCGCGCTACTACGACCGGTTCGGGGCGGCGCTGGCAGCCGGTGACTTCAACGGCGACGGTGACGACGAGCTGGCGGTCGGGGTCCCGGGCGAGAACGCGGTGCAGGTGCTGGCCGCTGGGCGGTCCGGCGGGCTGACGCGGCGTGGCGACGCGGTGGTCAAGGGGCGCGGCTGGGTGCCGGCCGCACTGCCCGGCGGGCGGGCGGCACGGGGCAGCGGGCGCGGCGACGGGCGTGGCGGCGGGCATGGCGGCGGGCATGGCGGCGGGCATGGCGACGGGCATGGCGACGGGCATGGCGACGGGCATGGCGGCGGGCATGGCGACGGGCTGGTGGTGGCGGATCCCGAGAGGGGCGCGGTGTGGTACGTGCCGGGGATGCGCCGGCCGGGCCCGTACGCGGGGGTGCGCCCGGGCGCGGCCCGCCGGCTCGGCAGCGGGCCCGGCCTGTACGGCTACGCCCTCGGCTGACCCTGGAGCGACCGCGTCGTGCGGGCGGGCACGGCCACCGGGGTTCCCGGCCCCCGGCGGCCACGACGCCGAGCGAACCCGCGGGTGCCGCCCGGCGGACGGTCAGGCGCGCGCCTGCTCCGCCGACGGGATCGTGACGCGGTGCGCGGTGCGGGCGCGGGCGCCCCTGCGGGAGATGTAGTCCAGCGTCCGGTACGCGACCGACAGGTCGTCGCGGGTCAGCCGGGCCATGATGTAGCCGCGCCGCTGGTCGATGTAGGAGATGTGCGGATTCTCGGCCATCGACTCGGCGATCCACGTCCCGTCGCGGTAGCCGTCGCCGTCGCTGGCGATCGAGGACGCCACCAGCTCACGGGCGACGACCGGGGAGCCGGGGTCGTCGGGGTCGGCCGTCAGGTCGGCCAGGTGGTGCATGTGGGCGTCGCCGGTCAGCACGACCGGGTTGGAGGTGGCCGCGAGCGAGCCGAGCAGCCGGGCGCGTTCGGGGGCGTAGCCGTCCCACGAGTCGAGGCTCACCTCGCGGCCCGGCCCTCGCCGGTAGTCGCGGTGGGCCACCATGATCTGCTGGCCGAGCAGGTTCCAGCGGGCGGCGGAGCCGCGCAGGCCGTCCTCCAGCCAGCGCCACTGGCCGGCGCCGAGCAGGGTGCGCCCCTCGTCGAACCGTTCGTCGCAGCCGGCCCGCACGCCGTCGAGGCAGGCCTGGTCGTCGCGGAACTGGCGGGTGTCCAGCAGGTGGAAGCGGGCGAGCGTGCCCCAGGAGACGCGCCGGTTCACCCGGAGCGCGGCTCCCCCGAGTGAGGCGCGGCGGAGCGGCATGTTCTCGTAGTAGGCGCGGAAGGCGTCGGCGCGGCGGCGGGCGAACGCGGGGGCGCCGGTGCTGGAGACGGGCCCGGCCCAGTTGTTCTCCACCTCGTGGTCGTCGAAGGCCACCAGCCACGGCGCCGCGGCGTGCGCGCGCTGCAGGTCGGGGTCGCTCTTGTACTGGGCGTGGCGCAGCCGGTAGTCGGCCAGGGTGGCGCACTTGCCCGGCGTGTGGGAGCGGACCCGGCCGGCGAGCGCGGTGTAGCCGCTCGGGCCGTACTCGTACAGGTAGTCGCCGAGGAAGACCACCAGGTCGGGCTCCTCCTCGGCGAGCCGCTGGTAGGCGGTGTAGAAGCCGTGCTCGTAGTGGGCGCAGGCGGCCACGGCGAAGGTCAGCGGCCGCTCCCCGTCGGGTGTGGTCGTGGTGCGGCCCGCGGGCGAGAGCCGCCCCTGGGCGCGAAAGCGGTAGTGGTACGGCGTGCCCGGTCGCAGGCCGGCGAGCTCGACGTGCACGCTGTGCGCGGCGCCGGCCCGGGCGGTGACGGTGCCGGACCGGACGATCGAGGAGAAGCGCTCGTCGGTGGCGACCTGCCAGTCGACGTCCACGTCGCGGGCGGGCATGCCGCCGTGCCCGTCGCCGCCGAGCGGGTCGAGGGCGAGCCGGGTCCAGAGCACGAACCCGTCCGCCGACGGGTCACCGGAGGCGACGCCGAGGGTGAACGGGTCGCCCTTCAACGCCCTCGACGTGCCCGTGCCGGTCGAGGTCGGGGTGCCGGTGGAGGTGAGGGGGCCGGTGCCGGTGAGAAGGCCCGCGGTCGCCGCCGCGAGGAAGGATCTGCGGTCCACGCTCCAGGTATGTCCGGCCCGGCTGACCCGGCCATGACAGCCGGGGCACGTCCACGTGAACAGCGTCCGTCAGGGAGCGGGGCGGCCGCTCCCGGACACGATCCACGTCATGCGATGAATGGTCGCAGGTGGGACGTGATGGCGGGGCAGCCGAGATACTTCTCCGCGGTGTGGAAGTCGATCCAGTCGAGGTTGACCAGTTCCTCCTGGTCCACTCCGGAGAAGCTGTCGCACAGGCCGGGCGGGATGGCGGCGATGTCGTCCCGGTCGGCGATGTTCACCCAGCGGGCGACGCCGGGAGGCCGCCGGCCACGGCCGTTGACCGGCGCGGGCAGCAGGCGTTCGAAGACGACGTCGCGCATGCCGAGCGGGCTGCCCAGAGTGACCAGCAGCTCCACCCGGAGGTCGGGGTCGGACCAGAGCGCCTCGTAGGCGACGACGCTGCCGAGCGAATGGGCGATCACCACGCGGGGCCGGTTGCGGCGGATCGTCTCGGCGACGGCGTCGCGGGACTTCTCGCGCCTGCCGGGGTCGGTCAGGTAGGCCGCCACCTCCGGCGCGAACAGCGCGGCGAACGCCGCCGACCGGCTGTCGAGCCGGGTCAGCAGCCAGCCGGTGAAGGTCCTGAGCGCCCCCGTGACGTGCTCGCCGACGCCGAGTTGCCGCGCCCAGCCGGCGAGCACCCGGTGGGCGGGCGCCTCCATCGCGAGGAGCTGTCCGGGCTCGGCCGAGCGCGGCCGGCCGTCGTGCAGGAGGTGCGCGTAGTAGGCGACGTCGCTGAGGTACGGCCGGGGCTCGCCGCCGAGGGCCGCGTGCAGGTAGCGGTCCCATTTGCGGCGCATCGCCTCGGCCGCGCCGGTGGCCGAGTTGCCGGCGGCCACGAAGTAGTCGTACTTGCCGATCCCGTGCACGCCGACGATGCCGGCCACAGCGCCTCCCCACAAGACCCCGGTACATGCCAGGCGAATAGTGGCATAGGCCGCGGGCGTTCGCCCGCCCTTTCCGCTGACGCGGACGCCTCAGGGGTCGCGGCGCAGCCGCTTGAGGTCGGCGCGGTGCTTCTTGGCGGCGATGCGGCGCTCCACCGCGCCCCGCCCCGGCTTGGTCGGCCGGCGGCGCTTCGGCGGCGGCGCGATCGCCTCGCGCAGCCGCTGCGCGAGGCGCTGCGCGGCCGCCTCCCTGTTGCGCAGCTGGGAGCGGTGCTCGGAGGCGGCGATCGTGATGACGCCGGCGCCCAGTCGTTGCAGCGCGCGGGCCTTCAGCGACGGCGGGAGCGCCGAACTGGCCGACACGTCGAACGTCAGCTCCACCCTGCTGTCGGTGGTGTTGACTCCCTGGCCGCCCGGACCGGACGAGCGTGAGAAACGCCAGAGCAGCTCGGCGTCGGGGATGACGACCGAGTCGGTGACGACCAGCGGGCCGGACGTGGCGCCGGACATGGCGATGGGCTCCTCACGGGTGCGGGATCTGCCTCCACCGTACCGATGGCACCCGTACGGCTGGCAACGGCTTTTCTCCGAACGCTCCAGCGGGAGACGGGATTCCGCGCGCGCGAGGAGGGCCGCTCAGGCCGAGAGCACCGGCTCACGCACGGGCTCACGTACAGGCTCACGTACGGGCTCACGTACGGGCTCACGTACGGGCTCACGTACGGGCTCACGTACGGAGGCCGGGCAGAGCCGGTCGACCACGTCGCGCACCTGGTCGCGCAGGTAGCGGGCGGTCAGCAGGCCCTGGGCGTCGAAGTGCGGGCAGCTCGGCGACAGCACCAGTTCGGTGCCCGTGACGACGGCGCCCGCGCCGGCGAGCTGGGTGCACAGCTCGGCCTGCGCCCACATGGCGCCGCAGGCCCGGACGCTGGCGCTCAGCACCGCGACGTGCTTGCCGGCCAGCACCCCCGCCGCCGTCAGCCAGCGCAGCGCGTGGCCCAGCTCGGCGGGCAGCAGGCTGTGCTCGGGCGCTGTCAGCAGCAGCCCGTCGGCCTGGTCGACCAGCCGCACCAGTTCGAGTGCCGGGCCGGGCACCGGGCCCGGGACGTACGGCGGCACGGTGGCGAGGCCGGGCCAGCGCGTGAAGCCCGCCTCCGGCGGAAGCTCGCGGCCCACCGCCTCCAGCAGCCTGTTGATGAAGGACCCGGTGTGCAGGCTGCCGGCCATCCCGACGACTTTCACCGAGCACCTGCCGCGTGGGCGCCCCGTCCGCGACGGCGCGGAGTAGTGGAACGGCGGGTCATCGTGACCTCCCTGGTCGTGTACTTGGAGCTCGCTGAGGTGATCGCAGGTCGCTGGAGCACTGCGGAGCTGCCCCGTTCGCAGGGATTCAGGCGGAGAATCAGCATTCTCACGGGAAACAGGAGCGCGCGGGCGCACCACCGCCCGCCGTGCGCGACGCGCACCGGCGGCGGGCCGGGACTCAGTGGAGCGGGTCCGTACGGGAGGGGCCGCCGCCGGGTGGGCCTGCGCATCGCGAACCGCAACGCGACCTCCTCCTCACGGGGTAGCCGTCGCCGTTGGAATCCCAGTCGTCAGATCACCGTCGTCGGATCGGGGAGGATGCCGGCTCGACTCCGCAGAGGGGTTCTGGCACCCGTGGTCGGGAACCTGCCCGATGTCTTGGATGTCCAAGACCATCCCGTGGTCAAGACGCGGCCGGGATTGCCGTATCGGGAGGAAGACCGCGAGCCGGTTCAGCCGATCGGGTCGCGAGGACGGCGGAAGACGACGACGAGGACGCGCAGGACGAGGACGGAGCTGACGACCAGCAGGTTGTAGCCGATCATCTGGAAGAACGTGATCGCCTCGCTGACCCGCGGGCCGCCCTCGGTGCCCAGCAGCAGCACGCCCATCAGCCCGGCGGTGGCGCCGAGGACGGTCAGCAGCACCTGGTGGAGCAGTCCGGTCACGAAGCGGCGGTCGCGGTCGTCGGCGAGCAGGCGGACGTTCAGGCTGAACCGGCCGTGTTCGGCGGCGCTGGCGATGCGCTCCACGCGCCGGGGCAGGCGGCGCAGCATCGGCAGCAGCGCGGCCAGCTCCTGACCGACGGCCTCCTTCACGGCGTCGCCGTCGAGCCGCTCGGCGAGGTGGCGGCGGGCGAAGGCGCGGGCCTCGCCGATCAGGTCGAAGCCCGGGGCCAGCCGCAGCAGCGTGCCCTCCAGGGTGGCCAGGGCGCGGAAGACGGCCGCGACCTCCGGCGGGACCGACAGCCCGTGCCGGGAGACGAGGGTGAACAGGTCGGTGAACAGCTGGGCGCTGCCCGTGCCGGGCACCAGGTGCCTGGCCATGAACTGGCCGAGCGCCCGTTCGAGGGCGGGCTCGTCGATGTCCTCGGGCCTCGGCACGACCTCCAGCAGCGCGTCGGTGACGGCGACGGGGTCCTGCCGGTTCATGGCGAGCAGGAAGCGTTGCAGGGCCGAGCGCATCGAGGTGTCGAGCCGGCCGACCGAGCCGAAGTCGAGCAGGCCGAGGGTGCCGTCGTCGAGCAGCATGAGGTTGCCGGGGTGCGGGTCGGCGTGGAAGACGCCTTCCATGAGCACCTGCCGCAGCAGGCAGTCGAGCAGCGCCCGGGCGAGTTCGGGCCCCTGCCCGGGGTCGGCCGTGACGAGCGGGCGGCCCGTCAGCCGCTGCATGACGAGGACGCGCTCGGTACACAGCGCCGACACGGGGGCGGGATAGGTGACGTCGCTGCCCTTGGCCGCGGTGACGGCGGCCATGTTGGCCGCCTCGACGCGGAAGTCCAGTTCCTCGCGGAGGGCGACCGCGAACCCCTCGGCCAGGTCGCGCACGCCGAGCGAGCGGCCCCAGCGGGTGCGGGTCTCCAGGGTGAGCGCCAGGCGGCGGACGATGTCCAGGTCGCGGTCCACGACCTGGTCGATGCCGGGCCGGCGGATCTTGACCACGACCTCCTCGCCGGTGTGCAGGCGGGCGACGTGCACCTGCGCGATCGACGCGGCGGCCAGCGGGGTGCGGTCGAAGGCGGCGAAGACGCTCTCGGCCGCTCCGCCCAGCTCGGCCGTCAGCACCGGCTCGATCTGCTCCCACGGCGCGGGGGCGACCCGGTCCTGCAGCAGCATCAGCTCGTCCACGAACTCCGCCGGCAGCAGGTCGCGCCGGGTGGACAGGACCTGGCCGAGTTTGACGAAGGTGACGCCGCCGTCGTCGAGCGCCCGGCGCAGCGAGGCGGCCAGCCGCTGCCTGCCCGGCCGGTCCCCCGCCTCGGTCCTCGGGTCGCGCCCGCGCAGGTACGGGCCGAGGCCGTGGCGGATCGCGATCCGGGTGATCTGGGAGTAGCGCCTGGTGCGGGAGGCGCGGCCGCGCAACGACCTGGCCAGCTCCAGCGGGCCGGGGATCGAGCCGGGCGGGACCAGCGCCTCGGCCAGGACGAGTAGCACCATCGGGATGAGGACCACGCACATGGTCGCCAGGAGGATGGCCCAGGCGGCCCCGATACCCGGGTCGCGGTCGCCCTCGAACGGCTCCAGGATCGGCGACAGCAGCGGCGCGGCGAGGGTGAAGGCCAGCAGCGCGGCCAGGAACGTCCGGACGGCCCCGAACCTGACCCCGAGCAGGCGGCGGGCGGAGCCGGCGAGCAGCAGGATCATCAGGAGTGCCACGACGGACACGATCAGGGCCACGGAGACGTCCATGGCCCTCGATCCTTCCAGATGAAATGCCCCACCTCAGCCCGGTATGGCCTGCCGGGCGGGACGCCTCCGGGTCAGAGCCGGGCGGCCTCACGGGCGCGGCGCGCCTCCCGGCGCTCCACGAAACGGGCGGCCGTCGCCTCCGTCCTGGCCAGGAACGCCGACAGCTCCTCGCGGGCCTGCTCGCCCTCGGCGTCGAGCCCGGTCTTGTCGAACACCGCCCACTGCTTCAGCACCGGCATCAGCACGTCGTCGAGGTGCAGGCGCAGGTCGTAGATGCCCTCGTGGGCGATGACCATGGCCTTGCGGGTGAAACCCTCGATGCTGGAACCGGGCATCTGGAAGGTGGTGACCACGTCGGTCACGGCCCGCATGGTCTGGTTGGGGTCGAGCTCGAAGGCCGCCTTGAGCAGGTTGCGGTAGAAGAGCATGTGCAGGTTCTCGTCGGCGGCGATGCGGGCGAGCAGCCGCTCGCAGCCCTCGTCACCCGACGCCCTGCCGGTGTTGCGGTGCGCGATGCGGGTGGCCAGCTCCTGGAAGGAGACGTAGGCGAGCTGCTGCAGCATGGTGCCGTACTCGGTGGCGAAGCCCTGCTCCATGTGCACCATGCGGGCGCGCTCCAGCGCGACGGGGTCGACCGCCCGGGTGACGGTCAGGTAGTCGCGGATCGCGGTGCCGTGCCGGTCCTCCTCGGCCGTCCACCGGTGCACCCAGGTGCCCCACGCGCCGTCGCGGCCGAACGTGGTGGCGATCTCGTGGTGGTAGCTCGGCAGGTTGTCCTCGGTCAGCAGGTTGACGATGAGGGAGACGCGCGCGGCCTCGGGCAGCTTGGAGTCGCCCTCCTGCCATGCCTCGCCCCCGTAGACACCGTCGAAGTTGCGGCCCTCGCTCCACGGGACGTACTCGTGCGGGAACCACTCCTTGGCCATCGCGTGATGGCGGTCGAGCTCTCCCGCGACCACGGGCTCCAGCTCGTGCAGGAGTTCCGTCTGAGTCATCGCCATAGATACATCGTCTCCTTTGGTTACGGCACCGTAGGTTAGGCTACCGGAAGGTCGTCGCCGTCCCGTAAGGTGCCACCATGCGCCCCAGCGTCCGCGGTGTCCTGCTCGACCAAGACGACCTGCTGATCGTGTTCCGGCGCACGGTGCCGGGCCGTGACGTCTACTACTCGGTGCCCGGCGGCCACGTCGAGCCGGAGGACTCCACCCTGGAGCACACGCTGCGCCGGGAGCTGATGGAGGAGCTGGGCGCGACGGTGTCCGGCATCACACCGCTGACCACGGTGACCCACCCGTGGCAGGGCGCGGTGAAGACGCAACACGTCTACGGCTGCCGCCTGGTCGCCATGGACCCGGCGCTGCGGCACGGCCCCGAGCTGGACGACCCGGCGCGGGGGCGCTACGACGTGGAGCGGCTGCCGCTGCGGCCGTCCGAGATCACCTCGCGGCACGTCGTGCCGGAGGCGGTCGCCGCCTACCTGTCGGAGCACATCGCCGCGCTGCCCGAGCTGATCAGCACGCCCTGATCAGCACGCCCTGATCAGCACGCCCTGATCAGCGCACCCGATCAGCGCCTTGATCAGCCCTTGATCAGCACGCGCTGACCGGCGCGCGTCTCACGAGCGGCGGTCCTCGATCTCCCACAGGTGGTCGACGACGTGCCAGACGAGCCGGCGGGCGGCGTAGCGGGGCGGCCAGCGCAGGTCTCCCTCGCCCGGCCGCCAGGGCCGCGCCAGCACCGCGGCGAGCTCGGCCCGCATCGCGTCGCGGTCCTCGCGTGACCGGTACGGCCCGTGCCGCACGCCGAGCTTGCGGGCGTAGGAGCGTTCGGCCTCCACGACGTGGGCGTACACCTTGGACGTGTCACGCCCTCCCCCGCGCGGCCCCTTGCGCAGTTCCTCGGGCGAGGCGGCCACCACCTCGTCGAACAGCTCCCACGCGGCGCGCAGCACCCGCACCTGCCGTTCGGCCTCCGCCTGCTCCACCGGCTCGTGGTCGAGGTCGCAGACGGCGTGCGGCGCGCCGAAGTCGGTGGTGGCGTCGCCCGGGACGCGGGCGACCACCTCGGGGTCGCCGGGCTCGAACGCCAGTCCGGCCCGCGCCGCCACCACGCGATAGCGCGGGACGTACTCCATGAGCAGGTCGAGCGCGGCCTCCTCGCCCTTGGCGACGCGGCACCAGCCGGGCCAGACGAGCGAGCAGGCGAAGACCTTCTTCGGGCCGATCTCCAGGTAGACACGGGTCATGGACCCAGCGTGCCACCCGTACCTGACGGATCCCGTCAGGTTCAGATGAGTTCGATCAGGTCGGCCACCGAGTCGACCACGAGGGAGGGCCGGTAGGGGAAGCGGTCGATCTGCCCGGGCTGGGTGACGCCGGTGAGCACGAGAATCGTGTAGAGGCCGGCCTCCATGCCGCAGACGACGTCGGTGTCCATGCGGTCGCCGATCATGGCGGTGGTCTCGCTGTGGCCGTCGATCGCGTTGAGCGCGCTGCGCATCATGCGGGGGTTTGGCTTGCCGACGAAGTAGGGCTCCACGCCCGTCGCCTTGGTGATCATCGCGGCGACGGCGCCGCAGGCGGGCAGGGAGCCCTCGGTGGACGGGCCGATCGGGTCGGGGTTGGTGGCGATGAAGCGGGCGCCGTTCTCGATGAGGCGGATGGCCCGGGTGATCTGGGTGAAGCTGTAGGTGCGGGTCTCGCCGAGCACCACGTAGTCGGGGTCGAGGTCGGTGAGCACGTAGCCGACCTCGTGCAGCGCCGTGGTCAGCCCGGCCTCGCCGATCGCGTACGCCGAGCCGCCGGGCCGCTGGTCGGTGAGGAACTCCGCCGTGGCCAGCGCGGAGGTCCAGATGGACTCGGGCGGCACCTCCAGGCCGGCGGCGAGCAGGCGCACGGACAGGTCGCGGGGGGTGTAGATCGAGTTGTTGGTCAGCACCCGGAACGGCTTGCCTGAGGCTCCGAGCCGCTTGATGAAGGTGTCGGCCCCGGGGACCGGGCGCCCCTCGTGGACGAGGACGCCATCCATATCGGACAACCAATAATCGATCTGCTTACGCTCGGTCACCCGGTCATCGTACCGAGGGCGCCTTGTCGACTTCGCGTCCGCCGTATGAAGAAATATCACCATGTCGTTCACCGAAGCCGCCCAGGACATGCGGGACGAGCTCGTCCGCCTCCGCCACACCCTGCACGCCACCCCCGAACTCGGCCTCACCCTGCCGCGCACCCAGGAGACGGTGCTGACGGCCCTCGACGGCCTGCCCCTGGAGATCACGACGGGCGCCTCGCTCAGCTCCGTCACCGCCGTGCTGCGCGGCGGGCGGACCCGCGACGGGAACGGAGCGGAGACCGGCGCCGGCGGGTCCGCCCCGGTGGTGCTGCTGCGCGGCGACATGGACGCGCTGCCGGTCACCGAACGGACCGGGCTGCCGTACGCCTCGCGGGTCGAGGGCCGGATGCACGCCTGCGGGCACGACCTGCACACCGCGATGCTGGCGGGCGCCGCGCACCTGCTCAGCGCCCGCCGCGACGAACTGGCCGGCGACGTGGTGTTCATGTTCCAGCCGGGCGAGGAGGGGTTCGAGGGCGCCCGGCACATGATCACCGAGGGGGTGCTGGAGGCGGCCGGCCCCCGGCCGGTGGCCGCGTACGGCATGCACGTCGTCTCCTCCATGCTGCCGCCCGGCCTGTTCGCCTCCCGGCCGGGGCCGATCATGGCGGCGGCGGACGTGTTCCAGGTGCGGGTGAAGGGGCGCGGCGGCCACGGCTCCAGCCCGCACCGCGCGCTCGACCCGATCCATGCGGGCTGCGAGATGGTCACGGCGCTCCAGGCCATGGTGACCAGGACGTTCGACGTGTTCGACCCGGTGGTGGTCACGGTCGGCCAGTTCCACGGCGGCACGGCCGACAACGTGATCCCCGACGAGGCGTACTTCGAGGCGACGGTCCGCACGTTCAGCGCGGCCAACCGGGCGCTGGTGCGGCGGCGGCTGGTGGAGGTCGTGGAGGCCGTCGCGGCGGCGCACCGGCTCGGCGTGGAGGCGTCGTTCGGGATGGGCTACCCGGTGACGGTGAACGACGCCGGCGAAGCCGGCTTCGCGGAGCGGACAGCCGGCAACCTGTTCGGGCCGGACCGGTTCCTCGTCTCGCCGCAGCCGGTAATGGGCGCGGAGGACTTCTCGTACGTGCTGGAGGAGGTGCCGGGCGCGTTCCTCTTCCTGGGGGCGTGCCCGCCGGACCGCGACCCGGCGACCGCGCCGTACAACCACTCCGCCGAGGCGGTCTTCGACGACGCGGTGCTGCCGGACGGCGCGGCCCTGTACGCGGCGCTGGCGATGAGCCGCCTGGCGATGAGCCGGCCGGCGCGATAGCCACCTGGCGTCCTGATCCGGTTCCGGGCGTCCGTGCGTACGCTGGACGGCGTGACGGATCACGTAGTCATCGACGGGCGCCCGGGCGGCGCGGACGACCTCGCCCTGACCATGGCGGCCCGGTACGGGCACTTCACCGCGATGCAGGTGCGCGGCGGCCGGGTGCGCGGGCTGGACCTGCACCTGGCCAGGTTGACGGCCGCCACGCAGGAGCTGTTCGGCGCACCCCTGGACCGCGATCTGGTGGTGGGCTCCATCGGGCGGGCGCTCGGCGACGTCGCGGACGCCGGCGTGCGCGTCTACGTGGTCGAGCGGGACGGCGTGCGGGTCATCGCCACCGCCGGGGCGCCGCACCGGTGGCCGGACGCGCCCCGGTCGCTCATGTCCGTCACGTACACGCGGTTCCTGCCGCACGTCAAGCACCTGGGCGGTCTCCCCCAGGCCTACCTGGGCAGGCGGGCGGTGGCGCACGGCTTCGACGACGCGCTGCTGGTGGGCGCGGACGGGCTGATCAGCGAGGGGACGATCGCCAACCTCGGCTGCTTCGACGGCGAGCGCGTCGTCTGGCCGGACGCGCCGATGCTGCGCGGCGTCTCGATGGGGCTGCTGGACCGCGTCCTGCCCGCCGAGCACCGGCCGCTCCGGGTCGCCGACCTGGCGGGGAGCCCGCTGGTGTTCCTGTCCAACTCGTGGGGGCTCGTGCCGGTCGGCCGGGTGGACGACCTGGTGCTGAAGGTGGACGAGGACGCCTGGGCACGGCTGGTCGCGAGCTTCGACGCCGTGCCGTGGGACCCGATCGTCTAGGACGTCCAGGGGGTGGAGACGAGCGTCATCACGGGCACCGATGAAGGAAAGTTACATTAGCCTCACAACCACTGGAGATTATTGACGCACCGTTTTCCGTCCACGTATGGTCCGGTCAACCTCACACAGAGCCTCACCAGGTCCGACATCCCCGGAGCGGAACATGAAGCGACTGGCAGCGGCAGTAACGTTGCTGGGCCTTGCCACCGTCACAGCGTGCAGCGGTGGTTCCACCAATCAGTCCGGCTCGGGCGGTGGTGGCGGCCTCTTCACCACGATCGACGTGAACAGACCGGGCATCGACGCGAGCGCACCCGCAAACCCGTTCAACCCCAAGGGCAACGTCTTCAAGGGGTTCAACGAGATCAGGTTGGCCTACTTCAAGAACCACCTGACCGATCCCAACGTCTTCTACCCGGGTGCCGCGTCGAGCTGGGAGGTAGCCCCGGACAACTCCTCGGTCACCATCAAGCTGCCGCCCAACGGCAAGTGGTCCGACGGCAAGCCGCTGACCGCCGAGGACGTGAAACTGTCGATCGGCATCGCCTACACCCAGGGCAGCACCGCGTTCGCGATCACGCCGGGCGCCGCAGGCGCCGCGGCCGACGTCCAGGTGGTCGACCCGACGACCATCAAGGTCACGCAGGACATGTCCAACCCGAGCGCCAAGTTCGCGCGGGGCGTCATGGACACCATCGTCGTGCCCGCCCACGTGTGGGGCAGTGTGCTGCCGGCCGACTTCTGGGACAAGCTGAAGACCTCGCGCGGCACCGGGGCCGACGCGGACAAGGCGCGTGAGGAGATCACCGCGCTGGGTGAGAAGGTCATCGCGTTCAAGCCGGAGAAGGACGTCTCGGGCGGCCCCTTCGTGCTGGAGCGGGTCAACCCGGGTGAGGCCCTGCTGGTCAAGAACAAGAACTTCTACAACGCGGCCAAGATCGCTCCGGCTCAGGTGAAGTTCCTCAACTACACCGGCAACGAGCAGATCTGGAACTACCTGATCGCCGGCAAGCTCGACCACGCCGGCTTCACCGCCGCGCCGGCCGACGTGATGAACCGCATCAAGCAGGCGCCCGGGGCGCAGGTCATCAAGGGCTTCTCGCCGGTCTCGGTGGGCATGGCGTTCAACCAGTCCAAGAAGCCGTACGACAACGTGCACGTGCGCAGGGGCTTGGCCTACCTGATCGACCGCGCCCAGGTCACCCAGACCGCCTCCCCCGAAGGCGGCACCCCGGCCACCACGACCTCCGGAATCCATCAGAAGCCGGCCGCCGAGTGGCTCGGCGCCGAGGCCGCCAAGCTGGAGCCGTACGCGTTCGACAAGGCGAAGGCGGAAGCCGAGTTCAAGGCGGCGGGGCTGCAGCAGAAGGACGGCAAGTGGACGATGCCCGACGGCTCGCCCTGGAAGGTCTCCATGACCGCCCCCGCCGGCTTCTCCGACTGGATCTCCGCCCAGGAGAACATCAAGAGCCAGCTCATCGAGAACGGCGTCGACGCCGAGGTCGTCACGGTCGCCGACTATCCCCTCTACCTGGAGGAGCTCGCGGCCGGTAAGTACGACGTCGGCTTCTGGCTGATCGCGCTCGGCCCCGCGCCGTACGACATTTACCAGCGCCTCTACGGCGCGTCCAACGGCTGGACGAACGTCGCCGGCAAGATCAAGCACTCTCCCGCCGGCAAGGGCGGCAACTGGATGGGCGGCGCCGAGGAGATCGAGGTCGAGGGCATCGGCAAGGTAAACCCCGGTGAGCTGACCGGCAAGCTGAACAACGTCGGCGCCGAGGAGGCCAAGCCGATCATCGCCCAGCTCGCCAAGGCCGCCAACCAGGACCTGCCGGTCATCCAGCTCTGGGACTACGTGAACACGCAGTTCGTCAACACCAGCCGGTTCACCGGCTGGCCGGAGCAGGACAGCGACCTGCTGCGCTGGCCCGCGGGCGTGTGGATGCAGCAGGGTCTCGTGAAGGCGAAGCAGTAGCAGCATGACGGTCATCGCACGGCGACTCGCGGGCCACGTGGCCCGCGGGCTCGTCATGGTCTTCGTGGTCGCCACGATCAGTTTCTTCATCATCAGGAACATCCCCGGCGACCCGATGGCCGCGAGATATCAGAAGCTCCTAGAGCAAGGCATGTCGCCCGAGGCGGCCGAGCGGGCAACGGCCGTCATGTACGGCTTCATGCCGAAGGGCACCCTCTGGGAGCAGTACACCGACTACATCGCGGGCCTGTTCACCTTCGACCTCGGTGTGTCGGTCACCAACCCCGGCACCCCGGTCACCTCGGTGCTGGCCGAAGCCGCCAAGTGGACCGTTCTACCGGTGCTGGCGGGCACGCTGGCGAGCTTCCTGGTGGGCGTCATCCTGGGCGTCTACGCAGCCGTCAAGCGCACCGGTAAGCTCGGTGACCTGCTGGCCATCTCGGGCTCGCTGCTGCACGGCGTGCCGCAGTACGTGCTGGCGCTCCTCGTCGGCGCCCTGTTCACCACGCTCATCCCGATCCTGCCGATGGGCGGCACTGCCGACATCCTCTTCGAGCCCGGCTTCAACGCGGCCTACATCGGCTCGCTGATCGAGCACGCCACCCTGCCGGTGCTCACCTACGCGTTGGCCAGCTACGGCGGCTGGATCCTGGCGATGAAGTCGAGCGTGGTCACCGTGCTGGGCGACGACTTCATCCTCGCGGCCGAGCTGCGCGGAATGAAGCGGTCGATCGTCTTCAGGTACATCGCGCGCAACGCGATCCTGCCGCTGTTCACGGTCCTCGCCCTGTCGCTGGGCCTGCTGTTCGGTGGCGCGATCTTCATCGAGAAGATCTTCAACTATCCGGGCCTCGGGTGGCTGCTCATCGAGAGCGTCACCAACCGCGACTACGCGCTGATGGGCGGCGCGTTCCTGCTGATCACCCTGGCCATCGTGCTGGCGAACATCCTGGCCGACCTGTTCTACACGGTCATCGACCCGCGGGTGCGGTCCGGAGGGGAGGTGTCGTGAGCGTCCTACTGGAGAGTTCGAGCACGTCGGCGACCATGCGCCGCAACTTCTGGCGCGGCGTGTGGCGGGTGATGAGACGCAAGCCCAGCAGGCTGGCCGGCGCGGTGATCCTCGTCGGCTTCGCCGTCATGGCAGTCTTCGGGCCGATGTTCTACCCCGAGCACCTGCCCCGCGACCAGGCAGCGGGCATCTACGCGCCACCGAGCGTCGCGCACTGGTTCGGCACCGACGGGCAGGGCCGCGACGTGGTGGCGCTGGTCATCACAGGCTCTCGATACGTCCTGCTCAGTGCCCTGGTCACCGCGATTGTCACCGTCGTGCTGGGCACCGCGATCGGCCTGTTCTCCGGCTTCAAGCGGGGCCGCTGGGACACCGTCCTCATGCGGCTGACCGACATGAAGCTGACCATCCCCGGCCTGCCCCTGCTCCTGGTGCTGTCGACCATTTGGAAGTTCGGCAGCGCGGTGGAGATGGGGCTGCTGCTCGGCCTGCTCGGTTGGGGCGGCGTGGCACGGGCGGTGCGCGCCCAGACGCTGTCGCTGCGCGAGCGCGGCTTCATCGAAGCGGCCCGCGGGCTCGGCCTGTCCACCCCGCACATCGTGGGCAAGGAACTGCTGCCGAGCATGGCTCCGTACATCGCGATGAACATGCTCATCGCGGTCACCGGCGCCGTGTACGCGCAGGTCGGCCTGTTCTTCCTGGGCGTGCTGCCCTATGAGGCGAACAACTGGGGCGTGATGCTCAACCTGGCCGTCTTCGGTGGCGGGGCGATGACCACGACCGCCGCGTTGCCGTACATGCTGGCGCCGCTGCTGGCGATCCTGTTGCTGACGCTCGGCATCGTGCTCGTGGTGGACGCCATGGACGAGATCTTCAATCCCCGGCTGCGTGAGGAGTAGTTCGTGGCCCACCCCGCATCAACGCAGGCGCCGGGCGTGCGCATCGACGGTCTGACGGTCGTCTACAAGACGCCGGCGGGCGAGCTGCCCGCCGTGCGCGACGTCAGCCTGACCCTGGAGCCCGGCACGATCACCGGCATCGTCGGCGAGTCCGGCTCGGGCAAGTCGACGCTGGCGTTGTCGCTGCTCAACGCCGTGCAGCCGCCGGGCCGGATCGCGGCGGGCAGCGTCGAGATCGACGGGCTCGGCGACGTCGTCGGGCTGAGTGGCGAGCGGCTGCGCAAGGCGCGCGGCGCGCACATCGGTTACGTGTTCCAGGCTGCCCAGAACTCCCTGAACCCGCTCAAGACGGTCGGCAAGCAGCTTCTCGACCTGGGCCGTTCGCACGGCGTGGACGACCTGCGCGGGCTGGTGCGCGAGGCGCGGGAGCTGCTCGGCCGGATGGGGCTGGACGGCGCCCGGGTGCTCGACTCGCACCAGCACGAACTGTCCGGCGGCATGCGCCAGCGGGTCGGGATCATGCTGGCGCTGGTCCTGAACGCCCACGTCGTCGTCCTGGACGAGCCGACCACCGCGCTCGACATGATCACCCAGGCGAACATCCTCAAGATCGTGCGTGAGGTGCACTCCGAGCGCGGGCTGACCACGCTGGTCATCACGCACGACATCGGCGTGGTGGCCGAGGTGGCCGACCGGCTCGCGGTCATGTACGGCGGGCGGCTGGTGGAGCAGGGCCCCACCCGCGAGGTGCTCGGCGCGCCGCGCCACCCCTACACGCGGGGCCTGATCCAGGCCATCCCCCGCCTGGTCGGCGACATCGACGAGGCCCGGGCGCTGCCCGGCCGCCCGCCGACGCTGGCCACGGTGCCGAAGGAGGGATGCGTGTTCCGGGAGCGCTGCGCGCTGCGGATGGACGTCTGCGACAGCGACGACCCGGCGGCCGTCGCGCACGGCACGCGGATCGTGGCCTGCCACGCGGTGAAGGTGAGGGAGCACGCGTGATCACGGGGAACGGCATCACCAAGACCTTCAGGCAGCGTGGCAACGTGCTGGCCGGCCGGGATGTGCACGCGCTGCGCGGCGTCGACTTCGCCATCCCCAAGGGCGGCGCCGCCTCGTTCATCGGCGAGTCGGGCTGCGGCAAGACGACGCTCGGCCGGATCATCGCGGGGCTGGAGACGTACGACGCGGGCGAGATCGACATCGACGGCACGCCGATGTCCGGGCTCAAGCCCAAGCAGCGCCAGCCGCACTTCCGCAAGATCCAGATGATCCACCAGGACCCCTACTCGGCGCTGAACCCGACCCGGACCGTGCACCAGACGCTGCAGGCGCCGCTCGCGCTGCGCGCCAAGCAGACGGGGCGGTCGCGGCAGTGGATGGACGAGCGGGCGGCCGAGGTGCTCGGCCTGGTCGGGCTCGACCCGGGCACGGTGCTGTCGCGCTACCCGCACCAGCTCTCGGGCGGCATGCGGCAGCGCGTCGTCATCGCGCGGGCGCTGACCGTCGATCCCGAGATGCTCGTCGCCGACGAGGCCGTCTCGATGATCGACGTGTCGTTGCGGCTCGGCATCCTCGCGCTGCTGAAGAACCTGCGCGAGCGGCTGGGCGTCAGCGTGCTGTTCATCACCCACGACGTGGCCACCGCCCGCTACATCGGCGACGACGGCGAGCTGTACGTCATCTACCGGGGTCAGGTGGTCGAGCGGGGGCCGGTGGACACGGTGATCGCCGACCCGGTGCACCCGTACACGCAGTCGCTGCTGTCGGCCATCCCGGTGCTGCACGGGCTGGAGCTGCCCGGCGAGCAGCCGGTGGTGCCGCTGGAGTCGCTGGACGAGTCGCAGCCCGACACCGGCTGCCTGTTCGCGCGCCGCTGCCCGTTCCGTACCGACCGGTGCGAGGGTGAGCGGCCGGTGCTGGGCCGCACGGAGGGCGTGCCGCAGGAGCACGCCTGCTTCCACCCGGAGCGCCGCGGCGTCGTCGCCCGGCCGATGAGCGAGGTGTGAGCCGGTGCCTTCGGGGGCGGACCGGCAGCGGGCCGGTCTGAAAGGGGCCGGTCTGGAGGGGGCCGGTCTGGAGCGGGCCGTGCGGGTGGCGGAGGAGGCGCTGACCTTCGACGCCGCCGAGGCGGGCGCGCTGGTGCGGCGGCTGGCCGCGCCGCCCGCCGGACGCCACTGGACCGCGCTGGTGGACGGGGGCGGCGTCGTCATGGCGTCGATGTCGGGCAAGGACCCCGACGCCGGGCACATCGACCTGCTCGCCGTACATCCGGACGAGCAGGGCCACGGGCTGGGCCGGCGGCTGGTGCGCGCGGCCGAGGAGTGGCTGCGCGGGCAGGGCGCCGCGCAGGCGCGCTTCGCCGGCAACCCGCCGTGCTACGCCTGGCCGGGCATCGACGTCCGCTACACCGCCGCGGCCTGCCTGGCGGAGAGCCTGGGATACGAGCGCCACCAGGTGGCCTGGAACATGACCGCGGACCTCACCTCCGCCGACCTGTCCACGGGCGGCGACGTGGCGCGGCTGGCCGCGGAGGGCGTCGCCGTCCGGGCCGCCGGCGCCGCCGATCGGGAACGGGTGGCGGCGTTCGTGGCGGAGCACTGGAACGAGCGCTGGGCCTGGGAGGCCGTCAACGCCGCCGGCCTGCACTACGCCGAGCGCGACGGCGAGCCGCTGGCGTTCGCGGCGTGGGGCGCCCGCCCGGCCTGGTTCGGGCCGATGGGCACGGCGCCGGCGGCCCGGGGCCTCGGTGTGGGCCGCGTGCTGCTGCGCCGCTGCCTGGCCGACCTGCGCGCCGCCGGGTACGGCAGCGCGCAGATCGGCTGGGTCGGACCGCTGCGCTTCTACTCACGCGCGGTGGGCGCCCGGGCCGAGCGGGTGTTCTGGCTCTACCGGCGCGACCTGGCGTGATGTCACGGGTAGAGCAGCGGCCCGCCGGGGGGAGCGGGCTCAGGGCACAGGACCCGCGGGTCCTGGCCCGCCTCCAGGCTGCGCGTCAGCGTGTCGGAGCCCCACAGGTGGTCCTCGAAGCCCTCGGGCCCCCACCAGGTGAGGTCCTCCGGGTAGAGCGTTCGGGCGACGTACAGCATGGACACGCCCGTGAGCACGGGCCGGAACGCGGCCCGGTCGAGCACGTGCACCTGGACGCCGCGCACCGCCGTGCCGGCGTGCTTGTGGAAGGTCGGGGTGAACCACGTCTCGCGGAAGCGCACCCCGGGCAGGCCGAGCGCGTTCAGCGCGGGGGCGAACCTCTCGTCCACGTACGGCGCGCCGACCAGCTCGAACGGCCGGGTCGTGCCGCGCCCCTCGGAGAACGTGGTCCCCTCGAACAGCCCGGTGCCCGGGTAGACCAGCGCGGTGTCGGGGGTCGGCAGGTTGACCGACGGCATCACCCAGGGCAGCCCGGTGGCGGCGAAGTCCATCCCGCGCCGCCATCCCTCCATGGCGACGACGTGCAGGTCCAGGTCGAACCCGAACCGCAGCGCCAGCTCCCCCGCGGTGTTGCCGTGCCGTACCGGCAGCGGGAACCTGCCGACGAAGCTGGCGAACGCCGGGTCGAGTGGCGGCCCCTCGGCGACCGTGCCACCGAGCGGGTTGGGCCGGTCGAGGACCACGAACCGCAGGCCGAGCCGGGCGGCCGAGGCCATGAGGTCGTACATGGTCCACACGTAGGTGTAGAAGCGGGTGCCCACGTCGGCGATGTCGAAGACGAGCGTGTCGACGCGGGAACGTGCCACCAGCTCGTCCAGCGCCGCGCCGGAGCGCTTGTGCGTGTCGTGGACCGGCAGCCCCGTCCGCGGGTCGGTGGTGTCCGGCTCGCTCCCGTCGGCCTGCGCGGTGCCGCGCATCCCGTGTTCGGGCCCGAACAGCGCGGTCAGCGGCGCGCCGGCCGCCAGCAGGGCGTCCGCGGTGGGGGTCAGGTCGGGCAGGACTCCGGTGGGGTTGGTGATCAGGCCGAGGCGGCCGCCGCCCGCGAGCGCGGGGTCGGCGGCGAGGCGTTCGGCACCGGTACGCACGTACGTCATGAACCCATAGTGCTGAAAGATCTTTACAAGAGAGAAGTAAAGGGTGGAAATTAGCGTCATGATCGATCCCCTACCTGAGCTGGCGACCGAGCAGAGCGATCCCCGCTACAGCCAGATCGACCGGCTCCCCACCGACCAGATCGCGCGACTGATGAACCAGGCCGACGCCGCCGTGCCGGCGGCCGTCGCGGTGGCGATCCCGCAGATCTCCGCCGCCATCGACGCGATCTCCAGCCGGATGCGGGCCGGCGGACGACTGCTGTACGTGGGCGCCGGCACGTCCGGGCGGCTGGCCGTGCTCGACGCCTCGGAATGCCCGCCGACGTTCGGCACCGACCCGGAGCTGGTCCGGGGTGTCATCGCGGGCGGCCCGGAGGCGCTCACCCGTTCGGTGGAGGGCGCCGAGGACGACGCCGAGGGCGGCGCCGCCGAGATGGCACGCCTGGAGGTGGGCCCGCTCGACTCCGTGGTGGGCGTGTCGGCCAGCGGGCGGGCGCCGTTCGTGGTGGGCGCGCTGCGGGAGGCCGCCGGGCGGGGCGCGTTGACCGTCGGGCTGTCGTGCAACCACGGCGCTCCCCTGTCGACCGCGGCCGAGCACGTGATCGAGGTGGTGGTGGGGCCGGAGGTGGTGGCGGGCTCCACCCGGCTCAAGGCCGGCACGGCGCAGAAGCTGGTGCTCAACATGATCTCGACGATCTGCATGGTGCGGCTCGGCCGGACCTACGGCAACCGGATGATCGAGATGTCGGCCATGAACAACAAACTGGCCGACCGGGCGATCCGCATGGTCAGCGACATCACCGGCGCCGACCGGGAGACCGCCGCCAAGGCGGTGGACGCGGCGGACGGCCAGGCCAAGACGGCGGTGGTGATGATCCGGCACGGGCTCGACGCGGAGAAGGCGCGGGCGCTGCTGGAGTCGCACGGCGAGCGCCTCAGCGACGCGCTGAGCGGCTGACGCCGCCACGCCGCCGGGGGGACGGACGGCGGCGGGAACAAGAGGGGTAGCCCGGCGGGCACACGGAGAGCCCGCGGGCACACGGACAGCCCGCGGGGACACGGAGAGCCCGCGGGGACACGGAGAGCCCGCGGGGACACGAGGGGGAAGGCCGGGTCCGGGAGCGGACCCGGCGGGGAGGTGGAGATGGCGGACCGGCTGCGGCGGATCCTGGCCGAGGCGGTGCCGCGCGCGTGCCCGGCGGCGGTGGCGCTGATCGCCGTGGACGGCGAGGTGGCGGCGTCGGCGACCGCCGGCAAGCTGGTGCGCTACGCCGACGCCCGGGGGACCCTGGTGGACGAGCGGCCGCCCGCGCGCCCCGACTCCGTCTTCGACCTGGCCTCCATCAGCAAGCTCTGCACCACGGTCGTCCTGCTCTCGCTGGCCGAGCAGGGCCACCTGGACCTCGACGAGCCGGTGGCCGCCTGGCTGCCCGGCCGTGACCGGCGCCTCACCCCGCGCCGCCTGCTCACCCACACGGCCGGGCTGACGCCCACGCGCCGGATCGACCTCGAACTGCGCGCAGCGGACCCGGCCGCCCGGCTGGCCGCCATGGTCGCCACGCCGGTCAGCGGACCCGTCGGCGGGCCGTACCTCTACAGCGACGTCGGCATGGTCACGGCGGGCCGGGTGGCCGAGCTGGCCGGGCGGGCGCCGCTCGACGAGCTGGTGCGCGACCGGGTCACCCGCGTGCTGGGCCTGCGCGACCTGGGATACCGGCCCGGCCCGGCCACGTTGCCGCGGGTCGCCGCCACCGAGTGGAAGCCCGAGCGGCCCGGGCCCGGCTGCGTGCGCGGCGAGGTGCACGACGAGACCGCCCACGCGCTGGGCGGGGTGGCCGGGCACGCGGGGATCTTCGCCACGGCCGGCGACGTGCTGGCGTTCGGCGAGACGCTGCGACGCGGCGGCGGCGCGATGCTGCGCCCGGAGACCGTGGCCGAGATGGTGCGCGACCAGGGCGCCGACGGCGCCCCCTTCCGCCAAGGGCTGGGGGTGCGCATCGGCGACCCGGCCATCGTCGGGCCGCTGACCGGCGCGTACGGGCACTCGGGGTTCACCGGCACCTCGCTCGTGGTGGACCCGGTGCGCGGGCTGACCGTGGTGCTGCTGACGAACGCCGTGCATCCGGTGCGCGGCCGTGACGGCATCCGGGCGCTGCGCCACGCGGTGGCCGCCGAGGCCCTCCGCCTGGCCGCCCCGTAGCGGCGGCCCGTAGCGGAGGCCCGCCGGGCGGCGTCAGGGCACCTGGAACCACGTCCGCACCGTGTCGAGAACCTGGCCGCTGACCGGGTCGTCAGGCAGGTAGACGCGGATCCGGCCCCGCCCGCCGAGATGGCCGAACTCGTCGGACACCGCGCGCATGTGCCCCTCATCCGTCACGATGATCGCGGAGTCGGCGGCGATGACGACGTGGCCGGTGTGCCGGGCGACCTCCAGCGGGTACCGCCCGGTCCCGATGTGGCAGTTGGCCAGCAGGATCACGTCGTGCGGCGTCAGCCCGGCGCTGTGCAGCAGCAGGGCCGCCGTCACCTTCGCCTCCAGCGTCCGGCCGCCGACCGAGTTGCCCCGCTCGGACCCGTGCCCGTCCACGTACACGGCGCCGTCGACGCGCTGGATGTTGCGCGCCGACGTGACCAGCCGGCGGTCGTGCTCGTGGTCGAGATCACGCAACCACACACCCGCGGCGGTCCTCTCGACATGGTGCGTGAGATGGTGGCGCAGTTCGGGAGTGAGCGGCGGTTTCGTCCGGTGGACCGGGAGCGCGATCGAGTCGGCGGTGCGCCCGTCGGGCACCTGCACGGCGAACAGGTGCCGCTCGCCGAAGGCCTCCTGGACGGCCAGCACCTTCAACCTCGTGCCCAGGCCGAACAGGACGTGGCCGGGTTTGCCCGACAGGTCGCCCACGTCGGCGTACCGGCCCGCCCGGATGGTCAGCCGCACGCTGTCGGGCCGGTCCGTGAGGTGGGCGGGGTCGTCCACCCCTTCGAGCAGGCCGTGGAAGACGATCTCGCTGCCGGGTCTGACGTCGCGGGGCAGCCAGTCGGCGGGCACGCGCGCCGAGACGTGACCTGAGGAAGAGGGCCGGACGGCGAGTTCCGCGTCCGCCCTGTCCAGGAACGCCTCGGCGGCGGGAACGAGCGCGGGGTCGGCGGCCCGCCCCACGGCCAGCTCATTGACCTGGTGCAGGTTGGTCCCCTCCAGCAGGTGTCGCAGGGGGCGCGCGTCGCCGCGCGGTGGCCGCCAGGGGGCTTCCCGGAAGTCGGCGACCAGCGGTGCGGGGTCACGCAGCGGGCCCAGGTCCAGCGCGGCGTCCGGGCTGGACCGCTGGATGAGTTCCAGGTGCTTCTCCAGGCGCGCGGTCAGGCCGTACCTGTCGAAGTCGGCCCGCGCCGCCTCGTACCTGGCGCGCAGGGCCGAGCTGTCCGCCTCGGTGAGCAGAGCGTCCGCCAGCCACAGGCGCTCCACCCTCGGGTTCTCGCCGAGCATCGCAGAAGGCAACCCAGGACGGGTGAGCCAGGCATGCAATGCGCGCCTGTCCAGTTCCTGCCGCACCGCAGGGGGCAGGAGGGGTTCGTCGTCGATCGCCCGCCACGGGGACACGCGTCCCTCGTAGACCACGGTGGGCGCGGCCCGGTAGGTGCTCGGGTAGCCGTCGCGCAGGTCATGCAGCGCATGGGCCCGCGCCTCGAACTCGTCGGCGTCGCCGACGGTCCTGAACTCGTGGCGGACGGCCCGGCTGCCGTCGTTGAACGTCACCACCTCCTCCTTGGTCGGCAGCAGGTCGCTCTCGCGGATGCCGGTGGCCACGGCGGTGCGCAGATGATCGCTGCCGTGCGCCTGGTAGACGGTGCCGTCGGCGGCCCGGTGGACGGCGGGGCCGTGCAGTCCGAGCACGCGCCTGGTGAGCATCGCCTCCAGCGCCGTGTCCGCCGCCCGTCCGGTCAACGCCAGGGCCTGCGACCCGTCGCCGAAGGTGACGACGCGGCCGAGGTCGGAAGCACGCTCGGCCACGATGTGGCCGACGTTGTCCGCCAGCCGCCGGACGGGGTCCACCGTGGGCCGGCCCGCGCCGGGCGGGGCGGTGTCCACGAGGTCGGCCGTGAGTTCGGCGATGCGTTCGGCCCGCGCGTTGAGCGCCTGGGTGGAGATCTCCGGCAGCAGTTCGGCCGGGTCGGCCTTGAGGAGGGAGTCGGTGCTGACCGCGTTCTCCTTGATCTCCCGCAGGGCGGCGGTCATCCGCCGGTGCGTCTCCGCCAGCCCGGCGGCCCGGAAGTCGGCCCGCATGGATGTCAGAGCGTGCTCGACGCGGATGACGTCCGCCAGGGCGAGCGGGTTGGGCGCCCACACCTCCCGGCCCGCGCCCATGTCCCGGAGGAAGAACCTGCTCATCAGCTTCGCCATGCCGGGCTCGGGCATGAGGCGCGCCTCACCGGACAGCGCGCCGGCGAACGCCGGCTCGTCGCGGAGCAGGGCGCCCAGCAGGCCGACGAGGACGCTGTCGCGGCTGGGCGCGGTCCGTGACAGGTTCCACGACTCGCCGCTCCAGGTCATCTGGCCGGGATCGCCGTACACCCAGTCGACGAGCAACCGCTTGTCACCGACCGGGTGGATCGCGGGCATCTTCAGGCCGAGTTCGTGGCCGAGCCGCGCCACCAGCACTTTGGCGTCCCGGTCCCGCTGGGTCGGCAGGTCGGTGACCATCGCGTGCGAGCCGTCGGCCAGGGTGACCCGGGCGCTGTCGTGGCCGGCGGGTTCCCACGCGCCGACGATCCCTTTGGCCGCCACCTCGCTGAACTCGTGCGGCGTCCGCGGCGGACCGGCGGAGCGCGGGTGCCCCCAGTTGAGCTTGCTCTCGATCAGGTCGGCCCGCGGGACGGGCGGCTCCTGGCGTGCCGGGTGGGCCGTCGGCCTGCTGCCGTCCCCCTCGGTGGCGCGGGCCGCCATGGCAGGGATCGCCTGGTCGGCGGCGCCGCGGGCGTCGGCGGTGGCCGGGTGGGCGGCAGGACGGTCACCGGGCGTCCGTGCGGTGTCCGCCTGCGGCCGTGCCGCCTCGGGTGCGGCGTGAGCGGCCGAGATGTGCTCGGCCAGCGTCGTGCGGGAGCCGTCGACGCCCTCCGGCCGCGGCGGTAACCCGTCACCGTCGACGCCCTCCGTCCGCGGCGGTAGCCCACCACCGTTTCCGCCCTCCGGCCGCGGCGGTGACCCGTCACCGTGGCCGTTCGCGGGACCCGGTGGAGTCCCGTCGCCGCCTCGCCCGCCGAAGTGGGGGTTCCACATGGCCCAATGCGCGTCCGCGGCGCCGACGGCTCCCGAGGAGACGCCCTTCAGCAGCCGCGTCAGATCGAACGGCTGGTCGTCGAAGGCCTGCATGGTGGCGTCGGTCAGCCCACCGGCGGCCCCGGAAGCGCCCATGAAGCCGAGCAGCGTCCGCGGCGGCGCCAGCCACGTCACCCCGGTGAGGAACACACCGTTGAGCGCTCCGGCGGCCAGCGAGGCGAGGGCCTGGTTCCAGTCGATCCGGTCGCGCCGATCCTGCCGGGACTGGACGCTCAGGTCCATCGCGAACATGAGTCCGCCGAACAGCCCGATGTTGAACATCAGCCGCTTGGCCAGTGCCCGGACGGCCTGCCGGGTGAGGAGGGTCCGCCATCCCGCGACTGCCACCCCGGCGGCGGCCGTCGCGGGGTTCGCCAGAGCCCGCAGCAGAACCACCAACTGGACGATCAGCAGTGCGATCATCAGCTTGATCATCCACTTGGTGTACTGGACCTGCACACCGAGATCGTTCAACGCGATCGCCATGGTCACCAATTTGGTGATCAGCTCTGCGCGGCGACCGCCGACGGTGCGTGAAACGTGCTCGGCGAAGGTCCTGAGCGCCTCCCCGTCCCATGTGTCCCGGTCCGGGATCGGGACGCCGCCGCCTTCGCCGATGCGGTAGGCCGCGTTCACGAGCGCGTCGGCCAGGTCGAACAGCCTGGACTCGTCGGCCTGCGGCCAGTCCATGCCGACCGCCCAGCCGATCCAGGGCCGCATCCAGCCGGGTATGTCTCCGTCGAGCGACACCGTGGGTCAGGCTCCTGAGCCCTCTGCCGCCTCGTACGTCGCCGCGGTCACGCCGAGGCCCCCGCCGACGCCTTCAAGCTCGTCGATGTAGGCGTGGAAGGCGGCGATCACGCCGTCGCGCAGCACCGGGTATCTCTTCTCCATCTCGGCGCCGTACTGGTCGTCGCCCATCGGGCGCCCCGCCCTCGCGAACGCCTCCTGCACGTCACGCAGCACCGCCCGGACATGCTCGGCCTCGTCGGCCGAGGCGCGTCCGTGGTGGCGTATCCCCGGTGTGCGCGCGGTGTATCCCTGCCCCGTCACGCCTCTTCCCCCTCACGCATCACCGAAGCATCGCACGCCCCAAAGCGGCATACGACACAAAGGCCCCTCAATCCCGCTTTTTCGCCGCCGCTCGTCTCAGCTCGTCGAGAATCTCGAGCTCCTCGACCGTCAGATCGGCCGCCACGCTGAGCGCGCCGTCGGAGCTGTGGACGGTGAGGGGCTCGGGCCGGTCGGCCTCGTCCGGCACGAGCTCGAAAAGCGGGGGCCGCCGGTCGTCAGCGCTCATGCCTCGAACCTACAAGGCGCGAGCGCCTCCAGGGCCTCCTCGGCACGACCCAACGCCTCCTCCGGGGCCGCGCTGACGATCTCCTCGTCGAAGTTGAGATCGTGGAAGACGTCCGTCACACCGCGCGCCGCGAGGTCGGCGACGTCGCGGCGGATGTCGTCGTACGCGCCCGTCAACGGCGGCCGCTCCGCGCCTGTTCCCCCGTCCGTTCCGTCGCCCGTTCCCCCGTCCGGAGCGGCGGCGGACGCGCCGGGGCGCACGCGGGTGACGCCCCGGCAGACGAACCGCAGCGCCTCCGGGTCGCGACCGGCCTCCCGCGCCGCGTCCTTGACCGTCTCGATCCGCGCGCCGATGCCGGACAGGTCCTCCCTGCTGGAGCTCACCCACCCGTCGGCGAGCCGGCCGGCGCGGCGCAGCGCCGCCTCCGCGCTGCCACCCAGCAGGATCGGCGGCACCCGCTCCGGCCGGGGGTCCATGTGGGAGGCGGGCACCCGGTAGAACTCCCCGTCGTGCTCGACCACCTCGCGCGTCCACGCCTTGCGCAGCACCTCGACGTACTCCTCCCCCCGGCGCCCGCGCCCGTCGAAACCGGCGCCCACCGCCTCGAACTCCTCGCGCAACCAGCCCAGCCCCAGCCCGGCCGTCAGCCTGCCGCCGGAGACGATCTGCAACGTCGCGAGCTGTTTGGCCAGCAGCACCGGAGGGACGAAGGCGTTGACCACCGCCACGCCCAGCCTGATCCGGCTCGTCACCCCGGCCAGGTAGGACAGTGTCACCACGGGGTCGTGCACGGCCCGGTAGACCGGCCCCATCGGATGGCCGACGGGATACAGGACACGCTGGAACGTCCACAGCTCGTGGTAGCCCAGCTCCTCCGCGCGGGTGGCGATCCGGCGCATGGCCTCGGGGGTCGCCCAGGGTCCCGACTGGGGTACGGCGAATCCGACTCTCATCGGAACACAGTACTCACCGCACTCACCGCCGCAGGCCCGGCCGGCATGGGGCCGCCACCGGGGCACGGCGTAGCAGAAAGAACCGCCGACCACCCAGGCGGTGCTGCCACGCGCCACCGCCCGGCCGGGCGCCCGCGCGACCCGGCCGTGGGAGATAGCCGGGCACTCTAGTCTGTACGGGTGGATCTCGAGGCGGCACTCGCGGACATCGCCGGCGCACACGGCGGCAGAGGCGCCCCGGTGCTCCACCCCACCCGCACCGACGTGGTGGTGCTGCGCCGGGGCGAGGTCGTGGTCAAGGCCCACTCCGCCCGTGAGGACGCGGCGGCGTTACGGGTGCGGTTACGCGCCGTCGCCTCGGCGGCGCTGCACGGCGTGCTGCTCGCCCCCCTCCGCCCCGACGTGCTGACCGCGGCCGGACGCCTGGTCACGGTGTGGCCCGCCGGCCGGCCCGTCTCACCCGACGAGCTCGACGACGCCCCCTGGGAGGAGGGCGCCAGGCTGCTGGCCAGGCTGCACGCCACGCCGCTGACCCCACTGCCACCGCTGCCCGCGGCCGGCGGGCCGGCCCGGGTCGCCCGCGCGGTCGAGCGGATGCCCGGCGACGGCCCCGTCGCCCGGCTGGTGCGGCAGGCGTTCGCCGAGCTGCCCGAGCCGGAGCCGGGACCCGGCCTGCTCACCCACGGCGACTGGCACCTCGGCCAGCTCGTGCACCGCGACGGCTGGCTGCTCATCGACGTCGACGACCTCGGCGCCGGCGACCCGGCCTGGGACCTGGCCAGACCCGCCGCCTGGTACGCGGCCGGGCTGCTGGACCCGGTGGTGTGGGAACGGTTCCTCGGCGCCTACCTGGCAGCGGGCGGCCCGGCCCTGCGCGGCGGCGAGGACCCGTGGCGATGGCTCGATCTGCCGGCCCGCGCGCTGACCGTCCAGCTCACCGCGGTCGCGGTGCTCAACGCCCACCGGGAGGCCCGGGAACTCGACGAGGTCGAACAGTCGTTGGTCGAATCGTGCAACAGAATCGTCCGAGCGTGGCGGGGCTGCGCGCGGTAGGTTTTCTGCAGAGACCCGAGGCCAAGGAGACCGACTAGACATGCATTGCCCCAAGTGCCACGGCAACATGCGCACCTATGAGCGCAACGGCGTTCACATCGAGCAGTGCGACAACTGCCGGGGGATCTTCCTCGACTACGGCGAGCTGGAGACGCTGACCCGGATGGAGGCCAGCTACCACTCCGCTCCCCCGCCTCCCGCTCCCGGCCCGGCCTGGGGCGCCCCGCCGCCGCCGCACGGCGGCCACCACGGCCACTACGGCCACCACCGCCAGCGCAGCTGGGTGGGCATGCTCTTCTCCACCTGATCCGACGAGCGAGAAGGCCGCGCGTTTCCCACTGCGCGGCCTTCCCCTTTCGTGGGCCGCGCTGCGGATGGCGCCAGTCCCCGGCGCACGCGATCATCGTGGAGGTCCAGCAGGACAAGTCCAAGGAGCCCCGGCAACTGGCGCGTTACGCCGCCGCCCTGTGGCTGATGCTGCGCTGCGATGTCACGGTCCTCGTCGTCTGTCCCGACCGTGGAGTCGCCGCCCATCTACGCCCAGCCGATCGCGTCGGGGCTGACCGGCTACCGCCTGCAGGCCCAGGTGCTGGGACCGGACGGCATCCCGCCCATCACCGACCCGCAGCAGGCCGCCGAGCATCCGGATCTGGCCGCCATGTCGGTGATGGTGCACGGTCGCGACCGCAAGGTCATCGAGGCGTTCGCCACGGCGCTCGCGGAGACCGGCGGCGAACACGCTCCGAAGTACTATGAATACGCGTACAGCATGTCCTCGCCCGAATCCGCCGCCTCCTGGAGAAGATCATGATGTCCACAGACTGGCCGGTCTACAGCCCGTTCGCCCGCGAACACTTCGGCCGCGGCAAGGCTGAGGGTAAAGCTGAAGGCAGGACCGAGGGTCAGGCCGAAGCGGCCGCCAGGTCGGTGCTGCTCGTCCTGGAGGCCCGCGGCTTCGACGTCCCCGACGACATCCGTGCCCGGATCGCCGCGTGCGCAGACCTCACCCAGCTCCAGACGTGGCTCACCCGCGCCGCCACCGCCCAGACCCTCCAGGACCTGTTCGGCGAGCCGGGCTGACAGCGCCCGCTCGCCGACTGCCGAGTCCGCCCGGGTCCCGGGTCACCGCAGGTGTCGTCCTCGGCCCAGCGCACCTGCTCGGCCTGCTCCTCTGCCGCGGCGATGAGCGTCGCCAGCTCGGCCAGCCGCCGCAGCCTGGCTCCTCCCGGGTGGCCGCGCCCACGTACTAGGCGTCCGGCTTGGCTCAGGCGCCGTGCAGCGGCCCGAGCCGCCACCGCCCGTCGGAGCAGACGTAGCTGCCCGGCTGCTTCCCCATCCGATGCCGTCCGGTACGGCGCGCGCCGCTGCGTCGCCAGTGACCAGCACCCGGCTGAGCGGGGTGCCGACCGGCTCGGCGGGCAGCGATCACGTCGTGCGCGTGCGGGTCGAGCAGCCTTCCGTCGGGAGTGACCCAGGCGTCCAGCAGGCCGGAGGCTTCGAGCACCGCCTCCAGCCCGGCGCGGTCGCGCGGGCCGAGCTCCTCCCGGAAGTCACGCACGCAGATGCACCACGAAGCGGCGTTTGTTGGCCAGGAAGACGGCCATGACGCAGCGGTAGGCTCGCCGGGAACGGCGTGACCTTCCCGGGTCCGGGGCCTGGCCCGTTCGGGCGGGTGCGGTCAGGACGGGAAGTCCTCGGGGTCCACGCCGGTGGTCTTGGCGTTGCCCCCGCTGATCGCGTGCAGGGTGACGCGCCAGTCGTGCCAGCGGATCCGCGTCGAGGTGTACGTGGTCTTGAACTTCACGCTCTCCTGGAACCGCTCGAAGCCGCAGTCGCGGGTGAAGGCGCGGCTCTTGCCGTCCCAGTCGACGCCGTGCGTGAAGAAGATCCGGTAGGTGCCGTCGCTGACGCCCTGGATCTTGTACTTGGTCTTCTTGCGCACGTACACGCTGAACGCCTTGGACTTGCCGCGCATGAGCGTCACCACCGCGTCGCGGCTGTCGCCGTTGTGGATCTGCAGCGAGCCGCGGCCGTTGAGGCTGCCCCGGCGGACGAACGTGCCGTTGCCGAGCCGTCTCGACTGCTTGCCCTTGGCCTTGACCGTGACCACGTCGGCCGGGTAGTCGCCGGCCTTCTGCAGCGCCTCGCCGGCCTTGTCGAGGTCTTCCAGCCGGTCGTCGAGGTCGGTGAGCACGGCCCCGGAGGTGCACAGGTCGCGGCTGCCGACCCGGCCGGCGGCGGCCGTGAGGCCGGTGGCGAAGTCCCGCAGGCTCGACACGTAGGCCTCGTGCTGGGGGCGCACCTGCTCGGGCGGGGACAGGGCGGCGAGAGCGGTCGCGGCTCCGTCCAGCTCCTCGCCCGCGCTCTCCAGGCGCGAGCCGAGCGATTTCACCGACCGGGCGTCGACCACGGCCTTGAGGGCGTCGGCCATCGTCTTGCGCCGGGGTTCGAGCTCGCCCTTGTACGCCTCGGGAGCGAGCGCGGTCACGCTGGGCGGGGCCTGCGACGGTCCGGTGGCGGAGGGTTCTCCCGCCCCGCCGGCGACGCCGCCCGCGGTGGGCGCCCCGCCCGACGGCCCAGGGGGCGTCGCGGAGCACGCGCCGAGCGTCAGGGTCGCGAGTACGAGCGCGCAGGGGATCAACCTGGGGGCAGCCATCTGCCTCACTATCGCCCGATTGATCCCTTGCCGTCAATCCGGCGGGCGGGCTACGAGGCCCGCGCCCGGTGGGCCGCCACGTTGACCCGGTTGGCGCAGGCCAGGGAGCAGAACCGGCGCCGCCCGTTGCGCGAGGTGTCGACGTAGACGGTGGAGCAGCCGGGCCTGCCGCACCGGCCCAGCCGCCTGCCGTCGGAGAACGAGACGGCCATGGCCAGCCCGCCCGCGGTGGTGTCCTTCGTGCGGGACACGATGTCGCCGTCGGTCGAGGAGAAGTGCAGGTGGGGTGGGAGGCCGTCGTGGTTGGTCACGAACGGCTTGGTGGCGCTGATGTCGAGCAGGCTGTTGATCAGCTTGACCTGGTTGTCCAGGTCGCGCTCCCCGAAGACCGGGGCGAGCAGCCTCGCCCACTCCGCCAGTTCGGCGGCCTGGGCCGCGGTCAGCGTGGTGCGGAGCATCTCGTGCTCGGTCAGCAGCGGCTCGATGGCCCGAGGGGTGAACTCCGCGGCGTTGACGAGGGCGGCCGCGAGCGCCGCCCCGTTGCCACCGTAAGCATTGAAATGCATAAGGCCATTACATCAGATTGGAGTCATGCATACCGGAGCGCCGCACGACCCGCTGTCGCTGACCCTCGTCTCCTCCCACCGCACCTCCGAGGGCGTCGTCTCCTACCTGCGCTGCGGCTGCGGCGCCTGGGAGGTGCGCACCGCCGCCCCGCACTGCTCCGTCGTCACGCTGCCCCGTTCCGTTGCCGACACGTGTTGATCAGGACATCGACTCGCGGCCCGCGATCGCCTTAGAGTCGGCAGCATCACTCCCAGGAGGACAGGCATGTCGAGCATTCCCTCCCTGCTGCGCGACCGGGTCGCGGCCACCCCGGACGCCGAGGCGTACCGGACCCCCTCAGCCGGCGGCTGGACCTCACTGACCTGGCGTCAGGTGGGCGACCGCGTCCGCGAGCTGGCACTCGGCCTGGCCGCCATCGGCGCCGGTCCGGACACGCGGGTGGCCATCCTCAGCTCCACCAGGCTCGAATGGATCCTCGCCGACCTGGCGGTGCTGTCCACGGGCGCGGCCACGACCACGATCTACCCGTCCAACACCGCCGCGGAGTCGGCGTTCGTCATCACCGACTCGGGCAGCACGATCGTCATCGCCGAGAACGACGACCAGGTGGCGAAGCTCAGGTCGGTGCAGAAGGAACTGCCCGACGTGACGAAGGTCGTGGTGATCGACGGCACGCCCAGCGACGACGGCTGGGTGGTCCGGTTCGACGCGCTGCCCGGCCTCGCCGACGGCGGGCGCGACTACGACGCCATGGTCGACGCGATCGCCCAGGACGACCTGGCGACGCTGATCTACACCTCCGGCACCACCGGCCGGCCCAAGGGCGTCGAGCTGACCCACGACAACTGGCTCTACACCGGCGGCGCGGTCCGCGAACTGAACCTGATCTCCCCCGACGACCTGCACTTCCTGTGGCTGCCGTTGTCGCACTCGTTCGGCAAGCTGCTCGAGGTCGTCATGATCGATATCGGGGTGCCCACGGCGATCGACGGCCGCCTCGACAAGATCGCCGAGAATCTCGGCGAGCTGAGGCCGACCTTCATGGCGGCGGCGCCGCGCATCTTCGAGAAGATCCACAACACGGTGACCGCGACCGTGCGGCGCGAGGGCGGGCTCAAGCTGCGCATCTTCACCTGGGCGCGGGCGACCGGCCTGCGCGTGGTCAAGGCGCGGCAGCGCGGCGCGGGGATCCCGGCCACCACCCGCATGGAGTACGCGCTGGCCGACCGGCTGGTCTTCGCCAAGCTGCGCGCGCGGTTCGGCGGGCGCATCCGCTTCTTCATCTCGGGCGCAGCCCCGCTGTCTCAGGACATCGCCGAGTTCTTCGACGCGGCGGGCCTGACCATCCTGGAGGGGTACGGCCTGACGGAGTCGTCGGCGGGCAGCTTCCTCAACCGGCCCGACACGGTGCGCTTCGGCGCGGTGGGGGCGCCGCTGCCGGGCACGCGGGTGCGGATCGCCGAGGACGGCGAGGTGCTGATCGGCGGGCGCGGCATCATGCGCGGCTACCACGGCCTGCCCGAGGAGACGGCCGAGGCGCTGGAGGACGGTTGGCTGCACACCGGCGACATCGGCGAGGTCGACGCCGAGGGCCGGTTGACGATCACCGATCGCAAGAAGGAGCTGATCAAGACCTCCGGCGGCAAGTACGTCGCGCCGACCTACCTGGAGGGCCGGATCAAGGCCGCCTGCCCGTACGCGTCGCACGTGTTCGTGCACGGCGACCGGCGCAACTTCTGCACGGCGCTGGTCACGCTGGACATGGAGGTCGTCCGGCCGTGGGCGCAGGCCGAGGGGCTGCCGCTCGACGCCGAGGCGCTGCGCGAGCACCCGCGCATGCGCGCGGAGGTCGAGAAGGCCATCGCGCAGGTCAACGCGGAGGAGGCGAGCTACGCGACGGTCAAGAAGTTCGCCATCCTGGCGGAGGACTTCACCGTGGAGTCGGGCGAGCTCACGCCCAGCCTCAAGATCAAGCGCAAGGCCGTCGAGACGCGCTACGGCGACACGCTGGACGGCTTCTACGACCAGCCCGCGTGAGCGCGGCGTGCCGGGGCCGGTGTCACCATCCCGCCCCGGCCGCCGCTCCACCCCTCCGGCCCGTGGCCGCCCGGATCAGGCCAGGGACGGGGCGCGCAGGAGAGGCTCGGCCGCGGCGCGGGTCTCCGCGGTGAAGGGGGCCGGGCGCAGGGTCGCGGGGTCGAGGTTGACGTTGACCCGATAGCCCTCCGCGTGCGTGGTCGACCGGTCGGCCGACAGGATGCGGAACCCGTAGACGCCGCTGGTGCGCCCCATCTTGTCCAGCCAGAACTCCACCAGCACCTCCCCCGCCCCGGCGATCGGCGCACTGTAGGTGATCTTGAACTCGCGTACGGCGAGGAAGACGTCCTCGAAGCGGGACACCGCCGGGTCGAAGTTCCACCCCAACTCAACCCAGTAGGCCGAGATGGCGCGCTCGACGAGCAGGGAGTAGCGGGAGTTGTGCAGCAGGCCCATGGCGTCGAGGTCGTCGAAGTGGATGTGCACGGGGCGGGTCTGGGTCACGCGGGTTCCTCCGGAAGCAGGGACGGGTCGGTGGCGAGGGAGCGCAGCCGGTGCAGCACGGCACGGCGGGCGCGGGTGTAGGCCAGGTCGTGGCTGAGCAGCCGGGCGTGGATGACGGCGGCCTCGCCGAGGGCCTCGATCTCGTAGGCGAGCTGGGCGGCGTCGGTGCCGGGTGTCAGCTCGCCGAGGGTCACGGCCTCGGCCGCCTGCCGCTCGATGAAGCCGAGCCAGCGGGACATCGCCTGGGCGATCCGGTCGCGCACGGGGCCGGGCCGGTCGTCGAACTCGACCTGGGCGACGAAGAAGAAGCAGCCGCCGGGCAGCACCCGGTCGGCGTAGAAGGCCAGGCGCGCCTCGTGCAGCGCCAGCAGGCGCCGGACGCCGGCGGGCGCCCGCAGCGCGGGCTCGACGATGCGCTCGGTCCACTGGCGGCTCGCCCAGTCGACGGCGTCGAGCTGGAGCTGCTCCTTGTCGCGCCAGTGCGCGAAGAACCCGGACTTGCTCACCCCGGCGGCCTCGGCGAGCCTGCCCAGCGTCAGCCCGTCGAGCCCGTGGACCGAGGCGAGCGCCACGGCCCGCCCCAGGATCGCCTCCCGGCTCCGCTCCCCGCGGGCCCGGCGACCGTCCGTCTTGGTGTCGGCCATGACCGCAACTATACATGACCGATCGGTCGTTCTTTTTTCTGGTCGTGATCGGCGGCCCACCGCCGCCGGGGGCGACCTGGACCGGGTCAGGAACGTTTGAACGCGGCCAGCAGCCGGTCCGCCGCCAGCGCCGGGGTGAGGGTGCCGGCCAGCACCTCTTCCTCCACCCGTCCGGCGATGGCCGCCACCTCCGGGTCGTCGCGCAGTTCGGCCAGGAGCCGGTCGTGCACGAGCGTCCACGTCCACCGCACCTGCTGGAGACGCCGTTTGGCGGCGAGGTCGAGCCCGTCCTGGTGCGCCAGGACCTGCTCCCACAACTCGGGCAGGCCGTCGCCGGTCCGGCCGCTGCAGGTCAGCACCGGCGGCGGCGCGGTGTCGGAGCGGAGCATCCGCAGCGCCCCGGCGAGCTCGCGCGCCGCCTTGCGGGCCGCCATCCGGTGCTCGCCGTCCGCCTTGTTGACCGCGATGACGTCCGCCAGCTCCAGCACGCCCTTCTTGATCCCCTGGAGCTGGTCGCCGGTACGGGCGAGGGTGAGCAGCAGGAACGTGTCGACCATGTCGGCCACCGCCGTCTCCGACTGCCCGACCCCCACGGTCTCGACGAGGACGACGTCGAAGCCCGCCGCCTCCACCACCACCATCGCCTCCCTGGTGGCCTTGGTGACGCCGCCCAGGGTGCCGGAGGTGGGCGAGGGCCGGATGAACGCCGACGGATCGGCCGCCAGCCGCGACATGCGGGTCTTGTCGCCGAGGATGCTGCCGCCGGTCCTGGTCGAGGAGGGGTCCACGGCGAGCACGGCCACCCGGTGCCCCCGGGCGGTCAGCAGGACGCCCAGGGCGTCGATGAACGTGGACTTGCCCACACCGGGCACCCCGGAGACGCCGACGCGCCGGGCCCGGCCGGCCAGCGGGGTGAGCTCCACGAGCAGGCGCTGGGCGAGCGCCGCGTGGTCGGACCTGGTGGACTCCACCAGCGTGATCGCGCGGGCGATCCAGGTGCGGGAGCCGTCCTTCACGCCGCGGACGTAGTCGTCGAGCGATCGCATGGGAGCACCCCCTTCCCGCATCTCCCACCGCCATTGATCACTTTAACTGACGACATGTCATGAATTTTGACGCTAAGGTGCTGCAAGTCTGCCGTCCCTGTCGTCACAGGAGTCACTCCCCTCATGCCCAACGCCGAACCCCTGCGCGAGGGCGACCCGGCATCGGTGGGACCCTATCGGCTGGCCGGTCGCCTGGGCGTCGGCGGTCAGGGTGTCGTCTACCTCGCCCAGGCGCCCAACGGCGCACCGGTCGCCGTCAAGGTGCTGCGCGAAGGCGTCACCGGCGACGAGCGCTTCGCCGAGGACATCGCCGCCGCACGCCGCGTCGAACCGCTGTACGTCGCCCAGGTCCTGGACGCGGGCGTCACCGGCAGGCCGTACGTGGTGATGGAGTACGTGGACGGACCGTCGCTGCGTGAGGCCGGGCCGCTGGCGGGCGAGGCGCTGCGGCGGCTGGCAGTGGCGACCGCCACCGCGCTGGCCGCCATCCACCGGGCGGGTCTCGTGCACCGCGACTTCAAGCCGGCGAACGTGCTGCTCGGCGCGGGTGGGCCGCGGGTGACCGACTTCGGGCTGTCCGCCGTGTTCGACGGCGGCGGGGCGGCCACCGGCGGCATCACGGGCACGCCCGCCTACATGGCGCCGGAGCAACTGGCCGGGCATCCCGGCGGGCCGGCGGCGGACGTGTTCGCGTGGGCGGCGGTGATGGTGTTCGCCGCCACGGGGGTGCCGCCGTTCGGCGACGACTCGCTGGCCGCGGTCGTCGGCCGCATCCTGCACCAGGAACCCCGGCTCGGCGGGCTGCCGCAGCCGTTGGTCCCGCTGGTCTCCGCGTGCCTGGTCAAGGACCCCACCGCCCGGCCGGCCATGCGCGACATCCTGCCGCGGCTCCTCGCCGGTCACGACCCGGACCCGTACGCGACTCCTCCCGCCGCCCCGGTCGCGCCCGGCGCCCCCCACGGGCCTCAGCCCGCCGCACGACCCGCCGCCATGCCGCCCGCCATGCCGCCCGGGACGTCGCCCGGAACACCGCCCGACGCGGCGCCCCCCGCGCCGTCCCCCCCACCGTCCGGCGCGCCTGATGCGCCGCCCTGGCAGGACCGCGAACCCGAGGAGGGCGACCGGCCCGCCGCCGGGTCCGCGCCGAAGCGGCGGCGGGGGAAGACCGTGGCCATCGCGGGAGCCTCCGGCCTGTCCGCCCTGGCGCTCGCCGGAGTGATCGTCTGGCTCACCCCGAGCTCGCCGCAGCCCAAGTCGCAGGCCCTGCCGAGCGCCTCGGCCGAACCCTCGTCGGCCGGCTCGCGCGACGCGTCACCCACGCAGCGGCCGCGCAGGACCCGCACCCCCGCGCCGGCGGGCACCGCCGTGCCCTCGCCCGGCGACGCCTCCCCGACCGGCACCGGAACGACCGACCCCACCGCCACGGCGGCGGCCGACCGGCTGAGGGTGGGCTCCCTCCGCGCGATCGGCACCCCGAACGGCGGCTGCTGGGCGGGCGGCCAGGTGACCCCGCGCGCGCTGGTGGTGCGCAACGGCGGGCCCCTCACGTTCAGGTACGCCTGGATCTACGACGGCACGCTGGTCGGCCAGACCTCCGCCACCGTCGCCCGGAACGGCAGGCTGGCCCTGACGGCCCCCCGCAGCCTGGAGAGCACCGGCGGAACCCACAGCGTCACGCTGCGGATCACCTCCCCCGTGGTCCACCAGCGCACCGTCTCCGTCACCCTCTGCGCGCGCGAGGTCCCCTGACGGCGGACGTGACAGGTGATCCGGCCGGCCGTCGCCCCGGCCGCGCGACACCGTCGTCCTCAGGTTCGAGGCGGGCCCGAGCGCGGAGTCCCTGGGCGAGGACCGCTACTGACGGCCGCGCAACGCCTCCAGCAGGTCCAGAGCGGCGTCGGCGATCACGGTGCCCGGAGGGAAGATCGCGGCCGCGCCCGCCGCGCGCAGCTCGGCGAAGTCGCCGGGCGGGACGACCCCGCCCACCACGATCATGACGTCCTCGGCGTCGAGGTCGGCCAGCGCCCGCCGCAGCGCGGGCACCAGTGTGAGGTGCCCGGCGGCCAGGGAGGAGACGCCGACGATGTGCACGTCGGCCTCCACCGCCTGCCGGGCCACCTCCTCGGGCGTCTGGAACAGCGGGCCGACGTCCACGTCGAACCCGAGGTCGGCGAAGGCGGTGGCGATCACCTTCTGGCCGCGGTCGTGGCCGTCCTGGCCCATCTTGGCCACGAGGATGCGCGGGCGGCGGCCCTCGGCGCGCTCGAAGTCGGCGCACGCCTGCCGCACCCGCTCGATGCCGGCGGAGGAACCCGCCTCGTCCCGGTACACCCCGGAAATGGTACGGATCTGACCGGCGTGCCGGCCGAACACCCGCTCCAGCGCGTCGGAGATCTCCCCCACGGTGGCCTTGGCGCGGGCCGCGTCCACGGCGAGCTTGAGCAGATTGTGCTCCAGGCCGGGCGCCGGGTCGCCGGCGGCCTTGGTGAGCGCGTCGAGCGCGCGGGCGACGGCGCCGGGGTCGCGTTCGGCGCGCAACCGGCGCAGCTTGTCGAGCTGCCGCACGCGGACGGCGCTGTTGTCGACCTTGAGCACCTCGATCGGCTGGTCGGCGTCCGGGCGGTACTTGTTGACGCCGATGACCGGCTGGCGGCCGGAGTCGATGCGGGCCTGCGCACGGGCGGCGGCCTCCTCGATGCGCAGCTTGGGCAGCCCCGCCTCGATGGCCCTGGCCATGCCGCCCGCGGCCTCGACCTCCTCGATGTGCGCCCAGGCGCGTTCGGCGAGGTCGTGGGTGAGGCGCTCGACGTAGTAGGAGCCGCCCCACGGGTCGATCACGCGGGTGGTGCCCGACTCCTGCTGCAGCAGGAGCTGGGTGTTGCGGGCGATGCGGGCGGAGAACTCGCTGGGCAGGGCCAGCGCCTCGTCGAGGGCGTTGGTGTGCAACGACTGCGTGTGGCCCTGGGTGGCGGCCATCGCCTCGACGCAGGTGCGGGCCACGTTGTTGAAGACGTCCTGCGCGGTCAGCGACCAGCCGGACGTCTGCGAGTGCGTACGCAGCGACAGTGACTTGGGGTTCTTCGCGCCGAACCCCGACACCAGCTTCGCCCACAGCAGCCGGGCGGCGCGCAGCTTGGCGACCTCCATGAAGAAGTTCATGCCGATGCACCAGAAGAACGACAGCCGGGGCGCGAACCGGTCGACGTCCATCCCGGCCGCGATGCCCGCCCGCAGGTACTCGACCCCGTCGGCCAGCGTGTAGGCGAGCTCCAGGTCGAGCGTGGCGCCGGCCTCCTGGATGTGGTAGCCGGAGATGCTGATCGAGTTGAACTTCGGCATCTTCTCGCTGGTGTAGGAGAAGATGTCCGAGATGATCCGCATGGACGGGGCCGGCGGGTAGATGTAGGTGTTGCGGACCATGAACTCCTTGAGGATGTCGTTCTGAATGGTCCCCGCGAGCTGTTCCGGCGCCACGCCCTGCTCCTCGGCGGCCACGATGTACAGCGCCAGGACGGGGAGCACCGCCCCGTTCATCGTCATCGACACCGACATGCGGTCCAGCGGGATGCCGTCGAACAGCACCCGCATGTCGTAGATCGAGTCGATCGCCACCCCGGCCATGCCGACGTCGCCCGCCACCCGCGGGTGGTCGGAGTCGTAGCCCCGGTGGGTGGCCAGGTCGAACGCCACCGACAGGCCCTTCTGCCCGGCCGCCAGGTTGCGCCGGTAGAAGGCGTTGGAGTCCTCCGCCGTGGAGAAGCCCGCGTACTGCCGGATCGTCCACGGCTGGTTGACGTACATGGTCGGGTACGGCCCGCGCAGGAACGGCGCGGCGCCCGGGTAGCTGCGCAGGAAGTCGAGCCCGTCGAGGTCGGCGGCCGTGTAGAGGGGTTTGACGGCGATGCCCTCCGGCGTCTCCCACACCCCCTCGTCCTTGACCACCTCACCGGCGGGCGCACCGTCGAGGCGGGCCGGCCCGCCGGCGGCGTCGAGCGGGATGCCGGAGAAGTCGGGGATCATCGGCCTACTCCCAGGTCGTCGAACGTCGTGCGCAGCACGGCCAGCGCGTCGCAGCCGGCGTGGAGGCAGGCGTCCACGCCCTCGTGGTGGCCCTTGCCGGCGAGCCACACGCGTTTCGCGCCGGCTCGCCTCAGGGCCGCGGCCACGGCTTCGGCGTGCTGCTCGTACATGCGGTCGCTGGAGCACAGGCAGGCAACGGCGGAGCCGCTGGCGGCGAACGCGGTGGCGATCTGCTCGGGGTCCTCGCCGGGGCCCGCGGTCTCGGTGGCCAGGCCGCCCGCCTGGAAGAGGTTGGCGGCGAACGTGGCGCGCGGCGTGTGCACGGCGACCGGGCCGATCGTGGCCAGGAACACCGTGGGCCGCTCCGGCTGGGCGTCGGCGAGGTCGCGCAGCGCCTCGAACTCCCGCGCGTAGCGCACGCGCGGCAGCCCGCCCGTCGTCCCGCCCGTCGTCCCGCCCGTCGTCCCGCCCGTCGTCCCGCCCGCCGGGGAGGCGGTCGCGGTGGCGGGCCGGGAGAGGGGTCGTTCGGCGAGGTCGGGGAACTCGCTCACGCCGGTGATCGGGAAGCGGCGGTGCGCGATGTCGGCGTCGCGCCGCCGGCGGGTGGCGGCGACGCGCTCGGCGATCAGCGGCCCGGCCGCCTCGGGGCCGCCGGCGGCCTCGATCTCCCGGAACCACTCCCAGGCCCGCTCGGCCAGCTCCTCGGTGCGCCGCTCGACGTACCAGGACCCCCCGGCGGGGTCGGCCACCCGGCCGACGCCGGACTCCTCCAGCAGCAGCGCCTGCGTGTTGCGGGCGATCCGGCGGGCGAACGCGTCGGGCGGGCCGAGGCAGGCGTCGAACGGCTGCGCGGTCACCGCGTCGGCGCCGCCCACCCCGGCGGCGAAGCAGGCCACGGTGGTGCGCAGCATGTTCACGTAGGGGTCGCGGGCCGTCATCATGGCGGAGCTCGTCACGGCGTGCTGGAGCTGGGTGGCGTCCGGCACGCCGCACACCTCGGCGACCCTGCCCCACAGCCGGCGCGCGGCACGCAGCTTGGCGATGGTGGCGAACTGGTCGCCGGTGGCCGCGTAGCGGAACTCAAGCTGCCCGAACGCCTCCGCCACCGCCAGTCCGGCGTCGGTCAGCGCGCGCAGGTGGCTCACGCCCAGCGCGACCGAGCAGCCCAGCTCGTCGGCGTCGCCGCCGCCCGCGTCGTGGTACGGCGTGGCGTCCACGGTGACGGCCCGCAGCCCGGGGAACTCGGCGGCGCACCGCAGCGCCAGCCGCACGGCCGTCTCCTCGGCGTCCGGGCCCGCGCCGCCGGCTCCGAGGTTGCCCGTGACGGCGGCGCCGCGTCCGGCGGCCAGCGCGAGCAGCGCGCCGGCCGCCTCGGCGGTGCGGGGGCCCGCGTCCAGCGCGATCGGGGCGAGGTCGAGGAGGACGTCCTTCAGCACCCGGCCGAGCTCGCCCACGGGGATCGCGCCGTCGCCGACGACCAGCCACAGCGAGGTGACGCCGTTCTCCAGGTCGGCCAGCACGGCCTCCGGGTCGGGGACGGCGTGCCGCTGCCGCACGTCCCATCCGGAGGAGGTACGGGCGGCGCGGGCCGCGCGGTCGAACGGCGGCGCGGCCGGCAGGTCGCCGGCGTCGTAGAGCGGCGCGAGCGTCACCCCGTCGTAGGTGGGGGTGGCCAGCGCCTCCTCCGGGGAGTCGGTCTCCACCCCGGACCGGCGCAGGACGTCCAGGGCCAGCGCCCGCCAGTCGTCGCGCGTGGTGGGGGGGAAGCCGGCTGCCAGTCTCATGATTCGGATAGTAGGCGGAACCCTCCCAAGCCGCTAACCCCAGGGTGGGCGTCCGGCTCGGGTCATGGCGCCTCCGGCGCGCCGGAGGTCTCGGACGCCCCGGCGGCTCCGGGAGTCTCGGGGGCTCCGGGAGTCCGGGGGGCGTCGGCGGGCTCGCGGGGCTCGGCCGCCGCGGGTGCCTCCCACGCCAGCCGCCAGGTGACGGGCCCGACGACGCCGTCGTCCGCCACGCCCTGCCGGCGCTGGAAGCGGCGGCACACCTCACGCGACTCGGCGCCGTAGGCGCCGTCCACGGCGATGTCCCAGCCGCGGGCCCGCATCCGCCGCTGCCAGGTGCGCACGTCCTCGCCGCGCGTCACGGGCGGATACCGCAACAGCCGGCCGGGGAACGGCGGCGCCTTGGTCCCGTCGCCGTCGCCGCCGCCGTCACCGTCGCCGCCGTCACCGTCGCCGCCGCCGGGCCGGGGGGCGCCCCGCCTGACCCACGCGTACAGCGGCTCGCCGGGGCAGTCGGTGGAGTAGCCGTCGCGGTGGCCCTTGATCTCCCGGCCGGCGCCGCCCCGCTCGCGCAGGTGCTCGACGGCGTCGAGGATGGCGTGCAGCACGCCGTCGGGCGGCTGGACCAGCCCGGCGTTCCCGACCAGTCCCAGGACGGCGTAGTGCCCCGAGTTCAGCCCGGATCCGTTGGCCGCGGGCAGCCGGTGCAGTCCCCGCCCCTCGAACACCTTCTTATGGGGACATGCCACGAAGGAGTAGCCGATGTCCATCCAGCCGTTGCCGTCCATGTGGTGGCGCTGGATCGACTGCACCAGGGAGATGCACAGGTCGTGGTCGCCGACGATGCCGGGGTCCACCCTGCCGCCGGTGTAGTGGACCTTGACTCCTCTGGTCGCGTTCAACGGCGTGTAGCCGCCGCGGGGGGCTCGGGCGCCCCAGGCGCGGCGTGACACGAGGTCGATGGCCACGTCAATCTCCCGGAAAGTAGAGAACGTGACCACCGAGCGTAACGCGACCTCTTCGGACAGGTGAGCAATTTCGGAATATAGGCCGTTAAGGTCTAATCACCCGTTTGTCCGTAATGATGGCTGTGATCAGGTCGTGCGGGGTCACGTCGAACGCCGGGTTCAGCGCGCCGGTCCCCTCGGGCGCCACCCGCACGCCCCGGACCGCGACGACCTCCTCCGGCCCCCGGTCCTCGATCTCGATGTGCTCCCCCGAGGCGGTGGCGAAGTCGATCGTCGTCTCGGGCGCCACCACGTAGAACGGCACGCCGGCCCGCGCGGCGCCGAGCGCCAGGGCGTACGAGCCGATCTTGTTGGCGGTGTCGCCGTTGGCGGCGATCCGGTCGGCGCCGACGAGGACGGCGTCGATCCCGCCCCCGGCCAGCAGGTACGGGCCGGCGCCGTCGGTGACGAGCCGATGCCGGGCGCCCATCCGGCCCAGCTCCCAGCAGGTGAGCCGGGCGCCCTGGAGCAGCGGCCGCGTCTCCAGGGCCAGCACCTCGGCGAGCCGGCCCCGCTCGTGCAGGGTCAGCACGACGCCGAGCGCGGTGCCCCGCTCGACGGCGGCCAGCGCGCCGGTGTTGCAGACCGTCATGACGCGCAGCCTGCCGGTGGTCTCGGCGGGCGCGAGCAGGTCGGCGCCGCGCTCCCCCATGGCCACGCAGGCGGCGATGTCCTCGTCACGGATCCGCAGGGCGGTCGCGAGCACTGCCGCACGGCCCTGCGGCAGCCAGGCGGCGGCCTGGTCGACGCCCCAGGCGAGGTTCACGGCGGTGGGCCTGGCGGCCCGCAACCGGGCGATGGCGCCGGGGTCGTCGCCGGCCAGCACGACGCCGAGCGCCCCCGCGACACCCAGCGCGGGCGCGCCGCGGACGGCCAGCCGCCTGATCGCGCCGATCAGGTCCTCGACGGTGGTGATCCGGACCGTGACGCACTCGTCGGGCAACCGCGTCTGGTCGACGAGCTCGATCGCCCCGTCCACCCAGTCGATGGTCCTCACACCACGCACGGTAACCCATACCGGAAATGACGCCACCGTTCACGCCGGCGTGGGCCGCCTGCCTCGGGCGGTCAGCGTTCGGCGAGCACGATCACCGAGTCGTTGTCGCCGAGCACGATGGGGCGGCTCTTCGGCGGGTTGAGCACGATGCCGTAGTGCGGCGGAATGTTGCGCCCGGACGCGTCCCGGTAGCCGATCGCGGTCTCGCCCTTGCGCCGGGCGGCCTCGACCACCGTGGAGAAGGTCACCTGCCGTCCCGGGCGCACGTACGAGGAGGCCGGCCGGGGGTAGATCTCCGAGCCGTGCGGGTCGAAGAGGTGGGCGAAGACGTCGGACAGGTGCCGGTTCTGGGCAAGCTGGGCGAGCAGCAGGCCGATCACCGTGTCGCTGATCACGATGTCGTCCGCCTCGGTCACCTCGGCCAGCACGCGGTTGCTCTCGTCGTGCATCTCGCTGACGATCGAGTAGTGCTGGCCGAGCACGCGCTGCATGTCGCGTAGCTGCAGCAGCGTCATGAGCGTCCGGGTGTCGGCGTGGTGCGCGGTGTAGCGGTCGTCCGACAGGACGATGACGTGCTGGAAGAGGCCGACGCCGAGCGACTCCAGGGCGTACCTGTCGGTGGTGTCGCAGTCCTTGACGTTCACGGTGAGGTTGTCCAGGCCGGCCAGGTCGGCGCCCGCCTTGGGGTGGTCGGTGGCGATCTCCAGCACGGCGCCGGGAGCGACGTAGGCGTCGAGGTAGCGGATGATCTGCTCGGCGCGGCCGTTCCAGTTGAGCAGCAGCGTGCGCTCCGCCTGCAGCGCCGGGCTCTCGGCGGCGACGATCGCGTCGGCGTCGAGCTGGGGTGCGCGGGTGGCCGGGCGGATGCCCACGGCGTCCTGCGCGATGACGACGACCTGGTCGGCGTCGGTGACGGGGGTGTCCATCGGCGGGTTGAGCACGACGCCGGACGGCCTGCGCAGGCCGATCACGCTGGCGTTCTCGTAGGCGTCGAGCGTCTGCCCGTACGTCCGGCCGGCCAGGTCGCCGGCGGAGCGCATGTAGATCTCGCCGCCGTCGAAGTTCAGCAGGTCCATGCAGACGACCGACATGCCGGACTGGCGGGAGGACTGCACGATGAGCCGGGAGGCCGTGTCGTCGGAATCGACCAGGTGCACCTCGTCGCCGCCCGCCAAGCGCGCGGCGGCGATGTTGCGGGTGGCGGTGATGGCGGCCACGGCGGGCGGGTGGGCGCCGTCACGCTTGGCGAGCGCCAGCAGGATCTTGATGACGTGCGCGTCGGGATCCTCGCCGTCGGGTGACAGGACCACCACGGACCGGGCGGTGGTGAGGTTCATCAGATCGAGGTCGTGCGGTTCGGTGGGCCGACCGGTGCGGCACACGAGGCGGGTCCTGCCGAAGTCGCCGACGTGGTCGCGGATCTCCTCCTCCATGTCGAGCTTGTCGCGGTCGGCGAGCACCGCGATGACCGAGCCGGACCGGCCCGCCTGCGCCTTCACCAGCTCGCTGACGATCGTGAAGACCTGGTCGGACCAGCCCAGCACGACGGTGTGGCCGTTCTCCACGATGCGGGACCGGCCACGGCGCAGCCGGTCCACCTTCTCGCGTAACCCGTTGGAGAGCAGGCCGACGAGCATGCTGACGATGAACAGGCCGCCGAGCGAGGCGGCGAACATGACCGCCATGTAGCCGATCGAACCCTTGTCGCTGGCGAGCTTGCCCGGCGTCAACGCGTGCATGAGCGTGATCCACAGCACCTCGCCGGGACCGCTCGCCCCCTCCGGCTCCTGGGGGGCCAGCCACAGGGTGAGCCCGGTGACCACGAGGATGAGCGCGACGGACACGACGGCCAGCCAGCCGACCAGCGAGGCGGTCCCCCTCGACATCGTGTTGTCGAACCAGTAACGCGCACGCTCCCGGAACGTCGCCCCTGTCACCCCGTACCTCGCTTTTCGGATGGAAGTTGACCGACGAGACAAGCTACAGCCGGATCTGTCCTGTCATGGCGGTAAAGCGCAAAACCGTTCGACATCCGCTGGCCGAGGCCGGATATTAGAGTGGTGTCTGTGATCAGGGAGGTGCCCTTCCCCAGCCCCGACTCCCCCGACCTGCCGATGCGGATCTGGATCGACGACGCCGACTCCGCGATCGACGTGATCGACGCGCTGGCCCTGTCGCCGTTCGCGACGGGGGTGCAGCCGTGGTCGCGCCAGGCCAACCTGGAGCGCGTACGGCCCGACGCGGCCCTCGCGCCCGCCGACGGCCGCCTGGTGCGCAGCGCGCAGGTCGACGACGGCTCCGAGTCCCGGCTGATCTGCGGCGACGGCTGGACGCTGCGGGTCGTCCGGCACCGCAACCGCACGGCGACGGTCAGCGTCAGCGCCGTCACCGAGGAGCTGGCCCGTTCGGTGCTGAAGCAGAGCACCGACGGCGCCGAGGAGCCGGAGCCCGACACCGACCACGTCGACATGGGCTTCTGGTGGCGGGGCTCGCACGGCGGCATCCGCTCGGAGAAGCCGATCACCGCGCAGCCATGGCCCCAGATCAGCGGCAACTACTCCGCGCGGGTGCGCCGCTCGCTCGACGAGCTCATGACGATCACGCCCGCCGACGTCAACGGCCGGCTCGTCCTGCTGCACGGCCCGCCGGGCACCGGCAAGACCACGCTGCTGCGCTCGCTGGCCAAGCAGTGGCAGGACTGGTGCCAGGTCGACTGCGTGCTCGACCCGGAGCGGCTGTTCGACGACCCCGGCTACCTCATGGAGGTCGCGGTCGGCTACGACAGCGACTCCGAGCACGACGACAAGCAGCGCTGGCGGCTGCTCGTGCTGGAGGACTGCGACGAGCTGATCAGCGCGGCGGCCAAGTCGCAGGCGGGCCAGGGGCTGTCGCGGCTGCTCAACCTCACCGACGGGCTGCTGGGCCAGGGCCGTGACGTGCTCGTGGCGATCACCACCAACGAGGACCTGGCCCGCCTGCACCCGGCCGTGGTCCGGCCGGGCCGCTGCCTGGCCCAGCTTGAGGTGGGCCCGCTGACGCGCGAGGAGGCGGTGCGCTGGCTGGGCACCGCCGACGGCGTCGGGCCGGCCGGCGCCACGCTGGCCGAGCTGTACGCGACCCGCGCGGGGCGCGCGGTGCCCGCCGCGTCGAAGGACGACTCGACCGGCCTCTACCTCTGAGCCCCGCCTCCGGCCGGGCGGCCCGTCAGACGGTGACCTCCGGGGCCGCGCTCACCGGCGCGCGGGTGGCGATGCGGGCGGCGAGGACGTGCTTGCAGGGGCCGCGGGAGCCGCGGTGGTCGAACCACCAGGGGCAGGTGCACTCGCCCGACTCGATGCGCACCCGCCGCACCCCGCCGGACGTGGTGACCTCGGCCGTGGCGGCCGCGCCGGGCGGGCCGTCGAGGCGCACCGCGCCGCGCTCCACCAGGGCGCGGGCCGCGGTGAGCCGGGGATTGAGCGCCGCCACCTGGTCGCGGTCGTAGGGCAGCTCGCGGTGGAAGTGCGACGCCTCGTGCAGGTCGTAGCCGACCCGGCCGGCGGTGCCGAGCTGGGTGAGGGCGGCCCGTACGCGCGTGGTGGACAGGCCGGAGCGGTCGGCCAGCAGCCCGATCTCGACGGCCGGCTCGAAGGTGAGCAGCATGCCCACCACGTCGGCGTCGCCGGCGGCCTCATCGGTCGCCAGGTCGGCCAGCACGGCGCCCTCGCCGGAGAAGCCCCGCCACGGCTGCGGGGAGACGGCGACGGTGTAGCGCATGCCGGGCAGCTCCAGCTCCCAGGCGCTCGCCGTGGGTTCCGGGCCCGAGCCGGTGGCCGGGCCGTAGACGCGCAGTGCGGTGGCGAACCTGAGCAGCGGCGCCAGCGTCGCCACCCGGCCCGCGCCCGACAGGCAGACGGCGCCCGGCGCGGGCGTGGCCGAAAGGCGCAGGTCGCGCCCGGCGGGGACGGCCCACACGGTCGCGGACGCCTTGCGCGGCAGGGACCGGACGAAGCGGACGACCTGCGGCCCGCGCAACTCGGCGCGCAGGTCGAAGCCGGACGCGATGACCTGCACCTCGGCGAAGCCGCGCAGCCACCGCTCGGGCAGCGGCACCTTCTTCTCCACGACCGCGCCGTCGAGCGTGGTGACGGCCAGCTCGTCGGGGCCGACGCCGAGGTGGAGCGGATCCTTGCCGCCGACGCGGACCAGGGCCTCGCGCAGCGGCGGGTTGACGTCGACGTTGGTGGTGCCGCGGTCGAGCACGTCGCCGTCGAGGGCCGCGACGTCGAGCCGGGCGTAGACGCCGCCGCAGGCGGAGAACGACTCGAACCTGAGCCGCTCGCCGTCGCAGGTGACCACCGGGTCGCGGGTCCAGCCGGGCCGGGGCTGGTGGTAGCGGGTGAGCGCCACGTCGGCGACGGCGAGCAGCCCGGCGGCGGCCGGCGCGGCCTGGGTGAGCAGCCCGCTGAAGAAGCGGGGATGGGGCCGGGCGCCGGACAGGGCCGTGCCGCCGGAGGTGGAGAGGCCGAGCCGGCCGTCGGCCAGCGTGGAGGGGCCAGCGTAGGAGTATGCCTGCACCGCTTGAGTCATGGCCGGAACCTTAGAGATCACCACCGACAGAGACGGCCGGCCCGGCGGAGGATCGCCGTCGGCGGGACCGCTGTGGTACGTAAACCTTCCGATGTGCGACAGAGGGGACGGAAACCACAATGAGCCTGGTGCTCACCGTCGATCTGGCCCGCGTGGCCCTGACCCGCTTCCCGGTCCCCGCCATGGGGACGCCCGGGCCGTGGACCAGTGAGGAGCGGCCGATCGGCTTCCCCGCCACCCAGCTCGTGCCGTCCTGGACGGCCCGCACCCCGCCGGGATCGTGGGTGGAGGTGGAGCTGCGGGCGCGGACGGCGGACGGCCGGCTCACCAAGTGGTACGTGATGGGCCGCTGGTCCGAGCACGGGGCGCCGCGCACGTCGCTGGCCGGCCAGGGCGACGAGGACGGTGACGTCGCGGTCGACACGTTCGTGGCGCGCCGGCCGCTGGTGGCGTTCCAGGTGCGCGTCACCGCGCACGGCGCCGCCGGGCAGGCAGGCGGGGTGGAGGTGGGCTCGTTGTGCGTGATGGCCTCCGCCGTGCCGCACCGCCCGCCCACGCCGAGCCGGCCGGGCGCGCACGGCGCCGTCGAGCTGGCCGTGCCGTGCCACTCGCAGCACGAGCACGCCGGGCACCACCCGGAGTACGACGGCGGCGGCGCCAACTGGTGCGGCCCCGCCTCGGTGGCGATGGTGCTCGGCTTCTGGGGCCGCGGCCCGGGCAAGGCCGAGCTGGAGTGGGTGGGGGCCGGCGACCCGTGCCCGGTGGTGGACCACGCCGCGCGGGGCACCTTCGACTCCGGCTACCAGGGCACCGGCAACTGGCCGTTCAACGTGGCCTACGCGGGCACGTACGGGCTGCGCGGGTTCGTGACGCGGCTCAGGTCCGCGGCCGAGCTGGAGGCGTTCGTCCGGGCGGGCATCCCGGTGATCACGTCGCAGTCGTTCCGGGTGCACGAGCTGCCCGGGGCGGGCTACTCGACGACCGGTTCGATCATGGTGGTGACGGGGTTCACCGCCGGCGGCGACGTGGTGGTCAACGACCCGGCGGCGCCGTGCGACGCGCAGGTGCGCCGGGTGCATCCGCGTGCGGCGTTCGAGTACGTCTGGCTGCGGGGCTCGGGCAGCGGCGGCATCGCGTACGTGCTGCACCCGCCCGAGGTCCCGCTGCCCCCTTCCGATGGCAACTGGTGATGGCATGAGCATTCGACCGATCGACGTGGCCCGCACCGACGGCGGCCCCCAGTGGGTGGAGGCCGTCTCCACACCCGGCGGCGTGGAGGTGTGGTGGGACGAGCCGCGTCCGCACGAGGGCGGCCGGCGGTGCGTGGTGCGGCGGCTGCCGGACGGCACGCGGGTGGACGCGCTGCCGGTCGGCTGGAACGCGCGCAACCGCCTGGTGGAGTACGGCGGGCGGTCCTGGCGGCCGTTGCCCGGCGGCGGGCTGGTCTTCACCCACTGGGCCGACCAGCGCCTGTACCGGCTGGACGAGGGCGAGCCGGTGCCGCTCACGCCGGCGGGCGCCGCCCGCTACGGCGACCTCTACCTGCCGCCGGGCCGCGACGAGGTCTGGGCCGTACGCGAGACGGCGGACGGCCCGAAAGCCGGGGACGGGCCGAACGCCGGGGACGGGCCGGGAGACGGGGACGGGCGCGGGGGTGGCGTCGTGCGGCAGATCGTGGCCGTCCCGCTGTCCGGTGGCGGTCCGGCCCGCGTGGTGGTCGAGGCGCAGCACTTCCTGATGAACCCGCGCCTGTCCCCCGACGGCCGGCACGTGTGCTGGATCGGCTGGGACCACCCGAACATGCCGTGGGACGGCACCGAACTGTGCGTCGCCCCGCTGGGCGACGCCGGCACGGCGGGCCCGTTCGCGGTGGTCGCGGGAGGGCCGCGGGAGTCGGTCACGCAGGCCGAGTGGCGCGACGCCGACAGCCTGTACGCGGTGACCGACCCGACCGGCTGGTGGAACGTGCACCTGGTGCGCCGGGACGGCTCCGGCGGGCGCAACCTGACGCCGGTGGAGGTGGAGTTCGGGCACGCCCCCTGGAAGCCGGGGCTGGCGACGTTCGCGGTGGCGGACGGGCGGCTGGTCGTCGTGCACGGCACCCCCGACCACCGCCGGCTGGGCGTGCTCGACCCGGAGACCGGCGCCCTGCGCGAGGTCGGCGGCGACGCGACGTACTGGGCGTCCACGGTGTCGGCGGCGGGCGGCAAGGCCGCGGGGGTGGCGGCGACGCCGTACACGCCGCTGGAGGTGCGGCTGGTCGACCTCGACGACGGCGGGCACGAGGCGGTGTCGGCGCCGAAGCCGCTGCCCGACCGGGAACTGCTGCCCGTGCCGGAGACGGTGACGATCGAAGGGGTGCACGCCCACCTGTATCCGCCGTCCGGGGCGCGGGGGCCGGCCCCGTACGTCGTCTTCGTCCACGGCGGCCCGACCGGCAACCACCCGGTCATGCTGGACCTGGAGATCGCCTACTTCACCAGCAGGGGCCTCGGGGTGGCGGTGGTCAACTACGGCGGCTCGACCGGCTACGGCCGGGCCTACCGGGAGCGGCTGCGTCACCGGTGGGGCGTGGTGGACGTGCAGGACTGCGCCCGGGTCGCGCGCGGGCTGGTGGAGCTGGGCCGGGCCGACGCCGCCCGGATCGCCGTGCGCGGCGGCAGCGCCGGCGGCTGGACGACGGTGGCGGCGCTGGTGCACAGCGACGTGTTCGCGGGCGGTGTCGCGCACTACGCGATCACCGACCCGGAGAGCTGGGCGGCCGAGACGCACGACTTCGAGTCGCGTTACCTCGACGGCCTGATCGGCCCGCTGCCGCAGACCCGCGACCGCTACACCGAGCGGTCGCCGCTGCTGCACGCCGGGCGGGCGTCGGGGCCGTGCCTCATGCTGCACGGCCTGGAGGACGCGATCGTGGACGTGGGCCAGGCCGAGCGGTTCGTCGCCGAGCTGGACCGGCACGGCAGGCGGTGGGCGCTGCTCACCTTCCCCGGCGAGCAGCACGGCTGGCGGCGGGAGGAGACGATCGTGACGGCTCTGGAGGCCGAGCTGGCCTTCTACGGGCTGGTGTTCGGTTTCGACACGCCCGAGGTGCCGCCGCTCAAGCTGGCGGGCGAGCCGGCCGGGGCGAAGGAGGAAGTGTGAAGGACGTCGCCGAGATCTGCTCGGACCTGATCAGGTTCGACACGACCAACCCGGGTTCGGGCGAGCGGCCGGCCGCCGAGTACACGGCTACGCTGCTGGCCGAGGCGGGCCTGGAACCGGTCGTGTTCGAGTCGGAGCCGCGCCGCACCACGGTCGTCGCCCGGTTCGAGGGCGACTCGCCCGACGCGCTGCTCATCCACGGCCACCTGGACGTGGTGCCCGCCGACCCGGCGGAGTGGCGGCTGCACCCGTTCTCGGGTGAGATCGTGGACGGCTGCGTGTACGGCAGGGGCGCGGTCGACATGAAGGGCTCGTGCGCGATGACGCTGGCCACCGTGCTCGGCATGCGGGCGCGCGGCCTGCGGCCGAGGCGTGACGTGGTGCTGGCGTTCCTGGCCGACGAGGAGTCGACCGGCGACCTCGGCTCGCGGCACGCGGTGACCGAGCACCGGGAGCTGTTCGACGGGGTGACGGAGGCGATCAGCGAGTCGGGCGGGTTCAGCGTCGAGTCGTCCGGCCGGCGGGTCTACCCGGTGGCCGTGGGCGAGCGGGGCACGGCCTGGATGAAGCTGACCGCCCGGGGCGTGGCGGGTCACGGGTCCCGGCCCGCGGTGGACAACCCGGTGGCGACGCTGGTGGCCGCGCTGGCGCGGGTGGCCTCCCACCAGTGGCCGGTACGGCTGACGCCGTCGGTCGCGGCGCTCATCAGGAGCCTGTCGGAGATCACCGGCCAGGAGATCGACCTGGACCGGCTGGACGCGGAGGCCGAACGGCTCGGCCCGCTCGGCACCTTGTTCAAGGGCCAGATCCGCAACTCGGCGAACCCGACGATGCTCGCGGCGGGCTACAAGGTGAACGTGGTGCCCTCGACGGCCGAGGCGCACGTGGACGGGCGTTACCTGCCGGGGCAGCAGGAGGAGTTCCTGGCCACGATCGACGAGCTGCTCGGCCCCAAGGTCACGCGGGAGTTCGTGAACCTGGAGGACGCCCCGGCCGCGCCGTACCCGTCGGCGTTCTTCGACGAGCTGGCGGGCGCGCTGGTGGCGGAGGACCCGCTGGCCCGGCCGGTGCCGTACGTGATGAGCGGCGGCACCGACGCCAAGTCGTTCGCCCGGATCGGCATCCAGGGGTACGGCTTCGCGCCGCTGATGCTGCGGCCGGACCTCGACTACTTCGGGATGTTCCACGGCAAGGACGAGCGGGTGCCGGTGGAGGGGCTGGAGTTCGGCACCCGCGTGCTGACCCGCCTGCTCACCTGACCCGGGCGGGCCCGGGTCGGGCCTGCCGGGCTCAGGCGAGTGTCTCCTTGTAGTACACGTTGGCCAGCCGGGCGCCCGGCACGCCGGAGGCGAAGCCGTAGCAGAGCCGCACGGCGCCCGGGCCGGCCACGTGCACGGCCATGCCCTCCGGCTCGCGGAAGTCGACGTCGGCGCCGTCGGTCACCGGCCGGCGTTCGACGACGTCGCCGGTGCGCCAGTCGACGCAGGTCAGGTGCGTGTTGCCGGGCATCGCGCCGGACGTGCCCTCCAGCAGGTAGAGGTAGGAGCCGTAGGAGGCGTATCCCTGGAAGGAGTGGCCGAGGGCGGGCTGGGCGACCTCGGCGAGCGGCTGGTATCTGTGGCGGCGGACGTCGTCCAGCCGGTAGAGCGTGTAGCGGAAGGCGCCGCCGATCCGGTGGCGCATGACGAGCCGCCGGTGGACGGGGTCGGTGCCGCAGGTGGTGCGGTCGGCGCCGGGGATGGGGGCTTGCTTGGCCAGTTCGGGCGAGCCGGGGTCGAGCACGGCTCCGTCGGCGAACCTGTAACGGCAGATGCGGGTGCCCCAGCCGGAGCCGTCCTCGGCGACGGAGTCGGTCTCGGTCCACAGGAAGGTGCCGCGTCCGGTGGGTTCGGCGCCGATCTGGACGCCGTGGCCGAAGCCGCGCAGGTACATGTGGCCGGTCTCGCGGCCGTGCCGGTCGAGGCGGGTGAGGCACAGGTCGCCGTTCGCCGAGCGGGTGGCGCCGCTGACGGGGGCGGGTTCGCCGGGCAGCCGGAGGCCGCCGGCCATGAGCTGGACGACGAAGAGGTGCCGGTTGACGTTGTCGAACGCGAGCGACTGCATGACGGTCGCGTTGTGCAGCGGGGCGGCGCCGACCAGCCGCGCGCCGGGGGCGGCGCAGTCGAAGCGGGGGCTCGGCGGTAGCGGCCCGGCTTCGGGGTCGGCCGCCGCGGGGCGGGCGGTGGTGGCGCCGGTGATGGTGGCTGCGCCGGCGACGGCGCCGGCGATGAGGAACGTGCGTCGCGTCGGCATGGAGCCTCCTGGCCGCGAGCTGGGGGGTGGATCGTCCGCCAGTTAACAGTGGACCCGGTGTTCTTATCAAGCCTATGGATGTTAAGTTCACGGAGTTTCGTCTCTCACCTCTCATCTGTGCGGCGGGGCCCTCCGGGAAGGGGCGCCATGAGCACGGGGGCGCCGGCGGCGGCGAGTCCGTGGGGGCGCGCGCCCCTTGTTCTGCGGTGTGACGATCGTGTTAACTGCAGGCGTGAACACAACGCGTTTCTGCGTTAGAAACGCGCTGTACTGTCACGCCACCCCCTGCTAGGAGAACCACGTGTTCCTCACGATCGCGCATCGTGGCGATCCGCTCGTCCATCGCGAAAACACCCTCCCTTCCCTGCAGTCGGCGGTCGACAAGGGCGCCAACACCCTGGAGTTCGACCTGCGCCTCACCCGCGACGGCCGGATCGTGCTGCTCCACGACGCGAGCCTCGAACGACTGTGGGGCCACCCCGCCGACGTCGCCGACCTCCCCTTCACGCAGGTGCGCGGCCTCGGCGGCGAGTACCGGGTACCGGCCTTCGAGGAGGTCCTCGACGCCTTCGGCGACACCACCTTCCTCGTCGATCTCAAGACCGACGACGTCGTCGAACCCGCCGTCGCCATGCTGCGCCGGCACGGCGACGCCTTCGCCCGTTCCATCTTCGTCGCGGCCCGCCGGGGCGGACGCGAAGCCCTGACCCGGCTGCGCGCCGACGCGCCCGACGCGGTGATCGGCCTGGACTGGACCGAGGAGCGGCCGCCGCCCCAGGACCTGCTCGACGCCCTGCGACCGCAGTACTTCGGGCCGCGGTGGAAGGTCGCCGACGCGGCCGGCGTGCCCGCGATGCGCGAGCGCGGCTACCACGTCTGGGTCGGCCCGCTCGACGACGAGGCCGAGGTCGTCGCCGCGATGGAGTACGGCGTCGACGGGATCGTCGTCGACGACATCTCCTCGCTGCTGCGCCTGCGTGCGGACGCCGGGACGCCCTGATGCCGTCGCCGACGGGCCGGCCGGCGCGCCGCGAGCACCTGCTGTTCCTCGCGCTGGTCGGGCCGAACTTCCTGCTCATCGCGGTGTTCTCGTACTGGCCCGTCCTCTACAACGCCTACCTGAGCCTCACCGACTGGGACATGATCTCGCCGGTGAAGAACCTCGTCGGCCTCGGCAACTATGCCGACCTGTTCACCAGCCTCGGGTTCGCCGACGTGCTGCTGGTCACGCTGTACTTCACGGTCGGCGTCGTGGGCGGCGGCATGGTCTTCGGCCTGGGCATCGCGATGCTGCTCAACCAGCGGCTGCGGGGCCGCCGCTTCGTCCGCACCATGGTGTTCGCCCCCCACGTGCTCTCCGGCGCGGCGGTGGGCCTGGCCTGGGCGTTCATCTTCGACCCCAACTACGGCCTGTCGCGGGTGTTCTTCTCCGCCGTCGGCGCGCAGTCGCCGGCGTGGCTGACCGACTCCGACTGGGCGCTGCCGGCCGTCATCATCGTCTACCTCTGGAAGAACACCGGCTTCGCCGCCATCGTCTACCTCGCGGGACTGCAGAACCTGCCCAAGGAGGTGTACGAGTCGGCGGCGCTCGACGGCTCGGGGCCGTGGACGACGTTCCGCAGGTTCACCCTGCCCCTGCTGTCGCCCGTGACGTTCTTCCTCGTCATCACCACGACGATCAGCTCCTTCCAGGCGTTCGACGTCATCGCGCTGACCACCGGCGGCGGTCCGGCCGGCGCCACCACCACCCTGTCGTGGTTCGTCTACGAGTCGGGCTTCCAGAGCTTCCAGGCGGGCCCCGCGGGAGCGGGCGCGATCGTCATGTTCGCCGTCATCCTCGCCATCACCCTGGTGCAGGCGCGCTACCTGGAGCGGAAGGTGCACTACCAGTGAGACTCGCCCGCACCGCCCAGTACGCCCTGCTCGTCGTCGTCGGCGTCATCATGGTGGGCCCGCTGTACTGGCTGCTGTCGTCCTCGTTGAAGGACCCGTCGCAGATCTACACCTGGCCGCCCGCGTGGATCCCGACCGACATCCGCGTCGCCAACTACGCCGACGCCTGGAACTCCGCGCCGTTCGCCGACTTCTACCTCAACTCGGTCGTCACCACCCTCGCCGGCACCGCGCTGGAGGTCGCCAACGCCGTGCTCACGGCGTACGCGTTCGTCCACCTGCGCTTCCCCGCCAAGCGGGTGCTGTTCGCCGCCCTGCTCGGCGCGATGATGGTGCCCGGCCACGTGACGTTGCTGCCCAACTACCTCACCGTCTCCGAGCTCGGCTGGATCAACACCTACCAGGGGATCGTCATCCCGGGCGTCGCCTCGGCGTTCGGGGCGTTCCTGCTCCGCCAGCACATGCTCACCCTGCCGGGCGAGCTGGTCGAGGCCGCCCGGATGGACGGCGCCGGCCACCTGCGTGCCCTGTGGAGCGTGGTGCTGCCCATGTCGCGCCCGATGCTCGTCACCGTCGGCATCGTGTCGCTGGTCAGCAAGTGGAACGACTTCATCTGGCCGCTCATCGTCACCAACACCGCGTCCATGCGCACCCTGCCGGTGGGCCTGCTCCTGCTCAAGAACCAGGAGGGCTACACGAACTGGGGCGCGGTCATGGCCGCCACCATGTTCGTCGTCGCCCCCGTCCTCGTCCTGTTCTTCCTCGCCCAGCGCCACATCGTCGCCGGCCTCACCCAAGGTGCCGTCAAGGGCTGACCCCCCACGTTCCACCGGAAAGGACCCCGCCATGATCGCCTCCCTGAACCGGCGACACTTCCTCGGCGCAGCCGGAGCCGGCCTGCTCGCCTTCGCCACCGGGTGCGGCGGCTCCGGCTCGGGCATGGCGCAGCCCGAGGGCAAGGTGCCCGAGCAGTACGCCAAGCGGCAGCGCGTCGTCATCTGGTACCCCTGGAGCGGCGTCCCCGGTGACGCCTTCCAGCGCCTCGTCACCGCGTTCAACGGCTCGCAGACCGACATCTACGTCGAGGCGCAGTTCCAGGGCACCTACGACGAGACCGCCCAGAAGCTGGCCACCGCGATGCAGGCCCGCCAGTTGCCCGACCTGTGCGTCTTCAGCGAGGTGACCTGGAACAAGTTCCACCTCAACGACACGCTGGAGCCGCTGGGCTCCCACTTCTCGGGCGGCTCGCTCAAGCCGGCCGACTACATCGACCAGCTCATCGCCGAGGGCACGGTGAAGAACGAGGTGTGGTGGGTGCCGTTCGCCCGCAGCACCCCGCTGTTCTACTACAACAAGGAGCTGTTCGCCGCCGCCGGGCTGCCCGACCGGGGGCCGAAGACGTGGACCGAGCTGCGCGAGTGGGCTCCGGCCCTGACCTCGCGGAAGGTCAACGGGCAGTCGCCGAAGCTCACCGCGTACTTCAAGGTGGACGGCGACTGGCAGTTCCAGGGCACGGTGTGGCAGTGGGGCGGCGCTTACTCCAACGGCCTCGACGTCACCATCGACCAGGGCGGCGCGGTCGATGCGGGCGAGTGGCAGCGCCGGCTCATCCACGACGACAAGCTCGCCTACATGGCGCAGAGCCCGAAGCTCGACTTCTCCAACGGGCTCATCGCCACGGTCTGCGAGTCCACCGGGGCGCTCACGGGCATCACGAAGGACTCACCGTTCGAGGTCGGCACCGCGTTCCTGCCGGAGCACACCGCGTTCGGCTGCCCGACGGGCGGCGGCGGGATCTCGATCATGGCCGGGGCGACCAAGGAGCGCAAGCAGGCCGCCTTCCAGTTCCTGTCCTTCCTGGCCAGGCCGGAGAACGCCACCCGGTGGTCGGTGGAGACCGGCTACCTGCCCTCGACCAAGGCGGCGCTGGAGACGCCGGAGATGAAGAAGCTGTTCGCCGACAAGCCGAACTTCAAGATGGCGGTCGACCAGCTCCCCAGGACCAAGGCGCAGGACCAGGTGCGGCTGCTGGTGCCGAACGCCAACCGGGCGATCTACGGCGGCCTGCAGAAGATCTACGCCGACAACCAGCCCGCGGCGGAGGTGTTCGCCGCCGTGGCGGCCGAGCTGAGGAAGGGCGCCGAGTCGGTCCGCGCCACCGTGGACAAGCACCGGTGACGGGCGGGGCGGCCCGTGCTCCCGGGCCGCCCCTCACCGCCAGCACCTGCCGCCATCAAACCTGCCGTCAGACCCGCCGCCGTCAGACTCTGTGGCGCAGGGTCCGGCGGACGGCCAGCCCGCCCAGCGCCGTGGCGGCGAGCGTGAGGATGGCGGCCTCCGTCCACTGGAAGCGCCAGAAGCGCGACGGCGGGTGGTAGGAGACGGCGTAGCGGTAGCCCTTGCCGAACAGGCACTTCTGCCAGGCCTCGGCGTTGCGGCTGCTGCGCCCGGCGTCCACCCGCCGGGGGCACACCGAGGACGGCGGGTCCGCGACCTCCCGGCCCGCCGGGTCCAGCCACGTCGCGCCGACCAGCCTGACGTCGGGGTCGTCGAGCGTGACGGTGCCGGTCAGCACGGTACGGGCGGGCTCGGCGTAGTGGTCGCTCAGCAGCGTCACCAGCGTGAACATGGCGACCGCCACCCCGGCCACGGCGAGCGCCATCGCGGGCAGCGTGCGCCTGAACAGCGTCCCGGCCGCCGTGCCCAGCGCGAAGGCGAACAGCCACCACGCCGCGGGCGCCACGCCGACCATGTTGAACACGCCGACGTTGCCGAAGGAGGAGTCGATCCCGTCGCGGAACACCGGCCGCCACAGGCTGACCATCGCCGACAGCACCAGCCCGCCGGCCACGACCGCCCCGCCGAGCAGGGCCAGCTTGACCGCCAGCCAGCGTCCCACGGGCGTCGCCTGGGTCCAGGCGAGCCGGTGGGTGCCGCGCTCGTACTCGCGGCCGAGCAGCGGCGCGCCCCAGAAGGCGCCGATCAGCGCGGGCAGCACGAGCGGCATCCAGCCGAAGAGCGTGTAGACGGTGTCGTAGCGCTCCCCCAGCGCCACCTCCAGGTCGGCGCAGGCGGGCGCGGGCCCCGGGCAGCCGGGCGGGGCGTGCTCGGCGACGTACAGCTTCGCCTCGACGGCCGAGCCGAGCAGCAGCAGACCCAGCGCCGCGAGGAAGCCTGCCGTGAGCAGGATCTGCGCCCGGTGCTGGCGCCAGGTCAGCCAGATCACGCGCCCACCCCCTGCCGGGCGGGGCCGGGCAGGGCAGCCGATCCGGGGCTGCGCAGGTAGGCCAGGACCAGCTCGTCCAGGCCGGGACGCCGGTCGCTCCAGCGCGGGTCCAGCACCGGCCGGTCCCGGACGAGCAGGGTGGTCTGCCTTCCCGAGCCGCCGGCGGCCACCACCCGTGTCCTGGCGGCCACCCCCTCGGCCAGCTCGGCAGGCCCGGTCAGCACCCGGTGGCCGTCGAGCAGGTCCTCGATGTCGCCGCTGACCTGGGGGCGCCCGCCGTTGAGCACGATCAGCCAGTCGCAGGTGTCGCGCAGGTCGGAGACCACGTGCGAGGACAGCAGCACGGTCAGCTCGTGCGCGGCCACCTCGGCCATGACGGCCCGCATCACGTCGTGCCTGGCCAGCGGGTCGAGGTTGGCGAGCGGCTCGTCCAGCACGAGCAGGCCGGGGCGCCGGGCCAGGGCGAGGGTGAGCGCCACCTGTGCCTGCTGGCCGCCCGACAGGCGGCCGACCCGGCGCTCCAGCGGGATGCCGAGGCCGGCGAGCCTGCCCCGCGCGGCCTCGTCGTCCCAGCGGGGGTTCGTGCGGCGGCCGAAGGTGAGCATCTCGGCGACGGTGAAGCTGTCGTACAGCGGCTTGTCCTGGGCGACGAACGCCACCTCGCCGCGCGCCGTCACCGATCCGGCCGACGGCGTCAGCAGGCCGACCACGGCATGCATGAGGGTGGTCTTGCCCGCCCCGTTGGGGCCGACGATCGCGGCCACCCGGCCGCGCGGGACGGCGAGCAAGCAGTCGCGCAGCGCCCACGTCCGCCCGTAGCGGACGCCCAGCCCGGTCGTCTCCAGCACCGGCGTCACGCGACGTCCTCCTTGGCCAGATCGGTCGTCACGGCGGTGAACAGGGCGTTCAGGTCGTCCTGGTCCAGCCCGGCGGCGCGCGCCTGCCGCGCCCACTGCTCCAGGCCGCGTCGCAGCCGGGTGTGCTCGGCGAGCGTCGCCCCGCCGAGCGTCCGCCGCACGAACGTGCCCTGTCCCGGCCTGCCCTCGACCAGCCCCTCGCGCTCCAGCTCGCGGTAGGCCTTGAGGACGGTGTTTGGGTTGATCGCCAGGCTCTCGACGACCTCCCGCGCGGTGGGGAGCTGGTCGCCGGGCCGCAACGCGCCGAGCCGCAGGGCGTGCTTGACCTGGTGCACGAGCTGCAGGTACGTCGACACCCCCGACCCGCGGTCCAGATGGAACTCGATCACTCAAACACCCTTTCACTATTGCAATAGTGAAAGGGTGTTGCATCCGCCGCCTCCTGTCAAACCCGCCCGCCGCACACCGGGCGCGTGCGGGAGGCGTAGGAGCGGGCGGCCACGAGCAGCCCGAGCCCCAGCCCCGCGAACGCCAGCCCGCCGAAGGCGATCATCCAGGTCAGGCCGGCGACGGTGAAGCCGCCCGACGGCTCGGCCGCGGGCAGCATACCGAGCGCGGCCAGCGCGGCGTACCCGGTCAGCGCGATCCCGTACGCGCCCAGCCCGGCTCCCACGAGCCAGGCCGGGACCAGCGGCAGCAGCCGCGGCACCCGCCTCCCGGCCGGCACCACCGTCCACCGCGGGAAGACCACGCCCCACCGGTACATGAGGCCCAGCATGAGGAAGATCGCGAGCATCGCGGCCAGGACGGTGACGTCGATCCCCACCGACGCCAGCGCCCTCGCGGTGCCCGGCGCCCCGGCGTTCGCCTCCCGCCAGCGCCGCGCCGTGACGCCGAGCGCGTCGCCGCCCAGCGTCCACACGGTCTTCACGCCCGCCCACGGCAGCACCCCGCACATCAGCAGGAACACGGCCGCCCGCGTCCGGCGCGTCGCGGTGGAGGGGGCGGGGTGGACGAGCGGGCCACCGCCCGCGTGCCGGTGGCCCTGACCACAGCGGACGCACACTCCTCGCACGCGGCGGCGTCGCTCGATCCGGCAGTGCGCCAGCAGGGCGGCCCCGGCCGCGTCGAGCAGCACCTGCGCCAGCCCGGTGGCGCTCTCCACCCCCGCGCCGGAGAGCAGCGTCACCAGGTGGAGGGGGAGGCTGACCGCGCCCGCCCCGAAGACGAGGACCGACACGGTCAGCACCCCGGTCGTCGCTGCCTGGACCGCCCGGCCGCTCATCCGGGAGTCCTTTGCGCCGCGGGCCTTCGTCCCGGCCAGGCAGGCTCCGGCGGACAGGAGCGCCACCCCGGCCAGAGCGAGGTGCGCGGCGGGCGGCCAGGCTATCCGTGGCGTCAGCGGCACCGTGGCCCCGGTCGCCGCCCACGCCACCCGCACGGTCGTGTACGCCCCCGCCCAGGCCGCCACGGTGAGTTGCGGTCGCGTCCATCTCATGGCTTCGAAGATCGCACCCGTACGGCCGCGCCTGATCGCCCGCCAGGGGGAACCCGCTCCCCTGCACGGGGGACCCGCCCGCCGGTGGGTGCGGCCTGCGCGCGATGCTCACCCGGCCGGCATCCGGAAGTCACCCGGATCACCACGCGAGGTCATGCAGGATTGTCAGATTCGGATCACAGCCGGCCCCGAACCCCCGAGGAGACCCATGTTCCGACGACTCGGCCTCGCCACCACGACCGCGCTGGTGATCCTGGCGGCCGCCGCCCCACCCGCCGCCGCCGCGCCCCGACCCGTCAACGTCGCCCACCGCGGCGCGTCCGCGTACGCGCCGGAGAACACCGTGGCCGCCTTCGAGCTGGCCGCCGAGCAGGGCGCCGACCTGTACGAGCTGGACGTCCAGGAGACCAGGGACCACCGGCTCGTCCTCGTGCACGACACGACGCTGGCCCGCACCACCGACGCCGAGGAGGTCTTCCCGGACCGGGCGCCGTGGAACGTCGGTGACTTCACGCTGGCCGAGATCCGCCGGCTGGACGCCGGCTCATGGTTCGGCCCGGAGTACGCGGGCGAACCGGTGCCCACGCTGGAGGAGGCGCTGCGCGCCATGCGAGGCCGCGGGCTCGGCCTGCTGCTGGAGATCAAGGCGCCGCGCCTCTACCCGGGCATCGAGTCCCGCGTATCCGCCGCGCTGCGCCGCGACCCGCACTGGCTCGCCCCGGGCCGGACCGTGGTGCAGTCGTTCGACTGGGCGTCCATGCGCAGGTTCCACCGGGTCATGCCCCGGGTGCCGGTCGGCCTGCTCGGCACACCGGCCGTAGCGGAACTGCCGGCGCTGGCGCGCTTCGCCCGCCAGATCAACCCGCCGCACGGCGACGTCACGGCCGCGTACGTCCGGCGGGTGCACGCGCTGCGCATGGAGGTCCACACCTGGACCGTCGACGCTCCGGACACCATGCGCCGCCTGGCCGGCCTGGGCGTCGACGGCATCATCACCAACCGCCCCGACGTGCTGCGCACGGTCCTCGGAGCCGCCCGCCGGGCAGCCTGAGCGGGCCTCACGCCCTCGGTCGCCGGCATTCGCCTGAAGAGTCGCTGGGGCGGCCCGAGAAACGAGAACACCGATTACGAGAAAGGGTAGAACCAGAGGGTAGTAAAGGTGGAAAGGAGCTGCCGTGAGCTTGAACATCAAAAACCCCGAGGCCGATCGACTGGCGACCGAAGTCAGTGCTCTCACCGGAGAAAGCAAGACCGCTGCGGTCATCTCCGCGCTCCGGGAGCGACGCGAACGGCTGCTCGCCCGTCGCCAGGTGCCCCAGGATGCCGCGATGGCCGACGACCTTCTCGCCCTCGCCGCAAAGATCCGCTCTCGGCTCAGCCCGACGGATCTGTCCACCGACTTCCTCTACGACCCGGAGACCGGACTCCCCGCATGATCATCGACACCAGCGCGATCGTCGCGATCCTCAACGGCGAGCCGGATGCCACCGACTTCGCCGTGGCCATCCGGGACGCTCCGGCGCGCCGGATGTCGGCCGCGACCTACGTCGAGCTGGCCGCTGTGGTGAAGCGAAGTCGCGATCCGGCCGCCTCCCGGCTCCTGGACGACTTCCTGGCCAGAATGCGGGTCGAGATCCTGTCGGTCACACCCGAGCAGGCGCAGATCGCCCGCCGCGCCTACTGGGACTACGGCAAGGGCAGCGGGCACAAAGCGGGGCTGAACTTCGGCAATTGCTTCTCCTACGCGCCGGCACGCGACCGACACGAGTCGCTGCTGTTCAAGGGCGACGACTTCACCCACACCGACGTGACCCCGGCGCTGTGACATCACCCAGCATGGGCCAGGCCGATCGACCCCATCTGCGTGCAGGCCGTGACGCGCCCCGGCGGCCCGCGGATTGTCTGTCCCTAGGTCACACCGAAGGCCGCCAGGGTGGCCCAGGTGGTCAGCGTGCCCGCCAGCGCCCCGGCCAGCACCTGGCCGGGCGTGTGGTGGGTGAGCCGGACCCGGGCCCAGCACACCAGGGCGACGACGGCGGCCCCGGCGAGCAGGGTGGGCGCGGGCGGCAGGACGTGGGCGAGGACCACGACGGTGCCCGCCGACACGGCGGCGTGGAAGGAGATCTTCCACCGCAGCGTGATCGGCACCGTGACGGCCAGGGCGACGAGCATCGCCGTGACCGTGGCGACGAGCAGCCGCGGCGCGCCCAGCGTCACCAGGAGGACGAGGGCGGCCAGGACGGCGGCCACGGCGGCGAGCAGCGGCCCGGTGCGGCGGGCCCGGTCGACGATGTGGTGCGAGTCGAGCCGTCCCGACCGCACTCCGGCCGCGATGACCGCGGCGGGCACGCCGCCGCAAAGCACCGAGGCGAGCAGCCCCCACACCGCGCCGGGCCAGCCCTGGGCGATCAGCCCCACGGCGGGCGGCATGGCGATGACCAGCACCTGCGGCGCCAGCAGGTCCGTCACCCTCCTCGCTAGCAGGTCGGCGGTCATGCGACGAAGATTACGCGATCATGCCCGCCGGGCCGCGTCCAGCGCGCCCACGCCGGGCGCGGTGGGATATAAAGGACCGTGGCCGAGATCACCTTGAACGTCCGCCAGCTCCAGGCGTTCGCCGAGGTCGGCTACGAGGTCGCCGGCGGCGGCGGGGCGCACGGCGCGATGACCGCGCTGCGCCGGGTGGTCCCGCTCGACGCCTACGAGTTCGTCGCGTTCGATCCGGCCACCGGCCGCCACCGCAGCGTGGTCTCCGACGGCCACCCGCGCATCGACGGCGACGCCGCCGAGGAGTACACCGGGCTCGACGCCTACCGCCGCGCCCTGGCCACCCGCGCCCCGGTGCCGATGCCGGAGCCGGGGACCGAGCGCTACTTCCGCCGCCACCTCGCCCCCTACGGCTGGCGGGCCGGGCTGACCGCGCCGCTGTTCCTGGCCGAGGGCCGCTACACGGGCCTGCTGCACCTGGCGGCCCGCGACCGGTTCCCCGAGCGCACCGGCGACCTGGTGAGCGCGGTGGCCCCCATGCTGGCCCACGTCACCGACCTGACCCGGTGCGTGATCGACCCGGTGGGCCTGCCGAGCGGGTTCCACGCGGTGGCCTTCGACCGGGTCGGCACCCGGCGCGCGGTGCCCGGCGCGGGCGTGTCGGCGACGCTGATGGCGGAGCCGGCCCTGGCGGCGCTGGCCCGGGCGTTCATCGACTCGCGCGAGCTGAGCCGCCACGGTCTGTGGCTCGACGGCGACGGCGGCTGGCACGAGCTGCGGCTGGTGCGCGCCGGGGTGGGGTTCCAGGGCTCGGTGCAGGGGGCGGTCGTGGCCGAGCGGCCGTGCGCGCTGCCGTACGACCTGACGGTCCGGGAGGTGGACGTGCTGACCCGGGTCGCCGCCGGCGACTCCAACCCGCAGATCGCCGCGGCGCTGGTGCTCAGCGTCCGCACGGTGACGACGCACCTGGAGCACATCTTCGCCAAGCTCGGCTGCGACAGCAGGACCCGGCTCACCACCAAGGCGCTGTCCGAGGGGCTGTGCCGGCTCGACATCTGATCGCCCCCGCCGCGCGCGCCGGCGGGGCTGGGCCTGCCCGCCCCGCCCTGGAGCCCGCCTCGGCCCTCGTGCCGGAGGTCGAGCGGGTCTGCCGGTCAGCTCCAGCCGGGGGCCTGGTCCAGCTCGAACCACGTGGTGGTCGCGCCGCCGCTGCGGCTCAGCCCCCACCGGTGGCTGAGCGCCTCCAGCAGCGGCAGGCCGCGCCCGCCGGTGGCGTGCGAGCCGGTACGGCAGGCGCACGGCGGTTCCTCGGACCCGGAGTCGGCCACCCACACCCGCACCGCGGCGCCGGAGGCGCGCACCGCCACCGTGAACCAGCCTCCGGCGCCCGAGCGGGAGTGCAGGATCGCGTTGGTGGCCAGTTCGCTGGCCAGCAGCGCGCAGTCGTCGTACAGGGGATGGTCGCGGCCGAGGGCGGCGGCGACGAGCCTGCGCACCCGCGACACCTGCGACGGCCGTCCGGGCAGCCGCACCAGGAGGTCACGCGGCCGGTCCGGCGCGTCGCCGCGCAAGGGGGGGGCCGGGGTCGTGGGCGGATGTCTCCACGCCGGGCCGGGCTGGTGGTTGAGAGTGTGGCGGTGTCACGGCGACCTCCCCGATTCGGGCGACGTTAGGAGACGCCCCACCCCGCCCCCAAGGTGTCACGAAAAGGTAGGAATGCCCTTTCCCATGGTCACCCGCACGGCCGTCGCGGCGGACCGAGTAGTCTGCGGATCGACGCATCGACGAGGAGGGTGCCGGACGTGAGCAGCCTGGAGGCCGTCTGGGTGCAGCCCCACACCCCACCGGGGGCGGCGGTGGTCACCGGCGTGTTCGACATCCTGCACGTGGGCCACGTGCGCTACCTGGGCGCGGTCGCCGGCCGCGGACTCCCGCTGGTGGTGGGCATCGAGGACGATCCGCGCGTACGCGCCTGGAAGGGGCCGAGCCGCCCGCTCAACACCGCCGCCGAACGGGCCGAGGTGATGGCCGCCCTGCGCTTCGTCGCCGGCGTGTTCATCGTCACCGGCCCGCCCGCCGCGCACGGCCCGGAGGACTACATCGACCTGCTCGCCCCCATGCGGCCGGGCGCGCTCGCGCACACCGCGGGCGACCCGCACGCGGGCGCCAGGCGGGCCGCGGCGGCGCTGCTGGGCGCCGAGTGCTGGGAGCTGGAGGCGATCCCCGGCCGTTCCACGACGCGAATCGTGAATGCGGCGGCCAAGAGCTGAATGCCGGCGTGCTCCGGTCGAGGAGCTGGCGGCCTGGTCGCGGCCCGTCTTCTGAGCAGCGAGCTACAGCCAGTCGCGCTTCTTGAACGCGGCGTAGAGACCGACGGAGATGCCGCAGATGAGCAGCGCCGACAGCCAGAACCCCGACTGCTGCCCGTAGCCCGGGTAGGGGACGTTCATCCCGTAGAAGCCGGTGATCAGGGTGGGCACCGCGATGATGGCCGCCCACCCGGTGAGCCGCTTCATGATCTCGTTGAGCCGGAAGCCCTGCTCCGCCAGACGGGTCTCGCGCAGGTTGGCGAGCTGGTCGCGGGTGGAGTCGATCCACTCGTTCACCCGGAGCACGTGGTCGTAGACGTCCTCGTAGTAGGGGACGAGCTCCGTGCCCGCGACCAGGTCCTGCTCGCGGCGGATCAGGGTGCCGACCACCTCCCGCATGGGCATGACGAGCTTGCGGAACCGGGCGGCGTTCCTGCGCAGCTCGTAGATGGTGCGCTGGAGCGTCCGCCCGTCGATCTGCCGGTCGTCCGCGAACAACGCCTCCTCCAGGTCGTCGATCCTGCCGTCCAGCTCGTCGACGACGTCGAGGTGGCCGTCCACGACCTGGTCGAGCAGCCCGTGCAGCAGGAACGCCACGCCGTAGGCGCCCAGGCGGTGGTCGGCCGCGTCCCAGCGCCTGACCACCTTGCCGATGTCGAAACGCTCGTTCTCGCGGACGGTGACGAGGGCGTTGCGGGTGACGAAGACGTTCACCTCGACCGTGTCGAGCCGGCCGTCGTCCAGGCTCACGCCGTAGACGGTGATGAACAGGTGGTTGTCGTAGATGTCGACCTTGGGGCGCTGGTTCTCGGCAAGGACGTCCTCGACGGCCAGCTCGTGCAGCCCCAGCTCCTCCTCCAGCAGGGCGACCTCGTGCCGGTCCGGGGAGCACAGGTCGAACCAGACCACGTTGGCGGGATCGCTGACGTAGCCGGAGATCTCCTCCGCGGGGAAGCCCTCCTTGTCGAGAACTCCGTTGCGGTACAGGCGAGTGTGCACCTAGACGAGTCTGGCAAACCGGATCGCGTTGCGCACGGCCGCTCCCCCCGGGTCGTTGTTGAAATAGACGTGAGCGTCGTCCCAGCCGGCGTCGCGCACCCGCCCCGCCCACGTGGCGAGCGACGTGCGGCCGTACTCGGGGCGCGGCGTGGCCCGGCCCTCGTGCAACCGGACGTAGCCCCAGCGGGCGGTGCGCCAGAACGGGCTCACCGGCCGGCCGAGCCGGTCGGCCCAGCACAGTGCCGCCCCGCGGCCCAGCAGGACGTCCCGCACCTCGCCGGTCCACCAGCTCGGGTGGCGGAACTCGACCGCCACCCGCACGCCGTCCGGGAAACACGCCAGGCACCGGTCGAGCGCCTCGGGGTCGGCCCTGAGCGTGGGCGGGAGCTGCAGCAGGATGGGGCCGAGCTTCTCCTTGAGCTGCGAGGCGGCCGCCATCAGCCGCGCCACGGGCTCCTCCGGGCCGGCCAGCCGTTTAATGTGGGTGAGGTAGCGGCTGGCCTTGACGGCCATGACGAACCCGTCGGGCGTGCGCTCGCGCCAGCCGGCGAACGACTCCGGTTTCGGCAGGCGGTAGAAGGCGTTGTTGCTCTCGACGGTCGGGAACGTGCCGGCGTACGTCTCCAGCCACAGCCGCTGCGGGACGCCCTCGGGGTACAGGACGCCGCGCCAGTCCCGGTACTGCCAGCCGGAGGTGCCCACCAGCGTCGTCATGACCTGCGCCTACCCGGCGATCGGGCGGATACCCGCCTGTTCGTGCAGTACTGTCACTCCTCGGAGTGCGAGGAGGCGTGATGGGTGGCAACCACGGGCACGGCGCGGACGTGCCCACCTCGCGGCGCGCGGTCGTGGCGACCCTCGCCGTGCTGGTGCCGGTGGCGATCGCCACGGTGGTCATGCTGGTGTGGCTGTGGCCCACCGGGCAGCAGGCCGACGTACCGCCCGACGGCGTCTCCCAGCTCGGCGGCACGGTGACCGCCGTGCAGAGCCTGCCGTGCCAGCCGACACCGGAAGGCATGCCGCCCGCCGACTCCGCCACCTGCGGCGACGCCGTGGTGCGCGTCGACGAGGGGCCCGACGCCGGCCGCAAGGTGAAGCTGCCGCTGCCGACCGGGCCGGGCGCGCAGCGCTTCGAGGCCGGCGACGAGGTGGTGCTCATCAAGTTCGACGACCCCGAGCCGGAGAGCACGGGCTACCAGATCTCCGACCACGACCGGGAGTCGCAGCTGTGGCTGTTCGGGGTGGCGTTCGCGCTGGCGGTGATCGCGTTCGGCCGCTGGCGCGGGGTCACGGCGCTGGTGGGGCTGGCGATCACGTTCGTGCTGCTGCTGACGTTCCTGATCCCCGGCATCCTCGGGGGCGAGCCACCCATGCTGGTGGCCATCGTGGGCGCGGCGGCGATCATGCTGAGCGTGCTGTTCCTGACGCACGGGTTCACGCTGACGACGTCGATGGCCGTGCTCGGCACGCTGGCCAGCCTGACCGTCACCGGCGCGCTGTCGTACGCGTCGATCGGGTTCGCGCGGCTCAGCGGCGTCACCGACGACAGTTCGTTCACCCTCGGCCTGAGCATGCCGATCGACGCGCAGGGCCTGCTGCTGGCGAGCATCATCATCGGCGCGCTGGGCGTGCTGGACGACGTGACGGTCACGCAGGCGGTCACGGTCACCGAGCTCGCCGCGGCCAACCCGTCGTACGGCTTCCGCCGCCTCTACCGGGCCGGCAGCCGCGTCGGGCGCGCCCACATCGCCTCGGTGATCAACACCATCATCCTGGCGTACGCGGGGGCGTCCCTGCCGTTGCTGCTGCTGTTCAGCATCGGCAACCAGCCGCTGGGCGAGGCGCTGGCCACGCCGGTCATCGCGCAGGAGATCGTGCGCAGCGTGGTGGGCACGCTGGGGCTGATCTCGGCGGTGCCGATCACCACGGCGCTCGCGGCGCTGGTGGCGTCCCGGCGCGACCCGGAGGACCACGACGCCCGCACCGGCCATGACCACGGAGACGACCACGACCACGATCACGGGCACGGGCCGGGGCACGGGCGCGGGGAGGACCCGCGCGCCCCGCGGGGGCGGCACGGCCGGGGGGCGGGTCAGCCCGCCTCGACGCTGCCGTCGACGCGCAGTTTGCGGCGGGCCCGCTCGTAGAACGTGGTGCCGAGCCGCACCACCTTGGCGGCGCCGGGCAGCGCGGTGACCGTGAGGCGGTCGCCCGGGCACAGGTGCCCCGCGACCGCGCCGTCCACCTCCACGGCCAGCCGCCCGCTGGTGGGCAGCAGCTCCAGGGTGACCTCCTCGTCGGCGGGGAGCACCAGGGCCCGGTTGAAGACGGAGTGGGCGGCGGCGGGCACGACCAGCACGGCCTCCACGCGGGGCGAGACGATCGGCCCGCCGGCCGAGAAGCTGTAGGCGGTGGAGCCGGTGGAGGTGGCCACGATGACGGCGTCGGCGGCGTAGCGGACGAAGGGGTGACCGGCCGCGACGACGGCCACGGCGGCCAGCCCCTCACCGGGGATGCGGGCCAGCGCGATGTCGTTGAACGCCGTGACGTCGACGCCGTCGAGGCAGGTGCGGACGGCCATGCGGGGCTCGACGGTGAAGGCGTGGCTCGTGATGGCCGACAGCGTCGCGGGCAGCTCCCTGACGTCGATCTCGGCCAGGAAGCCGAGCCGGCCGAGGTTGACGCCGAGGACCGGGGTCGGCAGGCCGGCGATGAGGCGCATGGTGCGCAGCATGGTGCCGTCGCCGCCGAGGCTCACCAGCAGGTCCGACCGCTGGACGAGGGTCTCGGGGCCTACGGCGACGGCGCTGCAGTCGATCCGGCCGACCTCCTCGGGCAGCCCGAGCACGGTGGCGCCGCTGCCCGCGGCCCAGCTCACGATGGTGTCGATCGCCTCTTTGGAGTCGCGCCGAGGGTGCAGCACCAGCCCGACCGTCCCGACCATTCCCATGGGCCCAAGCCTATGGGCACCGTCGCGGGATGGGTGAAGGGCCGTCACCGGAGGCCGGTGCGGCCCTGTTTGCCTGGTACGGCTTCGCGCACGGCCGGAGCCGCCCGCTGGGTGCGGAGCTCCGGGTGGGCGAGGCAGCGAGTCGGGTGGCCGGGCGGATCAGTTGACGTTGGTGTTGGTGTTGGTGTTGTTGACGTTGACGTTGGCGCCGCCACCGCCGCCGCCGCCGCCGCCACCGCCACCGCCGCCGCCGCCACCGCCGCCGCCACCGCCGCCGCCGCCACCGCCGCCGCCGCCACCGCCACCGCCGCCGCCACCGCCGCCGCCACCGCCGCCACCGCCACCGCCGCCCTTCCAGTTACGGCAGTGATTCACCTTCCAGGGCTTCTTGTGCTTCCAGCACGGCTTCGTCTGGTAGTCCACCGTCGTCGCGGTCGACTTGCTGAGGACGGGCTCCGCGCTGGCGGACTGCGCCGTGATCGCCGCAGGTGCGACGAAGACCGAGGCCACCATGGCGCCGGTGGCGAGAGCGTTCCTGAAGTTGATCATGACAGATGACTCCTTGCCATCTCCGGTGAGTGTGCTGCGGGCGACTGCCCTGACGCGCAACGCCAGGTCAAAGCCGGGAAATGGCCGCCGTGACGGCGTCGCGATCTCTTCCTCACGCTAGGGCGAGTCAGTGGAGACAGTCATCTTGCGGAGGCAAAAGTCCAGGTTTGGTCGGATTGCCGTGTGGGGTCCGACAAGAATCGGCTGGAGGCGTTCGACTACGTGGAGCGACGAACGTTAGGTGTCGCGTGACATCAGGTAAAAACCGGTCGTTCCCACGGTGAAATTACCCAGGCGTTCTCCGGCTCGCGGCCGGGAGTTCCCGCCCGCGCCCTGCGAACGGTAAAGCGCCGCGGCCGGTCCACCGGCCGCGAGCGAACACCGTGGCAGGCGGGCCCGCGAGCCGGCTGAGCGGCACGTGGAGCGGCGAGGATCAGGGGGCCGGGCCCCCCGCACGAGCGGGGTAGATCCTGCTCCACCCCTGGTGGTGGCCCGCGTGACCTGACGACGGCACGGCGGCCGGGCTCAGTCGCGGTGCGCGCCGGCGGGCCAGACCACGCGCACCCGGATGCCGCGGGCCAGCGCCTCGGCGACCACGTCGGCGGTGCCGCCGTGCCCGCGGGCCGGCAGGCCGTCCCACACGGCGACCAGCGTGTCGGCGTCGTCCAGCAGGTGGCGGCCGGCCGCCATGTGCGCCTCGGAGGTGGACTCGACGAACGGCAGCCGGTGCACCTCGGCGGCGTGCCTCACCAGCTCGTCGTACCGGTCTTGCGCCTCGTCGGGAAGCGCCTCCCGGTAGCGCTGGGCGGGGACCACCGCCTCCAGCGCGCCGCCGAGGTCGAGGACCACGCGGGCGAAGATCTGGTCGGCCCCGTCGGCCAGACACGACAGACCGGTGATGGGGGACCCCTCCTCGCCCAGCACCGCCCGTAGCTCAGTGGCCACCAGCTCGGCGGTGTCGGGCGGCAGCCCCCGGTGGCCGGAGATCGCGATGCGCGTCATGCCCACTCCTACAGCATCGTGGCGTGCAGTCTCTCGTCGAAGGTGCGTACGGTGGCCGTGATCGGGCCCGCGTAGGCCCGGCGAAAGCGCCTGGCGCGCTGGATGACGCGGTCGGAGCCGTAGGCGACCCCGAGCCTGAGCGCGTCGGCGGCCAGGCCGAACGCCTCCTCGTGCCGGCCGTTCATGGCCTTGGCGGCGGCCATCTCGGTCATGAGGACGCCATGCTGCTTGGCGGCGGGCGGGGAGGCGGCCAGCGACGCGGAGAAGGCGCTCTCCGCCTCCGCGGCCCGGCCGAGCCGTACCGAGACCACGGCCCGGTAACCGGCGACCTTGGCGTGGTCGAACGGGAAGACCCACGGCCACGGCGGGGCGGCCGCGCGTTCCCCCCGGGTCACCGCGCCCTCGGCGACGCGCAGCGCCGCGCGGGCGGCATGGGCGTCGCGGCCGGTCGCGTGGGCGAGCGCCTCGATGCTGGACAGCCAGGCGCGGGCGATGTGCGGCGGGTCGTCGCCCAGCTCCCGACGCGCCTGCGCGAGCAGGGCGAGCGCCAGCCCCGGATCGTCGGCCTCGACCTCGAACGCGGCGCGGCTGCCGAGCATGTAGGCGGCCAGCAGCCGGTGACCGGCCCGGCGGGCGCTGTCCACGGCGAGCCGGTAGTAGACGCGGGCGGTGCCGAGGTCGAGCAGGTCGCTGTGGATCCACGCGGCGAACCCGGCCGCCTCGCTGAGCCCGGCCCGCACCTGACCGGCCAGCCGGTGATCGATCCGGTGCAGCACGCGCCCGGCCAGCTCGACGTGGGCGACGGCGCCGTGCACCAGCTCCCTGGACGGCGTGGCCGCCTCCATGCGGCGGCGCGCGCCCGTGACGCTCGTCAGGCTCAGCACGGTGGTCTCGTCCACCTGCCCGGCCAGCCGCGCGCCGGCCCGCTCCCCCACCCGCTCGCCGAAGCGCAGCAGGTGGAGCGGTATGCCGAGCCGGCCGGCCACCTCCCGCACCTGGTCCACGGTCAGCGGCTGGCGGCCGCGCAGCACCTTGGACACCCAGCTCTGCGAGTAGCCGATCACCTCGGCCAGCTCGGTCTGCGTCCAGCCGCGCGCCCGGCGCACCTCACCGATCAGGGTGGGGACGTCGCACGTGGCGAGCGCGACGGCGACGGCCGGCGCAGACCAGAAGTGCGACGGCAGGCGGTCGGGGGGCTGGCTCACCCTGCCAGGCTATGCGGCCCCGGGCGCGCCGCCGTCGGTCGTGAGGAGATTGTCGCCGCCGCGGCCGAGCCGGCACGCCGTCAGGACCGGTGATCCCGGCGCCGGCTAATGCGCGGGACCGGTTAGCGCAAGGGTTCCGCAAGACGCGCCCGGCGCGCCGGGCCTGACGGCGGGGCGCCCGCCGATCCTGGGGGCATGAGGACATTCCCAGCCCCCTTGACCGGGACGGCCATCGCACTGTTTCTGCTCACCGCCTGCGGCGGGACCGGGGGCGACGCCGCGCCGGCGTCGGCCCCGCCCGCGCCCGCCTCCTACTCGCCGCCCACCGGGCCGGGCCCGGACGACTCCCCTCCCGCGACCGGGATGTCGCCGGACGGCAGCCCCGGCGCGGCCACGCCGGTGCCCGACGCGCCGGTGAGCGTGGCGGAGGCCGGGATCGGCCGGATCCTGGTCGACGGCGAGGGGCGCACGCTCTACCTGTTCGAGAAGGACAAGAACGGCAAGTCGAGCTGTTACGACGAGTGCGCCACGGCCTGGCCGCCGTACCTCACCACGGGCAAGCCCAAGGCCGAGGAGGGGGCCAAGGAGAACCTGATCTCCACGACCGAGCGTAAGGACGGCACCGAGCAGGTCGTCTACGGCGACTGGCCGCTGTACTACTACCAGGGCGACGAGAAGGCGGGCGACACCAGCGGGCACGACATCGAGGAGTTCGGCGCCGAGTGGTACGCGGTCGGCCCGAACGGGAAGAAGATCACCGAATAGCGCCCGCGGCAGGCGGCGGCGCCCGCGACGGCCTCCTCGACTGACCCGCGGAGGAGGCCGCGGCGCCGGATCCGCGGCGCCGCCACCGCTCGGCCCCGCAGGTCAGCTCGCCCGCAGGTCAGCCGCCCGCGGGTCAGCTCGCCCGCAGGTCAGCCGCCCGCGGGTCAGCTCGCCCGCGGGTCACGGCGGAAGGCGCGGCGGTGGGCGGCGGGGCCGACGCCCCGGCGCGCCGCGAAGTGGTGGCGCAGGGTGTCGGCCCCGCCGAACCCGGCGCGCGCCGCCACCGCCTCGACGGCCAGGTCGGTCGTCTCCAGCAGTTCCTCGGCGAGCTGGAGCCGCTGGTCGAGCAGCCACCGGTGCGGCGTGGTGCCGGTCAGCGCCCTGAACCTCCTGGCGAACGTCCGCGGCGACATCGCCGCCCGGGCCGCCAGGGCCGGCACGGTGAGCGGCTCGGCGAGGTGCTCCTGCATCCAGTCGATCAGCTCCGACAGCTCGTACGGCGTGCGCGGCGCAGGCACGGGCGCCTCCACGAACTGGGCCTGCCCGCCCGATCGGTGGGCGGGCACCACCATCCGCCTGGCCAGCGCGTTGGCCGTCGCGGCGCCGTACTCCTGGCGGACCAGGTGCAGGCAGGCGTCGATGCCCGCTGCGGCTCCCGCGCTGCTCAGCACGGGCCCGTCGCTGACGTAGAGGATGTCGCGGTCCACCCTGACCCGGGGGAAGCGCTCGGCGAGCAGGCCGGCGAACTGCCAGTGGGTGGCGGCACGCCGACCGTCGAGCAGCCCCGCGGCGGCAGGCAGGAAGGCGCCCGTGCAGATCGAGAGCACCCGGGCGCCGCGCCCGGCCGCCTCGCGCAGGGCGGCCAGGAGCGGCTCCGGCACCGGTGCGTCGAGCTGCGGCCAGGCGGGCACGGCCACCAGGTCGGCGGCCGCCAGCCGCTCCAGCCCGTGCTCGACGTGGACTGCGAATCCCGACGTGGTCGGGACCGCCCCGGGCCGCGGCGCGCACACGGCGAAGTCGTGGACGGGCAGGCCGTCGTCCGACCTGTCGAGGCCGAAGACCTGGCAGACCACGCCCAGCTCGAACGCGGCCACCTTCTCGCCCACCACGGCGACGACGTCGCGGATCACGTCCCGATTATGGCAGGAAATACCCGTACCTCGGCACGACTGCCACTCGCGTCGGACAGGGCCGGGCGGCGACGCTGGAGCCATGGCATCCCCAACCCCTTCCCCCCCTCCCACGGCCCCTCCCACGGCCTTCCCGCTGCCCGGAGGCGGGCGGCCCGTGGTGGCGGTGCCGGCGCCCGGGCCCGGCCCGCAGCAGTGGGCGGGCGCGCCGAGCGCCGCACTCGACGCCGACGGGACGGTCGTCGTCGCCTACCGCGTACGGTCCGGACAGGACCACAACGTCATCGCCCGGTCGGCCGACGGCGAGCGGTACGCCACGGTCGCCGTCCTGCCCCGGGAACTCTTCGGCGCGGCGATGGTCGAACGCCCCGCCCTGCTCCGCACCCCGTCGGGGCGGTGGCGCCTCTACGTGAGCTGCGCCACGCCGGGTACCAAACACTGGTGGATCGGCGTCCTGGAGGCGGCCACCCCGGAAGGGCTGGCGGGGGCGGAGGCGCGTCCGGTGTTCGAGGGGGACGCGCGCACCGCGGTCAAGGACCCGGTGATCCGGTACGCCGGCGGCCTGTGGCGGGCGTGGATCTGCTGCCACCCCCTCGACGAGCCGGGCGCGGAGGACCGGATGAGCACCGCGTACGCCACCAGCGCCGACGGCCTGACCTGGCGGTGGCACGGCACGGCGCTCACCGGCCGGCCCGGCGCCTGGGACGCCCGCGGCGCGCGGCTGACCAGCGTCCTGCCCGACGGCCGCGCCAGCTACGACGGGCGGGCCACGGCGCGGGAGAACTGGTTCGAGCGGACCGGCCTGGCCCTCCCCGCCCGTCCCGGCGACGCCTCGCGGCTGGTGCCGGTGGCGGGCCCACCCGTGGTGGACGTCCGCTACCTCGACGTCCTGCGCCTGCCGTCGGGCGGCCATCGCCTCTTCTACGAGGCCCGCCTGCCCGACGGGAGCCACGAGCTGCGCACCGAACTGGTCCGGTGACCCTTGTCGCGGACTGTCAGGAGGGGAAGTCGAGCATGACGTACTCGTACTCCCCCCGACCGGCCTTCCGGAACTCCCCGTCGCCGTCGAGGTCGGTGAAGACGGCCAGGTAGACGTCCTGTCTCTGCTCGGCCATGGGCTTGGAGTCGCCGTCGCGGAACACCGTGGCGAACAGCACCTTGTCCAGCGTGGCGGAGTGCTCGGCGACCCTGGTGCCCACCAGGTGGTTGTGCCCCTCGTCGTTGAGGAAGAGCGTGCCGGAGCCGTACTCGTAGTCGGCCATGCCGGTGCCGGGGCGGAAGCACCGGTGGTCGGCGACCTTGCCGCCGTCCTCGATCGCGAAGACCGACCTGTCGGTCCAGGCGCAGATCTGCAGGGCCCGGTCCTTGGTCAGCTTGGGGAAGTGCAGCTCGAACCGCGCGGCCTTCAGCGTGACGGTGGTGACCGGGTCGTCGAGGTCGTCGAGGGCCATCGGGGCGGGGGCGCCGTCCTGCCAGAACTCCAGGCCGAGCCGGGGTGTCCTGGCCACCTGACCGGCGGTCTGAGCCGACGGCGAGGGCGACGCGGGCGACGTCGCCGAGCCGGTGGAGGGAGACGGGCTGGCGGTGGTGGTGATGCCCGGCCTGTCCTTCACGATGACGAAGACCGTGACGATCATGGCGGCCACGGCCAGTGCCGCGCCGGCCGCGCCGATGATCGCTCCGCCTCGCCTGCGGCCCGGCTGCGTGGTCGCCGGCCGGGACGGTACGGACGGCCCGGACGGCGCGCCGTAGCCTCCCGAGGGAGCGGCAGGCAGGCCGGACGCGGCGACGGACGGGGCCGGCACGCTCCCGTGCGGGCCGGACTGAGGGCCGACCCCGGGGCCGGGCCGAGAGCCGGGCTGAGGGCCGGGGTGCGGGCCGGGGTGAGAGCCGAGGTGAGAGCCGGGGTGCAGGCCGGGCTGGGGCGGGACGGCGAACAGGCGGCCGCCCTGGCGGTGGTCCATCAACCCCATGAGGGCCTGCTGCGCGGTCGGCCGGCGGGCCGGGTTCTTGTCCAGGCAGGCGGCGACGATCGTGCGCAGCTCCCCCGTGAGCGGCCCCAGTTCCGGCTCGCCGTTCAGGATGCGGTTGATCACCGCCGGCAGCGGCTCGTACCCGAACGGCGGCCGCCCACCGGCCGCGTACGTGATCGTGCAGCCCCACGCGAACAGGTCGAGCGGCGGCCCGGCCGGGTCGCCCGCGAGCTGCTCGGGCGCCATGTAGGCGGGGGTGCCGACGACGCCGCTGACCGTGGCGGCGGTGGCGTCGAGGGGACGCGCGATGCCGAAGTCGATGACGCGGGGGCCGTCGGCGGCCAGCAGCACGTTCGCGGGCTTGAAGTCGCGGTGCACCACCCCGGCCGCGTGGACGGCACCCAGCGCCGTCGCGGTCGCCACGGCCAGCCGGTGCAGGTCGGCCCCGGCCATGACGCCCCGGTCGCGCACCGCCTCCTGCAGCGACGGGCCGTCCACGTACTCGCTGACCACGTACGGCGGGTCGGCGTCGGGATCGGCGGCGAGCACCTTGGCGATGCAGAACGGCGCGATCCGCCGCAACGCCGCCAGCTCGCGGTGGAAGTGGCGTCTGGCGTCGTGGTCGCTGCCGAAGTGGGCGTGCAGGAGCTTGACGGCGACGGGCTCGCCGCGCGGTGAGGTGCCGAGGAACACCGTGCCCTGACCGCCCTCGCCGATCCGCCCACGCAGGGCGTAACCGGCGACCTCCCGGGGGTCGGTCGATCGGAGGGGGCGCATCCGCTGCATCATCTTCCCTGGGGACGGGCCGGCGTCCGGTCGATCGCGTCGGGGACGACCTGGCCGGGCCGGGGCTCGGGCGGCCGGGGGCTGCCGGCACAGGTCGATTGTGCCGGAAACCCCGCCGGATCCCGCGCCCCGCCCGCGGATCGGCGCCCGGCCGGGCGATCGCCGCTCGCCCCGGCCCGGCCCGGCGCGGCCCGGCGCGGCCCGGCGCGGCCCGGCGCGGTGCGGCGCGGCCCGGCGCGGTGCGGCGCGGCCCGGCGCGGTGCGGCGCGGCGCGGCCCGGCCCGGCGCGGCCCGGTGACCGCCCCCTGCGGTGGATAGGTGGGGGACGTGGGCGGAGCGCATCTCACCGACGGCTGGGAGCCCGGCCTCGACGCCGGCGACTCCGTGCTGCGCAGGTTCGTGCTCGCCAACGCCGACCGCAACGCCTTCGTCGCGTCCTGCGCGGGCGGGCGGTCGCGGCGCTGGCCGGACCTGGCCGTGGCCGACCCCGCCTCGCCCGTCCTGTTCGACAACGCGGCCGTGCTGCTGCGGCCTCCGCCGTACGTGGACCTGGCGGACGTCGTGCGGCGGGTCGCCGAGTTCTACCCGCCCGAGCGTCACTTCGTGTTCCTGTCGGCCTGGCCGACTCCGGACCTGTCCGGGGCGGGCCTGCTGCTGATGGGTCATCCGCCGTTCATGCTGCGCCCGCCGGGCGGCACGCCGCCGCCGATCCCGCAGGGGCTCCGGATCGTCCCGGTGACCGGCCAGGAGTCGCTGGACGACTTCGTCCGGACGCTCGTCCGGGCGTACCCGCTGCCGGAGGCGCGGGGTACGGTCCTCGGCGACGTGCGGGTGCTGCGGGGGCCGGTCCGGCTCTTCGTCGGGTACGACGGCGACCGGCCCGTCGCCACCTCGGGAGCCCGCCTCGGCCATGGCATCGTGGACGTGGAATGGGTCTCCACTCTGCCCTCGCACCGCCGCCGGGGTATCGGCGCGGCGCTCACCTGGGCGGCCACCCTGGTCTCCCCCACCCTCCCGGCCACGCTCATCGCCAGCGACGAGGGACAGCCGGTCTACGAGGCGATGGGCTACCTCCGGGTGATGCGCCTGACGATGTGGCACCGGCCACCGGTCGTCTGACGTTCCCGCACAGGGCTGCGCGCCGCGAGCAGATCCTGCGGTACCAGCGGCTCCAGAACATTAGTGGAATAAAGCATTCCGTTCTGATAGAGTGAGAGCGTCACCGAGCAGAAGGGCCGCATCATGAGCACCCCCATCGTCACCGGCTGGACCGTCCTCGACTACTCCCACCAGGCGCTGCGCGCCGCCGTCAGGGGTGTTCCCGAGGCGGGCTGGGGGCTGCCGACGCCGTGCGCGCAGTGGAACGTCACCCAGGTGCTCCAGCACGCGGCCGGCGACCAGATCGGCTTCGCGTCGTTCCTGACCGGTGAGCCCGGTCCCGCCGACAACCCGTTCGCCCCGTCGGGCACGCTGGCCGAGGAGCCCGCCGCCTATCTGGAGGCGGCGCTGGAGCGCTCGGCGAGGGCCTGGGCGGGCGTGGACCGCACCGCCGCCGAGGTTCCCGTCCCGGTGCCGCCCAACAAGCTGACGCCCGAGGCGGGCGCCGGCGCGTGCGCTCTGGACGCTGCCGTGCACGCCTGGGACATCGCCGTGGCCACCGGGCAGCCGACGACGCTCACCCCCGAGTACGCGGCAGAGTTGCTGGCCGTGGCCCGGCAGATCGTCGAGCCGCTGCGCGCGTACGGGGCCTACGCGGCGGCGCTGGAGCCGCGCGACGGTGACGACACCGTGGCCGAGCTGCTGCGCTACCTGGGCCGCGACCCGGAGTGGTCGGCCGCCTGAGGCCCCTCGGGGGCGGCACGCTGGCACGGCCGCGTGCCGTCGTTCCGGGGCCGCATGGAGGCGAGGCGCAACCGGCGGGCCCCGGTCACGGGCTCGGGACGGGGGCGAGCCGTTCGGCGACCATCGACTGGAAGCTGGGGCAGGCGGTGAGATCCTCGTGCTCGCAGTCCAACGCGCAGTCGATCACCTCCAGCGACGCCTGCGCCCGCGCGATGCGCCCGGCCAGTTCGGCACGGTGGCGCAGCAGGATCGTCCGCCGGGCCGCGGCGTCGGCGGTGGTGAGCATCTCCTTGATGTCCTCCAGGGCGAAGCCCGCCTCCTTGGCCCGCAGGATCACCGCGATGCGGTAGAGGTCGGACGGGCCGTAGCGACGTCGTTCGCCCTCCGCTCGGGCGGGCGCGAGGAGCCCCATCGACTCCCAGTGCCGCAGGACGTGCGCGGCCAGACCGAACCGGGCAGCCGCCGCGCCGATGGACAGGACCACGTTTGACTTCATGTCGACATTAAGTCGGATCATGACCGGCATGTCGAACACCACGGAACTCATCACGCTCCTCGACGCCCTGGACGCCCTCCCCCAGTCGGTCGCCCTCCGCTCTCGCTCCTACGACCTGCTCCGCCTCGACCCGGGCGCGGCCGTCGTCGACGTGGGCTGCGGGACCGGCCGAGCCGTCGCCGAACTGGCCGAGCGCGGCGCCCGCGCGATCGGCGTCGACCTCGACGAGGAGATGATCACCGTCGCGAGGGGGCGGTGGCCCGGCGCGGACTTCAGGGGCGGGAACGCCTACGACCTTCCCCTCGGTGGCGGGGAGGTCGCCGGGTACCGGGCCGAGAAGGTGTTCCACGACCTCGCCGACGCCGGTCGGGCGCTGGGCGAGGCCGCCCGCGTCCTCGCCGCCGGCGGCCGTGTCGTGCTCGTCGGCCAGGACTGGGACACCTTCGTCATCGACTCCGACGACGCGGAGGCGACCCGGGCCATCGTGCACGCGCGCGCCGACCTCGTCACCGCCCCCCGCTCGGCCCGCCGGTATCGCGGCCTGCTGCTGGACGCCGGTTTCGGCGACGTCGAGGTCGAGGTGCACACCGTGCTCTACACCGGCGACAGGATGCTCCCCATGCTCGCGGGCATGGCCCGCGCGGCCCTGTCGGCGGGCGCCGTCACCCCCGGCCGGCACGACTCCTGGCTGGCGGAGCAGTCGGAGCGGGCCCGGCAGGACCGGGCGTTCCTCGCCCTGCCGCTGTTCCTCGCCTCGGCGACCCGGCCCGGCCACACCGGCTGAAGGCACGCGGCCGCAGGCCGCGACCAGGGCCGGCCACCGACGCGCCGGCCGGACCGCTCGGCCCGGGATCGCCGCGATGGCTGTTGACGCGGTCCCGGGGGCGAGCTACGTTCCAACAACAGACAGGAAACTTTCCTAAGAGTTTTCGTGTCGGACCGACTCCCATCCCACCCCCCACACCCACGGATGCCGGAGAACCATGACGAACAAGACCATCGGCAAGATCCTGGCCGGCCTGGCGGCGTTGCTGCTGCCGCTCACCGCCGCCGTCGCCGCCCCGCCCGGAGCCTACGGCGCCACCACGTCCCTCGCCTCCGCCGGCGCCCTGGCGGAGTGGGCCCCCTGGACCGCCTACACCACGGGCACCCGCGTCACCCACAACGGCGCCGAGTACGAGTGCCTGCAGAGCCACACCTCCCAGCCCGGCTGGGAACCGTCGAACGTGCCGGCCCTGTGGAAGGCCACCGGCGGCGGAGGGGGAGACACGCAGGCGCCCTCCAAGCCGGGCAACCTGCGCTCGGCAGGCGTCACCTCCACCAGCGTCTCCCTCGCCTGGAACGCCTCCACCGACAACGTCGCCGTCACCGGCTACGACCTCTACCGGGGCACCACCCTCATCACCACCGTCACCGGCACCACCCACACCGACACCGGCCTCAGCCCCAACACCGCCTACACCTACACCGTCCGCGCCAAGGACGCCGCCGGCAACCTCTCCACCCCCAGCGACCCCATCACCGCCACCACCACCGGCGGCGGAGGCGGAGACACGCAGGCGCCCTCCAAACCGGGCAACCTGCGCTCGGCAGGCGTCACCTCCACCAGCGTCTCCCTCGCCTGGAACGCCTCCACCGACAACGTCGCCGTCACCGGCTACGACCTCTACCGGGGCACCACCCTCATCACCACCGTCACCGGCACCACCCACACCGACACCGGCCTCAACCCCAACACCGCCTACACCTACACCGTCCGCGCCAAGGACGCCGCCGGCAACCTCTCCACCCCCAGCGACCCCGTCACCGCCACCACCACCGGCGGCGGAGGCGGAGGCGGTGACAAGGTGCTCGGCTACTTCGTGCAGTGGGGTATCTACCAGCGTGGCTACCACGTCAAGAACATCGACACCAGCGGCTCGGCCGCGAAGCTGACGCACATCAACTATGCGTTCGGCAACGTGCAGAACGGCCAGTGCACGATCGGCGACTCCTACGCCGACTACGACCGGTTCTACGGCGCCGCGGAGAGCGTCGACGGCGTCGCCGACACCTGGGACACCGGAGCCCTGCGCGGCAACTTCAACCAGCTCCGCAAGCTGAAGAAGAAGCACCCCCACATCAAGGTGCTGTTCTCCTTCGGCGGCTGGACCTGGTCCGGCGGTTTCGGCCAGGCCGCGGCCAACCCGGCGGCCTTCGCCGAGTCCTGCTACCGGCTCGTGGAGGACCCCCGCTGGGCCGACGTCTTCGACGGCATCGACATCGACTGGGAGTACCCGAACGCCTGCGGCCTGACCTGCGACACCAGCGGCCCGGCGGCGTTCCGGAACCTGATGTCGGCGCTGCGTACCCGGTTCGGCTCGGGCAACCTGGTCACGGCGGCCATCACCGCCGACGGCACCTCCGGCGGCAAGATCGACGCGGCCGACTACGGCGGCGCCGCCCCGTACGTCGACTGGTACAACGTCATGACGTACGACTTCTTCGGCGCCTGGGCGGCCCAGGGGCCGACCGCCCCGCACTCGCCGCTCACCTCCTACAGCGGCATCCCGATCCAGGGCTTCCACTCCGACAACGCCATCCAGAAGCTCAAGGCCAAGGGCGTGCCGGCGAGCAAGCTCCTGCTCGGCATCGGCTTCTACGGCCGCGGCTGGACGGGTGTCACCCAGGCCGCGCCGGGCGGCACGGCCACCGGTCCCGCGCCCGGCACGTACGAGCAGGGCATCGAGGACTACAAGGTGCTCAAGACCCGCTGCCCGGTCACGGGCACCGTCGCGGGCACCGCCTACGCCCACTGCGGCAACCAGTGGTGGAGCTACGACACGCCGAGCACCATCGGCGGCAAGATGGGCTACTCGAAGGACCAGGGCCTCGGCGGCGCGTTCTTCTGGGAGCTCAGCGGTGACACGACCAACGGCGAGCTGATCACCGCGATGCGCAACGGCCTGGGCTGACACCCCGGCGCCGGCCCGCGGGGCCGGTCCCTCCTCCCCGGGACCGGCCCCGCCCGCACACCCGCACCCGCGCGCGCACCAGGACGCATCCGCACGCGCACGCGTACCCGCACGGGCGCGGCGCTGCAGGAGCGAGCGGACGGTAAGGAGACGGTAAGGGGCGACCGGCAGGCTTGTGGTCATCGGAAAGCGCGGTCACACGCACACCAGAGGAGCAGGACGATGCGCAAGCTCATCGAGTCGACGTTCGTGTCGCTGGACGGCATCATCGACGACACCCGGCCGTCCACGGCGTCGCGGGCGGAGCCCCAGCACTGGGGCCACCCGTACTGGGACGAGGACCACTCCGCCTACTCCGAGAAGCTGCTGGGCTCGGCCGACGCCATGCTGATGGGCCGGGTGACGTACGAGGGGTTCGCGCAGGCCTGGTCGGGGCAGACCGGCCCCACGGCCGACCACATGAACGGCCTGCCCAAGTACGTGGCGTCGCGGACCCTGACCGAGGCCACCTGGAACGCCACCGTCCTGCGGGGCGACGTGGCCGAGGAGGTCGCGAAGCTGAAGGAGCAGCCCGGCGCGCACATCCTCAAGTGGGGCACCGGCGAGCTCGACCGCACCCTGGTGGAGCACGGGCTGGTCGACGAGTTCCACTTCTGGTACTTCCCGGTCGTCGTCGGGGCCGGCAAGCACCTGTTCGAGGGCGCCGGGTTCGACACCACCCACCTGAAGCTCGCCGACGTCAACCGTTTCGAGTCCGGGATCGTCGTCCACGTCTACGTGCCCAAGTAGACCACGCGGGCGCGTCAGGCGCGGCCCTCGTCCACCAGGGACCTGGCCTGCTCGGGCGTCAGCTCGCAGCCGCTCGCGAACAGCGCGGCGAAGCCGGGGGCGGCGTCCTCGGCCGCGGCCCCGACTGCGTGCTCGACCGTGACCTCGACCGCGGCCTCGGCAGCGACCCCGGCAGCGACGCCGACCGCGACGCCGACCGCGACGCCGACCGCGGCCTCGACTGCGGCCGTGATGCGGTCCAGCTCGGCGCGGTCCGAAGCGGACAGCGTCTGTCCGGCCCTGCGCCGGGCGCTGTCGGCCGCGCCGAGCAGACCCGCTGCCAGGGCGGGCCGCCCGGCCGCCGCCAGCGCGCCGGCCATGCCCGCCAGCGCCCAGGCCATGCCGGGCAGCGAGCCGATCTCCCTGGACACGTCGAAGCCCTCGCGGTGCCAGGCCAGCGCGGCGGCCGGGTCTCCCCGCTGCCCGGCCAGCAGTCCCAGCTCGTCCAGGACCATCGGCAGGTACGGCGGGTGGCCGCCGCCGTCCTGCTGCCCGCGGGCCGACGCCAGCAGCCACCGCAGGTGCTCCTCGGCCGTTTCCGACCGGCCGGACCGGCGGGCCGCGAACGCCAGGCTGATGGCCGCGAACACCTCCCCGGCGCGCTGCCCCTGCTCGGCGGACAGCCGCCGGGCCCGTTCGGCGTGCTCGATCGCGCCGGGGTAGTCGCCGTCCTGCACCGAGATCCACGCCAGCCAGGCCAGCCGGCCGGCCACGTCGGGCCACAGTCCGAGGTCCTCGGCGATCCGCAGACCCGCCTTGCTGAGCCTGGCCGCCTCCGCCCGGTCGCCGGCCAGGTCGGCGAGGGCGATCAGCCAGTCGGTCGCCTGGAGCACGCCCCAGTCGTCGCCCAGCTCGCCGAACAGCTCGGCGCTGCGGCGCGCGTCACGCTCCAGCGCCGTCACGTCGTGGCGGACGTGCGCGAGCATGGCGCGGGTGCTCAGCACGGCCGCCTCGCCCCACCGGTCGCCCGCGGCCCGGAAGGTGCCGAGTGCAGGCTCCAGCAGCGCGGCGGTGGCCTTCTCGTCGCCGAAGTCGGCGATCGCCGTGGCCAGGAACCAGGCGGCGCGGGCCCGCCCGACCGGGTCCGACGCCTCATCGAAGCCCCGCAGCGCCGCCGCCGCCCGCTCCGGCCCCGCCTGCCCCTGCCTGATCTCCAGGCCGGCACGCCAGGCCTCGGCGGCGGCCCGGACCGCGGCGGGCGCCTCTCCCGGGATCGCGAGGGCGCCGGACAGGGCACGCAGCGCCTCGGCGAGCCGGCCGCGCAGCAGCCAGTACCACGCCAGCGCCCCGGCCAGCCGGAGCGCCTGCCCGGCCGCGCCCTCGCGCCGGAACGTGTCGAGGGCCGTGCGCAGGTTCGCGGCCTCGGCGTCCAGCCGGCGCAGCCACTCCTGCTGGCCGGGGCCGCGCAGCCGCCGCTCGGCCCGTTCGGCGAAGGCCAGGTAGTGGTCGGCGTGCCGGCGCCGCAGCGCCGCCTCCTCGCCGCCGCGGCGCAACCGGTCCAGGCAGTACGCGGAGACCGACTCCAGCAGCCGGAACCGGGGCCCGTCACCGCGCACCACCAGCGAACGGTCCACCAGCCCGGCCAGCAGCTCCAGCACCTCGCCGGCGCCGACGCCGTCGCCCCGCCCGGTGTCGGCCGTCCCGTCGTGGCCACGCTCCCGCAGCCCGTCCCCCAGCCCGTCCCCCAGCCCGTCCCCCAGCCCGTCCCTCAGCCCGTCCCGCAGCCCGTCCCTCAGCCCGTCCCGCAGCCCGTCCCCCAGCCCCCGCGCGGAGACGTCGCCGCACAGCGCCTCGGCCGCGTCGAGGGTGCAGCCGCCGGAGTGGACGGCCAGCCGGTACAGCACGGCCCGCTCCCGCGCCTCCAGCAGCCGCCAGCTCCAGTCGATGACCGCGGCCAGCGTGCGCTGCCGGGCGGGCGCGTCCCGGGGACCGGAGCCCAGCAGCCCGAACCGGTCACGGGGCACCCGCAGCCGTGCCGCCAGCTCCGGCACCCCCAGCGCGGGCACCCGGGTGGCGGCCAGCTCCAGCGCCAGCGGGAGGCCGTCCAGCCGCCGGCACACCTCGGCCACCTCGGCGGCGCTCTCCGGCGCCGGCGGCAACCCGGCCCGGGCCAGGAACAGCCGCACGGCGGGTGACCCGGCCAGGCGGGCGGGGTCGTCGGTGTCGGGGACGTCCAGCGGCGGCAGCTCCCAGCGGACCTCGCCGCGCAGCCGCAGCGGCTCGCGGCCGGTGGCCAGCACGCGCAGGCCGGGCGCCGCCGGCAGCAAGGTCGCGACCAGCCCGGCCGCCGGCTCCACCACGTGCTCGCAGTTGTCCAGCACCAGCAGCGTCCGCCGTTCGCGCAGCACGGCGGCCAGCCGCTCGGCCGCCGGTCGGGACCCGTCCGGCGGATCGGGGATGGCCAGGACGGACAGCACCAGCTCGGCGGGGTCGCCGGAGCCGTCCCAGGTGGTCAGGTCGACCAGCCACACGCCGTCGGCGTGGGCCTCCACCAGGGTGCGGGCCGCAGCCAGAGCCACGCTGGTCTTGCCCACGCCGCCCGGCCCGGTGACCGTGACCAGCCGGCCGGTCGCCAGCAGCTCCCGGATCCGCTGGACGGCGTGGTCGCGTCCGATCAGCTCGGTCACCGGCGCCGGCAGGTTGCCGGCGGGCCGGGTCCGTCGCGCGGCCGGCGCCGGCGCGTCCTCGGACGGGTCGCCGGCCAGGATGGCCCGGTGCAGCGCGACCAGTTCCGGGCCCGGGTCGAGGCCCAGCTCCTCGCCGAGACGTCGCCGCAGTTCGCGGAAGCCGTCGAGGGCCTCGCCCGCCCGGCCCGCCCGGTAGAGGGCCCGCAGGTGTGCCGCGCGCAGCCGCTCGCGGTAGGGGTGCCTGGCCACCTGCTCGCCCAGCTCGCCGACCAGCTCCCGGTGCTCGCCCAGCTCCAGCCGGGCCTCGGCGTACGCCTCGACGGCGGCCAGCCGCTGCTCCTCCCACCTGGCCACGGTCGTCCGGGCGAACTCCTCGTCGGCGAAGTCGGCCAGGGCCGGGCCCCGCCACAGGGCCAGCGCGTCGGCCAGCAGCCCGGCCCGGGCCCGCGGGTCGCCGGCCGCCTGCGCCTGCCGGGTCAGGGTCGCGAACCGCTCCGCGTCCACGGTGCCGGGCGTGGCCCGCAGGGCGTACCCCGGCGCCTGGGACACCACCAGCTCGCGGCCGCCCGGCTCGGCCCCGGCCAGGGCCCGGCGCAGCTGCGAGACGCGCACGTGGAGCGCCGCCAGGGGATCGACCGGGGGCGTCGTGCCCCACAGGTCGTCGACCAGCCGGTCCACCGACACCGCCTGCCCCTCGTGCACCAGCAGGTCGGCGAGCAGGGCCCGGACCATGCGGCCGCGGATCGTGACCGGCTCGCCCTGGTCGGTCCATACGCTCAGCGGCCCCAGCACCTCGAATCTCACCGCCCAAGGCTACGGAGGACCGCCCCACCCCCCGCAACCCGGAGGCCCCGACCTGCTCAGCGCGGCTCGCCGGTGATGATCCACAGGTGGCCGAACGGGTCACGGATGCGGCCCGAGCGCTTGCCGTAGGGCCGGTTCTCGATCGGTACGACCACCTCGGCGCCGTGGGCGACCATGCGTTCGCCGACCGCGTCCGGATCGTCCACCTCGACTTCGAGCAGGACCGCGGATCCGCCGAGATCACGGGGTGACAGCCACCCCCACGACGAGACGGCGGGCGAGACCCGGAAGGACGACCCGCCGAGGCGGTGATCGACGACGCTGGGCCGGCCGTCGTCGCCCGGGGGAGCGCTGAACGTCCGCTCAGCGCCCAGGGTGACCTGGTAGAACGCCGACGCACGGTCCGGGTCGGGCACGACGAGGCGGGGATACAGCCGAAAAGGGAACGTCATGGACCCATCGTCGGGCCGGGCGGGGACAGGGGTCTTGAAGATTTGGGAACGCCTCAGCGGCCGTCGTCGTCCGGACGCGCCCCTATGCCCTGTCGCGGCCTGATGGTCCTCGCACGGTCAGGCCCTCGGCGCGGAGCCACTCGGTCGGCGTGCACCCGGCCATGGCCCGCCATTCGCGGGTCAGGTGCGCCTGGTCGGCGAATCCCGACGCCGCGGCCACCGCCGCCAGGCTGACCGTCCCGGCACGGGCCGCGGCCACGAGCCCACCACGCGCGCTCTCGAACCGGAGGAGCCGTTGATACTCCTTCGGCGTCACCCCCAGCCCGCTGCGGACCGTGCCGCTCAGGTGACGACGGGAACACCCGAGCAGCCGAGCCGCCTCCTGCACCCGGGCGGTCCCGGACAGTGCCGCCAGCGTGGCCCGCAGTTCCCGACCGGCGGTGTGCTCCTCGTGCCGGGCCCGTGCGGCGATCAGCGCGCCCTCGACAAGGGCTCGGCGTTGCGGCCAGGACCGGCAGGCCGCCAGCCGCTCCGGCAGGTGCGCCAGCTCCGGGGCCACGTCGGCGAGATCGGCGACGTGCCCGGTCAGTGCGGACGCCGGGACCCCCAGCAGCGCGCCGGCGCCCAACGGGCTGAGTGTCACCCACACGCCGCGCGTGCCGCCCCACTGCCTCAGCTCGGCCGCGTCCAGGTGAAGCCCGGCGACGACGGCCCGGAACCGTTCCGGCGAGCCGGGCCGCCCGAGCCAGGCGATCTCCACCGAGTCCGCCTCGGGAATCGTGATCGACATCGTGGACGAGGGCAGCCCGCGGTGGACGCCGGCCGAGCCCGGGCCGAGCTCGTAGGCGCTCAGTGTCGCCACGTACGGCGTCAGGGCCGCGGGCCTCTGACGAGCAGGCACGATGGTCACCTCTCCACGGTACGGCGGACCGCCGCGAGTCCTTACGACGCCTCGGCGTCGCGTGGGTCGAGCAGGGCGGCCGCGAGCTCGCGGGCCTCGCGCAACCAGGCGGTCCGCTGCGGTTCGCCCGAGTCCGTCACCGTGCGGAAGACCGTCCGGCGCACGTCCACGACGCCGACGTAGGGCAGCACGCAAGCGTTCCAGACGCGCTGCAACGGGTCGCCGAACTCGTCCCGCTCGCGTTCGGCCGGGGTGTCGGAGGTGTTGAGCACCAGCGCGCGCCCGGCCTTGAGCAGCCCGGCGGGCTCACCGTCGGCCGTGCCGAGCTTGTAGGCGACACCGGGTACCAGCACGCGCTGCACCCATCCGGCCAGCATGGCCGGCGGCATGCCCCACCAGTTGGGATGCACGAACACCAGGGCGTCCAGCTCGGCGATCTCGGCCCGGTGCGCCTGGACCAGGTCGTCGACGGACGGCCCGCCGTCGGCCACGGTCTCGGTCTCGGCGGCCGCCAGCAGCGGGTCGAAGCCCTCGGCGTAGAGGTCGTGCGCGCGGACGTCGGCACCCAGGCCGCGCAGTTCGGCCACGACCGCGTCGAACAGGGCCCCGTTGAAGCTGTCGGGCCTCGGGTGGGCGAGATAGACGCCGATACGCATGCGCAGATCCATTCGTCGTGGCTTTCCTCGGGGAGAAGTCTCACACACGGCTCCACGGCCGCCGGCAGGTGAGATCGGGCGAACGGCGCAGGGTGCCACAGCCAGGTGTGACCCTTGACATACCGGATGCGGCGCGCCTAACCTCACCCCAATCGACAGGCACAGACGAAGACACCCTGTCAGCGGTCTTCGTCTGTGCCTTTGTCGTTCCCGGACCGCTGGCCAGGGTTTCGACCACCCGAAAGGCGGCGGGCATGCACGACCCGGCGAGCACGAGAACCACGGTCATCAGCAGCGCGGGAGACGCGGCCGACCTCATCGACACCCTCAAAACCCTCAGCGGCCGGGCCAACGCCATCTGGTTCCTGGCCCTGGCGGGCCTGTTCCTGGACGCCTACTCCAACGCCGCGCTCGGCGCCGGTCTGGCCCCCATGGTCAAGCAGCTCGGCCTGTCCCCCACGCAGGTGGGGCTGCTCACCGCGATGGCTCCGGCGATCGCGATCATCTCCAACCCCTTCGGCGGCTGGCTCGCCGCCCGCATCGGCCGGATCAAGCCGCTGCTGATGACAAAGGTGATCTTCGCCGCCGGCGCGCTGCTCACCGCCGCGGGCTCGGACTTCCAGACGGTCTTCGCCGGGCGCACCCTGGTCGGCATCGCCTACGGCATCGACTTCGCGGTGGCCATGGCGCTGCTGGCCGAGTACACCCCGGCCTCACTCAAGGGCAGGCTCAACTTCTGGCAGGGCGTCTGGTACACCGCGACGACCACCAACCTGCTTCTCACGCTGCTGTTCTACAAGTTCGACGTGGGCGCCGACATCTGGCGCTGGTCCGTCAGCTCCTCGGCCGTCTTCGCCCTGGCCCTGTTCGTGCTGCAGCTCGTCTTCCTGGTGGAGAGCCCCACCTGGCTGGCGTCCAAGGGACGACTCCGGGAGTCCGTGGCCAACCTGCGCCGCATGTACGGCTTCGCCGTCGAGGAAGGGCCGATGGCGTCCGGCCAGGCCGAGGAGGCCCGGCACCAGGTCGGGCTCCGTGACGCGGGCGTCCTGTTCCGCCGCCCCTACCTGCCCCGGACCGTACTCTCGACGGCGATCTCCCTCACCCAGGCCATGCAGTACTTCGCCGTGGGCTGGTACCTGCCGGTGATCAGCCTCGAACTGTTCGGCAGGGAGTTCGAGAAGGCGACCCTGGGCGCCATGGCGTTCAACGCGGTCGGCATCGTCGGCGGCTGCCTGTCGGCGTACTTCGGCCGCCGGCTCGGGCTGCGGGTCAGCTCGATGGCGGGATACGCGGTGGTGTTCGTCGCGCTGCTGGTCATGGGGGCCACGTTCAAGCAGCTCCCGGTCGCCCTGGCGGCGCTGCTGCCCGTGCTGTTCATCTTCTTCCACTCGGCGGGGCCCGGCCCGAACGGCAAGTCGATCGCGGCGCTGTCCTACCGCAGCGACATCCGCACCCTGGGCACCGGCGTGACCGGCATGCTCGGCAGCTTCGGCTCGGTCGCCGGCCTGTACCTGTTCCCGCAGCTGCAGTCGGGCATCGGCGTCGGCAACAGCCTGATGGTGCTGTCCGTGGTGCCGCTGGCCGGCCTGCTCACCTGCCTGGCGATCAAGTGGGATCCGACCCGGGCCGCGGTCAACCTGGAGGAGGAGCCGATCCACCTCCAGCCGCGCCAGCCGGTGTCGGCCTGATCCCGCCCGCATGACGAAAGGACCTTCACGGATGACCAGGGACCGCCGCCGCGGCGTGCTCGGCATCGATGAGGGCACCACGGGCACCCGCGCGGCCGTCGTCCTGGACGACGGCGGCGCGACCCCGCCCGCGTACCTGCCCATCTCGGTCAGCTCACCCGACCACCTGCGCGTCGAGCAGGACGGCGCGGAGATCTGGCAGCGCACCGTCCAGGTCTGCCGCGAGGCCCTGGACTGGGCCGCCGCCCACCAGGTGGAGATCACCGGGGTCTCGATCTCCACCCAGCGCGCGACGGTCCTGCTGTGGGACACGGTGACCGGCCGGCCGCTCAGCCGGGCCGTGGTCTGGCAGGACCGCAGGTACGCCGCGCGGCTGCGGGAATGGGAACCCGAGTGGGACGCCCGCCTCGCCGAGCACACCGGCCGGCCGGTCGGCTCACGCGCGCCGCTGCTGTGGGCGGCGGAGGAGATCGCCCGCAACGAGGCCGCGCGCCGGGCGCACGCGGCGGGCAGGCTGGCGTTCGGCTCGATCGACACCTGGCTGGTGTGGAAGCTGACCGGCGGCGCGCGCCACGTCATGTCCGCCACGAACGCCGTCGCCACCGGCGCCTACGACCTGCGCGCCGGCGACTGGCACAAGCCCTGGGTCGCGTTCCTCGGCTGCCCGCCGGACGTGCTGCCCCGCATCCTCGACGAGGACGGCGACTTCGGCACGACCGACCCGGCGGTCCTCGGCGTGCGGCTGCCCATCCTGTCCGTCATGGGCGACCAGCACGCGGCGATGCTCGCCCTCGGCGCGCACGGGCCCGGCCAGGCCATGTGCGTCCACGGGACGGGAACGTTCCTCGACGCCGTCGCCGGAGAGCGGCCGCCGGCGCACCGCCGCCGCGTGCCCGGGGTGCTCACCCTGGTCGGCTGGCGTTCCCGCGGTGTTCCCGTGTTCAGCGTGGAAGGGTTCGCGGCTACGACCGGCTCCGCGCTGCGCTGGCTGTGCGACGAGATCGGCCTGTTCGCGTCGCCCCGCGAGCTGGCGAGCCTGGCCCGCGAACATCCAGGACCCTCCCGGGTGACCTTCCTGCCGGCGCTGACCGGGATGCGCACCCCCGTGTGGGCGCCCGAGGCGACCGGGCTGCTGGCCGGCCTCAGCCTGTCCACCACCCGGGCGGAGCTGGCCCGCGGCATCCTCGACGGCATCGCGCACTCCGTGTGCGACCTGCTGGACGGCGTGGAGGAGGTCATGGGGCAGCCGGTCACCGAGCTGTTCTGCGGCGGCGGGCTGGCTTCCAGCGACGTGCTGATGTCCAGCCAGGCCGGCCTGCTCGGCCGGTCGGTGCGGCGCGCCCACGACCACGAGAGCGCCAGCCTGCGGGGGACCGCCTACCTCGGCGGAGTCCGCGCGGGGCTGTGGCCGAGCGTCGCGGCGGCCGTCGCCGCGCTCCCGGCCGCCCCCGCCTTCCAACCGTCCCTGCCCGATGCCGAACGCCAGGAGAGCCGCGCCGCCTGGCGCGACCTGCTGGCGCGCCACGTCCCGGACCCGCCGCCCGCCCCCCGCCGGCCGTCCACGCCGCCGCCCGGCTCCGGCGGCCCACGACCCGACTCACCGGAGGAATCAACATCGTGATCCGGCTTCCCGAACGCAAGGCCAGATCGGAGACGAAGAACGCCATCCGCCGCGGCCCGCTGCGGCTCGACCGCCGCGAGCAGCTCGACCGGCTCGCCTCCCGGCCTGTCGACGTCCTCGTCGTCGGCGGCGGCGTCACCGGCTGCTACACCGCGCTGGACGCCGCCACCCGCGGCCTGTCCGTCGCGCTGGTCGAGCGGGACGACTTCGCCTCCGGCACCTCCTCCAGGTCGTCGAAGATGGTGCACGGCGGCCTGCGCTACATCGAGCAGGGCAACCTGCCGCTGGTCCGGCGCTCGCTGCTCGAACGCCAGCGGTTCCGCCGCAACGCGCCGCACCTGGTGCAGCGGCTGCCGTTCGTCTTTCCCGTGCTCACCCAGGACGGCGTCTTCGACGCCCGCGTCGCCAAGGCCTTCGAGGGCCTGCTGTGGACGTACGACCTGGCCGGAGGGTGGCGGATCGGCCGGCTGCACAGGCGGCTCACCGTGCCGGAAGTCCTCGTCCGCGCCCCGCGGCTGCGCGCCGACCGGCTCAAGGGCGGGCTGCTCTACTACGACAGCCGCACCGACGACGCCCGGCTGACCCTGACGATCGCGCGGACCGCCGCGCACTTCGGCGCGACCGTGCTGAACGGCGCCGCCTGCCGCGCCCTCATCCGGGAGGGCGGCCGGGTGCGCGGCGCCACCGTCGAGGTGGACGGCCGGGACGTGGACGTCCGCGCCGGTGTGGTGATCAACGCGACGGGGGTGTGGTCGGACACCCTCGACGGGTTGTCGGACCCGGGCCACCGGCCCCGCGTCCGTCCCGCGAAGGGAGTGCACGTCATCGTGCCGTGGACCCGGCTGCCCGTGGACGGCACCGTGACCGTGCCCATCCCCGGCCGGGCCCGCCGCGCCACCTGCACCAGGTGGGGCGACGTGGTCGTGGTCGGCACGACCGACACCGACTACGACGGCTCCCTGGACGAGGTGCTGTGCACCCGCGAGGAGATGCAGTACCTGCTCGACGGCGCCAACACCGCCTTCGACGCCGACCTCGTCGCGGCCGACGTGGTCGGCTCGATGGCCGGGCTGCGGCCGCTGGTCGGCGGCAAGGAGGGCGCGACGCTCGACATGAGCCGCGACCACCGCGTCTCGACGGACGCGCACGGGCTGGTCACCGTCACCGGCGGCAAGCTCACCACCAGCCGCCACATGGGCGAACTGGTGGTCGACGAGGCGCTGAGGGTGCTCGGCCGCCGGGCCCGCTGCCGGACGGCGCGGCTGCCGCTGCTCGGCGGGGCCGGATACGACGCGGAGGCCACCTCGGCCACCGGTGGCGTGGGGGCCCACCTGGGCGAGCGGTACGGAACCGAGGCGCGCTTCGTGGCCGACCTCTTCGCCGAGGACCCGTCCCTCATCGAGCCGATCATCGAGGGCGCGGGCCACCTGCGGGCCGAGGTGGTGTACGCGGCCCGGTGCGAGCTGGCGCGGACCGTCGACGACGTGCTGTCGCGGCGCACCCGGATGCGGCTGTTCGCCCGCGACCTGTCGGTGAAGGCGGCCCCCGAGGTCGGCCGGCTGCTCCAGCGGGAGCTGGGCCTGTCGGACGAGGAGGTCGCCCGGCAGGTCGACGACTACGTCTCCGGCGTCGAGCGGGAGAAGACCGTACTGATGGAAGGACTCTCATGATCAGCAGGCAGACCGTCACCCACCCGTTCAACCGGGGCGACTACGTGGTCGGCGCGCCGACGCCGCCCCGATGGGCCGCCGCCTGCCCGCCCGGCACGGGCCCCGCGAGCCTGCAGACCGCCGTGGTGGAGGTTCCGGCCGAGGTCCTCACGGAGCTGCGCTCGGCCGCCGCGGCCGTGCACACCGACCGCGACGAGGTGATCCGCCGTACCCGCGACTGGTGGGCGGGCACGTCCATCGGCGAGACGGACGGCGAGCCGGCCACCCCCGACGCCGTGATCGTCGAGGCGGCCGACGAGGAGCAGGTCGCCGCCGTGGTGCGGATCTGCGGGGCGCACGGCATCCCGCTGACGGTCTCGGCCGGCCGCAGCAACGTGCTGGGCGCCGCCCTGCCCGTGTTCGGCGGGGTGGTGCTGGACGTGTGCCGGCTCAACCGGATCGTCTCCTTCGACGCCGAGTCGATGATCGTCGAGGTGCAGGCGGGGATGTTCGGCGACCTGTTCGAGAAGGAGCTGCAGGAGCGGCACGGCGCCACCACGGGGCACTGGCCGTCCGCGTTCGCCATCTCCACCGTCGGCGGCTGGGCCGCCTGCCGGGGCGCGGGCCAGCTGTCCACCCGGTACGGGAAGATCGAGGACATGGTCGTCGGCCTCGACGTGGTCCTGCCGGACGGCACCACCGCGAGCTACGGCGCCTACCCCCGGGCCGCCGTCGGACCCGACCTGCGCCAGCTGTTCATCGGCTCGGAGGGTACCCTCGGCGTGATCACCCGGCTGCGGCTGCGGACGCACCGGCTGCCGGACTACGCGCGCGGCCTGGCCTACGGGTTCGACACGTTCGCCGCCGGCCTCGACGCCTGCCGGGAGATCCTGCAGCGCGGCGCGACCCCCGCCGTGCTGCGCCTGTACGACGCGCACGAGAGCGGCACCCACTTCGCCGAGCCGGGCACGAACCTGCTGCTCATCGCCGACGAAGGTGATCCCGCGCTGGTGGACGCCACCATGGCGGTCGTCGAGGAGGCCTGCGCAGGGCGGGCGTCGGCGAAGCTGGACGGTGCGGCGGTCCTCGCCCGCTGGCTGGACGAGCGCATGATCGTCGGCAAGTCCGGCGACGGGTTCGCCAAGGGGCCCGGCTTCGTCGCCGACACCTGCGAGATCGCCGCGCCGTGGTCGGCGCTGCAGGCCGTCTACGAGGAGGTGGTCGCGGCGATCGAGGCCGTCCCGGGCACGCTGCGCGCCTCGGCGCACCAGTCGCACGCCTACACCGACGGCGCCTGCCTGTACTTCTCGCTGCGCGGCGACGTGGACCGGCCCCGCCGCCGGGAGTGGTACCGGGCCGCCTGGGATGCGGCCAACGAGGTGCTCATCCGGCACGGCGCCGCGATCAGCCACCACCACGGCGTCGGCCTGCTGCGCTCGCCGTACGTCGAGGCGGCCCTGGGCAGCGGGTTCGGCACGCTGGTGGCCGTCAAGCGGGCCCTCGACCCGGCCGGCATCATGAACCCGGGCAAGCTGGGGCTGCCCAGCCCCTTCGACGAGGCGCGTGCGTAGGGTGTTGCGGTGAGCTCACGTCCGAAACGCCCGGTCGACCGGCGCCTGCTGGCCGCGCTGGCGGACTACCCCGTCATGGCGTCGCTGGTCAGCGTGGCCATGGCGGACACGTTCACCGCCACCTCGACCCCGCTGGGCATCCTGGCCTCGGTCCCGCTCGGCGACCTGGCGGCCACGGTGCGGCGCACGGTCGACGCGGGCAAGATCGTGTTCGTCAACATGGACTCGACCCCCGGCCTGGGACACGATCCCGGCGCGCTGTCCTACCTGCGGGACATCGGGGCGATCGGCATCTGCTCCACCCGGGCGGCGATCGTCGAGCGGGCCTCCGGGCTCGGCCTGCTGTCCATGCAGAAGGTGTTCGTGACCGACCGGTCCAACCTCAACCGGAGTCTGCAGGCCATCACGCGGTCCCGTCCCGACCTCGTGCAGCTCATGCCCGCGGTCGTGCTGCGCTACATGGAGCGGCAGGCCAGGGATCTCGGCGTGCCCTACCTGGCGGCCGGGTTCGTCCAGGGCGAGGCGGACGTGGTGGAGGCGCTCCAGCACGGCGCGGCGGGAGTCTGCACCTCGGACGAGAAGCTGTGGGAGCTGCGCCGCTCGGCCCTGCGCGCCCCCTGACCATCCCGGCCCGCCGCGCGGCCCCGCCGGGGGCTCGCGCGGCCACCGGTGTGCCCGTACGTCGGAAGGAACGACCCCATGACGCCGGCCAGGCCGGACCTGTCGGCCCGCACGGGCACGGAGACGCGCGCGGCGGGCGGACCGCGCAGCGGGGCGCGTACGGTTCGCGCGCGCTCGGCGGCGCTGGCTCCGCCCCTCTTCGTCGTGCTCTGGAGCAGCGCCTTCATCGCGGGCATCCCCGGGGTCGAGGCCGCGCCCGCGCTGCTGCTGATGTTCGCCCGCTTCGCGGTGGCCGGGACGCTGCTCGCCGGGTACGCGCTGATCATCCGCGCCCCCTGGCCGCGCGGCCGGACGCTGGCGCACGTCGCCGTCTCCGGTCTGCTCATGCAGGCCGTCCAGTTCGGCAGCTTCTACACCGTGCTGGGCATGGGCTTCCCCGCCGCCGTCATCTCGCTCGTCCAGGGGCTCAGTCCGATCGTGGTCGCGCTGGCCGCCCGGCTCCTCGGCGAGCCGGTCACCGGGCGGCAGTGGCTCGGGTTCGCGCTCGGCGCGTCCGGCGTCCTGCTCGCGGTGGCCGACCGGGTGAGCCTGTCGGCCTGGGGGGTCGTGCTGTGCCTGGTCGGGCTGGCCGGGCTCAGCGCCGGCACCCTCTACCAGAAGCGCTTCGTCCCCGACATGGACGTGCGCACCGGCACCGCCACCCAGCTCCTCGTCAGCGCCCCGGCGGTCGGCCTGGCCTGCCTGGCCGTCGAGACGCCGCGGGTGTCGGACTGGGCGGCGTTCGGCGGGTCCGTGGCCTGGATGGTGCTCGTCAACTCCATCGCGGCGTTCCTCCTGCTGAACGCCATGCTCGCCCGCTCGTCCGCCAGCCGGGTGAGCACCGTGTTCTTCCTGACCCCCGCGGTGACGGCGGTGCTGGCCTGGCTGCTCGCCGGGCAGTCGCTGCATCCGCTCGCCGTCGCCGGGCTCGCGCTCGGCGGGGCCGGCGTGCTCCTCGCCAACCACCGGCCGCGGCTCCGGTGACCCGGGCGGCCGGCTTAAGAACCGCGGTGGAACCGCTGCGCCCGCTCCACGCACTCCGGACAGACCGGCAGGTCGACCGACCTCGCCACCGCGTCCGGGGCGGCCGGCCGAAGCGTGCCCAGGGCGGTGATGCCCGGCGGGCGGCCGGTCTCCGGATCGACCAGGAACGTCGTGACCTCCCCCGGATCGAAGCTGAACTCGCGCTTGCACCCGTAACAGCGGCCCGTCTCCACGGACCGAGCGTACGCCCCGGACCCGCCGGGGCGTACGCCACGAGGTTCTGTCGCCACCAGACGTGCGGGGCCTTGGTCATCGCCGCCAGAACAGCAGGTGCGTGACCCCGCTGGGGCTCGGCACCGTATCGAGGTGGAAGCGGTCGAGCAGGTCGGTGTGGGTGGACGCGATGCACATCACCGTCGCGCCCGTCGACCTCGGACGAGGCGAACGGCTGTGTGACAGCCGGCGGGCCGGCCCGTCACCATCACCACGACCCTTCCCCCGAGTACGGCGAAGGAGTGACATGCTACGGGGCCGAGAGAGCCGCGGTTGGGGAGAAACGGGAGGCCCGCCATGGCGCCGATGACGAGAGTGGCGGTCAGCCCTCCTGCCGTCGCCCAGGCCGGCACGACCGAGGGCCACCCGCTGTGAAGCGCGTACCCCATCGTCACGGTGGTGCCCAAAAGGATGCCGCCCGCGCCGCCCATCGCGGACAGCTCGACCACGAGCTCACCGACCGGCTGACCTTCCCGCCCGCGTCCGCGCTCGCACCGCCGTCCCCGATGCGGCCGTCCCGGATGCGGCCGTCCCAGGTGCCGCCGTCCCGGATGCGGCCGTCAAAGGCGCGGCCGTCGCGCAGTCCGCTCGCCTCGCGGACGAGCAGGAAAGCGCCTGACCGTCCTTCGCTCTCCGCCGCCGATCACTCTGCGTGAGGGTGCGCAAGCCGCCTTGACCCTTTACAAAGGGCACGCATGACAATCGTCCTGCCGTAAAGACCGACAGCAATCCCCCATCAGAGTCTCCCGAGGGGACTGTCGCCTTTAGCCGTCGGGGGAATGGGGAGCGGGTGGGCCGTCAAGGCCCGAGCGTGCCGTGACCTGCCGGGTCTGCGCATCACGGGTCTCCTTCCGGGTTTTGTCGGTGCCTGCCGGTACCGTGGTCACGCCGTTACCGAACGTGGGAGGTGGGTGTGCGCAGGTCGTTCAAGTTCCTGCTGCGTCCCACCAGCAGGCAGGCCGCCGCGCTGGCCGCTTGCCTGGAGGATCACCGGCACGCCGCTCTGGAGCACCGGCGGACCGCCTACGCCAAGGTAGGTGTCGCGGTTCGGTACGGCGATCAGTCGGCGGAGTTGAACCACATCCGCGCCGACGATCGTGAGGGTCAGGGCCGGTGGTCGTTCTCGTCCCAGCAGGCCACGCTGCGCCGGCTGGACAAGGCGTTCCGGGCGTTCTTCGACCGGGTCGAAGCCGGGCGCACGCCGGGGTTCCCGCGTTTCAAGGGCCGGGGCTGGTTCGACACGGTGGAATGGCCGAAGGACGGCGACGGCTGCCGGTGGGACTCCCAACCCGAGCATCCGGCCGCGACGTTCGTGCGCCTTCAGGGCGTCGGCCACGTCCGGGTGCACCAGCACCGTCCGGTCAAGGGCCGAGTGAAGACGATCGCCGTCAAGCGTGAAGGCCGCCGCTGGTACGTGGTGCTGTCGTGCGACGAGGTGCCCGCGCAGCCCCTGCCCGCCACGGGTGCGGTCGCGGGGATCGACCTGGGTGTCGCCTCGCTGGTCACCACCAGCGACACCGCGCACGCCGACGTGAACGCGGCGACCAACATCCTGAGGGCAGGGCTTGCCCTTCGCCAGGCCACGCAAGCGGCTTAGCGAGAAGCCGCTCCCTTCAGGAAGCGGAGGAGTCACCGCGAAGAACGGCCGGCTCGTGCTGGCCCGCGGCTACCGCTACTCCCCCGACGGGCGGGCCGTCCCCGCGGTGTCCCCGACGTCGCTGTTCCGCCTGGCCAGCTTGAGCAAGCACATCACCGGGGCGGCCGTCATCCGCCTGGCCCAGGACGGCAAGCTCAACCTGTCGGCCCCGGTGGCCCCGCTCCTCGGCCTGTCGACCGCGGCCGATGCCCGGCTGGCGAAGGTGACGGTGTGGCGGCTGCTGCAGCACACCGGCGGCTGGGACCGGGACATCTCCAAGGACTACCTGGACCACGCCATCGCCGCCGCGCTGGACGTCCCGCTGCCGATCGACCAGGACTACATCATCAGGTACGCGGGCAGCCGTGCCCTCGACTTCGATCCCGGCTCCCGCTTCGCCTACAGCAACTACGGTTACCTGCTGCTGGGCCGGATCGTCGAGAAGGTGTCGGGGCTGAGCTACGAGTCGTACGTGAGGCAGAAGCTGCTCACCCCCGTGGGCATCACCCGGATGCGGCTCGGCCGCACGTCGCGCTCCCAGGCGGTGACCGGCGAGGTGATCTACGAGTCGGCGTACACCGCCAAGACGGTGACCGACGCCTCCGGCACCATGGTCCCCCACCCCCTACGGCGGTTTCAGCGTGACTCCTCCGCTCCCTGAAGGGAGCGGCTTCTCGCTAAGCCGCTTGCGTGGCCTGGCGAAGGGCAAGCCCTGCCCTCAGGATGTTGATCGCCGCGTTCACGTCGGCGTGCGCCCGGTGGCCGCACGCCGTACAGGCGAACGCGGCCTGGGTGAGACGGTTGTCCTTCGCCACGTGCCCGCAGCGGGCGCAGGTGCGGGAGGTGTTGCGGGGATCGACTGCGATCAGCTCTCGACCGGCGCTTTCAGCCTTGTGCGCGAGGATCGTCAGGAACACCCCCCAACCCGCGTCCAGGATGCTCCGGTTGAGCCCGGACTTGGCGGCGACGTTGCGGCCGGGGGCGTCGATCGTGCCCGACGCCGAACGGGTCATGTGGATGATCCGCAGGTCCTCGTGCACGATCACGTCGTACCCACGGACCAGGGCGAGCGCGGCCTTGTGCGCGTCGTCCACCCGCTGGCGCCGCACCTTGGCGTGCAGCGCCGCCACCCGGGCGGCCGCCTTACGGCGGCGCTTGGACCCGCGCTTCTTCCTGGCGAGATCGCGCTGGGCCGACGCCAGACGGCCGGCGCAGGCGGCCAGGTGCCGCCGGTTGTCGATATGGTGACCGTCGCTGGTCGTGACCAGCGAGGCGACACCCAGGTCGATCCCCGCGACCGCACCCGTGGCGGGCAGGGGCTGCGCGGGCACCTCGTCGCACGACAGCACCACGTACCAGCGGCGCCCTTCACGCTTGACGCTGATCGTCTTCACTCGGCCCTTGACCGGACGGTGCTGGTGCACCCGGACGTGGCCGACGCCCTGAAGGCGCACGAACGTCGCGGCCGGATGCTCGGGGTGGGAGTCCCACCGGCAGCCGTCGCCGTCCTTCGGCCACTGCACCGTGTCGAACCAGCCCCGCCCCTTGAACCGCGGGAACCCCGGCGTGCGCCCGGCTTCGACGCGGTCGAAGAACGCCCGGAACGCCCTGTCCAGCCGTCGCAGCGTGGCCTGCTGAGAAGAGAACGACCACCGGCCCTGACCCTCACGATCGTCGGCGCGGATGTGCTTCAACTCCGCCGACTGATCGCCGTACCGAACCGCGACACCCGCCTTGGCGTAGGCGGTGCGCCGGTGCTCCAGAGCGGCGTTGTACAGGGTTCGGTGATCCTCCAGGCAAGCGGCGAGCGCGGCGGCCTGCCTGCTGGTCGGGCGCATCAGGAACTTGAACGACCTGCGCACACCCACCTCCCACACTCAGTAACGACGCGACCACAGTATCGGCAGGCACCGACAAGAACCGGAAGGAGACCCGTGATGCGCAGACCCGACAGGTCACGGCACGCTCGGGCCTTGACGGCCCACCCGCTCCCCATTCCCCGACGGCTCAAGCCGCCGGTCCCCTCGGAAGGCTCTGATGGAGAACCGCGGCCCTGGCGGCGGCTGGCTCGCCTCCGCGGTCGACCTGGTCAGGTTCGCGAAGATCTTCGACGCCCCCGGCCCGGTGCTGAACGCCACCTCGATCAGCCGGATGTTCGCCAAGCCCGAGATCGGGCCGAACGCCTATGGTTCGTGGTACGGGGCCGGCTGGTACGTGCGCCAGGTGCCGGGGCACCTGAACACCTGGCACGCCGGGTCGCTGCGCGGGACGTACACTTACCTCGCCCGGCTGCAGAACGGCTTCACCTACGCCGCGCTGTTCAACCGCCGCGAGGAGGGCTCCAGCCCGGACTTCGACGTGCTGAGCCCGCGGATCAACGCCGAGATCGGCAAGGTGACCAGCCGGCCGACCACCGACCTCAGCCCGCGCTACTTCTGACGCGGCCGGCGCGAGCGGCGCGGCCGGCGCGATGCAGGCGACGCGGGCGGGGGCGGGCGACGGGGGCGACCCGGGCGGGCGGACCTTCCGCGGGCACTCGCCACGGTCGTGGGCAACGGTCACGGGAGACGGCCCGCCGCGAGGGCGGAGGCCGTCTCCCCGACCCGGATCGCCGCCGCCCTCCTGACCCGGATTGCCGCCGCATATTCTGGACGTGTATTGTCCAGGATATGCGGATGAGCGAGGGCGTCGAGTGGGTGCTGCACACGTGCGTGAACCTCTCCTGGGTCGGGCGGCCGGTGCGCTCGGCCCGGCTGGCGACCTTCTACGACCTGCCCCCCGCCTACCTGAACAAGCAGCTCCAGTCCCTCGTCCGGGCCGGCGTCCTCACCTCCGTCTCCGGACCGAAGGGAGGATTCACGCTGGCGCGCGACCCGGCCTCGATCAGCCTGCTGGACGTGGTGACCGCGATCGAGGGAACCGATCCGGCGTTCCGCTGCGCCGGAATCCTGGCCGCCGGCCCCTGGGGCGACAAGGAGGCCGACTACGCGGCCACCTGCGTGATCTCCACGGCCATGCGTAAGGCCGAACTGGCCTGGCGCAAGGAGCTGGCCAGGCAGACCATCGCCGACGTGTGCGCCTCCGTGGAGAGGCGAGCCCCCGGGGAGCCCGAGCGCACCCGTCGCTGGCTCAGCTGAACCCTCATCTTTCCGCCAAGCCCTCTCGGGGGCTGTTTTTTCAAGGAGATCCTGGATGTCTACTATCCAGAATGAACCCGAGAGCGGGTCGGCGTTGCGCGGATGGCTCGCCGTCTCCGCTGTCACGCTCGGCATCTTCGCCCTGATGACCTCCGAACTGCTTCCCGTCGGGCTGCTGACACCCGTCAGCACCGACCTGAAGATCACCGAGGGTCAGGCCGGACTGATGGTGACCGCGCCCGGACTGGTGGCCGCCCTGGCCGCTCCCGTGCTGACCATCGCGGCCGGACGGCTGGACCGCAGGGTCATGCTGACCGGACTCATCGGACTGATGGCGCTGGCCAACCTCGTCAGCGCCATGGCGACCACCTTCACCGTCGTCCTCGTGGCCAGGCTGGCGGTCGGCATCAGCGTGGGCGGCTTCTGGGCCATCGCCGGCGGGCTCGCCCTGCGCCTGGTGCCCCAGCAACACGTCGGCCGGGCCACAGCCGTCATCTTCGGCGGCGTGTCCACCGCCTCCGTCCTCGGCGTGCCCGCGGGCACCTTCGCCGGGCAGATCGGCGGCTGGCGACTCGGGTTCGCGATCGTCGGGCTTTTGGGACTGGGCGCGCTCGCCTGCCTGGTCCTGTTCGTGCCCGCCCTGCCCGCCACACGCACGATCTCGTTCGCCGAGATGCCCCGCCTGTGGCGAACCCCCTCCGTGCGGGCAGGCATCGTGCTCACGCTGCTCCTGATCACCGGACAGTTCGCCGCCTACACCTATCTCCGGCCCATCCTGCAGGAGATCGCGGGAATCCCGCCGAACTCCATCAGCCTGATGCTGCTCGCCTACGGCGTGGCCGGCGTCGTCGGCAACTTCGTCGCCGGCAGCCAGGTCACGCGTCACCCGCGCGGCACGCTGCTCGGCATCGGCGTGACCCTCACCGCCGTCACGAGCCTGCTGGCCGCATACGGCGCCGGCGCCGCCACAGCGGTGCTCGCGGTGATCGTCTGGGGACTGGCCTACGGGGGCGTCTCCGTGAGCCTGCAGACCTGGATGCTCAAAGCCGCCCCTCAGGCCACCGAGGCCGCCTCGTCGCTCTTCGTCGCCGCCTTCAACCTGTCCATCGCGCTCGGCGCCCTGCTCGGCGGGCTCGTCGTGGACGGGTTCGGCACGTTCGCAGCGCTCTGGCTCGCCGCCGCGTTCCTCCTGTCGTCCATCCTCGTCGTCACCGCACACACCAAGTACGTCGTCACCGCACACACCAAGTAAAAGGAGTTACGACCATGTCGTTCACCATCTCGAACCCGCCCGCGCTCCACGACCCGGTCGCCTTCGGCTACAGCCACCTCGCCACCGTGACCTCCGGCCGACTGGTCATCGTCGCCGGACAGTACGCCTCCGACGACAGCGGCCACGTGGTCTCACCTGACTTCGCCGACCAGGTAGACCGATCGCTGGCCAACCTGCGCACGGCCCTGCGTGCCGCTGGGCTGGACTATCAGGACGTCGCCCAGATCCGGACCTTCATCGTGGATCACGGACCCGACAAGCTCTCCGTCGTCGCCACGGCCATCGGCCGCATCTGGGGCGACCGGCCGCCCGCCCAGACGCTGCTCGGCGTGGCCGCCCTGGCCCTGCCCGACATGCTCTTCGAGGTGGATGCCATCGCCGTCCAGCCTTGACGCCCGCAAGCGGCCCTCCAGCAGCGACGTGGGCCGTGAGCGCGCCGCCAAGAAAAGCTGCCCGAATATTTGGCGCAAAAGGATGGATCTGTCAGCCTGCGTCTGATCCGCTTGGCGGGAGATGAGAACGTCATCATCGATGCCCAGGAAGAAGATGATGACAATGCCCAAGATCACATTTGGGCGCAGGCTGGCGGTCGCGGCCACTGCTGGAGCCCTCGCCACCGGAGTCGTCGTCGCCCCGGCGAATTCCGCGAGCCCCCCAGTCTCGCAAGCGGTTACGGGAACGGCATCCGTCATCACTGGTACGGCCAAGGGGGCTACGGCGGACCCGCCGCCCAGGTGCCAAAATCGAAAATGCTACCAGAAATGGCTTAAGAAATCCTACGAAAAGCAGGCGCGGGAGAATGCCAAGCGGTGGATGAAGAGGCAGCTGGAGGACTGGTTCAGCCTTAATCCCTGGAAGCGCGAAAGGGATCGCGGTGAGAACATAGGCCCCTTCAAAGAAGGTCGCCCGCGCATTGATCCCGATCACCAGCCGGGGCCACCGCGCCACTGAGATCTCTCCGCCACCTGGACGGCCGCCGGATGCGAACCCGCGGCGATCTCGGCCGAGGTCCGGCCGCACCTGTCCGGCACGTGACCGGGGTCGCCCGGCCACGAGGGCCGGACGATTCCGGCGTCCGCCGCGCATGGGCGGACCTTGAACGGGTAGGCCGGGCGCCATGTCCGCTGCGTACCATGAAGGCTGGTTGCTGGCCGGCCGCTACCGACTGCTGACCGAGCTGGGCCAGGGCGGCATGGGGCGGGTGTGGCGCGGCCACGACGAGTTGCTGGACCGGCCGGTCGCCGTCAAGGAGGTCAGCCTCCACCAGCAGTCGCAGCAGGAACGCGAGGCGGTCCTGGCCCGCACCATGCGCGAGGCCCGGCTCGCCGCCCGGTTGAGTCATCCGCACATCGCCGGTGTCCACGACGTGGTGGTGGCCGACGAGCGGCCGTGGATCGTCATGCAACTCGTCTCGGCGCCCACCCTGGCCGCGGTGCTCGCCCGGCAGGGGCCGCTGCCCGCGGCCGTCGTGGCCCGGATCGGGCTGCAGGTGCTGGACGCGCTGGCCGTCGCGCACGCCGCCGGGATCATGCACCGCGACGTCAAGCCCGCCAACATCCTCCTGAGGGACGGGCATCACGCGGTGCTGACGGACTTCGGGCTGGCCACCACCGTGCAGCAGCCCGCCGGCCTCACGCAGACGGGCATGGTCGTCGGCACGCCCGCCTACATCGCCCCCGAACGCGCGCGGGGCGGCACGCCCGGCCCGCAGGCCGATCTGTGGTCGCTGGGCGTCACCCTCTACACCGCGGTCGAGGGCCGCCCCCCGTTCGGTGAGGGCAACGCCCTGGCCACCCTCACCGCGGTCCTGACCGCCGACCCCGCCCCGTTCGAGCGGGCCGGGCCGCTGGCCCCGCTCATCGCCGGCCTGCTGGCCAAGGACCCCGAGCGGCGCACCGGGCTGGAGGAGGCACGCCGACATCTGCGCCGCGTCACCGCCCCGTACACCGGGCACCCGCCGGCCACCGAGGAGACGGCCGGCGCGGCGGCCGTGCCCCCATCGCTCCGCTCGGCCGACGCGGCGGCCGCACCGCCGCCGCTCCGCTCAGCCGGCGCACCGTCCGGCCGCACCCGGCCCAACGCGGCGGAGCGCCGCCGCCTGCCCGCCCGCGCGCGGCACGCCGCGGCCGCCGTGATCGTCGGCTTGCTGGCTGTCACCTTCTGGACCGCCGACCGGAGCGGGCTGCCATCCCCGGCGCCCGCCGGCTGGCGGCCCGAGGCAGGCACCGCCACCGAGCCCGCCACTCCCCCGATGTCGTCGCCATCGGCGTCCCCGGGCATCCTGCGGGCCGAGCGCGTGGCGGTCAGCCGGTCTCCGGCCGCCCGGCGCCAGGCCGCCCGCCCGCCCATCACCGGGGGCACCGGGTCACGGTCACGGTTCGTGCCACCCGGCCAGGCCAAGAAGGCCGCCAAGACTGGAAAGGGCCACCACAAGCAGCATCCGAAGCCTCGCGGGAAGGGTCGCGGCGCGGGCCGCAAATGATCGGCGCACGGTAGGCGTCGCAGGACGATCCGATCAGCGGCCGCTCGCGCATGCGCGTGCCGCTGAGACCGGCGCCGCGGTCACGATGGTCAAGGTGAGCGCCACCGTGGTGATCTTCGCTGCCGGCGCGAACGCCCCCACGACGGGCTGCTGGTTCGTCGGCACGGCCTCTCGGTCGCAAGATATGACAGCGCTGTTGTATATTGGTGGTGATGTTCCCCCTATCGAGCCGTACGACCACGGCCCCACCGACCTGTCCGCCAACACCACGCACCACCTGATCGCCGACATGGAGCGGCTGTCGGGCTCTCCGTCGTTCACGGGAGGGGCTCAGCGTCAGGCCGGGCGGAGCCGACGCAGCTCCCCGCCGCCCCCGACAGATCCGTGACCCTCGGCAGCTCTTCGAGGCCGGGGATGGACAGCCTTACTCCCTTGGCGATTGGAAGCCCATGGCCCTCGAACCCCCGCCCCCGCCCGCCCAGGAGTGGAGCCAGTGGGACATCACCCCCACCTTGCCGCCCTCCTGGCCGGGACTCGGGGAACCTCACGAGGACGGCTTCACGGTGGGGCACGGCACGCTGTCGGGCATCGCCGTCGGCATCGCCGGGCTGGTCGGCGGTGCCTGGCAGAACATCGTCGGCCAGGCATTCCATGGCCTGTCGTTCTTCGACAACGTTTGGGAATCCGCCCTCGGCTCGCCGAACCTCGACCAGTTGCTCCAACGCTTCAGCGACATCCAGGGGACGTTGGGTACTTTTCTCGACAGTGTCGGCAGCGAGATCGCGACGGCCGCCATTCTGGTCGCCCAGGGCGGGGAGGCCTACCGGCTTTCGGACTTCCCTCCCGGGAAGGAGGACGAGGACTTCCGTACGCCGTACGGCATGGGCAACGCGCCAGCGGCGATTCGCCAGAAAGTACCTGCCGGCCTTCGCCCCGGCGGCGGCTATCCCCAGGCCACCGAGACGTTCGAGCCGTTGACCGACAAGGGGGACCCGCCCGGCTATCTGGACGTCAGCGCGGTGCTGGAGCTGCATGCTCTCACGGCGTTCGGCCAGTACGCCGTGTCATGTAGGGACAAGGCGGACAAACTGGTCGAGGTCACGCACCACCTGCGGTCGCGCGCCAACGACCTGTCCGACGCCCCGTGGCGAGGACCGGCGGCCGAGGCCGCACAGGAGTCGCTGCGCCGGATATACGCCAACGTCCGCCTTGGCGGCGGCATCAGGCAGGGCGAGCACGGCCGCGGACCACGTCGATCAGGCCTTGCGGCGTCGCAGGCGCCACCTCGCCGATGCCGTCGATCCCCGCCTCGGCTGGTGGGACGAACTCTGGAGAGACGGCGACCCCAACTCCCGGGCTCGCGACTACCTGCGCGAGACCGAGAGAGAACTGCTGGAGATCTACGCCAAGTGTGCGCCCGCGAGTGTCACGCTGGACCTGCCGGGCCTCATCCGCGCTGACGCCAAGACCGTCGGCTTCCCGGCCCGCAAGGGAGCCGAGGGTGGCGGCTCACCTCCGCCCCCCTCGGCTCGTTGAGGTTCACCGGCCGCCGCGCCGGCGGCCTGCGCACCCCGGCGGAGCCTTCCGCCGTCCCTTGTGCGTGCGTCAGCCGACGGCGTAGGCGCGGATCACGGTCTGCTTGACGGTCGTCCCCGCCGTGTCGGTCACCGTGCCCCGCAGGGAGACGAATCCGGGCGTGCGCGGGTTGGGCACGACGGCCGTCCAGCCGGAGGCGGTCGGGACGCTCGGCAGGGGCAGCCAGCTCGCGCCGTCGTCCGTGGACATCTCCAGCCTGAGCGAGGCCACCTTGGCCTTGGGCGCGCCGGGGTTGCGTTCGATCCGGACGGGCACCTTGGTCACCGTGCCCGTCCGGGCGCGGTTGAACGCGTCGAGCCCGGCCGGGGAGTAGCGGACCGCGATCAGCGGGAGCGGCTTCGCCTCGGGCGTGCGCGCGGACGAGAACGTCCAGACGGACTCCACGCTCGACGACAGCGCCGTGTGGGGCACCTGCCGGCGCATCGAGGTGGTGAGCGTGTACTCGGCCCGCTGCGCGGGCAGCGCGGCCGTCAGCGCGCAGGGCTCGTACAGGCAGCCGGCCAGAGCGGTCTCGGCGATCGTCCGGCCGTCACGGGCCAGGGTCGCGGTGCCGGTCGCGGCGTCGTCCAGGCCGGTCCGGCCCTCCACACCGTCGGCGAACAGGCGGCCGGGGTCGAAGGACAGCTCGTCGCCCGTGCGGGTTCCGTTGCGCTCCGCGAACGAGGGGCCGGTGACGGCGGCGTTCCACACCTCCGTCGTGCGGCCGCGCTTCATGACCTTGCCGGAGTCCCGCACGTCCGACGTGTCGGTGACCCAGGCGCTGGCCCAGGTGAGCCCGGGCGTGCGGTAGTAGGTCACGGTTGCGGGCACTGTCAGAGCCTGCGGGAGCGTGGCGTAGATGTCGTTGCCCGGTTCCTCGCCGAATCTGGGGGTGAAGTAGGGCCGGCCCTGCGCCGCGACCCCGGAGGCGAGGAACGTCGCCTCCACCTTCGCCAGGTCGGCACGCTCGGCCCGTTGCCCCATGTCCGCCGGGAATCCGCCGGCGCGGTGGTCGACCAGGTCGTAGAGGGCGCCGGTCGTGGAGTCCAGGACAGACCTCAGGTGGTAGCGCAGCCCGGCTTCGCGCGTGGGCACCGCGTAGAACTCCTTGCTCGGGTCGGCGAGGTCCCGCCAGCCGATCGACCACGGGCCGAGCCCGACGGTGAAGTCGGTGACGTTCCTGGGTGTGGCGGTGGGGTCGTCGACGGTGAAGCGGGCCGGCCGGCCCTGGCGGGCGTCGAGCGTGATCCGCTGGTCGCCGTCGACCTGGACGGCGGTGTGGGTGACCGTCACCGAGGCGGGTTCGTTGATCTCGGCGTAGAGGTTCCACCGTCCCTTCGGCAGTCGCATCCTCGCCGTGCCGCCCTGGAAGACCGGGCTCCGGACGGCGCCGGTACCGGGGTCGTAGAACTGGGCGTGGGCGCCGGGCTCGCCGGTGTCCCTGCCGACGGCGGTGACGGTCACGTCGTACGACTCCGGCTCGACGTACGCGCCGGCCAGGGTGCGGATCTCGCCCTGGGCGGAGGCGGCGGTGACGACTCCGACGTGGTCGCCCGGTGCCTTGCCGGTGGCGTCGATGGTCAGCGTCACCGACGCCGTGCCGTTGGCGGGCACTTCGAGGCGTTGCGCCGACAGCTTCAGCACCTCGGCGCCCTGCGTGCTCAGGTCCAGGGCGACGGGGGTGTCGCCGGAGTTGGTGTACGTGATCGTCCCGGTCGAGACGTGTTCCCCCTCGCCGCCCCAGGGGAAGGCGGCCCACACACTGGCGGGCTCGGCCACGACCTGCCGGGCGAGGGCCCGGACGAGGTCGATCCGCCCGGCCCCCTGCTCGTACGGTGTGGCGTCCGGCGTGGGGACCGCGCTGCCCGTGAGGGCGGCCTTGAGCTGCCGGCCGGTCCAGGTGGGATGCCGCTGCGCCATGATCGCCGCGGCCCCGGCCACGTGCGGCGCGGCCGCCGAGGTGCCGCTGAACGGCTCGTGCGCGCCGCCCGTCCCGGCGGTCATGACGTCCACGCCGGGCGCCGTGACGTCCGGCTTGATCGCGTGGTCGCCCTCGCGGGGGCCTCTGCTGGAGAAGCGGGCGACCCGGTCGTCGCCGCCGACCGCGCCGACCGTCAGGGCGGCGTCGGCGCTGCCGGGGCTGAGCACCGGCGCCCGGCCGGTGTTGCCCGCGGAGACGACGAACAGCGTGCCGGTCCGCTCGGAGAGCGTGTTCACCGCCTGTTCGACGGGGTCGAGTTGCGGGGTGTCCGCGCTGCCCAGACTGACGTTCACGACCTTGGCCTTGACCTCGGTCGCGGCCCACTCCATGCCGGCCACGATCGAGGAGTCGGAGGCGCCGAAGCGGCCGCCGACCTTGCCGATGGCGAGCCGGGCGCCTGGGGCGATTCCCCGATACCGCGCGCCGGCTCCGGCCACGATGGAGGCGACGTTGGTGCCGTGCCCCACGGTGTCACGGATGTCGGGCTCGTCGGTGAAGTTTCGTTCGTGAGCGACCACACCCTTCAGATCGGGGTGTTCGGGGTCGTAGCCGGAGTCGAGCACGGCCACCGTGACGCCCTCGCCGGTCATGCCCTGCTTCCATGCCTCGGTGGCGCCGATCTGCTTGGCGCTCTTGTCGAGAGTCCACGGGCGCAGGCCGTCCAGCCAGAGCTTGGCCTTGCCGGCCGCCAGTGTCCGCGCGCCGCCGCCGGTCAGGTCCTGCCACGTCCGGGCGGCGCTCTTCTTCTCGATGCGGAGCGTGGACATGCCGAGCCCGGCGAGCCGCCGCGCCCCCGGCATGTCCACCGACTGGACGATCATCGGGATGTCGGGCCGATCGGCGTCGCCGTAACGCCACTGCAGCAGTTGCGTCACGTCGAACAGCCGCGGGTCCAGCACGCCCTGGGCCAGCAGCGGGCGGGCGTCGAACGGGATCACGTGCAGGTGGCCCCCGATCACCTGCCGGGCGAATCCCGCCGACCTGCCCGGACCGGGTTCCACGCGTACGCCGCCGCCCGCGACCACAACCCGGTCGCCCGTGATGAGGGTGACGGCCCCAGCCGGCGCCGCGGGCCCAACCGGCGCCGCGGACCCGGCGGACGCGACAGGCGCGGCGGACGCGACAGGCGCGGCGAGCGCCGGCCGGTCCGGCGGCGGCCCGATGATCGTGCCGGCCAGGAGGGCGGATGCGAGAATGCCGCCTAAGCTCATGAACTGCCTCCATCAAGAGGTGATCTTGAATGCGGCAGTGACCATACTTCGTTGAACGGAGTATGGTCAAGAGGTGCGGGCCGCGCGGCCCGTCGTGTCACGTCCGCCGGGAGCGCCCGTCACGCTTCCTTCGAGCCTTCGCGCTACAACTGTCTCAGCAGCCGCATGGCGTCCTTCTCGATGCGCGCGAGATCGTGCAGGATGGCGCCGGCCTGCTGGAGGTGTCCCGCGTCGCCGCTCTCCCCAGCCTTCGCGATCAAGCCGGAGACGTCCGTCCACAGGACGGCGGCCTCGGCGTACAGCCGGTGACCGGCGCGGAGGTTGTCGTCGTCGATCAGCCGGGTGCACTCGTCGAGAAAGTCGCGGTAGAGGGCGCGGAACAGGGCGCCACCGGTGCCGGCCTTCTCCATGAGGAGGGCTGCCTGCGGCAGGTCCTGCTGCGGCTCGTCGACGCGCGCCAGCCACCCGGGCACCAATTTGCCGGCTTTCTCGATGCCCCGCTGGCCCAGGTTCGCGATGGGAGCGGAGAGGAAGGCGTCGGCGCAGGCCTTGATGGCGGGGACGACCTGGTCCTGCCAGGCGAGCGGCCCGGCCGGCAGAGCGACGGTGAAGGATCGGTGCCTGGCGGTCATCGGGCCACGTTCGGCCCGCGCCCGGGCGAGGCTGGCCCGGCTGGTGCGCGCCGCTCCGCCCTGCTGGTCGGTGTCCACCAGATAGACGTCGTGCTCGTCGTAGCCGTACATCGCGACGACGTGGCCGCCGAAGTGCACCTTCGAGCGGAAATACTCCAGGTGGTAACAGTCGAGTTGGAGACCGACCGGCCGACCGGCGTCGATGGGGGCGGCCACGTTGTCCCACGCCTTGCGCGGTGAGCCGGTCTCCTTCACCGTCAACTCCAGGCCCAGCCTGGCGGCCAGGTTCCTGGTCAGCTCGAACGGCTTGACGCGGCCGCCGAGAAAGGGGAACGCCATGCCCTTGCTGTCCCAGTAGACGAAGGACAGGCCTGAGCCCAGCCCGAACATCATGGGCTCGGACAGATCAAGCCCCTCATGCCGCAGCAGCACCCCCAGCGCCGTCGTCTCGCAGTGGTGCATGCCGCGGGCCTCGATGTCCTTCACGATGGTCATGCGTCGCTCTCCTCACGCTGACGCGGCGAACAGTCACACCGCCCCCACCTGCGGATCAACCACAGGTGCGGACCGCTGGAAGCAGCATGAAGCCTCCCACAGGGGGAGAGTCCAGCCGCACCACGGGGCGGCGGCTTCCGAAGCCGCTTCTGCCCGGCCCTCTCGGGTCCGGCGCGGCTCACCTGGGCGGCGCGGTGCCGGCCGGCAGCCGATCATGACCTTCCCGGCCGGACCGATCGTGGAACCCGCCCCGCGGACTCCGGACGATCACCCCGCTCTCCGGTCCGTGTTCCCTGACGTGCCGATCACGCAGCAGCAGGCTCAGGCAGAGCCGGTGGGTCACCCAGAAGGCGACGAGCGGGCCGACCACCACGGCGAACCTGAAGAAGATCGTCACACCTTCCACCGAGAGCTGGAACTCGTGGGCGAACCGGTCGTTGGCCGCGGCGGCCCACAGCAGCCCGTAGAAGGCGACGCCGGCGCCCGCGATCCCGGTCCGCACCGCCGCCTCGCGCGGCCGGTCGAGCAGGGCGGAGCCGGAGCCCTCCCCGGCCATGCGGCTGCTGGTCTTGGGCCGGCCGAGCGCGTCGCGCCGGGTGAGGCGCCGGAGGACGAGCCGCTCCGCGACGGGGTAGCCGGCCAGGACGGCGAAGAAGACTCCGGGCACCACCAGCGTGGGCACCAGGACCGCGAGGCTGAGCGTGTACGACCCGACGGTCGTCTCCCACCCCGGCATGATCCGCAGCGCGCCGTCGAGGAACCCCATGTACCAGTCGGGCACCGACCCCGCCGAGATCTGGCCCGGGCCCGCCGGGCCGTACAGCCAGATCGGCGCGATCTGGAACGCCGCCCCGAGGACGGCGAGCACCCCGACCGTCACCCCCGCCATCAGGGGGCGGGCGGCGCGCCGCCCCGGCGCCGACGCGGCGAACCGCGAGTGGCCGTTGCGCCGCACCAGCCGTTCGCGCGCCCCGAGGAGCACGGCGACGGCGGCCGGGATCACCAGCACGTGCGCCCAGTACGTCACCGGGATGACGCTCTCCCCGGGGAACTCGGGGCCGAACAGCAGGCGTGCCGCGGCGGAGCCCACAACGGGGACCGACAGGAGAACCGACCGGATCAACCACAGGCTCCCGCCGGACAGCATGTCGTCGGGCAGGATGTTGCCGCTCTCCCCTGCGGCCATTCCCAGCGGCAGCAGTGTCACCCAGATCAGCCACTGTGCCGTGCGCGGGCGACGGAACGCGCCGGTGACGAACACGCGCAACAACTGGAGCGCGACCGCCGCCACGAACACGAGCGCCGACCAGTGATGCACCTGCCTGACGAACAGCCCGCCGCGCACCTCCAGGCTCAGCCGCATCGTCGAGTCGAAGGCCTCGCTGACCGGGATGCCGCGCAGGGGCGTGTACACGCCCTGGTAGAGCACCGGAGACATGCCGGGGTCGTAGAACACCATGAGGAACAGCCCGGTCAGCACCAGGACGACGAACGACCAGATCGCTACTTCGGCGAACATGAACGACCAATGACCGAACCGGAACGACTGACGTCGCATCACCCGCGAGCGCATGGGCCCTCTCCTCGTCTCGACTCCATGCAATCGACGCCGTCCGGCACGGAGATGTGACGTCCACGGGGCCGCCTGCGCGGGTGAGCTACGTCATATGCGGGCCGGGCCGCGAGGGCGGCGCCGACATCCGGGGCGGCACCGCCACCGACCCCGAGGTGGTGGGCAGGCTGGTGAAGCACCGTGGGCGGGCGGTGACCCCTACGGTCGGACAGTATGAGCATCGAAGATCGCAGGGATCGGGTCGCGGTGCGGCTCCCCCGTCTCATCGGGAGGTCGCGCCGGGACCGGGACGGGCGGGACCGGACGTCCCGGGCACGCGGGCGGGTCCTCGCGTCGCTGGCCATGCTGGTGGCCGTGCTGCTCGCCTTCCCCGGCGTCGTGCCCAACGCCTGGGGCAACCTCGGCAGCCTGCTGGAGACCTTCCGGCCCTGGGGCGGCCTGGCCGTCCCCGTGCTGATGATCCTGGCGCTGCTGCGCCGCTCGGCCATCGCGATGGTGTCGCTGGCGCTGCCCGCGGCGGTCTGGGCCGGTCTCTTCGGTGCCCGGCTGCTGCCCGCTGCCGGTCAGGCGGCGGCTCACGACCTGACCGTGCTCCAGCACAACGTCAGCGACGACAACCCCGACCCCACGGGAACCGCACGCGCCCTGGCGCAGGCCGGAGCCGACCTCGTCGCCCTGGAGGAGCTCACGCCCGTCGCCCTGCCCGTCTACCGGGCCGTCCTGGCGCCCGGCCTTCCCCACCACACGGTCGTCGGCACCGTCGGCCTGTGGTCCAGGCATCCCCTCGGGGACTCCCGGCCGGTGGACATCAGGCCCGCGGATGTCCGGGGAGACTGGAACCGGGGGCTGCGGTCCACCGTGCGGACGCCCTCCGGCGACGTGGCCGTGTACGTCGCCCACCTGCCCTCCGTCCGCATCCGGCTGCCGGACGGCTTCGACTCCGCCTGGAGGGACGAGAGCGCCGCCGCCCTGGGCGCGGCCGTCGCCGCGGAGAAGCTGGACAAGATCGTCCTGCTCGGAGACTTCAACAGCGCCCTCGACGACCGTGGCCTGGCCCCGCTCACCTCCCGGCTGCGCCCGGCGGAGGAGGGTTTCGGCTTCAGCTGGCCCGCCGCCTTCCCCGTCGCCCGGATCGACCACGTCATGACCCGTGCGGCGGCTCCTGTCACCATCTGGACCCTGCCGGCGACCGGCAGCGACCATCTGGCGGTCGCGGCGCGCATCAAGCTCTGACGCCGGCCGAGGTCAGCGGATCGTGGGCGGGCAGGCGAGCACGCCGGTGGGGGCGCGCCTGGCGGCACGCCCTCACCGGCTCCTCCCGTCACGCGCGGAGCGACTGTGCTTCCGGCTCGGCCTCCGCGACGGCCGCCTTCGGCCTGCGCATGAGGACGAGGGTCAGCGCGCCGCCGAGAGCGGCCACCGCGGCCGCCCCGACGAGGGCGGCCTGGAAGCCGTCGGTGAGCCGGGACAGGTTGCCCAACTCGGCGGCTCCCTGCGAGGTGGCGATGGCCGTCATGACCGCCAGTCCGAGGGCCGAGCCCACGTTGTAGGTGGTGTTGACGATGCCCGAGGCGAGGCCGCTCTCCTCCGGCCGTACCCCCGACATGGCGGACATCATCGCCGGGATGTAGGCCAGCGACATGCCCACGGCGGCGACCAGGGAGGCGGGCAGCACGTCCGTGACGAACGAGCCGTCCGGCCGGACCAGTGACAGCGCCCCGATGCCGACGGCCAGCACCGCCAGCCCGCCGACGATGAGCGGCTTGGCGCCGAAGCGGCCCAGCAGCCGCGCCGTGATGCCGATCATGAAGATCATGATGGCGACGGTCATCGGCAGCAGCGCCGCACCGCTGGGGAAGGCGCCGTAGCCGAGGACCTGCTGCAGGTAGAGGTTGAGGAAGTACCACATCGGGATCCAGGCCGCGCCGAGCAGCGCCATCGCCAGGTTGGCGGTGGCCAGGCCGGGGGTGCGCCAGATGCCGAGCGGCATGATGGGCTGCCTGACGGCACGCTGGATCAGCAGGAACACCGCGAGCAGCGCGACCGCGCCGGCCAGCTCCAGCAGGGTGGCGGGCGAGCCCCAGCCCTGCTCGGGGGCCCGGACGACGGCGAACACGGCGAGCGCGATACCGGCGGTGACCGCGACGGCGCCGAGCACGTCGACCGAGCCGCGCCGGCCCTGGACGGCCGGCAGCAGCGCAGGGACGGCGGCCAACGTGGCCAGACCGATGGGGATGTACACGATGAACACCCACGGCCAGCTCAGGTACTCGGTGACCACGCCGCCGAGGAAGACGCCGGCCGTGCCACCGGCGGGCGCGGCGGCCCCGTACAGCGCCATGGCCTTGCCCAGCTCACGGGAATCGTGACTGAAGAGCATCATGAGCAGGGTCATCGCGGCGGGGGCGATCAGCGCGCCGCCGACGCCCTGGACGGCCCGCCCGAGGATCTCCACCCAGGCCGACCCGGCGGCGGCAGCCACCACGGAGCCGGCGATCAGGACGACCCAGCCCGCGGCGAAGATTTTGCGGGCGCCGAACAGGTCGGACAGCCGGCCGCCGAGCAGCAGCAGCCCGCCGAAGGCGATGACGTAGGCGTTGAACACCCATTGCAGTCCGCCCTGGGTGAAGCCGAGGTCACGCTGCATCTCCGGCAGCGCGACGCCGATGATCGAGGTGTCCATGATGACCATGAACTGCGCGGCGGCGAGCACGACGAGTGCCCACCACCTGCTTGGATTGACGGCGTTCATAGCCGCACTCCTCACTTCTCGCACCATACGATGCGACATAGGGGTCTGGGGGTGATGTCGGAATCGGACCGGACCCGCCGGTGGGCGTGCAGGCCAATGCACGCCCACCGCTCACGTTTCCTAGGACCCGGTCCCTGACAGCCGGTAGCCCGCACGCTCCACCGCGGCGCGGATCTCCTCGTCGGAGAAGCCCGCCCCGCTGACCGTGACCGTGCCGGTGGACAGTTCGACGTCCACGCCGGACACGCCGTCGACCTCCCCGATCTCGGCCGAGACCGACGAGACGCAGTGGCCGCACGTCATGCCGCTCACGGAGTAGACGCTCCGGTCGCCGCTCTTGGTGGCGGTTGTCGCCGTCGTGGCGTCCGCGGTGCCGCACGCACAAGCCGTACACATGTCGTCCTCCTTCGGTTGATACCCATAGGGGGTATCTGTCGCCCAGGAAGCTAACATACCCCCCAGGGGTTTGCAAGGCCTCAGACGGGACCGCGAAACCCGTACGCAACTGTTCGACTTGCCGGTCGGCGTGCGCTACCTTAAATCGAACAACGATGTTCGACTTAGGAGTGACGATGCATCCCTCCCCCCGACCGGCCTCCGACTCCACGACGGCAGGGCCACCCCACTCGCCCTCGCGATGGTGGGCACTCGGCGTCCTGTGCCTGGCCCAGTTCATGGTCATACTCGACGTGACGGTGGTGAACGTCGCGCTGCCGGTGATCGCCGACCAGCTCGGACTCGGGCGTGCCACCCTGACCTGGGTGGTCACCGCCTACACGCTGTGCTTCGGCGGGCTGATGCTGCTCGGCGGCCGCCTGGCCGACACGCTCGGACGCCGCCGCGTCTTCCTCGCCGGGCTGGCGATCTTCACCCTCGCCTCGCTGGCCGCCGGGCTCGCCCCGGACGCCGGCGTCCTCGTCGCCGCCCGCGCCGCCCAAGGCGTCGGCGCCGCGCTGCTGTCACCCGCCGCCCTGTCCATCGTGACCACGACCTTCCACGGGGCCGACCGCAACCGGGCGCTCGGCGTCTGGGCCGCCCTGGGCGGCGCGGGAGCGGCCATCGGCGTGCTCCTCGGCGGCGTGTTCGCCGCCGGTCCAGGCTGGGAATGGGCCTTCTTCATCAACATCCCGGTCGGCGTCCTGGTCGCCGTCGCCCTGCCCGTGCTGGTCGACGCCCGGCGTCCGGCGACCCGAACCCCCCGCGTCGACGTGCCCGGCGCCGTGATCGCCACCGGTGCGATCGGCTCGCTGATCTACGGGCTGGTACGGGCCGGTGACACCGGTTTCACGGAGCCGGTGACGCTGCTGGCGCTCGGCGCCGGGGCCGCGCTGCTGGTGGTGTTCGTCGCGGTGGAACGCGCCGTCGCGGCGCCGCTGATCCGCGTGGCGGCGAAGGCCCGCCGTCCGGTGGCCGCGGGCAACCTGGTCATGATGGGCGCGTCCGGCCTGCTGCTGGCCGACTTCTTCCTCGCCTCCCAGTACCTTCAGCATGTCCTGAAGCTGAGCCCCCTCACCACAGGACTGCTGTTCCTTCCCGTCGCCCTGGTGATCGGACTGGGCACGCACGCGGGCATGCGCGTCATCGGCAGGCTGGGCGGGCGTCCCGCCGCTGTCTCCGGATTCGTCCTGGCCGGTGCGGGAGCCCTGATGCTGGCTCAGGTGCCCGCCGCGGGCAACGCCTGGGCACACGTCCTGCCCGGCTTCGCCGTCGCCGGCGTCGGGCTCGGCGCGACGTTCGTCACCGCCACCACGACCGCGATGGCCCACGTCGACGCCGGCGAGGCCGGCATGGCCTCCGGGCTGATCAACACCGGGCACGAGCTGGGCGCCACCCTCGGGGTCGCGTTCGTCTCCAGCGTCGCCGCCTCCAGCCTGGGCGCCGGCTCCGCCTCCGCGGTGCCGGTCGGCGGGTACGGCGCGGCCTTCACCGCCGCGGCCGTGGTCGCCGCCGTCCTGGCCGTCCTGTCCGGATGGCTGATGCCCGCCGGCCGGCCGCCCGTCACCGACCGGCCCGTGTTCGCCCACTGAGAGCGCCGTAGGCTGAGGCGTTGTGAAGTCCGCCGACACGAACCGCCCGCACGCCGGCACCGGACATCAGCGCGATGCCGCACCCCGGCGGCGCGCCGACGCCGAACGTAACGTCGCCGCCATCGTCGCCGCCGCGCTGGACCGCTTCACCGAGGACCCTCAGGTCAGCATGGCGGCGATCGCGCGTGCCGCCGGCGTCGGGCGCGTCACCCTCTACGCCCACTTCCCCTCCAGGGAGGTGCTGCTCGAAGCCGTGCTCGAGCACGCGATCGCCCTGACCGACCCGGTGCTCACCGCCGCGGCGCCGGGCGACGGCCCCGCCGCCGACGCGCTGCGCCGGCTGCTGCGCACGGCGTGGCAGGTGCTGGACCGGCATCGCCGCCTGTTCGAGGTGGCCCAGCACGAGCTCGGCGCCACCCGCACGCGCGAGCATCACGACCAGGCGATGGCCCACGTGGAAGACCTCCTGCGCCGCGGGCGTGACGAGGGCGCCTTCCGCGACGATCTCCCGCTCGGTTGGATGGTCACCACCGTCTACAGCCTCCTCCACGCCGCCGCCGCCGACGTCAACTCCGGCCGCCTCCAGCACGACTCCGCCGCCGACGTCCTGGAGGCGACCCTGCTGCCCGCCCTCGCGCCGCAGCCTTGACCCGTCACCGTCGAGACCGCCTACCGGGATTCACGGCGTCAGGGGCCCCCGCCGCAGCGATCTTCGGACCATTTGCCCCGCACGGCGGGCATCGGCTTGGGATGCTGAGAGCGTGGACCGGCGTACGAAGACATGGTCGTTACGGGCAGGCATCGCGATCGGGATACTCATGCTGGTCGTCGCCGCCTCGCGGGTGTGGATGCGATACCCCGGTGACGTGGACCCGGTCAGCGCGGGCTTCGCGCTCGCCGGAACCGCCATCGCCGCGATCTCCTGGTGGCAGGCGCAGCGGCGCGCCGACACCGACGTACAGGCGGCGGCGACTCTGCTGGCCGGGCGGGTGCTGGCGGAGGAGAAGGCGCAGCGGGCACAGTTGCTGGGCGGCAAGGGCAGGGACGCGGTCATCGACGTCCACTTCGCCTTCCGGCCCACCGGCAACCCGGTCTCCGCCCCACCCGCAGGCACCCTCGGACACGTGGCCGCCTACTTCCGTGACCTGCGCGCACCTCGACGACTGGTGATCGCCGGAGTGGCGGGTTCCGGCAAGACCGTCCTCGCGATCGAGCTGATCCTGCAACTGCTCGCCGACAGACAACCGGACGACCCCGTCCCCGTACGGGTCTCGGCGGCGGGCCTGGATCCGGACGTACCGGTGAAGGACATGCTCGCCCGGCACCTGACCGCGACGTTCGACCTGAAGCCGGTGACCGCGCGCGCGCTCGTGGACGCGGAGGGGATCCTGCCCGTCATCGACGGCCTGGACGAGATGGACGGGACCGACAAGCCGGGCTTCGGATCGCGGGCCGCACGGGCGCTGCGAGCGCTGGAGGACTACGAGCACGGGCTGGAGCGCTGCAGCCTCGTGGTGACCTGCCGGACCGATCAGTACGACGCCCTGGTCGCCGACCGAGCCGCCCCGCGCGGCGCCGCCCGCATCGACCTGGGGGAGGTGACCGGGGACAAGGCATGGCAGTTCGTCGAGGCCGTCACCGACCAGGCGGAGCCGGACCGCTGGCAGCCGGTCCTGGACGCGCTGACCAGCGACGGTCACGTCCTGGCCGAGGCGTTGAACACGCCGTGGCGGCTCACCCTGGCGGCCACCGTCTACGAAGAACGCGACCCGCGCACCGGACGCTACGTGCGCGACCCCTCCGCCCTCACGGAGTTCGCCGATCAGCCGGCCGTTCAGGAGCATCTCCTCAGCCTGTTCATCCCCGCCCGCCTGGCGGCGGCCGATCCGGCGGGAAAGGGGCCGAGTGCTGAGCGGACCCATGCCTGGCTGGCCGTGCTGGCCGGCTACCTGCGCGGGAACACGAGCAGGCCGCCGTTCCACGGACGCGTGCTGTCCAGCACTGATCTCGTGCTGCACGAGCTGTGGCCGCTGGCGGGAGATCGTCCGCGCGTCCTCGGCGCGCTGGTGGCCCTCCTGGCCTGTCTTCCCGGGGTCGCCGTCGTGGCCGCGGCCTTCCCCTTGGTGTTGTCGCAGATCGACATCGTGGATGGCCTTCTATCGGGCCCGATAGCGGCGCTCTTCTTCCTCGGGCCGTGTGGCGTCGTGGTTCTGAGGTTGCTGTGGGAACCTGTCAGAGCATGGCGGGACGTGTGGTCCACGGCGGACGCGGTCCGCGCCGGACGGCCCCGCGGCGGGCGTGATCGCAAGAAGGCCGTGGTGAAGGGCGTACTCACAGCCGGGGCCGGCTTCAGCGCGGGTATGGCGGCCATCGTGGGGCTCAAGGTCGAGCTTTCGCCGTGGGTGACGGTCGTTCTCAGCGTCCTGCTGGGGTTGGGCATGGCACGCGACAAGACTGAGGAGTACGGCCGGGCCGGTTTCCACGGCGGCGTCGACCCACGAGCGATCATCCGGAGTGACTCCGTCTCGGCACTTGTGGCTGTCCTCACGTTCGGCCCCGGATTCGGATTCCTGGTGGGAGTCCTGTTCGCGTCGCTGACGGGGCTCTCGGAAACAACGGCGGTTGCCGCGGGCGCGGTGTTCGGCATGTCTTTCGTGGCGTCCTTGGGACCGTTGCTGGCGCGCCGCTACCTGGGCCTTCTGTTGTCCGTGCGGGGCCGGCTGCCGTGGCGGCTGGGACGGTTCCTGAACCGGTGCTACGACGCGGGACTGCTGCGGGTGTCCGGCATCGCCTACCAGTTCCGGCACCGTGAGCTCCAGGACTACCTGGCCGCCCACCCCACGCCGGCATCTCCCGGCCCGAACGCCCCGCGCGGGCGACCCGCCGCCATCGACGAGGGCGCGCCGTAGCCGGTGACGGTGCTGCCGTCGCCCGGCACGTCGTGCAGGTTCTTGCAGCCTGAGCTGCAACTTCTCCATCTCCCGAGCCCACGGCGAGGCCGACAGGCTTGGCCGCATGGAGCGATTCGACATCATCGACACCTCTTGGTGCCCTGAGTCCACAGACAGTTCGACTTCTACGACAAGGATCGACAGTGACACTCTCGGCCGACACCGTGGCCGCCCACTTCGACAGGACGCTCCGGTGATCCTCCGGAAAGGAACCTTCGTCATCAAAAAGCTCCTCTGGGCGGCGGCCGCCGCAGTCATCGCCCTGACCGGCGCGACGGGCGCCTCGGCCACCACACGCGACAACGCGCCCGTCGACAACCTGACCCCCGGCCGCTTCCACCAAGCCCTCGACCCGCTGGTCGGCACGTGGAAGGCGACCAAGACCAACTACGTGCTGTCCAGCACGCCGATCGTCTCCCGTGACATCACGGTGAAGACCAAGTGGATCGCCAAGACCGGAGGCCGCTTCCTGCAGGAAAGCACCGAAGGCACCCTCGGCGGCAAGCCGTACTACCGCCTGGGCGTGCTCGGCTTCTCCACCATCGACCGTCGCTACGAGTGGACGACCTTCGACAGCGTCACCCCCACTGCCATGACCTACCGAGGCCGCCCGGTCAAGGGCAAGGCCGCGAAGCTGTCCATCCCGGGCGAGTTCACCGACCCAGGCATTCTCGGCCCCCACTACCAGGGCAGGTCCATCCCGATGCGCACCGTCATCACCCTCGGGGACAAGCCGACCTTCGATCTCTACTTCACCCCGCCCGGCCAGAAGGAACGCCTCATCGACCGGGTCGTCTACACCCGCAGAATCGAATGATCACACCCCCTCGTCCTCACGGGCGCTCCACGTCACAGCTCGTCGTTGTCGTGACGGGCCGGCGCGTGCAGGACCTGCGACCCCTTGACCCAGGCACATCACGAGGGGCGGTGTCACGGCCGGTACTCGCCTCTACCTGGAGTTATAGCCCTTGCCGGTCCTTCAGCGTCCCCAAGGTCGTCCGGCGTGATCGTCACTCAGAACTCGTCGTACCCGGACACCTGGCCGATGGAGAAGATGTGCCGGTTCGCGGCGCAGATCGTCTCAAGGACGTGGATGGGCGTGTCCTCGGTGGAACAGCTCGCGCGGAGCACCTGGACGACCCACTCCCCGGGCTCGAGTGCCAACGTCTCGCGCTCGAAGGTCGTCGGCGGCCGAGCGGTCAGGTTCTCCTCCGCGTGACCGAACGAGTAGCCGAGCGCGGTCAACGCGGACTGCAGCGACGGCTTCACGAACTCCGGCTCGGCGATCCTCGTGTCGCCGAACAGGTCCGCCCGGAAGTAGCTCGTGGCGATGCGTACGGGCACGTCGTTTGCGGTCATCATCTTGCGCCGGGCCACGATGTCCGTACCGGGATCGACCCGCAGGCAGGCCGCAACATGATCACTGGCGGGTTCCAGCCCGATATAGAGCATGCGGCGATCAGCCTTGAGCCCTTGCCGGTCCGCTTCCGCCAGGAACAGGGACTGGGACCCCCTGACAGCGGGCTCGGTCGGCAACGCCCGCTGCACCAGCACACGAGGAGCCGGCGAGGCAGGGCCCTCCGGCGCACGCGCGGTCGGCCCCTTCCTCATCTGCGAGATGCGTCCCGGCGAGACCCCCAATCGCCCGGCGATCTCCTCCAGGCTCATCCCGGACTCCCGCGCCTCCGCGATGGCCTGCCGTCTCATCTTGGCCGCCTCGGCGACCAGCCCCTGCTCCTCGGTCATGAGTCGGCTGAGCATGCGGGCTCGTTCCACGGGATCGCTGAGCTGCGCGACTTCTCTCAGCGTCTTCACATCCATCCGGGCGTTGCCTCCTCAGGGACCGACATTCGGTGCACTTCAGCCCCCCTGTTGCGAGGGGTCCAGCCAGCACCCTACGACGCGTGTTCCGGAAGATCGTCAAGGGTGCCGGGATGCCCGCCCACAGCTGGACACCTCCTGAGAGGCGGCACAGCTTCGTCTCACTGCTCTCCCACTACGACATCCTCCGAAGGACATCGCCCGACTGGTCGGCCACCGCGAGCAGAGCCACCCCGTACTGCCGCAAGGAGCGGCGGCGATGGACACCCTCTTCGCCCGGCAGTGGCTCACCCATGCGAAAGGGTGCCATCCTGATGGATGACACCCTGCTCGACCAGCGAGAATCTGGTCGGGACGACAGGATTTGAACCTGCGACCCCTTGACCCCCAGTCAAGTGCGCTACCAAGCTGCGCTACGTCCCGGTCTTGCGGCCGCCCCCTGCGGGGCGGGACGTCATAACCTTAGCGCACATCGCAGGTGCCCGCGTACATCGTGGGGCGGGAGGGGAGGTGGCCGGTGGGGCGGAGGCCGACGATCGACCGTGGCGAGCTGGCGAGGCTCGTGGGTGCCGGGTTGAGCGTCCAGGAGCTGGCCGCGCACTTCGGGGTGAGCGAGTCCGGGGTGTTGCAGGCGAAGCGGGCCGCCGGGCTGGCCAAGCCGATGCTGGACCACAGCCGGGCCGTGCCGTGGAAGGTCGCCAGGGCGCACTCGCAGTCGGGGCCGGCGACCAATCTGCGCAACCTGTCGGCCGCCGCGCAGGGCAGGCCGCCGGCGTCGGAGCGGCTGAACACGGCGCTGCGGTGGGCGCAGCGGCTCGTCGACGCGGGGCTGGATGTGGCGTACGACCCCGTCGAGGGGTTCGGGGAGGTCCCCGCGCCCCCAGGGGGCTCACATGTCGCGGCGGTGCTCTCGGCGGCCCGGGAGGCACTCGAACGTCACTGAAGGGCCGGTGGCGGCGGCGTTTCGACAGGGCGTTCGGGGGCAGTCGCTGGTCTCTACACAGAGACCGGAGGCGAACATCATGACCACCTTCATCTGGGTGGCCGTCGTCGTGGTCGCGGTGGTGGCGGTCGTCGCAGTCGGGTACGTGGTGCTCCAGCATCAGCGGCGCCGCAGCCGCCTCCGCACACGTTTCGGCCCTGAGTACGAGCGTGTCGTCGCCGAGCACGACAACCGGCGGGAAGCGGAAGAGGAACTGCTGTCGCGGGAGCAGCGTCATGCCGAGCTGGACATCCGCCCGCTGGCGCCGGAGTCGCGTGACACCTACGCCAAGCGGTGGCGGGACGTGCAGGAGCGCTTCGTCGACGCGCCGATGTTCGCGGTGACCGAGGCGGACCAGCTCGTCGCGGCGGTGATGGCCGAGCGCGGGTATCCGACCGAGGGCTTCGAGGAGCGGCTGGCCTACCTGTCCGTGGGGCACGCGGCCACGCTGGACCACTACCGCAAGGCGCATGAGATCAGCGGGCGCGCGGCCCGGAAGGAGGCCTCCACGGAGGATCTCCGCCAGGCGATGGTGCACTACCGCGCGCTGTTCGAGGAACTGCTGGAAGAGACGACGCGAGGACGGTGATCCGAGATGGCCGATGAGCGGAAAGTGCCGTCGCAGCAGCGGGCCGAAGGGGGCCCCGGCGACGACGACCTGCGGGTCGTGGTGGCCAAGGACGACACCCTGGTGCACGGTTCCGACCGTGCCGGCGAGCGGGACGAGGCGCGGGCGGGCGAACGCGACGAGGTACGGGCCGGCGGGCGCGACGAGGTACGGGCCGGCGACGGGCGCGACCGCCCCGCGGTGGACGTGACCGACGACGTGCGCGACCCCCACGCCAAGGACTACAAGGACCCCTACACCGCGCCGCCCGAGGACGTGCCGGTGGCGGGCGGACCCGGGCCGATGGTGCGCGGTCAGGAGACCGGCGCGGCCGGCGGGATGCCGTCGCACGCCGCCCCCCAGGAGACGGCGTTGTTCGACCGGGACCCGGCGGACGTGCAGGCCCGCTGGCGCGACCTGCAGGCGGGGTTCGTGGACGATCCCGGCGATGCCGTGAAGCGGGCCGACGGGCTGGTCGGCGAGGTCGTGGAGTCTCTCACGAGCGCGCTGACCCAGCGCACGAGTGAGCTGCGCGGCCGGTGGCAGGGCTCCGGGGAGCACGACACCGAGCAGCTCCGCCAGGCGCTGCGCGAGTACCGCGGCGTGCTGGAGCGGCTGCTGGCGGTGTCGGGCGGCGGGACGGACGCCGGGGCGGCCGCCACGGCGGGTTCCGGGACAGGTGCCGGGATGGACACGGGCCCGCACGCGGCTCGGGACATGACGCGAACGGGCTCCCCGATGAGCCCGGGAATGAGGTGAGGTGCCATGCTCGCGATCGTCGCGGCGATCATCTTCGGTTTAGGGTTCCTGCTCGATCTGCTGGGCGCGCGGATCGCGGCCGGGATCAGCGGCACGACGTTCATGCTGCTCGGGCTGACGCTCCTCGCGCTGCACCAGGGCGGCGTCGGTACGGCCGGCGTCCGTGGTAGCGGCGGCTGGCGCACCCGCACCCGGCGGTAGCGGCCGGCGCCTCGCGGACCGGCTCCGCTGAGCGGCCTGCGTGGACGACGCCCGGCCGTCCGTACGAGAGAACTTCTCGTACGGACGGCCGGGCGTCGTCGTCGCTCAGGCGAACGTGGTCCGTACGGCGGAGGGAGGGGTCCGCACGGCGGAGGGAGGGTCAGCCCTTGCCCGGGAAACGCATGACGACCGTGCTGCCGTGGTCGCCGACGCGCAGGCTCAGGTCCAGGGCCAGCATGCGGGCGACCCACAGCCCCATCCCGCCCACGGAGCCCGGCATGGGCCCCGGCTTCCAGGTGCCGTCGTCGTGCACCTCGATCACGATCTCGCCGCCGTCGGGCCACAGGCGCACCTGGCCGTCGGTGGCGCCGTGGGTGACGGCGTTGGTGGCCACCTCGTTGACCGCGATGACGAAGTCGGCGATGGTCTCCTCCGGCATCCCGGCCGCGCGCGCCTCCTCCTCGACGAACTGCCGGACCTGGGGCAGGTCCGGCAGCCGGAATCGGAGGGTCTTCACGGGCGTGCCGGGTGGCGGGCTGGTGACACCCGCTTCCTGAGGATGGTGGTCCCCGTTCACCCGGCTATCCGCCCTCTCAGCCGACGAGCAGCTCCGTGCGGAGCTGGTCGAGGACTTTGCGCAGGATCCTCGACACGTGCATCTGCGAAATGCCGAACTCCGCCGCGATCTCGGCCTGCGTCATGTTGCCGAAGAACCGCAGCAGCAGGATGTGCTTCTCGCGTGACGGCAGCGCGTCGATCAGTGGCTTGACGGCTTCACGATCGACCATCGTACTCAGAGTGTCGTCGTCCTCGGGAATCACGTCCCCCAGCGACGCGGCGTCGTCGTCGGCGCCGAGCGGCGCGTCGAGCGACAGGGTGCTGTAGGCGGCCGAGGCGTCGAGGGTGAGGAGGACGTCCTCCTCGGAGATGTTCATCTTGGCGGCCAGCTCCGCGACCGTCGGGGAGCGGCCGAGGGTCTGGCTGAGGTCGGCGACGAGGCGGTTCAGCTCGGAGCGGCGCTCCTGGTAGAGGCGGGGCACCCGGATGGCCCAGGTCCGGTCGCGGAAGTGACGCTTGACCTCGCCGGTCATCGTGACGACGGCGTAGCCGCGGAACGCATGGCCGAGCGTCGGGTCGAAGCCGTTGACGGCCTTCATCAGGCCGACGTACGCCGCCTGCAGGAGGTCTTCCAGCGGCTCACCGCGGTAGCGGTAGCGCCGGGCGATCTCCATGGCGAGCGGGCGGTGCATCTCCACGATGCGCTCGCGCAGTCGTTCGCGCACGCTGTCGGGGGTGTCCTCCCTGACCATCTCGGCCAGGAGCTCTTCGGCGGTCATCTCCTCGAGGACGTATTCCTGCACAGCCATCGCTGCTCCTCATATGGGTCGCAGGGGCGGCCTCCGCCGGAATCGAAAAAAGCCCAGGCAGAGGCACACCTCGCGTCAAGTACGAGACGGAAGCCCTCTGCTGGACTTCGCCACCAGTATCCCCCATCCGGCGGGATGTATTCACCCCCGCCGCGGTAACAGTAGGGTTGCTTCGTGACAATGCCGGAGAACGGTGAGAGCTCAGCCGCCGCCCTGAGCCTGACCTCGTCGACAGTGGGCGAGATAACCGTCGTCAAGGTCGACGGCGTGCTTGACGCCACGACGCGCGAGCAGTTCGCCGACTACCTGTCCCTCGCCGGGCCGGGGCTGATCCTGGACCTCGCGGGTGTGACGTTCATGGACTCGCGGGCGCTGGGGCTGATCGTGCATCACTGGCAGACCAGCCTGACGTCGGGGTCGAAGTTCGCGCTGGTCGGCGTCGAGTACTCGAAGTCCAAGGTGATGTGGATCACCGGGCTGGCGCAGCGGCTGCCGCTGTACGACACGCTCGACGACGCCCTGTCCGCCCTTGGCTGATCCCCGTGGCTAGGGCCGCCGGCGGGTCTTGCGCTGGTGCTCGTCGACCAGCAGCCGGGCCAGGTCGGCCACCTTGACCTGATGGTGCTGGGAGATCCGGCGCAGTTCCTCGAAGGCGGCCTCGGCCGTGCAGCCGCTGGTCTGCATGATGATGCCCTTGGCCTGGTCGATGACGGCCCGGCCGGCGAGCGCCTCCTGCATCTGCGCGGCGTCGGTGCGCACCTCCTCGAAGTCCCACATGTTGGCCATGGCCACGCCGACCTGTTCGGTCAGCATGTCGGCCAGCGCGTGGGCGCCGAGCGGGGAGAACGCGCCGGGCCGTACGGAGTAGAGGCCGACGACGAGCGTCACGGGCGACACGTCGATGGGCAGGGCCAGCACCGAGCGCACCCCCCAGCGGGTGGCGAGCGCGGCGTATCCGGGCCAGCGGCCGTCGGCGAGCACGTCGCTGACGACGACGCGGCCGCCGGTCCTGCGCGCCTCGGTGGAGGGCCCTTCGCCGAGGCTCCGCTCGGCCTCGACCAGCATGATCAGCTCGCTGTGCGAGCCCGACACCAGCACCCGGTGGTCGCGCCAGTGCTCCGCCGAGCCTCCGGAGCAGCCGGGCACGCCGGCCGCCAGAGCCGTGGTCAGCCCGCGCAGGACGCTCTCGGTGGAGGTGTCGGCGCCGAGCCGGCCGAGTCCGGCCAGGTCACGGGCCAGCGCAGGCGTGATCATCGCGGTGGATTCCATAGGCACAACCCCCTACCCTTTATGGCTAGCATTATCCCATGTGGCGTAGCGTCGGAGGATGACTGTGCCGGACCTCGAACACGCACTGGACGCGCTGACGGCGCGCGTCTCCTCACTGCGTGAGGCGAGGACGGCTTACCCGTCCGAGCTCGCGCCCACGTTGGACGCCGCGCTGGCCGAGCTGGACACGGCGGCCGAGCTGCTGGCCGAGGCCCGGGTGGAGCTCGACAAGTCCGCGCGGCGGCAGAACGGCCGCAAGGACGGCCCGCAGCGGGAGCTGAAGCTGCTGCGGCAGGTGTTCCGGGCCTTCCCGGTGCCGGTGATCGTGCTCGACGGGGGCGGCGTCGTCAGGCGCATCAATCCGGAGACCTCGCGGGTGCTGGGCAGCCCCGACGGCTATCTGGTGGGCCGGTCGTTCCCGCTGCTGGTGGACGTGTCGCGGCGGGCGGCGTTCCGTTCGCACCTGACGTCGGTGCTGCAGACCGGGCAACCGGCGGCGTTCGAGACGCGGCTGGCGCACCAGGGGCGCACCCACACCGTGCAGCTCGCGCTGACCAGGCTGACGATGCCGGGCGAGCCTCAGCAGATGGTGGCGGCCGTCGCGCTGCCGACGGAGGTGCAGTTGCCGGGGCCGCGCGCCGAGCGGCCGGAGCAGTCCGACGGGGCGCTGCTCATGGCCGCGGCCAGGCGTCAGGACCTGCTGGCCCGCATGGGGGCGCTGCTGCTCGACGAGGAGGCGCTGCGCCAGCCGGTGGCGTTGTCGAGGGCGGCGCGGCTGCTGGCGGCAGGCTGGGCCGACTGGGTGATCGCCGACATGGTGCGCGACGGGCTGCCCCGCCGGCAGGTCGTGGTGGCGCCGAAGGATCATCCGCTGGGCGGCCTGGTGCGCCAGGTGGAGAAGGCTTCGCCGGCCATGAGCCAGGTGGTGGCGCAGGTTCTCGACCGGGGCACCGGCACGGTGCACGAGATGGTCGACGACGAGACGCTGCTCGGGTTCTGCGCCGACGGGCCGCTGCTGACGGCGATGGGGGCCGGGTCACTGCTGTGCGTGCCGATCGGCTCCTCCGACGGGGCGCTGACCCTGGTCAGGGAGCATGACCGGCCGCCGTTCACGCTGGCCGACCTGGCCGTCATGCAGGAGGTGGGGCTGCAGCTCGGGCTCGCGGTGCGGGCGCAGAGCAGCTTCCAGAGCCGGTCGCGGGCGGCCGACGCGCTGTCGGCGAGCGTCGCGCCGCGCAAGCTGCCGGACGTCCCCGGCTACGAGGCGAGCGCCATCTACCACCCCGGCGCGTCGGTGGGCGCCGAGTTCTACGACGTGTTCCCCGTGTCGGGCGGCTGGGGGTTCGCCCTGGGCGGGGCGGCCGGCAAGGGCGAGGAGGCGGCGTCGGTCACCGCGATGGTCCGGGGTGGGCTGCGGGTGTTGTCCACCTGGGAGAGCGATCCCGACGTGGTCGTGGGCAAGGTGAACGAGGCGCTGGTCAAGCAGGGCACCGGCATGTTCGTGATGGCGGCGGCCGGCTTCGTCAAGGGGCGCACGATCCGGCTGTCGTCGGCCGGCCACCATCCGGCGGCGCTGGTGCAGCCCGACGGGAGCGTGCGCTTCGCGGCGGGTGGCGGCGTGCCGCTGGGCATCTCCCCCGTGGCCGAGACGAGTGTGGAGGAGCTCAGCGTCGGGGTGGGCGAGACCCTGGTGCTCTACTCGGAGGGCCTGATCTCGTCCAGGAACGACCGGGGCGAACCGTACGGCGAGGAGCGGCTGGCCGACGTGCTGGGCAGGTGCGCGGGTCAGGCGCCGGCCACGGTGGTCAAGGCGGTCGAGGCCGACCGGCACGCGTTCTCGGCCGGCCAGGTGTGGGACGAGATCGTCATCCTGGCGCTCCGCGGAGTCTGAGCGAGGCACCCCGAATGTCGGGGTTTGCGTTCGGCGCGGTTATGGGTAAAGTCATGGACACAGATATCCGTGCCTAAGACGCAGGCACACCTTGAAGGCTGTTTCCACGCTGCTGAGGTGTGCCATGAATATTGCGATCGTCGCTTCCGTCTCCGGCAACAAGCGCCACCACCTCCACTCCGTAGCCCGTGAGCTGGGGCGCGAGCACAACGTCACGATCTACTCCCGCCGTGACAGCGCCGAGGGCAAGCCCAGGACGCGGGTGGCCCCCGGGGTCATGGAGGAGCACATCGACGTGGGCCCGGCGCGCAGCCTGTCCGCCGACGACGTGGTGCCGTACCTCAACGACGTCGGCCTGCACCTGTCGAAGCGGTGGCACGAGGAGCGGCCGGACGTCATCCACGCCTACTCCTGGACGGGCGGGCTCGCCGCCGTCGCCGGCGCCAAGGACATGAGCGTGCCGGTCACGCAGACGTTCACCTCGGTGGACCCGGCGCACATGAAGCTGGAGCGGGCCCTCGGCCGCCGCGCCAACGCGGTCATCGCCGGCTCGAACGACGAGGGGTCCACGCTGATCCGGCTCGGCGTGCCGCGCAACAACATCGCGATCGTCCCGCCGGGCGTCGACACCGAACGTTTCCACCGCCAGGGCCCGGCGGCCACCCGCGGCTCGCGCCGGCGGCTGCTGCACGTCGGCCCCCTCTCCCCCGACCGCGGCGCCCACACGATCGTCCGCGCCCTGCAGGGCCTGTCGGACGTGGAGCTCGTCATCGCCGGCGGGCCCGAGGCCGACCGGCTCGCCGACGACAGGGAGGCGCGGCGCCTGCGCACCCTGGCCGAGCAGCTCGGCGTGGCCGACCGGGTGACCCTGCTCGGGCAGGTGAAGCGGACCGCGGTGCCGAAGCTCATGCGCGGCGCCGACGTGGTGATGACGCTGCCGCGCGAGGCCTCGACGGGCACCGTCGCGCTGGAGGCGATGGCCTGCGGCGTCCCGGTGATCGCCTCTGCCGTGGGCGCGCACCTCGACTCGGTCGTCGACGGCGTCACCGGCCTGCTGGTCCCGCCGGACCGCCCCGCCACCACCGCGCGGCTGACGCGCGAGCTGCTGTCCGACACCACGCTGCGCACCGCGCTCGGCTACGCCGGCGCCGACCGGGCCCGCTCGCGCTACTCGTGGGAGCGCGTCAGCCAGGAGCTGGTGCGCGTGTACGAGGCCGCCTGCGCCTGAGCCCGTACCCCGGCGAGGGCCTGTCCCCGACCGGCGGACCGCATGGACATAGGATCGGCCGCATGTTGATCCGTCCCTGGGACGCCGCCGGCGAGGAACAGGCCCTCGCCCATGTCCGGGCCCACCCGTTCGGCCAGCTCATCGCCTCCGGGCGGGGGCGGGACGTGCCCGTGGTGGTGCCCACCCAGTTCCTCCTGGCCGGTGACCGGACCGTGCTGCTCCACCTGGCCAGGCCCAACCCGGTGTGGGCGGCCATCGAGGAGAACCCCAGGGTGCTGCTGTCGGTGGCCGGCCCGTGGGTCTACGTCCCCGGCGCGTGGCGGGCCGAGCCCGGCACCGATCCCCGGGCGGGCGTGCCGACCACGTACTACTCCGCCGTCCAGCTCGTGTGCCACGCCGAGATCGTCGCCGACGCCGACGGCAAGCTGGAGATCCTGCGCGCCCAGCTCGCCGACCTCGAACCCGGCGCGGCCGATCCGGCGGGGCTGTCGCGGCTGCTGCCCGGCATCCGGGGGCTGCGCCTCACCGTCGAGGAGATCCGCGGCACGTTCAAGTACGACGGGCACAAGGACGCCGGACACCGCGCCCGCGTCGCCGAGAGCCTGGCGGGCCGCGGCGGGCCCGGCGACGAGGCCGCCCTGCGCCACCTGACCCGGGCGGCTAGCGAAGACGGGCGGCCTTGAGGCCCAGGTGGACGGCCAGCCGGGCGTCACCGTCGGACAGGTCGCGGCCCAGCAGCCGCTCCGCCTTGCCGAGCCGGTAGTAGAGCGTCTGGCGGTGGATGCCCAGCTCCGCCGCGGCCTTCTGGGCATGGCCGCCGAGGTCGAGGTAGGTCTCCACGGTGTGCGCCAGCTCGGTGTCCAGCGCCGCCGTCTCCGCTGCCAGCTCGCGCAGGTCGGCCTGGCCCAGCCGGGCCAGCAGGCGGTGCACGCCCAGGTCGTCCCAGCGGGCGACGGGCGCGAAACGGGGGAAGTGCTCGGCGATGCGCAGCGCCTGGCGGGCCTCCCGCCAGCTCTGCCACGCCTCCCCCGGGTCGTCGCGGGCGGCGCCGAGCCCGGCCGCGGTGCCGTACGCGCTCTGCACGCCCCGCGCGACCTCGGCGGCCAGGTGCGCGGGGGCGAGCAGGGCGACCGGGGAACCGGAGCGGGCGAGGACGCCGCGCGGCAGCGTCCACAGCGCGGCGACGCGGTCGTGCGCCTCGCGCACGGCGATGGCGACGACGGGGCCGCGCAGCTCGCCGTACAGGTCCTGGGAGGCCTCGGCGCGCTCGTCCGGGTCGGCCGACAGCAGCGCGCGCAGGCCGTGGCCGACGTCGCGGCGGGTGCGCGCCTCGCGGGCGAGCGCGGCGGCGGCGCGGGCGACGAGCGGCTCGGCCCGGCCCAGCACGTCGTCGGTGAGGCTGCCCGAGTCGAGCAGCCACAGGTAGCCGTAGGTCACGTCCTGGTGCCGCAGCGGCCAGCAGACGCGGGCCAGCACCTTCAGGTCGGCGTCGCCCGGGATGCGCACGGGGTGGCCGGCGCGGGCGATGCCGTAGCGCTCGAAGTAGTCGCGCACCTCGGGGGTGGCGCGGCGGCGCAGGATCGACTCCTGGCGCACGGTGTCGATGTCGCCGTGCTGCGCGCCGTACGCGAGCAGCCGGAACGTGCGGTCCTCCAGCGTCGCCGACGCCCCGAGCACGCGGGCGATCTCGTCGACGGTCTCCTGCAGATCAGCGGAATTGTCCATGTGTATGACAGCCTGCCACACCGGGCGTTACGCGCGTCGATGGCCCGGCCTGAGCTGCGGTTTTAGGCTGTACGCATGCTGGGTCAACTGCTACTCGCCACCTCCCGGAGCGCCCTGGTGCGCCGCTCCGTGACGGGGTTCCCGCTCACCCGCAAGGTGGTCGACCGGTTCGTCGCCGGGGAGGCCGCCGGGCAGGCGCGCGACACCGTCGAACGGCTCAGCGACATGAAGCTGGCCGTCACCGTCGACCACCTCGGTGAGGAGACGCTCGACGCCGGCGCCGCCGCGGCCACCGCGAAGGCGTACGTGACGCTGCTGGAGGAGCTGCGCCCGCTCGACCTGCGGGACCGGGCCGAGGTGTCGGTGAAGCTGTCGGCCGTCGGCCAGCGGCTCGACGAGGCGATGGCGCTCGCGCACGCCCGCGAGATCTGCGCGGCCGCCGCGGCGGGCGGCTCGTCCGTGACGCTCGACATGGAGGACCACACCACGGTCGACTCGACGCTGCGCATCCTGCGCGCGCTGCGCGAGGACCACCCGTCGACCGGCGTGGCCATCCAGGCCTACCTGCTGCGCAGCGAGGACGACTGCCGCGAGCTGGCCGGCGAGGGCAGCCGGGTGCGGCTGGTCAAGGGCGCCTACCGCGAGCCCGCCTCGGTCGCCCACCAGAGCAAGGCCGCCGTCGACCGGGCCTACGTGCGATGCCTGCGCATCCTCATGGCGGGGAAGGGGTATCCCATGGTGGCGACGCACGACGACCGGCTGATCGCGGTCACCGAGCTGCTCGCCGACCGCTTCGGCCGGGCGATCGGCGACTACGAGTACCAGATGCTGTACGGCATCCGCACCGACCGGCAGCAGGCCCTGGCGGGGGCCGGCCACACGGTCCGCGTCTACGTTCCCTACGGCGACGACTGGTACGGCTACTTCATGCGCCGGCTCGCCGAGCGCCCCGCCAACGTCGCCTTCTTCCTTCGTGCCCTTGGGGGTAAGTGAAATGGACGCCATCAGCAACGTGCCCACCCCCGCCAACGAGCGGGTGTACTCCTACGCGCCGGGCAGCGCCGAACGGGCCGCGCTGGAAGGCCGGATCAAGGAGCTGGCCGGGGCCTCGATCGACCTGACCATGACCATCGGCGGGCGGCAGCGGATGGGCGGCGGCACGTCGATCGACGTGGTGCAGCCGCACAACAAGGCGGCCGTGCTCGGCCGCACGCACGACGCCACCGCCCAGGACGTCCAGGAGGCGATCGACTCGGCGCTCGCGGCGGCCCCGGCGTGGCGGGCGCTGTCCTTCGACGAGCGGGCGGCGGTCTTCCTCAAGGCGGCAGAGCTGCTGTCCGGGCCCTGGCGGGCGACGCTGAACGCGGCCACCATGCTGGGCCAGTCGAAGACGGCGCAGCAGGCGGAGATCGACTCGGCCTGCGAGCTGATCGACTTCTTCCGGTTCAACGTGGCGTACGCGCGCCAGCTCTACGCCGACCAGCCGATGTCGTCGCCCGGGGTGTGGAACCGGATGGAGTACCGGCCCCTCGAAGGGTTCGTGCTGGCGATCACGCCGTTCAACTTCACGGCCATCGCCGGCAACCTCCCCACGGCGGCCGCGCTCATGGGCAACGTCGTCGTCTGGAAGCCGTCGCCGACGCAGCAGTTCGCCGCGCACTTCACGATGCGGCTGCTGGAGGAGGCCGGCCTGCCGCCCGGCGTCATCAACATGGTGACGGGCAACGGCCAGGCCGTGTCCGAGGTGGCGCTCGCCCACCCCGACCTGGCGGGCATCCACTTCACCGGTTCGACGGCGACGTTCCAGCACCTGTGGCGTACCGTCGGCACCAACATCGCCTCCTACCGCGGCTACCCGCGCCTGGTCGGCGAGACCGGCGGCAAGGACTTCGTGCTCGCCCACCCGTCGGCCGACGCCGGCGTGCTGTCGACGGCGCTGCTGCGGGGCGCCTTCGAGTACCAGGGCCAGAAGTGCTCGGCCGCCTCGCGCGCCTACGTGCCGCGGTCGGTCTGGTCGCGGATGCGCGACGACTTCGTGTCGATGGCCGAGTCGCTGACCGTGGGCGACGTGACCGCCGACCTGTCGACGTTCATGGGCGCCGTCATCGACGGGCGGGCGTTCGCCAAGCACAAGGAGGCCATCGACCGGGCGCGGCAGGCGTCCGGGGTGGACGTCCTCACCGGCTCCTACGACGACTCGGCGGGCTACTTCGTGCGGCCGACCGTCCTGGAGGTGGCCGACCCGGCCGACGAGGTGTTCGTCAAGGAGTACTTCGGGCCGATCCTGGCCGTGCACGTCTACGACGACGGCGAGTTCGACGCGGTGCTGGACCAGATGGAGGGCATCGCGCCGTACGCGCTGACCGGCTCCGTCATCGCCCAGGACCGCTACGCCATCGCCTCGGCCTCCGACAGGCTGCGCTTCGCGGCGGGCAACTTCTACGTCAACGACAAGCCCACGGGGGCGGTCGTGGGCCAGCAGCCGTTCGGCGGCGCCCGCGCCTCGGGCACCAACGACAAGGCCGGCTCGATCTACAACCTGATCCGCTGGGTGAACGCCCGCACGATCAAGGAGACGTTCGCGCCGCCGGTCGTCACGCCGCCGTTCCGCGGCGACATCCCGCAGGCGGGCTGGGAGCAGCCGGACCTGAAGAAGCTCGGCTACTAGCAGCAGCCGCCCGCACGGGCGGAGCAGCCTTTGGTCGGGGGGGCGCCGACCAAGGGCCGATGCCGGCGCGGACCCGCACCGCCTAGCGTCGGGCTCCATGACGCGAGTCCTGACACCGCAGGCGGCCCGGATCCACGAGATCGACGCGCTGCGTGGCTTCGCGCTGGCCGGCATCCTCGTCGCGAACATCGGCTTCTTCGCCGATCCGGGGTACGCCGTGGCCGGTTCGATGCCCATCCCCGGCGGTCCGGTGGCGTACGCCGTCTCCGCCCTGGTCCTGACGAAGTTCTACATCCTGTTCTCGTTCCTGTTCGGTTACTCGTTCACGCTGCAGATGCGGGCGGCGGAGCGGGCGGGGGCGAGCGTCCGGGCGCGGACCGTGCGGCGCTGCCTGGGGTTGTTCGCGATCGGCCTCGCCCAGGGCCTGCTGCTGTGGGTCGGCGACATCCTCACCCTTTACGCCGTGCTGGGTCTGATCCTGCTGGCGTTACGCGGCATCCGCCCCCGTACGGCGGTGATCGTGGCGATGGTCGTCATCGGGGTGCTGACCCTGCTGTGGCTGGCCCTGGCCGTGCTGTCGGGCCTCGAAGGCGGCGCCGGCGCGGCGGCGGCGCCGGACCCGGCCGAGGCGTCCCGGATCATGGCTCTGGCCACCGGCGGGCCGCTCGACGTGCTGCGCATGCAACTGGAGCTGTATCCGCCGCTCGCCGCCGCGATCTGGCTCTTCCAGGGGCCGACGGCGCTGGCCATGTTCCTGCTCGGCCTGGCCGCCGGGCGGACGCGGCTGCTGGAGGAGCCGGAACGCTGGGCGCACCTGCTCGGCCGGGTGCAGTGGGCCGGGTTCGGCGTCGGGTTGCCCGGCGGTGTCCTGTTCGCCCTGACGCAGGGTTCCAACGGCCCGGCCGAGCTGCTGGGCCTGGCGGTGAACACCGTCACCTCGCCGCTGCTCACCGCCGCCTATGTCGCGACGCTGCTGCGGGTCGTCAGGAGGTTCCCGGCGGTGGGGCGCTCGCTCGCGCCCGCGGGGCGGATGGCCGCGTCCAACTACCTCGGGCAGTCGGTGCTGGCCTGCCTGGTCTTCACCGGGTACGGCCTGGCGCTCGCCGGGCGGCTGGCGCCCGTCGCCGTCATGGGCGTCGCCGCGGCCCTGTACACGGTCCTGCTGCTGCTCAGCGCGTGGTGGCTGCGGTCCCACCGGTACGGGCCCGTGGAGTACGGCCTGCGCCGCCTGACGAACTGGACCTGACCGGGGGACCGCACGCGGGTCGGCGCACAGGTCAGGAGGTCTTGCCGAGTCCGCGCACCAGCAGGGCCGCCGCCTTGGCGATGGCGGCGTTGTCGACCGCGGCGTCGGCGGCGCCGCGCCGGATGTAGACGGCGAGGATCACCGGTGCGCCGGACGGGGGCCAGGCGATCGCGATGTCGCTGGCGGTACCGTACACGCCGCCGGTGCCCGTCTTGTCGCCGACGGTCCAGCCCGTGGGCAGGCCGGCGGCGATGCGCTCGCCGCCGGTGGTGTTGGCCTTCATCCAGTCGATCAACCGTCGCCGGTCCTCGGGCACGAGGGCCTTGCCCACGGTCAGCTTCCGCAGGTCACGGGCGATGAACGCGGGGGTGATGGTGTCACGCTTCTCGCCCGGCTTCCAGTCGTTGAGCGCGGTCTCGTAGCGGTCCAGCCGTCCGACGGGGTCGCCGAGCGATCGGTAGTAGCGGGTCATCCCGGCCGGGCCGCCGATCTGCTTGAGCAGCACGTTGGCGGCCGTGTTGTCGCTGGTGGTGATGGTCGCGTGGCAGAGCTCGTCGGGGGTCAGCCCGTTCTCGACGTTCTCCGGCCGGCCGGTGACCGGGGAGTGGGAGACCACGTCGGTGGCCTTCCACTTCAGGGTGCGCTCCATCAGGCCGGGGTCGCTCGTACGGGCCTTGTGCAGCACCGCGCCGCACAGGATCGCCTTGAAGGTCGAGTTGCTGGGGAAACGCTCGCCGGCCCGGTTGCCGACGGTCTTCCCGGTGCCCGTGTCGATCGCGTACGCGCCGATGCGTCCCTGGTAGGCGGCCTCCAGCTTGCCGAACTCGGCCTTGACGTCGAACGCCGGGGCGGTCGCCGTGGCCGGGACGGCGTGCGCGGCGGCGGGGGTGGCGGCGGCGGGGGTGGCGGTCCAGGCGCCCCCGGCGAGTGTGGTGGAGATCGCCAGGACGGAGGCCCCCAGCTTCTTCCGGAGGCTGGTGCGGGCGTGCTGATGCATGTCGGGACTCCCTGTTTCGCGCGTTCACGGTCGGCGTCGGGAGACGAGAAGATCAGAGATCGCCCCATGGTGTCCAATAGTGGTATCGGTGCTCAGCCGATATCGGGACGCGTATGGGAGCTGGTCAGGGCCCCGGCTCGGGCGGCGGCCAGGGTGACGCGGACCGCCTGGTCGGCCGCCGCCTCGTCCACGGGCTCGGCCGTCATGAGCAGCCGGAAGTAGATCGGCGCGGCGAGTGTCCGCAGCACTTCGGCGGGGTCGGTGCCGGCGGGCAGCTCGCCTCGTTCGATCGCGCGGGTGACGACGGGGCGGGCCCGCCGGAGCCGGTCGCCGAAGACGTGCTGCCGCGCCTCGGCGATCTCCGGGAGCCCGGCTCCGCCGGAGAACATCGCCGCCAGCAGCGCCGGCCCGCTGCCGGCCGTCACCATGGCCACCAGGGACCGCGCCAGCGCCCGCAGGTCGCCTTCGGCGGAGCCGGTGTCGGGGACGGGGACGTCGGCCGCGGCCTGGCCCGCCAGGGCGTCCACGACGAGGCTCGCGCGGTCCTTCCAGCGCCGGTAGACGGTCGTCTTGTGGACGCCGGCCCGGGCGGCGACGGCTTCGACGGTCAGCGCGGCGTAGCCGTTGTCCACCAGCTCGGCGAGCGTGGCGGCGTGGACCGCCGCGCGCACCTTCGCGCCGCGGCCGACCGGACGGTCGGGAGGGGATGCGGAATTCATTGCAACTCCAAGTTGCGCTATGGCCGGATCGACTGCCACGATCCTATCGCAACTTCAAGTTGCGATACGTCTCGCGAAAGGCAGCCCCATGCGTTCCTGGACCTTCGACTCCATCCCCGACCAGTCCGGCCGGCTGGTGGTCGTGACCGGCGCCAACAAGGGCATCGGCTACGTGACCGCCCGCGAGCTGGCCCGCCGTGGCGCCCACGTCGTGCTGGCCTGCCGCAGCGCCGAGCGTGGCCGGGCGGCGCTGGCCCGCCTGCGCGCCGAGGCGCCCGGCGCCCGGGCCGAGTCGCGTCCGCTCGACCTCGCCGCGCTGGCGTCGATCCGCGCCTTCGCCGCCGGGTGGGACCACGACCGGCTCGACCTGCTGGTGAACAACGCGGGTGTGGCGATGGTGCCGTTCGCGCTGACCGCTGACGGGTTCGAGTCGCACGTCGGCGTCAACCATCTGGGCACGTTCGCGCTCACCGGGCTGCTGCTGCCCGCCCTGGCGGCGGCGCCGGCGGGCCGGGTGGTGACCGTCAGCAGCGAGGGGCAGCGCTTCGCCCGGTTCGACCTCGGCCGGTTCGACCGGCACCGGCCCGGCACCGAGCGGGGCTACAGCGCGCCGTTCGCGTACGTGGCCGCCAAACGGGCCAACCTGTACTTCGCGGCCGAGCTGCACCGCCGGGCCGAGGCGGCCGGACTGCCGCTGCGCAGCGTGGCCGTGGCCCCCGGGCTCACCCGCACCGACGTGCTCACCGGTGGCGCCAACGCGGCCCGCGGGCGGCTCTACCGGTCGGCGACGGCCCTGCTGGTGCGCCTCGCCTTCCGGCCGGTGACCGAGGGCGCGAAGACGTCCCTGTACGCCGCGACGGCGGACGACGCGCCGGGCGGCGGCTACGTGGCCCCGGACGGGTTCCTGGAGCTGCGGGGCGAACCCACGACCCGGCACCGGCCCCGCGCCCTGACCGACACCGTCACCGCGCGTCGCCTGTGGGAGCGCTCGGAGGAGCTGACGGGCGTCAGCGTTCCGCTGCCCGCGGCCCGTCCCCGGTGAGACCCATCGGCAGGACGTCGAAATGGACGACCACGCGCGCGAGGGAAGGATCCGGCTCGCCGCGCGGCTCCCCGGCCCGCCGGTCGGCCAGGGCCCGGTAGCGTTCCAGCACCTCCAGGACCTCGTCGCGCATCCGCGCGGTCTCCTGCGCGGTGAGCCGCAGGGAGCGGCGGCCGAGGCCGCTGGCCCGCACCCACTCCTCGGGCGTGCTCGCCTCCTCCTCGCGCCATCGCGCCAGCTCCGCGCCGCGCCGCTGGACGAGGTCGTCGAGGAGCGTCTCCAGGGCGCTCGCCGTCGCCTCGTCGCCGGGCGGGGTCTCGCCGTAGGAGAAGCCACCCGGCACGATCCGCCAGTACTTCTCCTTGCCCCTGCCCAGCTCCGTGGCCTCCTCGATCATGCCGTGCCTGGCCAACTCCCTCAGGTGGTAGCTGGTCGCCCCGGTGTTGTGCCCGAGCAGGGCCGCCAGCCGGGTGGCCGTGGAGGGACCGTGCTCGTCGAGCAGCTCGTACAGGCTCAGCCGCAGGGGGTGGGCGAACGACTTGAGGGCGTTCGCGTCGAGGGTGCGGGCGGAGAACGACTTGCGTGGCATTCTGTGCACACCTATCTTTGCAAAGGAATCTATGCACACTTTTCCTTACATCCTAGCGAGAGGACGGCGGTCATGGCCGGTCTCGGGCGGTCGTTCACGTTCCTGTGGTCCTCGGCCGCGCTGTCGAACCTCGCCGACGGCGTGCTCAAGGTCGGCGCCCCGCTGCTGGCCGTCTCCATGACGCGCTCCCCCACCGAGGTGGCTCTGGTGGGGGCGGCGGCCACGCTGCCATGGCTGCTGCTCGCCCTGCCCGCGGGGGCGGTCGCCGACCGGACGGACCGCCGGCGCGTCATGGCGCTGGCCAACGCGGGGCGCGCCGGCGGGCTCGCGGCGGCCGGCGCCCTGGCCGCCTCCGGAACGCTCAACCTGTGGCTCATGCTGCTCGCCGTCCTGGTCGCCGGAGCGGCGGAGGTCTTCGCCGACACGGCCGCCCAGGCGGTCCTGCCGATGACGGTGCCCGCCGGCCGCCTGGCGGCGGCCAACGGCCGCGTCGTAGGCGCGCAGACGGTCGGCAACGACTTCGTCGGCGCCCCACTGGCCGGCGTCCTGGTCACCCTGCTGCCCGCCGCCGTCCTCGGCGGCCCCGCCCTGCTGTACGGCGTCGCCGCGCTGCTCCTGCTGGGCATGCGCGGCCGGTTCCGGTCCACCCGGCCTCCCTCGGCCGGACGGGGGGCGGCAGCCATGCGGCGGGAGATCGGCGAGGCGCTGCGCTACCTGTGGGGCCACCGGTTCCTGCGCACGCTGGCGGTGTCCGCCGGCCTGCTCAACGCCGCCAGCGCCGCCTACTTCGGCGTGCTCGTGCTGTGGCTGGTCGGCGACGGGTCACGGGTCGGCCTGCAGCCCAGCGGCTACGGGCTGATGATGACGGCGCTGGCCGTCGGCGCGGTCGCCGGATCGCTGGTCTCGGAGCCGATCAGCCGGCGGCTCGGCGAAGGCAGGACGCTGGTGCTCATGTGGACGGTCAGCGCCCTGCTGTACCTCGTGCCCGTGCTGCTGCCCGTCGCCTGGCTGCTCTACCCCACCGCCGTCGTGTGGGGCGTGGTCGGCGCCTGCGCGAACGTGCTCGTCATCTCCACCCGGCAGCGGCTCATCCCCGCCGAGCTGCTGGGCCGGGTCAACTCCGCCTACCGGCTGATCGGGATGGGCGGCATGCCCGTGGGGGCGGCGCTCGGCGGCGTCGTCGCCGACCTGGCCGGCCTGCCCGTCGTCCTGCTGGGCGCCGCGGTGGTCAGCGTCGCCGCCGTCTGCCTCGTATGGCGTGTCGCACCTATGCAAATTTCGGTGCCTTTGACCAGCGATCATACAGTTGACTCCACATCCGGATCACTTTCGGCACACTAGATCTGTGGTGAGATGACATGATTACCCCGGGCGACGAGGGGATGGCATGCGGGAGATCGGCGGACGGTACCTTCTCAACGAGGAGGCCGGTCGTGGGGGGATGGGAGTCGTCTGGCGCGCGTTCGACCAGCTGCTCCACCGTGAGGTTGCGCTCAAGGAGCTGACGCTCACCGGCGAGGCCGAGATGGTGCGCCGCCGGGTGCTCCGCGAGGCGCGGATGGCCGCCCGGCTCACCCATCCCAACATCATCACGGTCCACGACCTCATCGAGGAGGGCGGCAAGCTCTGGATCGTGATGGAGTACCTCGACGGGCTGTCGCTGCACCAGCTTCTGTCGCAGGTGGGCACGCTGCCCGCGCAGTCGGTCGCCGCGATCGGCCAGCACCTGCTGGCGGCGCTGCGCACCGCCCACCAGGCCGGGGTGCTGCACCGTGACGTGAAACCGGCCAACGTCATGCTCACCGGCGACCGCGTCGTGCTCACCGACTTCGGCATCGCCACCGCCGAGGGCGACATCCGGATGACCACCTCCCGCCGGCTGCGCGGCACGCCCGCGTTCATGGCCCCCGAACGTCTGCACGGCGGTCCGGCCAGCAAGGAAGCCGACATGTGGTCGTTCGGCGCCACCCTCTACAGCGCCGTGGAGGGCCAGCCGCCCTACCCCGGCCAGGACGCGGCGACCGTGCTCGCCATGGCCCGCAGCGGCGGCTACCCGACGCCGCGCCGCGCCGGCGTGATGCGCCCGCTCATCGAGGGCCTGCTGCACCCCGACCCGGTGCGCCGCTTCACCCTGGACCAGACCGCGGGGCTGCTGGCGGGCATGCGCGCCAGCAGCTACCAGGCGGCGATCTGACCCCCTACAGCTCGCCCGCGCCGGCCTGCTTCCTGGCGCGGGCCTCGGCCTCGGCCGCGTCCATCGCGGCGGCCTCCTCCGGCGTGGGCGCCGTGCCGCCCAGGTGGGCCGGCTGCCACCACACGCCCGGCGGGATCTCCGGGTAGGTCCGCTGCGCCCGGTCCACCAGCCCCGTCAGCCGCTCGTGCAGGTCGGTCGTGTGCTTGTTGACGTCCTCGCCGCGCTTGGGGTGCATGGGCTCGCCCACGATGATCGTGAGGGGCACGTGCCGCTGCGTCAGCGCCTTCGGCCGGCCCTTGGTCCACAGCCGCTGACTGCCCCACAGCGCCACCGGGATGATCGGCGTGTTCGTGGCCTGCGCCATGCGGATGGCGCCGTTCTTGATCTCCTTCACCGTGAACGACCGGCTGATCGTGGCCTCGGCGAAGACGCCCACCACCTCGCCGGCCTTCAGCATCCGCAGCGCCGTCGCGTACGAGCCGGCCCCGGCGCCCCGGTCGACCGGGATGTGCTTCATGCCGCGCATCAGCGGCCCCGAGACGCGGTGGTCGAAGACGTCCTGCTTGGCCATGAAACGCACCAGGCGCCGGGCGGGCAGCGCGGCGAACCCCGCGAAGATGAAGTCGAGGTAGCTGATGTGGTTGCTCACCAGCACCGCTCCCCCGGTGCGCGGTACGTGCTCGGTCCCTTCGAGGTGGAACCGGTAGTCGAGCACGCGAAAGAGGGTCCGCGCGGCGGCGATCACCGGCGGGTACACGATCTCAGCCATGTGCTGAAGGTAGCCTAGGTCGCGCCGTGCTGGGCAGCCCGAACAGCGGGCCCGCCTCGTCCTCCCCCCGACGGGCGCTTGCGGACCGGCCGGAAGGGGCAGACGTTGTGACCATGAAGAAGCTCATCAACACGGCGCAGTCCGTGGTCGACGACGCCCTGAACGGCATGGCGGCGGCCCACCCGTCGCTGCGGGTGCGTGAGCGGGTCGTCTACCGCGCGTCGGGGCCCCGCGCGGGCAAGGTGGGGCTGGTCTCCGGCGGCGGGTCCGGGCACGAGCCGCTGCACGCCGGGTTCGTCGGCTACGGCATGCTGGACGCCGCCTGCCCCGGCGAGGTCTTCACCTCCCCCGTGCCCGACCAGATCATCGAGGCCACCCGGGCGGTCGACGGCGGCGCGGGCGTGCTGCACATCGTCAAGAACTACACCGGCGACGTGCTCAACTTCGAGATGGCCGCCGAGCTGTGCGACGACGTCGAGGTCGCGAGTGTGCTCGTGGACGACGACGTGGCCGTCGAGGACTCTGTCTACACCGCGGGCCGGCGCGGCACCGGCGCGACCCTGTTCGTGGAGAAGATCGCGGGCGCGCTGGCCGAGCAGGGCGCGCCGCTGGCCGAGGTGGCGCGGGTGGCGGCCGAGGTGGACGGGCGCAGCCGCTCGTTCGGCATCGCGCTGACCTCGTGCACCACCCCGGCGGCCGGCAAGCCGACGTTCGACCTGCCCGACGGGGAGGTGGAGCTGGGCATCGGCATCCACGGCGAGCCGGGACGCAGGCGGGTGCCGATGGCCTCGGCGCGCGAGCTGGCCGCGGTCGCCATGGAGGCCGTCCACGGCGACCTGCCGCTCGCCGGCGACCTGCTCGTGCTGGTCAACGGCATGGGCGGCACCCCGCTGATGGAGCTGTACGTGGTGTTCGCCGAGGTGGAGGCGTTCATCCGGGGCAAGGGGGCGCGGGTGACCCGGTCGCTGGTGGGCAACTACGTGACGAGCCTGGACATGCAGGGCTTCTCCGTCACGGTGTGCCGGCTGGACGGCGAGCTGACCCGCCTGTGGGACGCGCCCGTCGACACGCCCGGACTGCGTTGGGGGCGCTGATGGACATCGGCTTCTTCGTCACCTGGCTCAGGGTCGCGGCCACGCAGATCAGGCAGGAGCGCGGCCGGCTGACGGAGCTGGACGCCGCCATCGGCGACGCCGACCACGGGACCAACCTCGACCGCGGCTTCACCGAGGTGTGCAGGGCGCTGGAGGACTGGCCGCCCACGGCCCCCGCGCAGGCGCTGCTGACGGCGGGCACGACGCTGATCCGCCGCGTCGGCGGCGCCTCGGGCCCCCTGTACGGCTCGGCGTTCCGGGCGATGGGCAAGGCGCTGCAGGACCCGGTGACGCTACCCGGGTTCGCCGCCGCGTTCGAGGCGGGCGTCGTGGCGGTCGAACGGCTCGGCAAGGCCGCTCCGGGCGACAAGACCATGGTCGACGCCCTCGTCCCGGCGTCGCGGGCGCTGACGGCGGCCGCGCGGGAGGGGCTGACCCCGTACGAGGCGTTCCGCCGGGCGGCGGTCGCGGCCGGGGAGGGCGCGCGGGCGACGATCCCGATGCGCGCCCGCAAGGGCCGCGCCAGCTACCTCGGCGAGCGCAGCGTCGGCCACGAGGACCCGGGGGCGGCGTCGACGGCGCTCATCCTGGAGGCGCTGGCCGAGGTGGCGGTCAAGGAGGCGACCAGGGAGGTCGACTGATGGTCGGGATCGTGCTGGTGTCGCACAGCGCCGGCCTGGCGGCCGAGACGGCCGCGCTGGCCCGGAGCATCGCGGGCGACGACGTGCCCGTCGCGGCGGCCGGCGGCACGGAGGACGGCGGGCTCGGCACCAGCGTCGACCTCGTCGAGCGGGCGATCCGCGACACCGACCAAGGGGACGGCGTGCTGCTCGTCGCCGACCTCGGCAGCTCGGTGCTGACGGCCCGGCTGGTGGAGGAGGAGGGCCGGGTCGTGCTGGCCGACGTGCCGTTCGTGGAGGGCACGATCGCCGCCGCGGTGACGGCGGGCGCGGGCGCGCCGCTGGAGCAGGTGCTCGCTGCCGCCGACGAGGCGCGCGGCTTCCGCAAGTGCGGCTGACGCCTCGATCGCGCCGTCACGCAGCTCCGGCCGGCGACCCGGCCTTCCCTCCGACACTCTGGACGAGGCTCCGCAGCACCGACATGTCATCCTCGTCGATGGCCCTGGAGGCGTCCTCCTACGGAGCGCCCGCCGCCGCCGAACATCACAGGGTCATCTGCCCCGGCACGGCGTCCGCTTGGCGTCGAGGTCCCAGTTCTTCACCAGCGAGTTGAAGTTCTGGGCATTGGAGCGGGCGCAGAAACGGCCGGCGGGCAGCTCGTACTCCACCTGGAAGACCGCCTTGCCCGCCTTGACGAACTGGTCGTAGCCGTAGTCCCCCCCGTTCTGCGCGGTGGTGCACTCGTCGTGGGACCAGCACTCCTCGTTCAGCGCGAAGTCGTAGTACGGCAGGAGCTGGGGGATCTGCTCGACGTCGTTCTTGAGCGCGATCGACATGCCCCGCTCGTGCGCCTCGTTGGCCAGCCAGACGTTGTAGGCGAGCTGGTGGGCCCCGGTCAGCGGGAAGCCCGTGTCGTTGGAGAAGCCGTCGATCAGGTCCGGCTCGACCGCGTCGAACCCGGCCTTCTTGCACATGTCGAGCCGGGCTTCCATGATCTTGCCGAGCGGGCCCTTGTACTGCCTGATGTCGAGCCAGCGCTCACCCGGCCAGCCGTCCAGCTTCTTGCCGAGTACGGAGGCGGGGAAGCTCTTGGCGTCCGGCCGCCAGTCCTCGTAGGAGCCGGCGCTGATGTAGCAGACCACGCCGCGGCCGGGCTTGGCGGCCTTGAGAGCCTTGACGACGGCGCCGTCCCGCGCCTCGAAGCCGTCGATGTCGTACATCTGCACGTCGAGGAACGGCTTGGTGGGCGCGGAGTCGAGCTGCCACTGCCAGCTGGTGTTGAGCGCGGGCCGCCAGCAGCCCTTGCACGGCACCGGGGCCGGCAGCGCCGCGGTCGCGACAGCGGCGGCGCTGCCGGCCCGGTCCGCCCGGTCTCCCTGCGCGGCGGGCACGGTCTGCGTGGCCTGAACGGCCTGCGTGGCCTGCGCCGGAGCGGGCAGGAGTGCGGACAGGAGGGCGGCGGCCGTGACGGTCGCCGAGAAGATCTTGTGCATGACGGGCAACACTGACGCCTCCCGGCGCCCGTTTCAAGCGATTCGGGAAGATCCGTCAGACCTTGGTCCACTCGGCGCAGCCGCCGGTCTGGAACGCCTTGTCGGTCGCGGCGACGGTGACGGTGGCGGCGCCGCGCGGCATGTCGGCCGCGATGATGTCGGCGGCCTGCGGGACCGTGCTCTTCAGCCGGGCCCAGTAGCACATCGGCTGCCCGGTGGCGGGTCCGGCGGTCCGGTAGGTGCCCGGCTGGATGTCGACACCGACCACCATCGTGCGGCTGCCGGCCGGGGCCGCGATACCCGTGCCGCCTGTCCCGTTGGCTCCGTCGGTCCCGTTGACGCCGCCTGTCGCGGTGGCTCCGGGAGCCGTGGCTCCCGGAGTCGTGGCCGTGGGAGTCGTGGCCGTGGGAGCCGTGGCCGTGGGAGCGGTCCCCACCGGATCGCCCGCGCCCGGCGACGGCGCGGCCGGATCACCCGCGCCCGGCGGACCGGCGGCCGGGCCCGACGACTCCGGATCGTCCGGCTCCTCCATCGTCACCGTGATGCGGGGGGCCGCGGGCGCGGCGACCGTCTCACCCGAGCCCAGGCCGATCACGTACCCCAGCAGGAACCCCACCGCGCACGTCAGCCCCGACACGAGCAGGATGACGCTCGCGCTGCCGGTCGCCCGAGGACCCTCGGGCGGAGGTCCGTAGATCACGCGACCAGCGTCCCACCCCTGTCAACCACGCGGCCGACGGCGCCCGTCACCGGTGCAGGTAGTCGACCAGCGACGCCTTCTCCGTCTCCAGCTCCTCGATGGCGCTCTTGACCACGTCGCCGATGCTGACGATCCCGACGAGCCGCCCGCCCTCGACCACGGGCATGTGCCGGACCCGGTGGGTGGTCATCATCTTGCGCAGCTCGTCGACGCGGTCGTTGAGGCCGACGGTGCGCACCTCCGCCGTCATGATCGCCGACACCGGCCCGTCGAGCACCCCGGCGCCGTGCTCGTTCAGGTGCCGCACGATGTCACGCTCGGACACGATGCCGGTGATCGTTTCCCCGTCGGAGGAGACGACCACCGCTCCGATGTTGTGCTCCGCCAGCCGGGCCAGCAGCTCGCGCACCGTCGCCCCGGGCGGCACGGTCGTCACGTCACCGCCCTTGGCTCGCAGGATCGTCCCGATGAGCATGTGCACCACCTCGGCTTCCAGGTACCCGGGGCACGGACCGGCCAATCGCCGCGGGAGTGCTATCCAGGCAAGCAACCGGCGGCCCGGGCGTCAACCCTTGGGGCGTAGGCTGCTCGCCGTACCCACCGCCGACCACCCAGGACACGCCACGATGACCGAGCGGCTCAACACCGGAAGCCACGACCTGCCCATCACCGACGAACTGGCCGCGTTCATGCGGACAGGCTGGGCCGACACGCGGCGCGCCGACGTGTCGGCGTTGCCGATCGCGCCGTGGGCGGCCAAGCGCCGTGCCGCGCTGGCGGCGCGCTTCCCCGGCGAGCGGCTGGTCGTCCCGTCCGGCACGCTCAAGGTGCGCAGCAACGACTGGGACTACCCGTTCCGCCCGCACAGCGCCTTCTCCTACCTGACGGGCGCTGGCGAACCGGGCGAGGTGCTGGTCATCGAGCCGACCGGCGAGTCCCGCCTGTACGTCCGGCCGCGCTCGCCGCGCGAGGAGGGCCAGGAGTTCTACCGCGACCGGCGCTACGGCGAGTTCTGGGTGGGCCGCAGGCCCGACCTGGCCGAGGCGGCCGAGCTCTACCAGATGGACTGCGCCCACCTGCTCGACCTCGACCTGAAGGGTCCCGCCCGGGTGCTGCGCGGCGTCGACTCCCAGGTGGACGCCATGGTGGAGCCGGGCGGCGGTGACGTGGAGCTGGAGTGCTTCCTGTCGGAGATGCGGCTGGTCAAGGACGAGTGGGAGGTCGGCGAGCTGCAGTCGGCCGTCGACTCGACCGCGCGCGGCTTCGAGGACGTGGTGCGCGCCATCCCGGCGGCGCTCGGCCACCCGCGCGGCGAACGTCATCTGGAGGGCGTCTTCGGGCTGCGCTCCCGGCTGGAGGGCAACACGGTCGGCTACGACAGCATCGTGGCCTCCGGCGCCCACGCCTGCGTGCTGCACTGGATCCGCAACGACGGGGCGCTTCGTCCCGGCGACATGGTGCTGCTCGACGCGGGCGTCGAGACCGACACCCTCTACACGGCCGACGTCACGCGCACGCTGCCGCTGTCCGGCACCTTCGGACCGGTGCAGCGGCAGGTGTACGAGCTGGTGTACGAGGCGCAGACGGCCGCCATCGCGACCCTGCGGCCGGGCGCCCGCTTCCGCGACTTCCACCGGGCGGCGATGCGGGTGATCTGCGAGGGGCTGCACGAGTGGGGCCTGCTGAAGGACTCGCCCGACACGTTGATGGAGTCGGGGCTCTACCGGCGCTACACACTGTGCAGCAGCGGCCACATGCTGGGCCTGGACGTGCACGACTGCGCCCGCGCGCGGGCCGAGGTCTACCTCGACGGCGTGCTGGAGGAGGGCCAGGTGCTGACCGTCGAGCCGGGCCTGTACCTCCAGCCGGACGACCTGACGCTGCCTGAGGAGTTCCGCGGCCTGGGCGTGCGCATCGAGGACGACCTGGTGATCACCGCGGACGGGGCGCGGCTGATGTCCGGCGCCCTCCCCCGCCACCCCGACGAGGTGGAGTCCTGGATGGCCGGCCTGCTGCGCTGACCGCCCGGCTCGCCTAAGATCGCGGGCGAACGTCCGTGCCGAGCGAGAGGACCGACGATCGGACCCGTGGCGATGGGCGGGCGCCCCGACGAGGTGCGCGCCCCCGTGCAGTGGCTCACCCCCGCCGAGCGGGAGCGCGCCGCCCGGTTCGTCTTCGACGCCGACCGCGACGCGTTCGTCGCCGCCCACCTGCTGGTCCGGCTCTGCGCCGCCGCCGTCCTCGGCGCCGAGCCCGGCGAGCTCACCCTGTTGCAGCGGTGCGAGGTGCACGGCCCCGGCCACGGCCGGCCCTACCTCGAACAGGCGCCGTTGCTCGGTGTCAGCTTCAGCCACACGCGCGGCTACGTGTGCGCGGCGGCCGGCCACGGGCTGGTCGGCGTGGACGCCGAACGGGTGCCGCCCGGCCCGCTGGACCGTCGGCTGGCCGAGCGGGCGCTCACGCCGCGCGAGCGGGCGCTGGTGACCGGCAACGACGGGCTGATCCGGCACTGGACGCGCAAGGAGGCGCTGATCAAGCGCGGCGAGCTGACCCTCGACCGGCTGGACGCGCACGACCCCGACTGGACGGGCCGCCACCTGCTCGAATGGACCGAGGCGGGCGACGACGGGCAGGGGCCGGTCAGGGTGGCGGTTGTCACGGACGCCCCAGCGGTGAGGCGGCCGGTCCCCGGATAGACTGAAAACATGTTCTACCGCAAGCCGCTGGAGGAGCGTATCGCCGACCGGGTGGCCGCGCGCAGGCCCCTCGAAGAGGGCAAGACCTTCGAGCACGGCCCCGCGAAGTTCGTGTTCGTCTCGCTGATCGTCGCCGTCGTCGTCATGCATGTCGTGGGGGTGGCCATCGTCATGGCGTTCGCCTGACGCCGGCCCACGTCACGTCCGCTAGATTGGAGATCATGAGCGCGCCTCGCTGGCTGTCCCCTGCTGAGCAGCGTGCCTGGCGAACCCACCTGGCGCTGCACAAGCTCCTCATGCACCGGCTCGACCGTGAGCTGCAGGAGCACTCGCTCTCCGTGAACGACTACGAGATCCTGGTCAACCTCTCCGAGAGCCCCGGCCGCCGGATGCGCATGAGCGACCTGGCCGACGCGACGATCCAGTCGCGCAGCCGCCTGTCCCACCAGATCTCCCGCATGGAGGCCAAGGGCCTGGTCATCCGGGAGGACTGCCGCGACGATCGGCGCGGCACGTTCGCGGTGCTCACCGACGAGGGCTGGGACACCATCCAGCGGGTGGCGCCCGACCACGTGGCCAGCGTGCGCGAGCACTTCATCGACCGGCTCACCGACGAGCAGCTCCACACGATCGAGGCCGCCTACCAGCCGATCGTCGACCATCTGAAGAAGCTGCGCTGACACCCAACCGATATCGGCGACGGGTCACGATGACCCCCGGCGCTGGCTACGATCCCCGCATGGTCCGAAAGATCCTGGTGGTGCTCCTCGCCGCGCTCCTCACGGCCTGCTCGTCGGGCGGCGGCGCCGAGCTGCCCGACGGTCCCGGCCTCATGAAGAAGGCGGCCGAGGCGATGAAGACGGTCAGGTCCGCCGCCTTCTCCATCTCCACCGACGGCAAGCCGAACGTGCCGGTGCGCAAGGCCGACGGCAGGCTGACCGCCACGGGCGACGCCGACGGCACGATCACGCTCGACGTGCTCGGCAGCCTGCAGGAGATCACCTTCGCGCTGGTCGGCGACACCGTCCACTTCAAGGGCCCGACGGGCGGCTTCCAGAAGCTCACCCGTAAGGACCTGGCGCAGTTCTACGACCCGTCGGCCATCCTCGACCCCGCACGCGGCATCCCGCAACTGCTGGCCGACGCCACCGACACGCGGGTCGAGGCCGCCGAGGGCGACGCCTACCGGGTCGCGACGACGTTCTCCGGCCAGTCGCTGACCTCGCTGCTGCCCGGCGTGACGCAGGGCGTCAACGGCAAGGTCTGGATCGACCGGGCGTCGAGCAGGCTGACGAAGGTGGAGCTGCCGCTGCGGGACGGCACGGTGACGGTCTCGTTCGCCGACTACGACGCGCCGGTCACGATCACGCCGCCGCCCGCCGCCGGATGAGCCGCCCCGCACGCGCGGGCGGGCCGGCGAACGGCGCCCGGCGGGTCGCGCTGGGCGTCGGCGGCGCGGTGGTGCTGCTCGCGGCGCTCGACGCCTACGTGGTGGTGACCGTCCTCATCGACATCGCCGAGGACGTGGGCATCCCGGTCAACCGGCTCGAACGGGCCACGCCCATGGTGACCGGGTTCCTGCTCGGTTACGTCGCCGCGATGCCGCTGCTCGGCCAGCTCTCCGACCGCTACGGCCGGCGCCCGCTGATCCACGCCTGCCTGGCGGCGTTCGCGCTCGGGTCGGTGCTGACGGCGCTGGCGGCCGGAGAGGTCATGGTGGTGGCCGGGCGGGCGGTCCAGGGCGTCGCCGGGGGCGCGCTGCTACCCATCACGATGGCGCTCATCGGCGACCTGTGGGACGAGCGGGAGCGGCCGGTGGCTCTGGGCGCGGTCGGCGCGGCGCAGGAGCTGGGCAGCGCGCTCGGCCCGCTGTACGGGAGCGTGCTGGTGCTGGTGCCGGCCACCACGGTCCTGGGGGTGGAGGTGGGCGGCTGGCACGCGATCTTCTGGCTGAACGTCCCGCTGGCCGCGCTGGCCGCCCTCGCCGTGCATCTCACCGTGCCGGGCGGGCCCGCCGCCCGGCCGGGCGCGCGCGGCCGGGTGCGCGTCGACGGTGTGGGGGGCGCGCTGCTGGCGCTGGCCCTGGCGCTCCTGGTGGCCGGCCTGTACAACCCCGACCCGGCCGAGGCCGTGCTGCCGCCCTGGGGGCTGCCGCTGATCGGCGCGGGCGTGCTGGCCGGGGCGGCGTTCGTGTGGTGGGAGATCCGCTCCCCGGTACGCCTGCTCGACCTGTCCGCCACCCGCAAGGGGCCGCTGCTCGCCACGCTGGCGGTCAGCTTCCTGACCGGGGCGGCGCTGCTGGTCACCATGGTCTTCGTGCAGATCGCCGCGCAGACCCTGCTTGAGCTGGAGGCCCGGGAGGCGGCTCTGGTGCTCGGCCGGTTCCTCCTCGCCCTGGTGGCGGGCGCGGTGCTCGGCGGCCTGCTGGCCCGCCGGGCCGGCGACCGGGCCGTGTCCGTGGCCGGGATGGTCGTCGCCGCGGCCGGTTACGTGCTGATGAGCCGCTGGCCGGTGGACCTGGCCGGGGCGCGGCTGGAGATGGACCTCACCCTGGCCGTCGCGGGGCTCGGGCTCGGGCTGGTCGTCGCGCCCGTGTCGGCCGCCGCGCTGCGGGTGACGCCCGCCGCCCAGCACGGGGTGGCCTCGGCGGCGGTCGTCGTGGCCCGCATGATGGGCATGCTGATCGGCATCGCGGCCGTGTCCGCGTGGGGTTTCTACCGCTTCCAGTCGCTGACCGCGCACCTCGACACGCCCCTGCCGTTCGGCGTCGACCCGGCCGAGCACGCCCGGCGGCTGGCCGCGTACCTGGCCGAGGTCGACGCCGCCCTGCACACCGAGTACACGGAGATGTTCCTCGTCACGGCGGTGCTGTGCGCGGCCGGCGCGGTCGCCGCGCTCCGCATGCCGCGGCGGGCCGACCCGCTAGGGTGACAGCCGGTGCAGGTCGCGGGGGAACAGCGCCGCCTCGCGGACGTTGGCCGCTCCCGTCAGGCGGGCGGTCCAGCGTTCGAGGCCGATCGCGAACCCGCCGTGCGGCGGCATGCCGTGCGCGAACGCCCGCAGATACCCCTCGTACGGCTCGGCCGGCTCGCCCCGCGCGGCCAGCGCCTCCAGGTAGTCGCCGTGGCGGTGCAGCCGCTGCCCGCCGGTCACCAGCTCCAGCCCGCGGAACAGCAGGTCGAAACCGCGGGAGTGGCCGGGCCTGCCGGGGTCGGGATGGGTGTAGAACGGCCGCTTGGCCATCGGGTAGCCGGTCACGAACAGGAACTCCGAGCCGTGCTCCCGCAGCGCCCACTCCGACAGCCACCGCTCCTGGGCCGGTGACAGGTCCGGCTCGTCCTCTCCGGTCATCCGCTGCGCCTCGGTGAAGTGGACGGCCGGGATCTCCGCCGGCACGGCGGGCAGTGTGACGCCGAGGGTCTCGACGGCGGCGGCGGCGCGCCGCCGTACCGACTCCAGCATGCCGGCCAGCACCTCGCGCAGGACGGCCATCACGTCGCGGTGGTCGCGCACGAACCCCAGCTCGGCGTCGAGGCTGGTGTACTGGGCGAGGTGCCGCGCGGTGTCGTGCGGCTCGGCCCGGAACACCGGGCCGACCTCGTAGACCCGCTCGAACACGCCGACCATCGCCTGCTTGAAGAACTGCGGCGACTGGGCGAGGTAGGCGGGACGGCCGAAGTAGTCGAGCGTGAAGACGTTCGCGCCGGACTCGGTGGCCGACTCGACGATCTTCGGCGTGTGGATCTCGGTGCAGCCGAGCCGGTCGAGCGTCTCGCGGAACCCGGCGACGCTCGCCGCCGAGATCTCCAGCGGCGCCCTGAGCCGCGGGTGCCGCAGGGCGACGGGCGCGTGGTCGAGGATCGTCGGCAGCGTGGCGGGCACGACGGGCCGGTAGAGGTCGAACGGCGGCGCCTCGGCCGGCTCCGACAGCACCTCGACCAGCGGCTCGGTCAGCTCGGCGCCGCCGGGCGCCTGCGGGTTGACCGCCACGAGGCCGGTCACCCGGACGACGCTCTCCTCGGCCGGCAGCGGCGCGGACGTGACCGCCTGAGCCAGCCCGGCGCGGTCGCGGATGACGAGGAAGGACACGGATTTCAGCCGCCGGCGGCGATGGACCCAACCGGCGATCGTCACTCTCCGGCCGGCGTGCTCCGCAAGCTCCGCCGACATGACACGAGAGATCATCACAGCTCCTGGTGAGACGTGCGTGACCCCTTGGGAGTGCGGGGGAGAAGGGAGCTCCCGGTGCCACCGCACTTTCGCCGCCCCGGACGGGGCGGCCTCCAGGACCCGATGACGGGGGTCGGACCGGCGGGGCATTTCCTCCCCGCACTCGGGAGTGTCTTCGCCAGGAGGCGCGGGGCCGCCTTCGCAGCTGCCGGCGGCTCTCTGGACCCGCGCGGTCTCCTGGGTACTCGTCTCCGTCTGCGTTTGGTGCTGGATGCTAGCCGCCGGGTCCGGGCGAGGCAACCGGGATTCCATCGGCTCCGCGTCGTGCTCATCGCGGACCGGCGGGCGTCACTTCTTCGGCTGGCCGCCGCCCTTGCGCTTCTCGCGGATCTTCATGGTGACCTCGATCGGCGAGCCGGCGAAGCCGAACTCCTCCCGGAGGCGCCGCTCGATGAAGCGCCGGTAGGTCTCCTCCAGCCACCCCGAGGTGAACAGCACGAACTTCGGCGGCTCCACCGACGCCTGCGTGGCGAAGAGGATCTTCGGCTGTTTGCCCCCCCGCACCGGCGGCGGCGTCTGCTGCACCAGCTCGGTCAGGAACGCGTTGAGCCGCGACGTCGGCACCCGCGTCGACCACGAGTCGAGCGCCTTCTCCAGGGCCGGGACGAGCCGGTCCATGTGGCGGCCGGTCTTGGCGGAGATGTTGACCCGCAGCGCCCACGGGGTGCGGACGAGCTGCCTGTCGATCTCCTTCTCCAGGTAGTAGCGGCGGTCCTCGTCGACCATGTCCCACTTGTTGAACGCCACCACCATGGCCCGGCCCGACTCGGTGACCAGGCCGATGATGCGCAGGTCCTGCTCGGTGAGCGGTTCGCTGGCGTCGATCAGCACGATCGCCACCTCCGAGCGCTCCAGCGCCGCGCGCGTGCGCATGGCCGCGTAGAAGTCGGCGCCCTGCAGCTCGCGGTCGCGCCGCCGGATGCCGGCCGTGTCGACGAAGCGCCAGGTGCGCCCGCCCAGCTCGATCAGCTCGTCCACCGGGTCGCGGGTGGTGCCCGCCATCGGGTCGACCAGCACGCGCTCCTCGCCGGCCAGCTTGTTGAGCAGCGACGACTTGCCGACGTTGGGCTTGCCGAGCAGCGCCACCCTGGCCGGGCCGCGCTCGGTGCCGAACGTCTCCTGCGGCGTGTCGGGAAGCGCGTCGAGCATCTCGTCGAGCAGGTCGCCGCTGGATCGGCCGTGCAGGGCGGAGACCGGGTGCGGCTCGCCCAGGCCGAGCGACCACAGCGCTGCGGCCTCCAGCTCCAACTGCTGGTTGTCGACCTTGTTGGCGGCCAGGATGACCGGCTTGCCCGACTGGCGCAGCACCGAGCCGACGACCTCGTCGGAGTCCGTCGCGCCCACGGTCGCGTCGACCACGAACACGATCACGTCGGCCAGCTCGACGGCCACCTGCGCCTGCTCGGCGATGCGCAGCCCCATGCCGGTGGCGTCGGGGTCCCAGCCGCCGGTGTCGACGACGGTGAAGCGCCGGCCCCGCCAGTTGGCCTCGTAGGTGACCCGGTCGCGCGTCACGCCGGGAACGTCTTCGACGACCGCCTCGCGGCGGCCGATGATGCGGTTGACCAGCGTGGACTTGCCCACGTTGGGCCGTCCGACGATCGCCACGACGGGCAGCGGGCCGCTGTCGTCGCCGTGGTCGCCGGGCACTTCGAGGTCGTCGAGTTCAGCCTCGACCCAGTCCCCCGTTGTCACGATTTTTCATCCTTAATGAGTCCCGCACCTTGGTCAGGTGCGCTCCTTGACCAGCCTCAGCACCTCCGCGACGACCTCGTCGAGGTTCAGCGCGGTGGTGTCGAGCTCGATGGCGCCAGCCGCCATCGAGAGTGGATCCGTGGTGCGTGTCGAGTCGAGCCTGTCACGCCGGGCCAGCGCGGCCTGCTGCGCCTCCACCGTGCTGCCGGCCAGCTCGGCGCTGCGCCGGGCGGCGCGGGCCTCGGCGCTGGCCGTCAGGTAGATCTTGAGCGTCGCGTCGGGCGCGACCACCGTGCCGATGTCGCGGCCCTCGACGACGATGTCGCCGTCGCCGATGATCTGCCGCTGCATCCCCACCAGGCGGGCCCGCACCTCGGGCACCGCCGCGACCGCCGAGACGGCGCCGGTGACCGCGTCACCCCTGATCGGCCCGGCCACGTCGACGCCGTCGACGTGGATGGAGGGGCCGTCGGGGTCGGTGCCGGAGGAGATCACCGGCTCGGCGGCACGGGCCGCGACCGTGCCGGCGTCGGCCGGGTCGACGCCGTGCTCCAGCATCCACCAGGTCATCGCGCGGTACATCGCCCCGGTGTCCAGGTAACGCAGGCCGAGGGCCCTGGCGACCCCACGCGAAGCACTCGACTTGCCCGACCCCGAGGGGCCGTCCATGGCGACGACCAGACCGGTCACAGCCTCTCCCTCTGCACGTTCCACACCCAACCTGAAGAGGCTACCGCCTCGCGGCGGCCCTTCCGCCGCCGGACACCGCCGCACCACGCCCGAGGACTAAGGCTCCTCCCCCCGGAAAGGAACAGCACCATGCTGGAACGGGTGACGGTGGTCGTGGCCACCAGGAACCGGCGGCGCGCGCTGGCGGGTTCGCTGCCGCGACACCCGCACCCGGTGATCCTCCTGGACAACGGCTCCACCGACGGCACCGTCGGCTTCGTACGACGGCACTTCCCGGACGTCGAGCTCGTGGAGGCGGGCCGCAACCTGGGCGCGCCCGCCCGCAACGTCGGCGTGCGGATGGCGCGGACCCCCTACGTGGCCTTCGCCGACGACGACTCGTGGTGGGCGCCGGGGGCGCTGGAGCGGGCCGCCTCCGTGCTCGACGCGCACCCCCGGCTGGCGGTACTGGCCGCCCGCGTGCTGGTGGGCCCCGAGGAGCGGCCGGATCCCGTCTGCGGCGACATGGCCGCCTCTCCCCTGGGCCGCGAGGCCGACCTGCCCGGCCCCAGCGTGCTCGGCTTCCTGGCGTGCGGGGCGGTGGTGCGCAGGGACGCGTTCCTCGGAGCGGGCGGGTTCGACGACGTCATCTTCTTCTTCGGCGAGGAGGAACGCCTGGCCGTGGACCTCGCCGCCCAGGGCTGGGGGCTGGCCTACGTCGAGGAGGTGGTGGCCCACCACCATCCCTCGCCGGCGCGTGACCCGGCCGGCCGGCGCGGCCTGGCCACGCGCAACTCCGTGCTCACCGCCGTGCTGCGCCGGCCGTGGAGCGTGGTGGCGCGCCGTTCGCTGGCCGCCCTGCGCGAGGGGCGGCACGGCTGGCGGGGGCTGCGGACCGCCGTACCGAGGCTGCCGCAAGCGCTGGCTCAGCGCCGCGAGCTGCCTCCGGCCGTGGAGCGGGCCCGGCGGATGCTGGAGCGCGCCCACGGGTGAACCGCCCGCCGCTACGCCTCCTGACCATTCTCCGGCGCGGGCCCGCTCAGGACGGTCGCAGCACCGCACGACGCCGGGCGGAGCCCGTCAGGGGACCTGCCAGCCCCTCTCGTGCAGGGCCCTGGTCAGCACCGGTGCGGCCGCGGGCTGAACCGCCACCTCGGCGACGCCCAGCGGCAGGCCTGGCGCGTGCTCCAGCCGTACGTCCTCGACGTTGACCCCGACCTCGTCACACACCTGGAACAGCTTGGCGAGCTGGCCGGGACGGTCGCCGATGATCACTTGGACCACCACGTAGGCGGGCGCCGGGCCGCCGTGCTTGCCCGGGATGCGGCCGTGACCGGCCACGCCCCGCTTCAGCAACTGCGTGATGTCCTCGCCCGCGGTGCCGTCGCCCCCCGCCAGGGCCCGCAGCGCGGACGCCGCCTCGGCCAGGTCGCGGGACACCGCCTCCAGCACCTCGGCGACCGGGTCGGCGTTGCCGGACAGGATGCCCAGCCACAGGGCGGGGTCGCCGCCGGCGATCCTCGTGACGTCCCTGACGCCCTGACCGGCCAGGCCGAGCGCGACGTCGGGCGCGTCGGCCAGCCGGGCGGCCACGGCGGAGGCCGCCACGTGCGGCGCGTGGGAGACGACGGCCACGGCCCGGTCGTGCTCGGCGGCGTCGACCTCGACGGGGTTGGCCCCGCACAGCTCGACCAGCCGCAGCACGGTGGCCCTGGCCTCGGCCGAGCTCTCCTCGGTGGGGCACAACGCCCACGGCCGCCCCAGGAACAGCTCGGCCCGCGCCGCGCCGGGACCGGAACGCTCGCGTCCGGCCAGCGGGTGGGAGGCCACGTAGCTGCTCAGGTCGCAGCCGAGCCGCGCGGCCTGCTCGATGGGCTCCACCTTCACGCTGGCCACGTCGGTGTAGCAGGCGGCGACGTCCCGCCCCTGCAGGTCGAGCAACTGGGCGGCGACGTGCCCCGGCGGCACCGCGACCACCGCGAGGTCCGCCCGCGCACCGGACGCCCCGTCCCACTCCTCGCCCGCGCCGAGCTCGCGCGCCAGCCGCACGGCACCCTGGTCACGGTCGGCGAGCAGCACACGGACCCCCCGCCGGCGCAGCGCCAGCGCCACGGAGGTGCCGATGAGGCCGGTGCCGACGACCAGCACCGTGCGGAGTTCGGAGGCCATGTCGGAGTCCTGGATCGTCTGGGTGCGGAGGGTGGAGGCGGGCCGCTACGCGCGGCTCACTGGGCGATGTCCTGGCGCAGGGCTACGGCGCCGCGCAGGTAGACGTGCTGGATCTCCGAGCGGGGCCGGTCGGTCTCCACGTGCGCCATCAACCGCACCACCCGGGGCAGCGCCCCCGGCACGTCGATCTCGGAGCAGCAGATCAGCGGCACCTCGTGGAAGCCCAGCTTGCGCGCGGCCAGCGCCGGGAACTCGGCCGTCAGGTCGGGTGTGGCGGTGAACAGCACGCTGATCACGTCGTCCGTGGTCAGCTGGTTGCGCTCCATCAGCGTGGAGACGAGCTCGGTCGTCGCCTCGATGATCGCGTCGCGGTCGTCGGCGTCCACCTGGATCGCCCCGCGGATCGCCCGCACCATGTGCTTTCGTCCCCTCTATAAGACCCGGAGCCCGTGCGGACCTCCGCACGGGCTCCTGCGTTCTGGCCAGATTACAGCTTGACGGCGGCGTAGAGTTCGCCGACCTCCTTGAGGCTCAGCGCCCGGACCGTGCCCGGCTTGGTCCGGCCGAGCTTGACCGGCCCGAACTCGATCCGCGCCAGGTCGATGACCCGGTGACCCGCCTCTTCGAGCATGCGCCGGACGACGTGCTTGCGGCCCTCGTGCAGCACGACCTCGACCAGCGCCTGCTGGCCGTGCTCCTGGACGATCTGGAAGGAGTCGGCCCTGGCCAGGCCGTCCTCCAGCTCGATGCCCTGCCGGAGCCTGCGGCCCAGGTCGCGCGGGATCGGACCCGGCACCTTGGCCCAGTACTTCTTCTGCACGCCGTAGCTGGGGTGCGTCAGCCGGTTGGCCAGCTCGCCGTCGTTGGTGAGCAGCAGCAGGCCCTCGGTCTCGGTGTCGAGCCTGCCCACGTGGAACAGCCTGGGCGCCAGCTCCTGGACGTAGTCGGCCAGGCAGGGGCGGCCCTGCGGGTCGTCCATGGTCGACACGACGCCGATGGGCTTGTTCAGCGCGTAGTAGACCAGGTCGGGGGCGGTCGGGATGCGCTTGCCGTCCACGTGGATGATCTGCGTGGCCGGGTCCACCTTCGCGCCGAACCTGCGCACCACCTGGCCGTTCACGGTGACGCGGCCGTCACCGATCATCTCCTCGCAGGCGCGGCGGCTGGCCACGCCCGCCTGGGCGAGCACCTTCTGCAGCCGCACGCCGCCGGGCACCTCGGTGGTGTCGCGCTCGTCGGTGTAGCCCTCGGGGAAGATGTCGCGGTCGCGCATCGGCTGGCGGGCGGTCTTGAACCGGTCGCGCGGCGCCCCCTCCCCCCGTCCGCGGCCGTCGCCGTGACCGTCGCGCCTCGGTCCGCCGCCGCGCGTGGGCCGGCCGCCGATCGTCTGCACGTCGTCACGCCTGGGGGTACGGCCCGCGCCGGGAGCACGCCCTCCCGCGCGGCCGCCCTCGTCACGCCGGGGACCACGCGCGTCGGGACGGAAGCCGCCCTCGTCACGCCGGAAGTCGCCCGCGTCGCGGCGGGGCGCCGGGGAACGGCGGTCGTCCGGGCGGCCGTCGGTGTCGCGCCTGCCGTAGCGGGCCCGGGCCGAGCCCGCGGAGTCGTCGCGGCGTCCGCCGCGGTCGGCACGGAAGGCGGGCCGCTCGGCACGGAACGTGGGCCGCTCGGCACGCCGGTCGCCGGCGTCGCGGTCGTGGTGACCGCCCCGGTCGTCGCGGCGCTCGTAGCGGGAGCCACCGTCACGCCGCTCGAAGCCGTCGCGCCGCTCGGACCGGAAACCGTCACGACCACCGGACCGGAAGCCGCCGCGTTCCCCCTCGGACCGGAAGCCGCCGCGTTCCCCCTCGGACCGGAAGCCGCCGCGTTCCCCCTCGGACCGGAAGCCGCCGCGATCGCCGCGACCTTCCGGCCGGGAACCGCCACGGTCATCACGGCCCTGGTACCCACCACGGCCATCACGGCCCTGGTACCCACCACGGCCATCACGGCCCTGGTACCCACCACGGCCATCACGGCCCTGGTACCCACCACGGCCATCGCGGCCCTGGTCACCGCCACGGTCATCACGGCCCTGGGGCCGGAAGCCGCCGCGGTCGTCGCGACGCTCAGACCTGAAGCCGGTGCGGTCGTCGCGACGCTCGGGCCGGGAGCCGGTGCGGTCGTCGCGACGCTCGGGCCGGGAGCCGGTGCGGTCGTCGCGGGAGTCCCGGCCGTAGCGGGCGCGGGCGCCGCCCCGGTCGGCGCGGAAGGAGTCGCGGGCGGAGCCGTACTCCCTGCCCGCATCGGTTCGGCCGGAGTCGGGCCGGCCGTACTCGCTCCTGGAGTCACGGCCGTGGCCGCGGGCTCCGTCGTCGCGGCGGGAACCGCCGCGGCTGTCGTCCGAGCGGTAGGCGGGACGCCCGCCACGGCCACTGGAGCCGCCGGTGCGTCCACGACCGCGTCCATCACCGGACGGGGTGCTGCGCCTGTTGTTCACTTTGTCGTCTCCTCGAGATTTTCCACGTCGTCGGGGAGGAAGGGCGCGAGCTCGGGGAGCTCGCCGATGTCCTTCAGTCCCAGACGTTCCAGGAAGTATGAGCTTGTCCGGTAGAGCACTGCCTGGCTCTCCGGGTCGGTGCCGGCCTCTTCGACCAGCCCCCTCGCGACGAGCGTCCGCATGACGCCGTCGCTGTTGACACCGCGCACCGCGGCGACGCGGGCACGGCTCACCGGCTGCCGGTAGGCCACCACCGCCAGGGTTTCGAGCGCGGCCTGGGTCAGCCGCGTCTGCTGGCCGTCACGGACGAACCGTTCGACCAGCGGTGCGCAGTCAGGACGGGTGTAGTAACGCCAGCCGCCCGCGACCTGTCTCAGATCGAAACCCCGTCCGGCGGCCGTGTATTCCGCGGCCAGCGTCCGCAGGGCCGCGGCGACCTCGTGGGTGGGCCGCTCCAGCACCTGAGCGAGCGTAACCTCGGCGACGGGGACGTCCACGACCATGAGGATCGCCTCCAGCGCCGCGGCGAGCCCCGGCCCGTCGTCCGATCGCTCCGGCTCCGTGACGTCGTCGGACCCGCTCGGCGCGAAAGCCCGCGCCGCAGTCGAAGACGTCGAGGACATCGCCATGACGGGCGGCGTCTCCACGGGTGGGGCCGTCGCCACGGCTGGGGCCGTGTCCACGGCGGGCGGCGGCGGGTCCGACGGAGCCGCCGGGGTCTCGTCCCGTGGCTCGTCCCGTGGCTGCTCGTCCCGTGGCTGCTCGTCCCGTGGCTGCTCGTCCCGTGGCTGCTCGACCGCGGCCGGGGACGGCGCGTCGTCGCCGGCGGGCGGAAGATCGGCCAGGGAGCCCGGGAGGGTCATCCAGGCGGGCAGCGCCGCGTCGGAGGGGGTGCGGGGCGGGGGCGGCACGTCGCCGGGACGGTCAGTCATCAGTGGTCTTCTCCGCGCTCTCCTCGTAGTCGTCGCCCACCGCGACGTCCCCATCGTCGCTCCCCGTCCAGGTGACGTGCAGGTCACCCAGGGGCTCGACCTGCTCGAACGTGACCGCCGACTCCCGGAAGAGCTCCAGGACGGCCAGGAACCGGGCGATGACCTCGAAGGTGCCTTCGCAGTCGGCCACCAGGGCCCGGAAGGTGGCCCTGCGCATGCGCCGCAAGCGCTGGACCAGGATAGCCGCTTGCTCGCGGACGCTGGCCAGTGGTTGGTAGATGTGACCGACGCTGACCGTGGGCGGCGCCTTGGGGGTGAAGGCGCGGGCGGCGATCCTGGCGAGTTGCTCGGGCCCGATGCCGAGGATCAGCTCGGGCAGCAGGTCGGCGAACTGCGGCTCCATCGGCACGGCGCGCGGGAAGCGCAGCGCCTCGTCGGCCATCCGGCCCGCGAAGACCTTCGCGACCTCCTTGTACGCCTTGTACTGCAGCAGCCGGGCGAACAGCAGGTCACGGGCTTCGAGCAGGGCGAGGTCCTCCTCGTCCTCGACCTCGCCGGACGGCAGCAGCCGGGCCGCCTTGAGGTCCAGCAGCGTGGCCGCGACCAGCAGGAAGTGGCTGGTCTGGTCGAGGTCCCACTCGGGCCCGCGCGAACGGATGTAGGAGATGAACTCGTCGGTGACCTTCGACAGGGACACCTCGGTGATGTCCAGCTTGTGCTTGGCGATCAGCCCCAGGAGCAGGTCGAACGGGCCCTCGAAGACGTCGAGGTGGACCTGGAAACCCGTGGTCTGCTGCTGTGCCTCCGCCGTCACCTGGCCATTGTGGCAGGCGCGGGCCAGCGGGAGAGCACTTCGCGCGCCAGCTCGCGGTAGGCGTTGGCGCCGAGCGAGGACGGGTCGAACGTCGTGATCGGCTCGCCGGCCACCGTGGCGTCGGGGAAGCGGACCGTACGGTTGATCACGGTGTGGAAGACCTTGTCGCCGAACGCCTCGACGACGCGGGCCAGCACCTCGCGGCCGTGCAGCGTGCGCGCGTCGTACATGGTGGCCAGCAGGCCCTCGATCTCGAGCTGGTCGTTGAGCCGCTCCTGCACCTTGGAGATGGTGTCCATGAGCAGGGCGACGCCGCGCAGCGCGAAGAACTCGCACTCCAGCGGCACCATGACGCCATGAGCGCAGGTGAGGGCGTTGATCGTGAGCAGGCCGAGGGACGGCTGGCAGTCGATGAGGCAGACGTCGTAGTGCGGCAGCAGCGGCTTGAGCACGCGGCCGAGCACCTGCTCGCGGGCCACCTCGGTGACGAGCTGGACTTCGGCCGCGGACAGGTCGATGTTGCTGGGCAGCAGGTCGAGGCCTTCGACGCCGGTCTCCAGCAGCACGTCCTCGGCGGTGACGCCGCGGTCCATCAGCAGGTTGTAGACCGTGAGGTCGAGCTGGAGCGGGTTGATGCCGAGGCCCACGGACAGCGCGCCCTGCGGGTCGAAGTCGACGAGCAGCACCTTCAGGCCGCACTCGACGAGGGCGGCGCCGAGGTTGATGGTGGTGGTGGTCTTGCCCACCCCGCCCTTCTGGTTGACCATCGCGACCACCCGCGCCGGCCCGTGCTCCCGCGGGGGCACCGGATCGGGGAACACCGGCCGGGGGCGCCGGGTGGGCCCCAGATTCACGCCGGTGGAGGGCGCGTCGGTCTTGGTGTCACCCCAGGGGTTGTCGGGGGTCCCCGGGGTCGAACCGTTGGTCGTCACAGTCACCAGCTCGAACCTCCCTGACGATCCCGAACCGGACCGTCCGGACGGACACTATGGCGTCATCACTTAACGCGGCAAGGCGGCACGCCGGGGGCGCCGCACGTCGCAACCGACTATAGATCACTGCCGGGCGCGGGGATGCGCCGCGGCGTACACCTCGCGGAGCTTGTCGACCGTCACCAGGGTGTAGACCTGGGTCGTCGTCACCGAGGCGTGGCCGAGCAGCTCCTGGACCACTCTGACGTCGGCGCCTCCTTCCAGGAGGTGGGTCGCGAAGGAATGGCGGAGTACGTGGGGAGATATCCCGTCGAGTCCGGCTCGTTCGGCGGCGGCCTGGAGCACCTCCCAGGCGCCCTGCCGGGTCAACCGGCCGCCACGGGCGTTGAGGAACACCGCCGGCGTGCCCCGGCCATGGGCCAGCAGGCCCGGCCTGGCCCGGACGAGGTAGGCGTCGAGCGCGGACCTGGCGTAGCGGCCGAGCGGCACGACGCGGGCGCGCCCGCCCTTGCCGCGCAGCCGCACCTGGTCGTCCTCCAGGTCGTCCACGGCCAGGCCGACGGCCTCGGAGATGCGGGCGCCGGTGCCGTACAGGACCTCCAGCAGTGCGCGGTTACGCAGGGTCAGCGGGGCGCCCTCGGGACCGGAGGCGGCGATGAGCTGTTCGACCGCGTCGACGGCGATCGCCTTGGGCAGCCTGCGCAGCTGGCGCGGCGGGCGGACCTCGTGTGCGGGGTCGTGCGCGGTGACGCCCTCGCGCAGCGCGAAGCGGTGCAGCCCGCGCACGGCCGAGACCGCCCGCGCGGCCGAGCTGGCCACGAGGGCGGGGTGTTCGCCGTCGCCCTCGCGCAGGGCCGCCAGGAAGTCGCGCACGTCGGCCTCGCCCACCTCGCCCAGCGTGGCGTGGCCACGCGAGCGCAGGTGGTCGAGGTAGCGCCGCAGGTCACGGCGGTAGGAGGCCAGCGTGTTGGCGGCCAGCCCCCGCTCCACCGCCAGATGGGCGAGGTAGCTGGACAGCACCGCCTCCACAAGTGGGTCCTTCCGTCACGCCTCTGGGGCGTCGGCGGGGCGCAGCGTGGCGTAGCCCTCGGCCGAGGCCGCGTACGCCGCGAGGATACCGGCCACAGCCGGGGAATTGTGGATCATTCCCGCGAGCGCCCACCGCACGGCGTCGGCCAGCGGCACCCATTCGACCGGCATCCCGATCTCCTCGTGCCGGTGGACGAAGTCGCGCTCGGCGTCGGGGATCGGCGTCAGGTCGCGGGCGAGGAAGACGCGGATCCGCTCGTTCGTCATGCCGGGCGAGGTGAGCAGGTCGGTGAGCGTGTGCCAGGTGGCGGCCCGGTAGCCGGCCTCCTCGGCGAGCTCCCGCGCGGCCCCGTCGACCAGCGACTCGCCCGCCACGTCGCGCAGGCCGGCGGGCAGCTCCCACAGCAGCCGGCGGGCCGGGTGACGGTACTGGCGGATCAGCAGGACCCGGTCGCGGTCGTCGAGGGCGACCACCGCGACCGCTCCGGGGTGGACGACGTAGTCGCGGTCGGCCGCCTCGTCGCCGGGCATCCGGACGGTGTCGGTGACGACCTCGAACACGTGCCCCTTGAACCGCTGCTGCGACGCGACGACCTCCCACGACTCGGGGACGTCCTCGATCCTCACTTGGCCGCCTTGACGCCGGTCGGCTGCGCGGTCGGCTGGGCGGCCGGCTGCTTGGCGGCGACCCGCCCGTCGGCGTAGCTGAGGGCCGCGCCGATCAGGCCCCTGAACATCGGGTTGGCACGGGTCGGCCGCGAGCGGAACTCGGGGTGGGCCTGCGTGCCGACGAAGAACGGGTGCACGTCCACGGGCAGCTCGGTGTACTCGACGAGGCGGCCGTCGGGCGACAGCCCGGAGAAGACGAGGCCGACCTTCTCCAGCCGCTCGCGGTAGGCGTTGTTGACCTCGTAGCGGTGGCGGTGCCGCTCGTCGGCCTTGGCCTTGCCGCCGTACAGCTGCCTGGCCAGCGTGCCCTCGCCGAGCTTGGCGGTGTAGAGGCCGAGCCGCATGGTGCCGCCCATGTCACGCTCGCCGGCGACGACGTCCTCCTGGTCGGCCATCGTGGAGATGACCGGGTGCTTGGTGTCGGGGTCGAACTCGGCCGAGTTGGCCTCGGCGATGCCGGCCAGATTGCGGGCGGCCTCGATGACCATGCCCTGCATGCCGAGGCAGATGCCGAGCAGCGGGATGCGCTGTTCGCGGGCGTGGCGGATGGCGCCGATCTTGCCCTCGATGCCGCGCACGCCGAACCCGCCCGGGATGAGCACCCCGTCCACGCCGTCGAGCTCGCGCTCGGCGCCCTCGGGCGTCTCGCAGTCGTCGCTCTTGACCCAGCGGATGTTGACCCGCGCGTCGTTGGCGAACCCGCCGGCGCGCAGCGCCTCGGTGACCGACAGGTAGGCGTCGGGCAGGTCGATGTACTTGCCGACCAGGGCGATGGTGACCTCCTTGGCGGGGCGGTGCACGCGCCGCAGGAGCTGGTCCCACTCCTTCCAGTCGACGTCGCGGAACGGCAGGCCGAGCCGGCGCACCACGTACGCGTCGAGCCCCTCCGCGTGGAGCACCTTGGGGATGTCGTAGATGGAGGCGGCGTCGACCGCCGAGACGACGGCGTCCTCGTCCACGTCGCACATCAGGCTGATCTTGCGCTTGATCGCGGTCTGCACCGGCCGGTCGGAGCGGAGCACGATCGCGTCGGGCTGGATGCCGATGCTGCGCAGCGCGGCCACGCTGTGCTGGGTCGGCTTGGTCTTGAGCTCGCCGGACGGGCCGATGTACGGCAGCAGCGACACGTGCAGGAAGAAGACGTTGTCGCGGCCGACCTCGTGCCTGATCTGGCGGACCGCCTCCAGGAACGGCAGCGACTCGATGTCACCGACGGTGCCGCCCACCTCGGTGATCACCACGTCGACGTCGGGACCCGCCATGCCGCGGATGCGGTCCTTGATCTCGTTGGTGATGTGCGGGATGACCTGGACGGTGTCGCCGAGGTACTCGCCGCGGCGTTCCTTGGCGATGACGTTGGAGTAGACCTGGCCGGTGGTGACGTTGGCCGAGCCGTGCAGGTCGGTGTCGAGGAAGCGCTCGTAGTGGCCGACGTCGAGGTCGGTCTCGGAGCCGTCGTCGGTGACGAACACCTCACCGTGCTGGAACGGGTTCATCGTGCCGGGGTCGACGTTGAGGTAGGGGTCGAGCTTCTGCATGGTGACCCGTAGGCCGCGTCCCTTGAGGAGGCGGCCGAGGCTGGATGCCGTGAGCCCCTTGCCGAGACTGGAGGCGACACCGCCGGTGACGAACAGATGCTTGGTTTGCGATGCGCTGCGCAAAGGGGCTCCCGTGGCTCGAGGCGTGGTCGAAGTGTCCACGGGCTCTCAGGATATCAAACAACGTCCCCGACATGCCCGAACGGTATGACCAAGCGGTAACTTTGGGCTCTATGTCAGTCGTACGGCGGGCCATGGGCGCGCTGATTCACCGAGCGTACGCGGCGATCCGCGAAGCCGGAGCCATCACCCCCGGTAGTCCGGCGGGCCACGAGTTCCGCCGGATCGGCGACGGCGTCAAGATCGCCTTCCCGCCGGGCGCGATCTTCGGCGAGCGGTGGATCGAGATCGGCGACCACACGCTGATAGGCGAGCGGGTGTCGATCTCCTGCGGCATGATGCCGGGCCCCGACCTCGGGCCCGACACGATCCTGCGCATCGGCCGCGCCTGCTCGATCGGCCGCGGCTCGCACATCGTGGCCCACCAGTCGATCGAGATCGGCGACGACGTCTTCACCGGGCCGTACGTCTACATCACCGACCAGAACCACGTCTACGACGACCCGGACGTGCCGATCGGCAGGCAGTGGCCGCGCAACACGCCGGTCTCGATCGGCGCGGGCTCGTGGCTGGGCGCCGGCGCGATCATCCTGCCGGGCACGCGGCTGGGGCGGCAGTGCGTGGTGGCGGGCGGCGCGGTGGTGCGCGGGGAGTTCCCGGACCACAGCGTGGTGGCGGGCGTGCCGGCCAAGGTGGTGCGCTCCTATGACGCGGAGCTGGGCTGGCGGGCGCCGGGCGTGCACCCGTTGGCGGCTGACCGGCAGGCCACCGCGTCCTGAGGGCCGCCGGGACGCCGCGTCCCGAAGACCGCCGGCGCCGATGCTGGACCGAACGATATTCTGACGGTTAGCGTCAGGTCATGCGGACCGCTATCTGCGAGCGTCTGGGCATCGAGTTCCCGCTGTTCGCCTTCAGCCACTGCCGTGACGTGGTGGCCGCGGTGACGAACGCGGGCGGGTTCGGGGTGCTGGGCGCCGTCGCGTACTCGCCCGAGCAGCTCGACACGGAGCTGACCTGGATCGACGAGCGGGTGGGCGGCCGGCCCTACGGGGTCGACGTGCTCGTACCGGGCAAGATCGACCCGTCGGCGCTGGACGTGGACGCCCGCCTGGCCGACGCCGTCCCCGAACGGCACCGCGGCTTCGTCGCGCACCTCTTCGCGAAGTACGGCCTGGCCGGGTCGCCCCCGGGCTCCCCGCTCGGCCACGAGCCCGCCCTGGGCCCGCCCTCCGGCCCGCTGCCAGAGCCGCCCTCGGGCCCGCTCCCCCGCCCGCTGTCAGAGCAGCCCTCAGGCCCGTCCTCAGGCCCGCTGTCAGGGCCGCTCCCCGGGACGGCGGACGAGGTGGGGCGGCGGGTCACCGCGGCCGGCGCCACCGGCCTGATCGACGTGGCGCTGAAGCACCCCGTCGCGCTGATCGCCAGCGCGCTGGGCCCGCCGCCACCCGAGATGGTGGCCGGCGCGCGCGAGGCGGGTGTCCCCGTCGCGGCGCTGGTCGGCACGGTCGAGCACGCGCGCCGCCAGGTCGCGGCGGGCGCCGACCTCATCGTCGCCCAGGGCACCGAGGCGGGCGGCCACACCGGCGACATCTCGACGATGGTGCTGGTCCCGCAGGTGGTGGACGCCGTCGCCCCGGTCCCCGTCCTGGCCGCCGGCGGCATCGCGTCGGGGCGGCAGATGGCGGCGGCGCTCGCGCTCGGCGCGGAGGGCGTGTGGTGCGGGTCGGTCTGGCTGACCACCGAGGAGGCCGAGACGGCGCCCGCGGTGAAGCGCAAGATGCTGGCCGCCTCCTCGCTCGACACGGTCCGGTCGCGCTCCCGCACCGGCAAGCCGGCCCGCCAGCTCAGATCCGCCTGGACCGAGGAGTGGGACGCCGCCCAGGAGAGCCCCGGCCCGCTGGGCATGCCGCTGCAACTGCTGATGGCCGAGGAGGCGATGGCCCGGATCGGCGCCGCCGCCGAACGCGGCGAGCCGGGGGCCGTCGAGCTGGCCAACTACTTCGTCGGCCAGGTCGTGGGCCAGCTCGACCAGGTCAAACCGGCCCGCGAGGTGGTGTACGACATGATCAGCGAGTTCGCCGACACGGTGGATCGCCTGCGCCGCCTGTCCGGCTGACGTTCCGGCGGCCCGCTCGCGTCCCGGACCGGGCGGGCAGACTGGAGTCATGCTCGCCGCACTGACGGGGCTCGGGTTGTCGACGGCCGCCGGACTGAACGCCTACATCCCGCTGCTCGTCGTGGGCGTGCTCGCCAACCTCACGGACGCGGTCAGGCTGCCCGACGGCTACGGCTGGCTGTCCAACTGGGGCGTGCTCGCCGTGATCGCCGTGCTGCTGGCCGCCGAGATGGTCCTGGACAAGGTGCCGGCCGTCGACTCGGTCAACGACGCCATCCAGACGGTGGTGCGCCCCGCGTCCGGCGGCGTGGTGTTCAGCGCCACCAGCGCCGCCGCCGAGCTGGACCGGTCGACGTGGATGACCGCGAACCCGTGGGCCGGCTGGCTGCTGGGCATCGTGCTGGCACTGGCCGTGCACGCGCTCAAGGCGGCGTCCCGTCCGGCGATCAACGCGGGCACGGCCGGTGTGGGCGCTCCGGTGGCGAGCACCGTGGAGGACGCCGGGTCGCTGGGCATGAGCCTGGTGGCGGTGTTCGCTCCCGTGCTGGTGGCGGTGGCGCTGGTGCCGCTGGCGCTGTTCGGGTGGTGGGCGGTCAGGAAGGCCCGCCGCGTCCGCGCCCGCCGCAGGCGACGTGCCGCGCCCCCGCCCTCGGGCCACCCCGCCGAACGCTGACCGCCCACCCCGCCCGCACACAACGGCTCATCCGCGAGGCTGACGGCGGCTCCCTCTCCGGGTTGACGCGCTCGCGGCAGACCCATCCGTACGCTCGGCGGGCACGGCCGGTGTCCGACGCCGGCGGCGTAGGCCGCGTGTGGGCGTTCCACGGCCCCCGCCCAGGCGCCCACACGCCCTGCCTCCCAGCCCTCCACACCCGCCCTCCACCCCAACCCTCCACACCCGCCTCCCCAGCCCCCACACCCGCGCTCCACACTCGCCGCCATGCCCGAACGCATCCTCGGAGCAAGGTCCACCGGCGCGCCCGGCGCACTATCCTCAAGGGCAGTGACCCGACCAGGAGGTGGACGCGATCAGCGAGTTGCTTCTCATCGTGCTGGTGATTCTGGCGTTCCTCCTGCTGCTGACCGGAGTGGGCGTCTACTTCCTGGTCAAGGTGGGCAGGAAGGCGGCGACCAAGGCCAAGCAGGCGACGACCCGCCTGAGCACCCACGTCAACGCGATGGGCACCGGCGACGCGGCCGAGGTCGAACGGCTCCGGCTGGACCTGCGGCGCGAGGTGTCGCTGACCCGCCAGGCCGTCGAGCAGGCGCAGCGGCAGGGCTGGGGCCTGGGCGATCTGCCCGACCTGCTGGCCGACCTGACCCGCCAGGCCGACGTGCACGACGCCCAGCTCGGCATGTACGCCCAGCAGCGCCGCGTGTCCCCGTACGTCGACCACGCCACGCTCGGCAAGCTCCGGGAACACCAGGCCAAGCTGACGGCGATGTGCGCCCGCCTGCGCGCCGACCTGCTCAGCCACCAGGTGCAGCACGCGGGCTCGGGCATCGACGAGCTGCACGCCCGCACCGACCTGGAGCTGGAGGCCCGCCGGAGCACGCCCGACCCGCTGGACGAGATCGACGAGCTCTACCGCAGGACCATGGAAGAGCGCAGAGACCACCCCTGACGACCACGGCACGTGACATATGGAAGAGCGCAGAGACCGCCCGTGACGATTCACGGCACGTGACATGACGGGTTCACGGCGTGACATCTACGAGGAGGCCTGACGATGAGCACAGCGCTTCCGGAGTGGTTCTACCCCGGCCCTGAGGGTGGGTGGACTGCCGACATGCTCGACCACCTCCCCCCTGACGCGCCCTCGCACGTCGAGCTGATCGACGGGTCACTCGTCATGAGGTCACCGCGAACCGCGTTCCACATGCTCACGCTTCGGCTGCTGGAGCAGTCGCTCAGGCCGCCTCGCGAGTTCGTGGTCGCCCGTGAGATGGCCGTCACGCTCGGCGTGCGCCAGCGTCCGGAGCCTGACATCCTGCTGGTGAAGCGGTCCGCGCTGGAGTCGCGGGTGACGACGTTCAGGCCGCAGGACGTCCATCTGGTCGTCGAGGTCGTATCCGACGAGTCGATGGACCGGGACCGCACCACCAAACCGATCAAATACTCCAACGCGGGCATCCGGCATTTCTGGCGCGTGGAGCAGGAGGACGGCCACCCCGTGGCCTACACGTTCGAGCTGGAGCCGGCCGTACGCGCCTACGGCCCCACCGGCATCCACCGCAAGCGACTGGTCACGAACATCGGCTTCGACGTGGACCTCGACCTCGACCGCGTCATCTGACCGGCCGCGTCCCCACGCCTCAACGCAGGCCGTCACCGGGAGAGGACGCGAGCCGGCAGGACTCGCCCCCGGGACGGCACAAGGCCGGCACCCCGCCGTCATCGCAGCCGCCGTGCCAGATCGGGGCGGTGGTGGGCGTTCGGGAGCTTCAGGTGATCCCTGCCTCCTTCATGTCGCGCAGCTCCCGCTTGAGCTCCTTGATCTCGTCGCGCAGCCGGGCCGCCACCTCGAACTGCAGGTCGCCCGCAGCCTGGTGCATCTGCTCCGTCAGCGACTCGATCAGGGACTCCATCTGGGCGCGCGGCATCTCGCCGGCGATGGCCTTGGCGTGCTGGCCCGCCTGCCTGGCGGCGAAGCCGGGCACCGGGGCCTTGCCGCGGGACTGCTGACGCCCGCCGCCGAGGAGCTTGTCGGTGTCGGCGTCCTCGCGCTGCAGCGAGTCGAGGATGTCGGCGATCTTCTTGCGCAGCGGCTGGGGGTCGATGCCGTTGGCCTCGTTGTAAGCGATCTGCTTGGCGCGGCGGCGGTTGGTCTCGTCGATGGCCCGCTCCATCGACGGGGTGACCTTGTCGGCGTACATGTGGACCTGGCCCGACACGTTTCGGGCCGCGCGGCCGATCGTCTGGATGAGGGACGTCTCGGAGCGGAGGAAGCCCTCCTTGTCGGCGTCGAGGATGGCCACCAGCGACACCTCGGGCAGGTCGAGGCCCTCACGCAGCAGGTTGATGCCGACGAGCACGTCGTACTCGCCGACGCGCAGCTCGCGCAGCAGCTCGATGCGGCGCAGCGTGTCGACCTCGCTGTGCAGGTAGCGGACCCGGATGCCGAGCTCCAGGAGGTAGTCGGTCAGGTCCTCGGCCATCTTCTTGGTCAGCGTGGTGACCAGGACCCGTTCGTCACGGTCGGCGCGCTCGCGGATCTCGTGGACCAGGTCGTCGATCTGGCCCTTGGTCGGCTTGACGACGATCTCGGGATCGACGAGACCGGTCGGGCGGATGACCTGCTCGACCACCTCGCCCTTGACGCGGCCCAGCTCGTAGGGGCCGGGCGTGGCCGACAGGTAGACGGTCTGGCCGATGCGCTCCAGGAACTCCTCCCACTTCAGCGGCCGGTTGTCGAGCGCCGACGGCAGGCGGAAGCCGTGGTCGACCAGGGTGCGCTTGCGGGAGGCGTCACCTTCGTACATGGCGCCGATCTGCGGCACGGTCTGGTGGGACTCGTCGAGGACCAGCAGGAAGTCCTCCGGGAAGTAGTCGAGCAGGGTGTTGGGCGCGCTGCCCGGCTCGCGGCCGTCCATGTGGCGCGAGTAGTTCTCGATGCCGGAGCAGGTGCCGATCTGGCGCATCATCTCGATGTCGTAGGTGGTGCGCATGCGCAGCCGCTGCGCCTCCAGCAGCTTGCCCTGGCGCTCCAGCTCCTCCAGCCGCGCGGCCAGCTCCGCCTCGATGCCGCGCACGGCCGCCGCCATCCGCTCCTCGCCCGCCACGTAGTGGGAGGCGGGGAAGATGTAGAGCTCCTCGTCCTCGGTGATGACCTCGCCGGTCAGCGGGTGCATGGTCGAGAGCTTCTCGATCTCGTCGCCGAACATCTCGATGCGCACGGCGAGCTCTTCGTACTTCGGGATGATCTCGATGGTGTCGCCGCGGACCCGGAACGTGCCCCGGGTGAAGGCGAGGTCGTTGCGGGTGTACTGCATGTCGACGAGGCGGCGCAGCAACTGGTCGCGGTCGACGTCCATGCCGACGCGGAGCCTGGCCATGCGGTCGACGTATTCCTGCGGCGTGCCCAGGCCGTAGATGCACGACACCGACGCGACCACGATCGTGTCGCGGCGGGTGAGCAGCGAGTTGGTGGCCGAGTGGCGCAGCCGCTCGACCTCGTCGTTGATCGACGAGTCCTTCTCGATGTAGGTGTCGCTCTGCGGGACGTAGGCCTCGGGCTGGTAGTAGTCGTAATAGGAGACGAAGTATTCGACCGCGTTGTTGGGCAGCATCTCGCGCAGCTCGTTGGCGAACTGGGCGGCGAGCGTCTTGTTGGGCTGCATGACCAGGGCGGGCCGCTGCAGCCGCTCGATCAGCCAGGCGATGGTGGCGGTCTTGCCCGTGCCGGTGGCGCCCAGCAGCACGCTGTCCTTGGCCCCGGCCGTGACCCGGCGCTCCAGCTCGGCGATGGCCGTCGGCTGGTCGCCGGAGGGAGTCATCTCGGTGACGACCTCGAAGGGCGCCACCTTACGCTGCAAGTCAGTGACCGGTCGCATACGTGCCACTGTAGGCGGCGCCACCGACAGAAATCGCCCGCAGCCTCTGGGCGGGCCCCGGTCAGGCCGAGCGTTCGCCGATGCGGGGGAACGGAGCCGTGGAGAAGACCACCTCGACCGGCACCTCGAAGTGGTCGGCGATCCGCGGCGCCAGGTGGAGGCTGGGGCTGCATTCGCCGCGCTCCGTCGACAGCACACCTGCTGTCCAGCGCAACGGACCTGTGATGTGCGGTGCAAGCGAACAGCAAGTCGCAGCCGATACGGTCGAAACCGGCCTGTAGCGGATAAGGAAGGTGCTATGTCACGACCCAGAGAGGCGCTTCGACAAGCAGGTCAGGGCATGGCCCGGGCCGTCGCGCAGGGCGGCGACCTCAGGCAGGCCGCCGGCAACGCGGTCGGCCAGGCCATGGGCCAGGCGACACAGTTCGCCGGGCCGGACGGGCAGCCCGGGTTCGTGCTGAACCCGCACGACTTCGCCGCCGCGCGTGACGGCGGAGCTTCCATCGGCACGCTGATCGAGGCCAGGTCCGCGTCGCTGAACGAGGCCGGCGAGATCGTCAACCGCAGCTTCGCCGAGAACGGCATGCACGTCATCTCGCCCGTGGTGATCCCCAAGAGCGGCACCGCGAAGGTGCTCGTGCCGCTCGGCATCCTCGTCGTCCTCGGCCTGATCGGCGCGCTCGGCAACGTCATCCCGCGCACCGAGCTGTTCTTCGGGCCGCACTACTGGGCCGTGCTCGTGCTGGCCGCCGCGTTCCTGTGGTGGCGGCGCAGCGTGGTGATGGTGCCCGAGGGCTGCAAGGCGCTGATCACCAAGTTCGGCAAGCTCGTGCACATCGCCGACCCCGGCCGGGTGACGCTGCTCAACCCGTGGAAGCGGGTCAGCTACATCGTCAACACCACGCGCGAGTACCCGTTCAACGCCCCCATCCGCGAAGCGCCGACCCAGCAGGGCGTCAAGGCCAGCGTCGACCTGTTCCTTCAGTTCCGGATCGAGAACCCGGCCGAGTTCATCTTCGTGCTCGGCTCGGTCAGCGGCTTCCAGTCCAAGCTGCAGAACGCCATCAGCGAGGTCACCCGTTCCCTCATCTACGCCCAGCGCGCCGAGGACATCTACGACCTCGTCGGCGAGAGCACGCTCGGCATGCTGGAGAGCCTCAACCAGCAGTTCCTGCCGGCCGTCCGGCTGACCGACGTGAACATCACGCACGCCGAGCCGTCCAGCCAGGAGTACCGGATGGACCTGGCGGCCCCCGAGATGGTGCGGGTCGCCAAGGAGGCCTACACCTACGAGTACGAGCTGCAGCTACGCAAGGAGCAGAACGAGGGCGACCTGATCAAGGAGCTGGCCGGGCTGCAGGAGACGCTGAGCGCCATCCAGGCGGAGATCGCCGGCTACCAGGCCCGCATGGACACCGCGCTCGAACGCGCCACCCACCAGGCCACGGCGCAGGCCAGGCAGCGCCTGGTCGAGGCCGAGTCGACGGCCAACGCCAACTCGGCCCTGCTGCAGGCCCAGGCGCTCGACATCCGGGCGTTGAGCGCCGCCGAGGCGCCGGAGATCCTCGACTACCGCTTCCAGCAGGACCTGCTGGACAAGCTGGAGTCGGTCGCGACCCGGCTGCCGCAGGTGGTGCAGGTGGGCGAGCAGACCGACATCGACTTCCTGGCGCTGGCCCAGCAGCTCGTCGGCGGCAAGGGGGCCGCGCTCTTCTCGCCCGAGGACATGGCCGCCATCCGGTCCAGGCTCGGCGAGATCGGCAGGCGCGTGGAGGGCCGGGAGGCCGAGATCGCCGCACTGCTGCGGAAGGTGGCCGAGGACGTCACCGAGGCCCCCGCCGGCGCGACGCCCGCCGCCGTGCCCGCCGTACCCGCTGTGACCGCCGCACCCGCCATGCCCGCACCCGGGACGCCCGCCGGGACGCCCACCGAGACGCCCGCCGAGACAACCGCCCCCATCCCCGTACCGAAGCTGGAGCGTGAGGCCCGATGAGCGGGCGCGAGTTCTCGAAGATCAAGGAGTCGCTGGCGTCCTGGTCGGAGATCCGCCAGTTGCTGCGCGGCGGCGAGCAGGGCCAGCTCGTGCCCGTCGTCATCCCCAAGGACCGGCGCGGCCTGTCGTGGATGACGCTGGTGTTCGCCGCGCTGTACTTCGCCGGCATGGCGGTGGTCACCGACCTCAGGACCCTGCCCGCGCTCCTCGCGGTGTTCCTGCTGGCGCTGGCCGCCATCCTCATGTGGCGCAAGGCGATCATCGAGATCGAGGAGGGCACCACCGGGGTGCGCAGCCGCTGGGGCGCCATCACCGGCACGCTGCCGCCGGGGCGCCACTACCTGTGGCTGCCGTGGGACCGGGTGGACGCCGTGGTCGACACCTCCACCGAGATCCCTTACTCGGCGCCCATCGTGGCCTGCCCGACGGCCGAGAACGTGCCGCTGAAGTCGATCGAGTTCTTCCTGAAGTTCCGCATCGAGGACCCGGTGGCGTTCGTCCGCACGATCGGCGCGGGCAACTTCGACCTGGTGCTGGCGAGCGCCGTGCAGGACGCGATCAGGCAGCGCAGCCGCAGGGTGCACACCGAACGCGCCTACGACCTGCGCGGCTCCGACGTGGGCGACATGCAGGACGCGCTCAACCGCCAGCTCGGCAGGTACGGCGTGCGCGTCACCGGCGCCAACATCCCCGACGTGCAGTTGCCCGACCAGTATCAGCAGCACCTGGCCACCCGCGAGAAGGTCGCCAAGGAGCTGTCGGCCTACGAACGCGAGTGGGAGCTGACCCGCAAGCGCCGCATCGACACGCTGCTCATGGAGATCGAACGGTCCAAGAAGACCCGCGACGCCCGCGTCGTCGAGGTCAAGGCCGCCTACAACAAGGCGCGCAAGGACGTGGCCCGCATGCTGGAGGAGCAGGAGACGGAGGCGCAGCGGGTGCGCTGGGAGATCGAGGCGCGCGGCCGCGCCGAGCTGACCTCGGCCGAGAACGAGGCCAAGGCGCTGCGCCGGCTGGCCGAGTCCTACCGCGACAACCGGGCCGTGCTCCAGTACGAGCTGGCCAGGCGGCGCCTCGACGTGGGCGCCAGGCTGGCGGAGAACGCCCCCCAGCCGCTGGTCGTGCGCACCCAGCAGGGCTCCGGCGACTCCGCGCTGTCCACGCTGCTGCTGGCCCAGCTCCTGCCCCGCATCTCGGCCGGCCAGGTCTCCGCGCCCCACAACGGTGACGCGTCCCACGCGTAGAAGGGAAAGAACTTCATGGTGTTCCGCAAACTGATGGCCGCGTTCGGCGCGGGCGTCGAGGTCGACACGGTCCTCACCGGCACGACCGTCCGGCCCGGTGAGACGCTGCGCGGCGTCGTCAACTTCCGCGGCGGCGGCTCCGACTACAAGGTGGAGGGCATCTTCATCGACCTGACCGCCGTGGTGGAGGTGGAGAGCGGCGACAACGAGTACAAGACGACCTACAGCTTCCTGCGCCAGCAGGTGGCCGGGACGTTCCAGCTCGCCGCGGGCGCGCAGCACGGCCAGCCGTTCGAGATCCCGATGCCGTGGGAGACGCCGGTCAGCGCTGTCGCCGGGCACCCCCTGCCCGGCATGAAGCTGGGCGTGGCGACCGAGCTGGCGCTGGCCGGCGCGATCGACAAGGGCGACCTCGACCCGCTGTTCGTCAGCCCGCTGCCCGCCCAGGAACACGTGCTGGGCGCGCTCGGCCGCATGGGCTTCCACTTCAAGAAGGCCGACCTGGAGCGCGGCACGCTGTACGGCTCGACGATGCCGTTCTTCCAGGAGATCGAGTACTTCGCGGGCGGCCAGTGGCGACGCTACTTCAACGAGCTGGAGCTGACCTTCATCGCCGGGCCGCGGCAGATGGACGTCATCCTGGAGGCCGACAAGCGGGGCGGCTTCCTGACCTCCAGCCACGACACCTACAACAGGTTCACCGTCCACTACGACGCCAACCCGGCTGCGGCCGAGGAGGCGCTGCAGCGCGGCCTGGAGCAGATGGCCCGCCACCGCGGCTGGTTCTGACCCCTCCCATCCGGGCGACCGCCCGCGGGCGGCGCCGGGGCGGGGGCCGGCGCCCCCGGCCCGGTCAGTGCCCCCGGGGGCGCGGGCGGCTATTGCGCCCGCGGGCCCACCGCGGGGAGGAGCGGTTCCAAGTC
>NZ_JBIDCC010000008.1:0-34267 GCF_043204415.1 Nonomuraea sp. NPDC047897 | reverse complement strand
GCCCGGCGGGGCGGCCGGGTCCGTGGGCCCCCCCCCGGGGCGGGGTTGCCCCCCCCCCCCCCGGGCCCCCCCCCCGGGGGGGCGCCGGGGCCGGGCCCGGCCCCCGCGGCCAGGATCTGTCCGCCCGGTGCGGCGAGCGTATCTTCCCCGCGCTGGCCCTCGCCTGGGACGATCGTTACCATGACCTCGGGGACTGACTGATCGTCGGATGCGGGGCCAGCGATGTCACGGTTCATGTCGGCGTGGGGACGGGCCGCACCCTGGGCCGCCAAGAACGCCGACGGCGCGATCGCCCTGGTGCTGGCCATCGTGGTCGGCGTGCTGGGCGTCATCCCCGAGGACGTCTTCGGCGAGGACGGCGCCGACGTCCAGCAGCAGCTCGTCAGCGCCGCGACCCTGCTGATCCTCGCGCTCGTGGCCACGGCGCTGCTGCGCGACCGGCAGCGGCAGGCGCCCGTCGAACGGACCATCACCTCGGGGGCGCTCGCCGACCTGCCCGCCCGCCTGCACCGGCTCGACCAGATCGACGCCCTGGTGACCGGCACCCGCATGGCCCTCGACGCCCTGCAACTCGTCCGCGTGCTCGGCAGCCGGCAGGAGATCGCGCAGGCGCACGCCGAAGCCCGCAAGGACACCACCCGGTGGAGCTTCAAGGGCGGCACCGGCACCTACCTGCGGGCCGTTACCCTGCCCGAGTGCGTGGCCGCCGCACGCCGGGTCAAACGCCACCTCACCGTCCGCGTCGAGGTGATCGACCCGACCAACGCCGAGGTGTGCGAGACGTACGCCCACTACCGGCGCTCCCTGTCCGACGCGCCCGACGGCACCGGCGAGACGTGGACGACCGACCGGGTGCGCAAGGAGTCCTACGCCACGATCCTGGCGGCGTTCTGGCACCGGCAGCGCTACGGGCTGCTCGACATCGGCGTGGGGCTGTCGGAGACGATGACGACGTTCCGCTGGGACCTGTCGGCCACCCGGCTCATCATGACGGTCGAGGACCCCAACCGGGCGATGACCGCGCTGGCCGGGACCTTCTACTACGAGAACTGCGACACCGAGCTGCGGCTCAGCTTCGAGCAGGCGCGCCGGGTGCCGCTGGAGATGTACAAGAAGGCGCCGCTCAGCGACGAGCCGACCGTCGAGGAGGTGCAGGAGCTGTTCGAGACCATCGGTGTGGCCCTGCCCAGGTCGTACAACGAGCACGACGTCGTCGACATCGCCCGCAAGGCGCTGCGGGCCGTCAACCCGTACGCGCCATGAGCTACCAACGGGTCTACCAGGAGATCGCCGGGGGCCGCGCGCGGGCCTGGGCGCTCGCGGCGCTGTCGGGCACAGTCACGGCCGTGCGTCACCCGCTCGGCTTCGTCTGCCTGCCGCTGGAGCGGCACGGCGGCGACGGCGTGTGCCTGCACCTGTGGTCGGGCGCGCTCGCGCCCGCCGAGATCACCACCTCGCAGATCCACTGCCACAGCTGGGACCTGCTCAGCCACGTGCTGTACGGGCAGGTGCGCAACGTGCACGCGGTGGTCACCGACGCGGGGCCGGACGCCACCCACCGGGTGTTCGAGGTGGTCAGCACCGCCCACGGCGACCGCATCTCGCCGACCCGCCGCACCGTGCGGCACGCGACCGGGCGGGTCGAGGTGTTCGGACCGGGCGACACGTACACGCTGCCCGCCGACAGCTTCCACAGCAGCGTGGTGCCCGAGGGCGGCGAGGCCGCCACCATCGCGCTCGGCAGGAGCCGGCCAGGCGGCCGTGACCTGTCGCTCGGCCCGCTGCGGGCGGGCCTCCACCGGGTCCGCCGGCAGCCGCTCGACGCCGGCGAGACCGCACACGTGGTGAGCCTGATAGCGGCCCGCCTGACCTGAGGGGTGCCCATGGACCTGCAACACGCTCGCGCGGTCGCGGTCGAGGCCGCCGAGGCGGCGGGGGCGCTGCTGCGGTCCCGCGCCGACGGGGCGCTCGGGGTACGCGGCAAGGGCGGCGGCGGCGACATCGTCACCGACCTCGACCTGGCCTCGGAGAAGCTGCTGCTGGAACGCATCCTGGCCGCCTTCCCCTCGCACGCGGTCATCGCGGAGGAGTCGGGCCTGCTGGGCGCGGCGGGCGGGGAGTGGACGTGGCTGGTCGACCCCCTCGACGGCACCAACAACGTGGCCATCGGGCTGCCCGCCTACGTCGTCGGCGTCGCGCTGTGCCACTGCGGGCGGCCCGTGCTCGGCGTGGTGCACGACCCGGTCTCGGGCCAGACGTGGTCGGCCGTCCGCGGCGCGGGGGCCGTCGCCTCGTCGGGGGCGCGGCTGGCCCCGCCGTACCAGCCGTCGCCGCACGGGCCGCTGCTGGCGTGGACGCAGGGGTACGGCGTGGCGCGCGGCGATCCCGCCGCGTGCGCGCTGAAGGCCCGGCTGGAGCTGCGGGCCAGACGCGTCCTGCGACTGTGGGCGCCGCTGCTGTCATGGGCGATGCTCGCCAGGGGCGACATCGACGGGATCGTCGGCTACCGGGCGGAGGCCGTGGACCTGCCCGCCGGCGCGCTGCTCGCGCGCGAGGCCGGCATCGAGATCAGGGCGTTGGACGGCGGCCCGTTCGAGGACCGGTTCGACGGGACGGCCGACGACCGCAGCTTCGTCGCCGCCCACCCCCGCGCCCTGCCCGGCCTGCTCGCGCTGCTCGGCTGATCAGCCTTGGTGGTGTACCTGCACATGCCCGCGCCGTCGGCCCACCTTCCGGCCGTCGACCGTGATGCGGAGCCCGGCCGCCCCTCAGGACGTCGCGACGAGCGCCCACACCGTGAGCGGCAGCCCCACGACGGCCAGGCCGGCGCCCGTGAGCAGGAATCGGCCCATGGGCACCTTGACGTCGTTGCGGCGGCACGACTCGAACCACAGCAGCGTCGCCAGCGACGCCCACGGCGTGACGACCGGACCCACGTTGGTGCCGACGAGCAGGGCGAGGAGCTGGTCCTGCCGCTCGCCGGGGATCACCGCCTCGACCGCCGTGTAGGCGGGCAGGTTGTTGATCGCGTTGGCCAGCCCCGCGCCGACGGCGGCCGTCCGGTACGGGTCGTGGCCGGTGCCGAGCAGCCAGGCCATCAGATCGGCCAGGCCCCACCGGCTGAGGGTGGGGACCACGAGGAACAACCCGGTGACGAAGATCAGCAGTTGCCAGGGCACCAGGGCCCAGGTGAGCCGGCGGCGGTCGCGCACGGCGAACGCCACGACGACGATCAGCGCGGCGACCGCGGCGGCGACCCCCACCTCCACGTCGGCCAGCAGCGCGCCGATGAACAGCAGGCAGGCCGTGGCCGCGGCGGCGAACAGCACCCGGTCGGCGACCGGTTCGAGCACGGGCGGCGTGTAGCGCAGGTCGCGCCGCTCGCCCCGCCGCCAGTAGAACGCCCACAGGAACGCCATCGTGACCAGGATGGACACGAGCTGCGGCGCCCACATGCGTCCGGCGAACGCCTGGGCGTCCAGGCCGATCTTCTCCATGCCGAGCAGGTTGGTCAGGTTGGAGACGGGCAGCAGCAGGCTCGCGGTGTTGGCCAGCCAGATCGTGGTCATCGCCAGCGGCAGGGCGGCGATGCGGGCCTTGGGCGCGAGAGCCAGCATGACCGGGGTGAGCAGCACCGCGGTCGTGTCGAGGTTCAGGAAGATCGTCACCAGTGACGCGAAGGCCGTGCACAGCACGAAGAGCGCGGCGTAGTCGCCGCGCCCGAACACCGCCATCCTGGCCGCGATGGCGTCGAAGACCTGCGCCTCCTTGGTCAGCTCGGCCAGCACGATGATGCCCACCAGGAACACCAGCAGCGGCGCGATCTCGCTCAGGCTCGCGCCGGCCTCGCGCAGCGGAAGCAGCCCGGTCGCCACGAAGACCAGGCCGAGCACCAGCAGCCCGATCCTGATCCCGTCGAGCACGCCCAGTCGACGCCACACGCGACGATGATCGCACATCGCCTCCAAAACGCCGATCCCGCGAGGGATACTGGGCGGATGGCACGTGACGGCAGGCCGACCGACATCTTCGTCAGCTACTCCCCGGCCGACACGGCGTGGGCGACCTGGATCGCCTGGGAGCTCGAGGCCGCGGGCTACAAGACCATGATCCAGGCGTGGGACTTCGTCCCCGGCACCAACTTCATCGACTTCATGGACCGGGGCGTCAGCGAGGCGCAGCTCGTCGTGGCGGTGCTCTCGCGCAACTACCTGACCTCCCGCTACGGCCGCCTGGAGTGGCAGGCGGCACTGCGGGCCGACCCCGACGAACCGTCCAACAAGCTGGTGACGATCCGGCTGGAGGACGTCCACCTGGAGGGGCTGCTGTCCACCATCACCTGGGTCGACCTGCTGGGCGTGACCGACGCCGACCAGGCCCGCGGGCTGCTGCTGGACCGGGTGAAGGAGGCGATGGCCGGGCGCGCCAAGCCCGCCGCCGCCCCCGCCTTCCCGGCCGGCGCCCCACGCGGGCCGGTGGCCGCGCCGCCGCCCCCGCTGGACCGCCCCACCGACCGCCTCACCGACCGCCGTGCCGACCGCTCGCGGGCCCGGCGCGCGCCGGGCACGGCGCCGAAGTTCCCGCCGTCGGCCGCGGCCGAGCGGGGCCGCGAGTCACTGACCGTGCTGCACATCGGCGGCCCCCGGTTCGGCCGGGCGCTGCCGGACCCCGGCGAGCCGTTCACACCCGAGGACATGCAGGCGCGCATCTGGGCCGACCTGACCTCCATGTACGACCGGGGCATGCCACGGCCCGACCTCATGGTGATCAGCGGCGACCTGACCGAGTCGGGCAGCCTCGGCCAGTTCGGGCAGGCGACGCGGTTCCTCACCGGGCTGCGGCTGCTGCTCGGGCTGGAGCCGCACCGGCTGGTCGTCGTCCCCGGCCCGCGCGACGTCACCAAGGCGGCCGCCAGCGCCTACTTCCTGACCTGCGAGGCCGACGACGTCAGCCCGCAGCCGCCCTACTGGCCCAAGTGGCGGCACTTCGCCGGCCTGTTCGGCGAGGTCTACCAGGGGCTCGACGACCGGGTGTTCGACGGCGGGCAGCCGTGGACGCTGTTCGAGGTGCCCGACCTGAGGGTGGTGGTGGCCGGGCTCAACTCCACCATGGCCATGAGCCACCTGGAGCGCGACGCCTACCCGCTGCTCGGCGAGACGCAGGCCGCGTGGTTCGCCGAGCGGCTGCGACCGTACGAGGAGCGGGCGTGGCTGCGGCTCGGCGCCGTGGGGCACCCGCCGGCGGCGCTGCGCGACGCGACCGCCTACGGGCGGCTGCTGTCCCACCGCGTCAACCTGCTCTTCCACGGCAACCCCGAGGCGGCCGACGAGGCGGGCGCCGCGTGCGTGGCCGCGCCCCGCGCGGGCCGCCACCACGTGGTCGAGATCAGCTCCGGCGGCGTGCGCACCTGGCTGCCCGACGAGCAGCCGAAACGCGCCTCACACACCTGGCGGGCGGCACGTGCCACGTTCACCGGCGAGACGCGCCCGGTCCCGCCGCCGCCACCCGACGGGGCCGGGCGCGAGCCGAGCCCGGTGGAGCTGCTCCTCGACCGGATCGTGGAGGTGTGCGAGGCCCGGCACGAGCGGGCCCGGATCCGCCGCTTCCCCGCCCACCTGGTGGTCACCCACCCCGACGACGGATTCGTCCGCCAGACGATGGTCGGCGCCCACGTGGGCGAGGTGACGGGCCGCGACGCCGACGACTTCGTCAGGCGGGCGCACGCGTCCGGCCTCGCCGCCGAGCTGGTCTACCAGGGTCCGCCGCCGGGCCGCCCCATCCGCGACGACCTCATGCGCAGAGGCGTGCGCCTGCGCAGCTTCACCGAGTTCCAGGGGCTGCTCGACCTGTCCGGCTACGTGGCCGAGCAGACCGCCAGGCTGGCCTCCGACCGGCGCTACCCGCCCAGCCTGTACGTGCCGCAGCGCTACCGCGAGCTGGACCGGCCCGGCAGCCACATCAAGGAGGGCCTGACCGACGAACTGGTGCGGCTGCTGTCGGCCGACCACGGCAGGTTCCTGCTGCTGCTGGGCGACTTCGGCCACGGCAAGACGTTCGCGCTGCGCGAGCTGGCCCGGCGCATCCCGGCCGAGCTGCCCCACCTGACGCCGATCCTCATCGAGCTGCGCGCCCTGGACAAGGCGCACTCGGTGGACGCGCTGGTGGCGGCGCACCTGGCAGGCCACGGTGAAGAGTTCATCGACCTCAAGGCGTTCCGCTACCTGCTGCGGCAGGGCCGCATCGTGCTGCTGTTCGACGGGTTCGACGAGTTGGTCACGCGGCTGACCTACGAGCGTGCGGCCGACCACCTGACGACGTTACTCGCGGCCGCCGACGACAAGGCGAAGATCGTGGTGGCCAGCCGCACCCAGCATTTCAAGTCGCACAGCCAGGTGCTCACCTCCCTCGGCGAGATGGTCGGCGTACTGCCGCAGCGCAGGGTCCTCGGCGTCGAGAACTTCTCCCGCTCCCAGATCGGCTCCTATCTCGCCAACCGGTTCGACGACCACGGCGAGGCGAGCGCCCGCATGGCGCTCCTGGAGAGCCTGGAGGGCCTGTTCGACCTGGCGCAGAACCCCCGCATGCTGAGCTTCATCGCCGACCTCGACCCCGAGCGGCTGCGCACCGCCGTCCGGGCCCGCCACACGATCAGCCCGGCCCTGCTGTACGAGGAGATCCTCGGCTCCTGGCTCGCCTACGAGGAGCGGCGGGCCACCATGCCCGGTTCGGCCACGGCGCTGACCACGGCCGAGCTGTGGGAGGCGGTGACGGCGCTGGCGCTGCGGCTGTGGGACGCCGGCGAGACGCTGCTCGGCGTGGAGGAGCTGACCGAGTTCGCCGAGACGCTGACCGACCTGGCGGGCGGCCAGCTCTCCCCCGCGCACACCGCGTACGCGATGGGGTCGGGCAGCCTGCTGGTGCGCACCGAGGAGGGCATGTTCGGGTTCATCCACTCCTCGGTGGGCGAGTGGCTGATCGCCCGGCACGTCGCGGCCACCATGGCCAACCCTGTCGCGCTGGCCCGCCGGCCGCTGTCGGCGCTGACCGTCGAGTTCCTGTGCGACCTGGCCGACGTGCGCGCCCTGCGGGCATGGGTGGCCGACCCGCCCGCGGACGACGTGGCCCGCGGCAACGCCGTCAAGATCGCTGCCCGGCTGCGCACCCCCGCACGGGCCGACCTGCGCGGCGCCGACCTGAAGGGCGAGGACCTGTCGGCGCGCGACCTGCAGGAGGTCGACCTGACCGGCGCCGACCTGACCGACACCACGCTCGCCGGCACCAACCTGTCGCGGGCGGTCCTGCGCGACGCCAGGCTGGTGGGGGCGCGGCTCGACGGGGCCCGGCTGACCGGCGCCGACCTGACCGGCGCCGACCTGTCCGGGGCGCGGCTGGCCGAGACCGACCTGAGCGACGTGTCCGTCGAGGGCGCCCGCTGGCACCGGGCCACGCTGATCAACGTGACAGGCACCCTGCCCCACCTGCCGGGCGCCGCCGTGGTGCCCGGACGGCCGGTCGAGACGCAGCTTGCGCCCGCCGCCATCGGCGTCCCGTACGGCTACCACTTCCAGACCAGCCGCCTGCCCGAGCCGCTCGCCTACAGCCCCGACGGGGCGACGATCGCGATCGGCAGCGAGGACGGCGGCGTGCTGCTCTGCGTCGGCGGCTCGCCCGTGCGCACCCTGCAGGGGCACCGCGGCCGCGTCTACGCCGTCTGCTTCGCCGGCGAGCTGCTCGCCACCGGCGCGAGCGACGGCAGCGTCCTGCTGTGGAACGCCGCGACCGGCGAGCGGCTGCGCGAACTGGCCGGGCACCCCGACGGCGTGTGGCCGCTGCGGCTCAGCCCCGGCGGCGACCTGGTGGCCGCCGGCGGCGGCGACGGCGTGGTCCGCCTGTGGGAGACCCCGACCGGGCGGCCGGTCCACCGGCTGGCCGGCCACCAGGCGCCGATCTACACCGCCTCGTTCGGCCACGCGACGCTGGTGACCGGCGACTCGGCGGGCGTGGTGCGGGTGTGGGACCTCGCCTCCGGCACGGTCGTGGCGAACCTCGGCGGGCATCGCGGCGCCGTCTACCGCGCGACGCACAGCCCCGACGGCTCGCTACTGGCCACCGGCGACGAGGCGGGCACCGTACGGGTGTGGGAGACCGCGACGTGGACGCTGCGGCACGCGCTGGCCGGCCATGCCGGCAGCGTCTACTGCGTGACCTTCTCCCCCGACGGCTCGCTGCTCGCCACCGGCGACACGGCCGGAGCCGTACGGCTGTGGAACCCGGTCACCGGCGAGCCGCGCGGCGTGCACACCACCCACGCGGCGGCCGTCTACCAGGTGACGTTCAGTCCTGACGGGCGCACCCTGACCAGCGGCGACTCGGGCGGCCTCGTCCGGCTGCAGGCGCCCGGCGGCACCACCCGGATCGAGCTGAGCGGGCACCGCAGCTCGGTGTGGCCGTTCGCGTTCCGCCCCGACGGCGGCCAGCTCGCCACCAGCAGCAACGACGGCACGATCCGGCTGTGGGACCCGGCCTCGGGCGCCTGCCAGCGGGTGCTGCGCGGCCACGGCAGGCGCATCTCGTCCGTACGGTTCAGCGCCGACGGCTCGATGCTCGCCACCAGCGGCAACGACGGCGTCGTCCGGGTGTGGGAGCCGCGCTCGGCGCGGCGGCTGCGCGAGTTCACCGGCACCTCCGACCGGCTGCTGTCCGCGCTGTTCTCCCCGGCCGGCCCGGTGCTCGCCACCTCCAGCAACGACGGCGGCGTGCACTTCTGGAACGCCACCACCGGCGACTACGAACGCGAGCTGAACGCCGAGACCGACCACGTGTGGGCCGAGGCGTTCAGCCCCGACGGCTCGCTGCTGGCCACCGCCAACGACGACGACAGCGTGCGCGTCTGGTACCGGGCGACCGGCCGGCAGGTGAGCAACCTGGCCGATCACCGCGGCCGGGTCCGCTCGATCGCCTTCAGCCCCGACGGCCGCTACGTGGCGACCGGGTGCGACGACCGGCTGGTGCGCATCTGGCACGTCGAATCCGGCGGCCGGGTCGCCACGCTCGAAGGCCACACGGACCGGGTCTACTCGGTGGCGTTCTCGCCGTCGGGCCGGCACCTGGCCAGCGCCGCCAACGACGGGCTGGCCAAGGTGTGGGAGCTGCGGCCCGGCCAGCCGTGGCAGCCGGTGCTGCGGCACACGCTCGACCGGCACACCGGCCGGCTGTGGTCGGTGGCGTTCGACTCGACCGGCACGCGCCTGGCCACCGGCGGCGACGACCTGACCGTGCGGGTGTGGGACGCGGCCACGGGCGCGGAGCTGCAGGTGCTGACCGGGCATTCCCGGCGCGTATGGTCGGTCGCCTACAGCCCGGTCGGCGACCTGCTGGCGAGCGCGGGCGACGACGGGGTGGTCATCCTCTGGGAGGGCGGCGAGCGCCGGGCCACGCTGCTGGGGCTGCCCGAGGGGTGGGCGGCGCTCGCCCCGGACGGCCGCTACAAGGTGCAGGGCGAGCTGGGCGGGCAGTTCTGGCACGTCATCGGGATGTCGAGGTTCGAGCTGGGCGAGCTCGACCCCTATCTGCCCGGGGTCCGCCAGGTGCCCTTGGACGCGCCCTTCTTCTGACGGCCGCCTTTGGGCGCCGGCTTGCGCGACCCCGCCTTGGCCGTCGCCCGCTCCCCCGCCGCCCCTGCCGTCCGGGTGGCGGGCCAGTGGCCAGGGCGGGTGAGCGAGCCCGGCAACCTGGTGGCGCCGTCGCCCTTGGCGGAGTCGAGCTGCGGCTGGGTCAGGAAGACACTGCCGGTCAGGTCGGCGCCGGACAGGTCGGCCCCGCGCAGGTCGGCCCCGATGAGATCGGCGTCCCTGAGGTCCGCCCCGGTCAGGTCGGCGCCGATGAGGTACGCGCCGCGCAGGTCGGCGCCCCTCAGGTCGGCCTTCCTCAGGCGGGCGCCGATGAGGTCGGCGCCCCGGCGGCTCCTGGCCCGGTGCGGGGCTCGTACCAGCTCGCCGGCACGCAGCAGCAGCGGGTTGACGGCCTGGCGCCGGGCGGCCACGTCCAGCTCGGCGAGGACCGCGGGGTCGCGGCGGGTGAGCGCCTCGATCTCGTCGAACGCGCGGCGCGCCTCGTCGTGGACCGGGCGGGCCTCGGGCCGGGCGAGCACCTCCGTGAGGTACCACAGCAGCTCGTGGAGCTGCCGCACCACCGGGAACACCGCGAACATGCTCCGCGCCGTCTCCCGGTCCTGCCGCCAGTCACGCCCGCCGAAGGTCACCTGGGAGACCTTCTGCCCGGCGCCGAAACAGTCGTAGACGGTGCAGCCGGGGAAGCCCTCCTGGCGGAGGCGGTCGTGGATGCCGCACCGGGAGTCGGCCCGCAGGTGGTGGCACGGGCTGCCGGCGGCCTTGTCGACGGCGAAGTCGGCGGAGGCGGAGAAGGGCAGCGCCACGCAGCACAGGCCGAAGCAGCTCGCGCAGTCGCCCCGCAGGTCGTGCCGCCCGGCGGCCGGCCGCTCATCGGTCATGTGTGGAACCGCCACCATCCGCTCGCCCCTCAGAACCGCCGACCATCGTACCGCCGGGCGGGCCGCCCGCGCGTCACGGCGCTCGTCGCGGCGGTGGTCATCGCGGCGGTGGTCATCGCGGCGGTGGCCGTCGGGGCGGTGGCCGTCGGGGCGGTGGCCGTCGGGGCGGTGGCCGTCGGGGTGCTTCGTCGCGGCGGGCGTCGAGGCTTGCGTCGCGGTGCTCGTCGGGTCAGCCGCGGGCGGCGCGGGCGAGCAGGTCCTGCCACACCTCGCCGACCCGGGCTTCGAGCTCCTCCAGCGTGCCCTCGTTGGGGATCACGATGTGGGCGGCCCTGAGCCGTTCGTCGCGGCCGGCCTGGGCCGCGATGCGGGCCCGGGCGTCGGGCTCGGGCATGCCTCGGTGCTCGGCGAGCCGGGCGACGCGCACCTCGTCGGAGGCGTCGACGACGACGACCACGTCGTACATGGGGGTGAGGTTGTTCTCCACCAGCAGCGGAACGTCGTAGACCACGATCGCGTCGCCCGGCGCCTGCGCCTGCAGCTCGGCCACGCGCTCCCCGACGAGCGGGTGGACGATCGAGTTGAGCACGGCCAGCCGGTCGGGGTCGGCGAACACGACGGCGCCGAGCCGCTCCCGGTCGAGCGACCCGTCGGGGCGCAACACCCCGTCACCGAACGCCGCCACCACGCGGGCCAGCCCCACCGTGCCCGGCTCGACGACCTCGCGGGCGATCCGGTCGGCGTCGATCACCACGGCGCCCCTCGCGGCGAGCCTGCGGGACACCTCGCTCTTGCCGGAGCCGATGCCGCCGGTGAGTCCGATCTTCAGCACCCGGCAAGCCTATCCAGTGGCGGGTTCGGCCGGGCGGCGCAGATGGACGAGCGTCAGGTGGTCGTCCATCCGCTCGCGGCGGGTCTCCCGGTAGCCGAGGCGCCGGTAGAGCCGCAGGTTGCCCTCCGACAAGTGGCCGGTGAACAGGTCGAACGCCGCCGCCTGCGGGAGCTGCTCGTGCAGCGCGGCGAGCAGCGCAGCGCCGAGACCGCGCCGCTGCCGGTCGGGGGCCACCACGAGCCGCCCCACCAGGCACGTCGTGCCGGACAGGCGGCCGCGCACCGAGCCCACGATCCGGCCCTCGTCGGTGGCCTTGAGCACGACGGCGTCGCGGATCGTGGTGCTGACCTGCCCCATCGACTCCACCAGGGGCGGCAGGAACGGGTCGCCGTAAAGCTGGGCCTCGGTGACGTACGCGGCGCGCTGCACGGTGAGAATCTCGCCCGCGTCCGCGGGCACGGCCCGCTCGATCTCCACGGCCAGCACCCTACTTCAGGCGGGGGGCGTGCCGTCCAGTCCTTGCCGGGCTCGCCACCGACAGCACCCGCCCACCGGCCGCGCGTGCCGATGGCGGCGTGCCGGTGGCGGCGTGCGGGCGCGCGATCGTCGGCCCCGGGTTCAGCGCACCAGGGTGAAGAACTCGCGGATGCCGGCCACGACCGACTCCGGCGCCGCCATGGACACCATGTGGCTGGAGCTGTCCGCATCCCCCCAGCAGACGATCCGGTTGCGGCGTTCGGCGAGGCGGCGGAACAGCTCCGGGCCGCCGTGCGACACCCCGGTCGGCACGCTGTCCTGGTCGATCGGCATGCCGGCCGCCCCCTCGTAGTACGTCCAGGAGGACGAGCCACCCGTGCCGGTCAGCCAGTAGATCGTCGCGTTGGTGAGCAGCAGGTCGCGGTCGATCGGCTCGGTCACCTCATCCTTGCCGCCGGGCCAGCCGTCGAACTCCTTGAACCGTTCGACCAGGTAGGCGAGCTGCATGACGGGTGAGTCGGCGAAGCCGAAGGCGAGCGTCTGCGGCCGGTTGGACAGGTAGGGGCCGTAGCCGCTGCCGGCCGCCCACATCTGGCCGATGTGGGCCGCCATGGCGCACTCCTCCTCGCTCGCGTCCGCCAGCTCGGCGGCGTCCCCGGTCGGCATCCCGATGCCGCCGGTGATGTGCGAGCCGATCACGTGGTCGCTGTCGAGGACGGCCAGTTGCGGGGTGACGAGGGCTCCGGCGTCGTTGCCGTGCGCGCCGTACCGGTCGTAGCCGAGCCGGGCCATCAGCTCCGCCCAGGTGCGGGCGACCCGCTCGATGCTCCACGGACGCTCGTCGGCGGGCTCGGGGAACGGCGAGAAGCCGAATCCGGGCAGCGACGGCGCCACGACGTGGAAGGCGATGGCGGGGTCCAGCCCATGGGCGCGTGGGTCGGTGAGGGGGCCGATGACGTGGAGGAACTCGGCGAAGGAGTTGGGCCAGCTGTGCGTGAGGATCAGCGGGATCGCGTCCGGTTCGGGCGAGCGGGCGTGCGCGAAGTGGACGGTCTGGCCGTCGATCTCGGTCGTGTACTGGGGGAAGGCGTTGAGCTTGGCCTCCTGGGCCCGCCAGTCGAACCCGTCGGCCCAGTACGCGGCCAGGTCGCGCAGGTGTTCGACGGTCACTCCCCTGCTCCACCCGCCCGGAAGCTGCCGGGCCCAGCGGGTGCGGCGCAGCCGCTGCTGGAGGTCGTCGAGGTCGGTCTGGGGAATGGCGATGCGGAAGGACTTCATGCCTGAACAGTAGGAGGCAATGCGGAAAGGTTCGTTCCGCGATTGCCCGGACAGTCCGAATCCACGAAGAAGGCCCCGCACGATGATCGTGCGGGGCCTTCTTACGGGCTTACGGCTACAGCCGCCTCAGGTCAGCTCTGACCGCCGGCGAGCTTCTCGCGCAGAGCCGCGAGAGCCTCGTCGGAGGCGAGGGCACCACTGGCCGGAGCGGACGAGGACGAGGACGAGCTGCTGGCCGGTGCCGGCGACTCACCGCTGTAGGACGAGGGAGCGGCCTCGCCGGCCTCCGCCTCGGCCTTGCGGGCCTCCTCGATCTGCTTGCGGTGCGCCTCGAAGCGGGTCTGGGCCTCGGCGTACTGCCGCTCCCACTCCTCGCGCTGCTTGTCGAAGCCCTCGAGCCACTCACCGGTCTCCGAGTCGAAGCCCTCGGGGTAGATGTAGTTGCCCTGGTCGTCGTAGGTCGCCGCCATGCCGTAGAGCGTGGGGTCGAACTCGACCTCGGTGCCGACACCCTCGTTGGCCTGCTTCAGCGAGAGGCTGATGCGACGGCGGTCGAGGTCGATGTCGATGATCTTGACGAAGATCTCGTCGCCGACCTGGACGACCTGCTCCGGGATCTCCACGTGGCGCTCGGCCAGCTCGGAGATGTGGACCAGACCCTCGATGCCCTCCTCGACCCGGACGAACGCGCCGAACGGCACCAGCTTGGTGACGCGGCCCGGCACGACCTGGCCGATCTGGTGGGTGCGGGCGAACTGCTGCCACGGGTCTTCCTGGGTGGCCTTGAGCGACAGGGAGACGCGCTCGCGCTCCATGTCGACGTCGAGGACCTCGACCGTGACCTCCTGGCCGACCTCGACGACCTCGGAGGGGTGGTCGATGTGCTTCCAGGACAGCTCGGACACGTGGACCAGACCGTCGACGCCGCCGAGGTCCACGAACGCGCCGAAGTTGACGATCGAGGAGACGACGCCCTTGCGGACCTGGCCCTTCTGAAGGGTGTTGAGGAACGTCTGGCGAACCTCGGACTGCGTCTGCTCAAGCCAGGCGCGACGCGACAGAACCACGTTGTTGCGGTTCTTGTCGAGCTCGATGATCTTCGCCTCGAGCTCGCGGCCGACGTACGGCTGCAGGTCGCGGACACGGCGCATCTCGACCAGGGACGCCGGGAGGAAGCCACGGAGGCCGATGTCGAGGATGAGACCACCCTTGACGACCTCGATGACGGTGCCGGTGACGATGCCGTCCTCGTCCTTGATCTTCTCGATCGTGCCCCAGGCGCGCTCGTACTGAGCACGCTTCTTGGACAGGATCAGGCGGCCCTCCTTGTCCTCCTTCTGGAGAACGAGGGCTTCGACGTGTTCGCCGACCTCCACGACGTCAGCAGGGTCGACATCGTGCTTGATCGAAAGCTCGCGCGAGGGGATGACACCCTCGGTCTTGTAGCCGATATCGAGAAGGACCTCGTCTCGATCGACCTTGACGACGGTGCCCTCGACGATGTCGCCGTCGTTGAAGTACTTGATGGTCTCGTCGATCGCGGCGAGGAAGGCTTCCTCGGACCCGATGTCGTTGACCGCTACCTGCGGGGTGCTCGAGGTGGCCTCAGTGCTGGACGTCATGTGTGGAATTGCTCCGAACGCGGACAGGATGTCGATGTGGCGGACGCGCGGCAGGCCCTCTTCCGCATCAAGCCGAGGAGTTACGACATCGACGTGACCGAGCGCGAGCCCGCTCCGTCTGAGGCGCGCGCGAGCCCACAGCGCAGCGATCAGGATATGAGACAAGAAGCACGGGGTCAATCCGTGAGGCGTGCCAACCGCCGATCGACTGATCAGTAAGCGTTGACCTGAGCCCCCCGCGGCGCCTCGATCTTACCCCGAAGTCGCCGCGGCACGGAGATCCGCTGCGGGTCGCCGTCGGAGACGAACCGCTCATCCGGGTGCTTGTTCAGCCATTCCAGCCAGTACTGCGAGCACCACTTGCGGCACTCGCCCTTCTTGCCGTTGCTCTGGATCCGCTGGATCGCGCCACGGTCGAACTTTTTCGCGAAGGGCGAAACCGACGGCTCGGCGCCTGCCAGGAACACCCCGGCGAAGTCGTACCGGGTGCCCTCCCAGCCGCCGGCGCGGGCCGCCTTCTTGACGCGCGGCAGGTTCCCGTACGGCAGCGCCATGGTCCTGGACGGGCCGGCGCCCAGCGTCTCCAGCAGGCGCTCCAGCTTGGCGATCTGCCGGCGCACCTGCGACGTCGGCACCGCGCGCAGGTTGGGGTGCGCCCAGGTGTGGTTGGCCACCTCGAACCCGCGCTCGGTCAGCCACCGCACGGCCGCCTCCTGCCCGGCGCGGTCGCGCAGCCCGAACGGCTCGCGGTTGACCCACAGCGTGGCGACGGGCCGGAACTCCGGGTACTTCCTGGCCACGTCGAGGATGATGCCGACCGCCGTGTCCGGCCGCGGGTTGCCCGCGGCGTCGAGGCCGAAGTGGCTCGGATGCCCGTCGTCGAACGTCAGCACGACGGGAAACTTCCCGGCGGGCACCCGGATGTCGCCGGTGGCGAACTCCTCGGCGGTGATCGGCACGTATCCCTGCCGGGCCAGCTTCTCCAACTCCTGCCTGAACTGCCCGGGCGTGCGGTCGATGGCCGCGTGCCGCTTGGCGACGATCCGGTGGTACATCAGCACCGGCACCAGACCCGCCTCGTTCGCCCCCACTTGCCGGGCGAACTCGGGGTCGGCCACCACGCCGGGCGGCTGCCCGGTCTCCTGCGACGGGGACGGTTCGGGCTTGCCGGAAGGCTGCTGGGGAGTCTCCTGGGGGGTCTGCTGCCCGACGGCGGCGCCGGCCCGGCCGTCCGGATCCTCGCCGGAGGAGGGGACCACCATGAGACCGACCACGGCCACGGCCAACACCACGGCGTTCGCGATGCCGATGATCGGCGTGAGGGACGCTGCGGACCGCACAGAACTCCCGTGCCACTCGGGGGAAACGACCTGATCAAGGGTAGTGCAGAACCACCATGGGGTGACCCTTCACAAGATGCCGGACCTGCCCCACCAGCCACCCCCATAACCCCCGAACGCCCGCGAACCGAGCCCCGGCCGCATTCCACTCCGGCTCCGGCTCCCCCGCCCCCGCACCGGCCCCCGCAGCCCGCGCCGCGCGGGCCGGGCACCCGCCACAGGGCGGGCGACGCGGCACAGCGGGGACGGCGCAGCACAGCGCGGCACAGCACGGACGGCCAGGGTGGCGTGCGCGGGGGGCCAGGGTGGCGTGCGCGGGGGGCCAGGGTGGCGTGCGCGGCGGCTCCTAGTGGCCCGCGTCCTCCCAGGTGCGGCCGACGCCGACGGAGACCTCCAGCGGGACGCGCAGGTGGTAGGCGGCGTTCATCTGGTCGCACACCACCTGCCGCAGCCGCTCAAGCTCGCCCGGCGCGACCTCGAACACCAGCTCGTCGTGCACCTGCAGCAGCATCCGGGAGGCCAGCCCCTCCTCGCGCAGCGCCTGGCGCACGTGCAGCATGGCGACCTTGATGATGTCGGCGGCCGACCCCTGGATGGGCGCGTTGAGCGCCATCCGCTCGGCCATCTCCCGGCGCTGACGGTTGTCGCTGGTCAGGTCGGGCAGGTAGCGGCGCCGACCCATGATCGTCTCGGTGTAGCCGTCGTTGCGGGCCTGGCGGACGATGTCGTGCAGGAAGTCTCGGACGCCGCCGAACTCCTGGAAGTATTCCTCCTTCAGCGCCCGCGCCTCGGCCACCGGGATGTTGAGCTGGCCGGCCAGCCCGAAGTCGGACAGGCCGTAAGCCAGCCCGTAGTTCATCGCCTTGATCCGGGCCCGCAGTTCGCCGTCGATCTGCTCGGGCGGCAGGTTGAACACCCGGGCGGCGGTGGCCTGGTGGAAGTCGTGGCCCGACTCGAAGGCCGCGATCAGCGCCTCGTCGCCCGACAGGTGGGCCATGATCCGCAGCTCGATCTGGCTGTAGTCGGCGGTCAGCAGCGTCTCGTAACCCTCGCCCACCACGAAGCCCTGCCGGATGCGGCGGCCCTCGGCGGTGCGGATCGGGATGTTCTGCAGGTTGGGCTTCTCCGACGACAGCCGGCCGGTCGCGGCGATGATCTGGTTGAAGGTGGTGTGGATGCGCCCGTCGTCGGCGATCTCCTTGATCAGGCCCTCGACCGTGGTGCGCAGCTTCTGCTGGTCGCGGTGGCGCAGCATGATCGTCGGTAGCTCGTGCTCGGTCTGTGTGGCGAGCCAGGCGAGCTGGTCGGCGTCGGTGCTGTAGCCGGTCTTGATCTTCTTGGTCTTGGGCAGGTTGAGCCGGACGAACAGGATCTCCTGCAGCTGCTTGGGCGAGCCGAGGTTGAACTGCTCACCGACGACCCGATGGGCCTCCTCGGTGGCGTGCTTGACCGCCGCGCCGAACTCGGCCTCCAGGCCCGCGAAGTATTCGCCGTCGACGGCGATGCCGGCCCGCTCCAGCTCGGCCAGCACGGTCAGCAGCGGCAGCTCCACGTCACTCATCAGCTGGGTGCCGCCGCGGCCCGACAGGAACGCCTCCAGCGCGTCGGCCAGCTCACGCACGGCGTGGGCGCGCAGCGCCAGCTCCTTGGCCGGGGCGTCCTCGTCGTCGCCGAACAGCGCGGCCTGGCCGTCCGGCGCCTCCTCGGCGCGCAGGTCACGGTTGAGGTAGCGGCGGGCGAGGTCCTCCAGCGCGAACGTGCGCTGGCCCGGCATCGCCAGATAGGCCGCCAGAGCGGTGTCGCAGGACAGGCCCCTGAGCTCCATGCCCTGCTGCCACAGCGCCAGGATGGGCCCCTTGGCGTCGTGCACCGCCTTGGGCCGGCCCTCGTCGGCCAGCCAGGCGCTCAGCGCCGCCTCGTCGCCCTCGGTCAGCTTGGTCGGGTCGATGTGGGCGGCCGTGCCGTCGGGCGAGGCCACGGCGATGGCGTCGATGCGCCCGGTGCCGCTGCCGTGGACGCCCCGGAAGGCCAGCCCGGCGCGGCCGGCGGGCATCGCGGCCAACCAGCCGGCCACCCGGTCGGGGCCGAGGATGACGGTCTCCACCTCGAAGCCCTGGTCGGGCTCCTGCTCGCCGGTGCCGAGCACCTTGAAGACGCGCTCGCGCAGCTCGCCGCGGATCTGCAGGGTGTCGAACAGCTTGTTGATCTCCTCGCGCTCCCACGCCCCCTGCTTGAGATCGCCCAGCTCCACCTCCAGGGGCACGTCGCGCAGCAGCTCGGTGAGCCGGCGGTTCATCAGCACCTGGGCGACGTGGTCGCGCAGCTTGTCGCCGACCTTGCCCTTGACCTCGTCCACCCGGTCGACCAGCGCGGTCAGCGAGCCGAACTCGCGCACCCACTTGGCCGCGGTCTTCTCGCCGACGCCGGGGATGCTCAGCAGGTTGTCGCTGGGGTCGCCGCGCAGCGCGGCGAAGTCGGGATACTGGATCGGGGTGAGGCCGTACTTCTCCTCCACCGCCTCCGGCGTGAACCGCGTCATGTCGCTGATGCCGCGGCGCGTCATGAGCACGGTGACCTGGTCGTCGACGAGCTGCAGCGCGTCACGGTCACCGGTCACGATCAGCACGTTCATGCCCTCGGCGGCGGCGCGGGTGGCCAGCGTGGCGATCAGGTCGTCGGCCTCGAAGCCCGCCTTGGACAGGTGCGGGACGCGCAGCGTGTCGAGCAGCTCGTAGATGAGCTGCATCTGACCGCGGAAGTCCTCGGGCGTCTCGCTCCGGTTGGCCTTGTAGTCGGCGTATTCCTCGTGCCGGAACGTCGGCTCCGACCGGTCGAAGGCGACGGCCACGTGCGACGGCTGCTCATCGCGCAGGATGTTGGTCAGCATCGAGGTGAACCCGTAGACCGCCTCGGTGTGCTGACCGTCGGTGGTCATGAGGTTGGCGTCCTTGAGCGCGTAGAACGCGCGATAGGCCAGCGAATGCCCGTCGAGCAGCAGCAGGCACGGGCGGCTGGGGGTCACTTCACTCTTCGGCACACCCGCAGCCTAGTCTGCGGGTGCGACAGAAAACCCGAGCCCGGAAGAGTGGAGGCGTCCCCTTGACGCAGACCAACCCTGACGAACTCGCCATCTTCGCCGGCATGTACGAGGGCACGCTGCCCCATCGGATGGGCATCGAGTTCCTGGAGGCCAGCGCGGAGCGGGTCGTGGCCAGGATGCCGGTGCGGGGCAACACCCAGCCGTACGGCCTGCTGCACGGCGGCGCCTCCGTCGTGCTGGCCGAGACGATCGGCTCGACGGGCGCGGCCATCCACGCCGGTCCGGAGCGCATCGCGGTCGGCATCGAGATCAACGCGACGCACCACCGCTCGGCCACCTCCGGACACGTGACCGGCGTCGCCACCCGGCTGCACGGCGGCCGGACGCTGGCCTCGTACGACATCGAGATCACCGACGAGCAGGGGCGGCGCGTCTGCACGTCACGGCTGACCTGCATGCTTCGCGACCGCTGACCCGCGGGACCACCCAAAGCCCCCGAAGGCACCCCAAGGCGCCCGGATGGCCGGGGGCGCCCGCGAAACGCGCCACGCGACTCCCGTCCCCCTTTGCACACGGCCCCCGCGGGTCGCTACGGTGGTCCGAGTCAGAGCCCGCGGGGCGACCGAGTAGATAACGTGTGCGGCCGGGGAAGCCCCGCACGGCCCCAAAGGTCCCCCTCGGGCTCGTCTCCCCGCCGCGTCCCGGCCCCGCCGGCGCCGGCGCCGCCCCGTCACCGGGTCATGACACGGACGCCCGGCGCCCGGCGCCGATGTAGGCCTTGACCTGCTGACTTGGTTGCTCACGCTGGTGACACGCCGATGTCACTAATTGGTGACGAACAATAGTGAACCGGTCGTTCGAGGAATAAGCTCCCGCAACAGCATCCCAGTTGTGCCTGCGATGCCCGCGTGTCGAGATGGAGGGGCACAACCCCGCCTTGACCTATCTGAGGGAGCACCATTGCGCAGAGCCGTGATCGCGTTCACGGCCTTCCTGAGTGGACTCGTCCTCCTGCTCGCGTCACCCGCCCACGCGGCGACGCCCGAGCAGGGCCTACGAGGGACACTCACATTCCAAGGCCAGCCAGTGAACGGCGTGAAAATCGTCGTGACCACCGAAAGCGGACAACCCGTTGCGGAGGTTACAAGTAACGCCCAAGGCGCGTGGCAGGTCCCGGTCGAGAAGCCGGGAAAGTACAAGGTCACACTGGATGCCAACACGTTGCCGCAGAACGCCGCGGTCCGGGGTGGCAACAACGTCCGCACGCCCACCGTCTACGACGGCAACATGTCGACCGTGCTCTTCGCGCTGGAGGCCAAGGGCGCGCCCGGCCAGCCACAACCTGAACCGTCCGGGCAGAGCAGCTTCTGGACCCAGGCGGCACAGCTCGCCTTCGAGGGCCTCAACCTGGGCCTCATCATCGCCCTCGCCGCGCTCGGCCTGTCGCTCATCTACGGCACCACCGGCCTGACCAACTTCGCCCACGGCGAGCTGGTCACCCTGGGAGCCATCGTCGCCTACGCCTTCAACACCGGCTTCGGCCTGCACCTCATCCCCGCCGCCGGGATCGCCGTGATCATCGCGGGCGGGTTCGGCTACGCCCAGGACAGGTTCTTCTGGGGTCAGCTGCGCAGGCGCGGCACCGGCATCATCGCCATGATGATCGTCTCGATCGGCGTGGCGATCTTCCTGCGCTACCTGTTCCTCATCATCTTCGGCGGCCAGACCGAGGTCTACGAGCAGTACACCGGCCAGCCCGGCATCCAGGTCGGCCCCATCACCGCCGCTCCGAAGAACTTCGTCGCCATGGCCATCGAGCTCGCGGTCCTCGTCGTGGTCAGCCTGGCGCTGCTGCGCACCCGCACCGGCAAGGCGGCCCGCGCCGTGGCCGACAACCCGGCGCTCGCCGCGTCCTCCGGCATCAACGTCGACCGGGTCATCCGCATCATCTGGACCATGGGCGGCGCCATCGCCGCGCTGGCCGGCATCATGCTCGGCGTCTCGCAGAGCCTGAAGTTCAACATGGGCCAGGACATCCTGCTGCTCATCTTCGCCGGCGTCACGCTCGGCGGGCTCGGCACCGCGTGGGGCGCGCTCGTCGGCTCCCTCATCGTCGGCCTGTTCATCCAGCTGTCCACCCTCTGGGTGCCGGCGGAGCTCAAGAGCGTCGGCGCGCTGGCCGTACTCATCATCGTGCTCCTCTTCCGGCCGCAGGGCATCCTGGGCCGCCGCGAGCGGATCGGCTGACGGGGGGAACCATGGACTGGATCACGATCATCTCCACCACCGTCAAGGCCGCCATCGGCGTCGAGACGGTGCTCTACGCGCTCGCCGCCATCGGACTGAACGTCCACTTCGGCTACACCGGCCTGCTCAACTTCGGCCAGGCGGCCTTCATGGCCGTCGCCGGCTACGGCCTCGCCGTCACCGTCACCGTGCTGGGCCTGCCGTTCTGGGCCGGCATCGTGGTGGGCCTGCTGGCCGCGGCCCTCCTGGCGCTCCTGCTGGGCATCCCGACGCTGCGCCTGCGCGCCGACTACCTGGCCATCGTCACCATCGCCGCGGCGGAGATCATCCGGCTGATCTTCCGGTCGGTGGCGTTCAAGGACGTCTTCGGCGGCTCCGACGGCCGGCGCGGCTTCACCGACGGCTTCTACGCGATCAACCCCTTCCCCGCGGGCGAGTACGGCTTCGGCTGGCTCACCTTCAACCATCGCCTGCTGTGGGTCCTGGTCGTCGGCTGGCTCCTCATCGGCCTGTCGTGCCTGCTCGTCTACATGCTCATGAAGAGCCCGTGGGGCCGCGTGCTCAAGGCCATCCGCGAGGACGAGGACGCCGTGCGCAGCCTCGGCAAGAACGTCTTCTCGTACAAGATGCAGTCGCTGGTCCTCGGCGGCGTCATCGGCGCGCTGGGCGGGTTCGTCTACGGCCTGGCGTTCGCCTCGGTGCAGCCGGACATCTTCGGCACGGAGACGACCTTCTTCGCCTACACGATCCTCATCCTCGGCGGCGCGGCCCGCGTGTTCGGACCCGTCGTCGGCTCGATGATCTTCTGGGTGCTGCTGGTGCTCGTCTACGGCGTGCTGAGCGGAGCGGTCGAAGCCGGGTACATCACCTTCATGACCTCCACTCAGGTCGGCCAGTTCCGCTTCCTCCTCGTCGGGCTGGGGCTCATCCTCTTGGTCGTCTTCCGGCCACAGGGCATCTTCGGTGACAAGAGGGAGATAGCGATCGATGCACGCTGAGACCACGGCCACCGACCGCAAGGCCGCGGCGCTGGCCGCCTTCAAGGACCTGGCCCGCGATCCCGGCGTGGCCAAACCCGACCCGATCCTCGTGGTCGACAAGGTCGTGCGCCGCTTCGGCGGCCTCACCGCGGTCGACGTCGACCACGTCGAGGTCCAGCGCGGCTCCATCACCGCGCTGATCGGCCCCAACGGCGCCGGCAAGACGACGTTCTTCAACCAGCTCACCGGCTTCGACACGGCCGACGCCGGCCAGTGGACGTTCAACGGCCGCGCCATGAACGGCGTGCCCCCGCACAAGGTGGCCCGCGCCGGCATGGTGCGCACCTTCCAGCTCACCAAGGCCCTGTCCAAGCTGACCGTCATCGAGAACATGCGGCTCGGCGCCCAGGGCCAGAAGGGCGAGAGCTTCTGGCGCGCCCTCGTGCCCGGCTTCTGGCGGGAGCAGGAGGACGAGATCACCGAACGGGCCGAGGAGCTGCTCGTCCGCTTCAAGCTCGACAAGAAGCGCGACGACTTCGCCGGATCGCTGTCCGGCGGCCAGCGCAAGCTGCTGGAGATGGCCCGCGCGCTCATGGTCCAGCCGGAGCTGGTCATGCTCGACGAGCCCATGGCCGGGGTCAACCCGGCGCTCACCCAGTCGCTGCTCGGCCACGTCAAGGACCTGCGCGAGCAGGGCATGACCGTGCTGTTCGTCGAGCACGACATGGACATGGTGCGCGACATCAGCGACTGGGTGATCGTCATGGCCCAGGGCGCCGTCATCTCCGAAGGCCCGCCGGACACGATCATGTCCGACCCGCGCGTCATCGACGCCTACCTCGGCGCCCACCACGACGCCCCGTTGTCAGAGCGGGAACTGGAGGAGCAACTGCACGAGGCGGAGGCGGCGCTGGAGGAAGAGATCGTAGAGGAGACGCAGAAGTGAACGCCGTCCCCGAATCCACTCCCGGCGAGGCGCGGGCAGGCTCCGAGCGGGCCGTCACCGACCGCGGCGAGCACCTGGCCGGCGCCGAGGGCGCCGTGCTGCGGTGCGACGAACTCATCGCCGGCTACCTGCCGGGCGTCAACATCCTCAACGGCTCCGACCTGTACGTCCAGCAGGGCGAGCTGATCGGCATCATCGGCCCCAACGGCGCCGGCAAGTCGACGCTGCTCAAGGCCATGTTCGGACTCGTCAACATCCGCAGCGGCACGGTGAAGCTGAAGGGTGAGGACATCACGAACATGAAGGCGCACGAGCTGGTCGCCCGCGGCGTCGGCTACGTCCCGCAGACCAACAACGTCTTCCCCAGCCTCACCATCGAGGAGAACCTCGAGATGGGCGCCTTCCAGGTGCCCGGCAAGTTCAAGGAGCGCTTCGAGTTCGTCGCCGAGCTGTTCCCCGCCCTGAAGGAACGGCGCAAGCAGCGCGCCGGCTCCCTGTCGGGCGGCGAGCGGCAGATGGTGGCGATGGCCCGGGCGCTCATGACCGAGCCGTCGGTGCTGCTGCTGGACGAGCCGTCCGCGGGCCTGTCGCCCAAGCTGCAGGACCTGGTCTTCATCCAGGCCCAGCAGATCAACAAGGCGGGCGTCACGGTCGTCATGGTCGAGCAGAACGCCCGGCGCTGCCTGCAGATCTGCCACCGCGGCTACGTGCTGGACCAGGGCCGCAACGCCTACACCGGCACCGGCCGCCAGCTCGCCGACGACCCCAAGGTGATCGAGCTCTACCTCGGCACCCTGGCCAAGGCGTAACAGGATCACGAACGGCGAAGGGGCCTCCCCCCGGGGGGCTCCTTCGCCGTTTCCCTGGGCTGCGCGAGAGGCCGCCTGGGGGGCGCGAGAGGCCGCCTGGGGGGCGCGAGAGGCCACGCGTGGAAACGGCGGCCCACGCGCCGACTGGAGCCCCCAGAGGCCACGAGAGCGCCCGGAACACCCGGACCGCCCCTCGGGGGTCGCCCGGCGAAAGGCGGGCGTCACGCTGCCGTACAGCGCCGCCCCGCCGCATCCCGGCCTCCGGACGTACGGCGGCCGGCCGCGTCCCGGCGTCAGGCGGGATACGGCCGGCCATGACCCGGCGTCATGCGGGATATGCCCGGCCGTGACCCGGCGTCAGGCGGGCCGGACACACGCGAAAGGGCCCGGTCCGCTGGACCGGGCCCCTCTTCGCCGCTGTCAGGTCAGGGAGCGGATCGTCAGCCGGCGATGTTGCCGGTGCGGTACTCCAGGGCCTTCGTCGGGTACTTGTTGTCCTCGCCGTACTGGTAGATGCCGATGGTGGCGACGGCCGGGTCACCGGCCTCGTCGAACTCGACCGGGCCGCTCACACCCTCGTAGTCGATGTCCTTGCCGGCCTTGAGCAGCTCGACGCAGGTCTTGAAGTCGTTGCACTTCTCACCGCCCTTGCTGACCTCGGCCAGCTTCGCGGCGATGTCCGTGCCCGCGTCGCTCTTGGCGGCCTCGGCGGCCAGCGCGAGCAGGTTGGTGGCGTCGTAGGACTCGGGCGCGTAGCTGAAGTCCTCCAGCTTCGGGTTGACGGCCATCAGCTTCTTCTGGAACTCCTCCGGGGAGGCGGCGCCGGGGATGGTGCCCTTGACGCCCGTCAGCGAGCCCTTGGGCAGCTTGACGTAGTTGGTGTTGGAGGTGTTGCCGTCGACCATGTACCACTTGTGCTTGCTGGCCGGCATGCCCTGCTTGATGAGCTCCTGGATGACCTTGCCGGTCTCCTCGAAGCCGATCAGCACGATGGCCTTCGGGTTCTTGGCCTTGAGCTTGGCCACGTCGGCGGAGAAGTCGGCGGCCTTCGGGTCGTAGTCGACCCGCTCGACGACCTGGCCGCCGCCGTCGGTGACGGTCTTGGAGACCTGGTCGGCCAGGCCCGTGCCGTAGGAGTCCTGCATCGCCAGGATGCCGACCGTGTCGTTGCCGTCGGCCACGATCAGGTCGCCCAGCACGCGGCCCTGCAGCTTGTCCGGCGGCGAGGTGCGGAAGTAGAGACCCTTGTCCTCGATCGTGGTGAACTTGTCGGAGGTGTTGGCCGGCGAGAACTGGATCACACCCGCACCCGTGATCTTGTCGATCACGGACTCCGACACCGACGAGGAGGCGGCGCCGATGATGGCGTCGGCCTTCTGCGCCAGCAGCCTGTCCACCGACTGCGAGGCGATGTTCGTGGTGGTGTCACCGGAGTCGGTGTCGAACTTCGCCACCGGCTTGCCGAGCACGCCGCCGGCGTCGTTGATCTCCTTGATCGCCGCGTCGACGCCCGCGAACTCGGGCGGGCCGAGGAAGGCGAGGGAGCCCGTCTGCGGCAGCAGAGTGCCGATCGTCAGGGTGCCGTCACCCTTCGCCGCGGGAGCCGCGGAGGATGGCGCGGCCGATTCGGACGGCTGGGTAGCGGTATCGCTGCCACCACCGCAAGCTGTCAGGGCGAGGCTGGTGGCAGCCACGACAGCCAGCGCCCGCCCCACGGGAGCAATGCGGACCATGAAGTGTCTCCTTCATCTCCAGGCCGGGACCGGTCTGCGCCGACGTTCCCGATCGAATGACGGAAAGGTACAAAACCGCCGCGGGTCACAACCAGATGCCACGATGAACTGTCGGCACTTGGATGCTGAGTCGTAATCAGTCCTCAACTTACGAGAGGGCCGCTAGCTTGCCTAATGTGCCGGAAGTGAAGCGTTTTGGGCTCCCCCTCGTCCTCGCGGTCTCGGCCGCGACCACGCTCGCCGGCTGCGCCGCCGACCAGGGCGCCGAGCCGGTGACACGCCCGCCGGCCGGCGTCTCCGTGTCCCTGGCCCAATGGCGTTCGGACGAACCTGTGCACGCCCTGCAGATCGCCGTGCGCAATACCACCACCACGCCCGTGTATTTCGCCGACGTCCAACTGGTCACGGCTTCCTTCGAAACGCTACCGCCACAGCGCGCCGACGCCACGATCCGCCGCACCGAGCGCACCGATCTGCCCATCACCTACGGCGAGGCGAACTGCGCGCCGTCCGGCCTGCCCCGGCTCCAGCCGGCCACGGTCGTGGCCCGCGTCCGCACCGGCGACGAGCCGCTGCGCAAGGTCGTCTTCACCGTGCCGCATCCCGATCCGCTGCTGTCGCGGCTGCTGCGCGAGGAGTGCTCGGCGTACCTCGTCAAGCAGGCCGCCACCCTGTCGTTCGGGCCCGACTGGAAACGGGACGGCGAGCTGATGCGCGGCTCGCTGGTGCTCACCCGGCGAGGCGCGGGCACGGTGAGCGTGACCTCCGTGGACGGCACCACCCACTACATGGTCACGCCCGGCGTGCGGCGCCGTCCTCTGGTGACGCTGGAGGCGGGCGCGCGGCGGGCCGAGGCGCCCATCGCCCTGTCGCCCGGCCGGTGCGACCCGCACGCGTTCGCGGAGGCCAAGAAGGCGTTCCAGTTCCCCGTACGGGCCTCGGTCGACGGGGGCGAGGAGCGGATCGTCATCGTGACGCCGCCCCAGGACGCGCAGGACCGGCTGATCGACTACGCGCTGCGGGTGTGTGGCCTGCGCGGGTGAGCCCATTGCGAGGGTTCGAGGCCGCTTGGACGCCCAGTCGTGACCGGATCAACACCCAGCCGACATATGCGGGGATGAAGGGCGGTTCAGTCGGTCTTTTCCGCGTCGTCGATAACGATCTGGGCAACCTCGCGCATGCTCAGCCGGCGGTCCATGGACGCCTTCTGGATCCACCGGAACGCCTGCGGCTCGCTCCAGCCGTGCCCGGCCATCAGCAGCCCCTTGGCCCGCTCGACCAGCTTGCGCGTCTCCAGCCGGTCGGAAAGGTCGGACACCTCCTTGCTGAGGGCCACCATCTCCTCGTGCCTGCTGACCGCCATCTCGATCGCCGGCACCAGGTCGGCCTTGGTGAACGGCTTGACCAGATAGGCCATGGCACCCGCGTCCCTGGCCCGCTCCACCAGATCGCGTTGGGAGAACGCGGTGAGGATGAGACACGGGGCGATCCGGTCGGCCACGATCCGCTCGGCGGCGGAGATGCCGTCGAGCACCGGCATCTTGACGTCGAGGATCACCAGGTCGGGCTTCAGCTCGGCGGCCAGCCGGATCGCCTGCTCACCGTCACCGGCTTCGCCCACGACGACGTAGCCGTCCTCCTCGAGCATCTCCTTGAGGTCGAGGCGGATCAGCGCCTCGTCTTCCGCGATCACCACTCGCCGCTGCGTACTCACGAGCAGAAGAGTACCGATGTCCGCTAGATTAGAGCCACGTCCGCCCGGCCATTGATCAACTGCACGGCCGGAAAGGGCTTCATGTCCGGATAAGCTCGGACATCTCAGCCGGAATGGTGGAATGGCAGACACTGACGCCTCAAAAGCGTCTGCTCGAAAGGGCGTGCGGGTTCGAATCCCGCTTCCGGCACTCGCCCGCGAACTGTCGGTGACGGTTGACAGACTGAGCGTGTGCATCCTCGGGAGACCGTAGACCGCGCGCTGCGTCTGTCCGCGCGCGGCATGAGTGATCGTGAGGCCGCGGCCGTGTGCGGTGTCTCGCCTGGGACCGTGCGCAGGTGGCGCACCGGTGCGCGTCGGGCGCACGACGCCGACCGTCGCACCTGTCCTCGCTGTCACGGTCGTGAGCTCGATCCAATCGCGTACGCCCATCTTCTGGGTCTCTATCTGGGGGACGGGCACATCGTGCGATGCCGCAAGGACGTGTACCAACTCTCCCTCTTCTGCGGCGACACCTGGCCCGGCCTGATCCAAGAGGCCGCCACCGCGATGGCAGGTGTCATGCCGACCTCATCCGTGAGCCGCCGACAGCGCAGAGGATGCACCGAGGTCAAGAGCTACTCCAAGCACTGGGTCTGTCTCTTCCCCCAGCACGGGCCCGGCAGGAAGCACCAGCGTCCGATCACGCTCCACGACTGGCAGCGGGAGATCGTCGCCGGGTGGCCGGGATGGTTCGTGCGGGGTCTCATGCACTCCGACGGCTACCGGGGGGTCAACCACGTGCGCCGCGCGCTGCCCGGCGGCGTGCGCTGCTACTCCTATCCGCGCTACCTGTTCAAGAACGAGTCGGCCGACATCCTCGCCCTGTGCGGGGAGGCGCTCGACCTGCTCGGGGTGGCCTGGCGGCGCAACAAGCGCAACGAGATCTCCGTCGCCCGCCGGGAGGCCGTGGAGCTGCTGGACGCCCACGTCGGCCCCAAGTACTGACGCGATGCGCCGGGCCGCCTGTCGCCGCCAAGGATGGGCAAAGAATCCGCATCCGTGGCTGCGAGCGGCCGCGGACCGGTGATGTAGAGCGTGAAGGGGGTGGGGCCGATGGCGTTGACCGTGGCCGAGCAGGAGGCGTTCCTGGCCGACGCGCACATCGCCGCGGTGGCCGTGGACGCCGGCGCGGAGCGGGCGCCGCTGAACGTGCCCGTCTGGTACGACTACCGCCCGGGTGGCGAGGTGCGGTTCCTGACCGGCGGCGACTCGCTGAAGGCGCGGCTGATCGTCAAGGCGGGGCGGTTCTCGCTGCTCGTCCAGCGGGTGAGCCCGACCTACCGCTACGTCAGCGTCGAGGGGCCCGTGGTCGCCGCCACGCCCACCACGCTGGAGGAGCTGGCCCGGATCGCGGCGCGCTACCTGCCGGCCGACGCCGTGCCCGGCTACGTGGAAAGCTCGGACGCGCGGGCTCTGGTGACGTTCCGGATGCGGCCGGAGCGGTGGCTGTCGGCCGATCTGGGGGCGGTGTGAGCCGGCGGCGACGACCGGGCCCGGGTCGGTGTGCCGGTGTCGCGGCAGCCGTACGCGGGTGTCCGGTGCGCCGCCGGCAGGCGGGGTGACGGTATTTTGAGGCCCGTGACTGCTACAGATCCCACGGTGACCGGCGCGCACGGCATCGGCCTGGCCACCGTCACCGCCGACGGCACCGTTCTCGACACCTGGTACCCCGCTCCGGAGCTGGGCGACCCGCCCGCCACGGGCACCGAGCGGATCGACGCCGCCGAGGCCGGCGAGCTGGCCGCGCTCGTCGGCGCCGACGAGGCGCGGGGCGTCGAGGTGGTCGCGGTGCGCACCGGCATTGCCAAGCTCTCCGAGCCGCCGGTGGACGCGCACGACGCCTACCTGCGCCTGCACCTGCTCTCCGCCCGCCTGGTGAGGCCGCACGGGCTGAACCTGGACGGCGTCTTCGGCCTGCTGGCGAACGTCGTGTGGACCAGCCACGGGCCGTGCGCGGTGGAGGGTTTCGATCGGACGCGCCTGAGGCTGCGTGCGCGGGGCCCGGTGGCGGTGTACGGGGTGGACAAGTTCCCGAGGATGGCCGACTACGTGATGCCGTCGGGGGTGCGCATCGCCGACGCCGACCGGGTACGGCTCGGCGCCCACCTGGCTCCCGGCACCACGGTGATGCACGAGGGCTTCGTGAACTTCAACGCCGGCACCCTGGGCGCCTCCATGGTGGAGGGCCGCATCTCGGCCGGGGTCGTGGTGGGCGACGGCTCCGACGTGGGCGGCGGGGCCTCGATCATGGGCACCCTGTCGGGCGGCGGCAAGGAGGTCATCTCCGTCGGCGAGCGCTGCCTGCTGGGAGCCAACGCCGGGGTGGGCATCTCGCTGGGCGACGACTGCGTCGTGGAGGCGGGCCTGTACGTGACGGCAGGCACGAAGGTGGCGCTGCCGGACGGGCGCACGGTGAAGGCCAGGGAGCTGTCGGGCACTGACGGCCTGCTGTTCCGCCGCAACTCGCAGACGGGGGCCGTCGAGGTCTCGCCCCGCACGGGCGGCGGCATCGAGCTCAACTCCGCCCTGCACCAGAACTGAGGCCTTCGGCGGGCCCGGTCCGCGGGGGGTGCCAGGGGCTGGACCGGCACCCACCCTCAGCGGTCCGGCCGGGGTCAGGCGGCGGTGGCGAGCCAGAGGTCGGGGCCGAAGACCTCGTAGTGGATGTCGCGGGGTGCGACGCCCGCCTCTAGGAGCTGCCCGCGCACGTGCCTCATGAACGGCAGCGGGCCGCACAGGTAGGCCACGGCCCCGGCGGGGATCTCCATGCCGGCCAGGTCCATCGTGCCGGTCCGGACGGCGGCCCGGGTCCGGGTGGCGCCGTCCGCCGGCGGCTCCTCGTACCAGAACACCCGCGAGCCGCCCGGCAGCGCGTCGGTCAGGGCGGTCATGTCGGCGCGCAGGGCGTGGGCGGGCTCGGAGGTGTCGGCGTGCAGGAGCAGGACGCGGCGGCTGGAGCCGGTGTCCACCAGGTGCTGGAGCATCGCCGTGATGGGCGTGCAGCCGATGCCCGCGGAGGCCAGCACGACAGGCGCGCCATCACCGGTGCCGCCACCGGGGAGTTCGCCGGCGCGGCTCGTGGTGCGGACGTCGTCGAGGGTCACGTCGCCGAACGGCGACGACAGGGTCAGCTCGTCGCCTTCCGCCACGGTGGCGTGCAGGAGCGTGGACACCTCCCCCTCGGGCTGCTCGCCGCCGCGCACTCGCTTGACGGTGATGCGGCGCAGCCCGTCCTCGCCGAATCCGGACAGCGTGTACTGGCGGAGCTGGTTCACTCCGTCGGGCATCCGGACGCGGACGCTGACGTACTGGCCGGGACGGGCGGGCGGGACGGGCCCGCCGTCGGCCGGGCGCAGCGCGAAGGACACCACGTCGGCCGTCTCCTCGCGCCGTTCGACGACGCGCCACTGCCGCCAGGTCGCGCCGTGGCGGGCCCCGGCCTCGGCGTAGAGGCGGGCTTCGAGGGCGATCAGGGCGCCGGCCATCAGCCAGTAGACCTCGTCCCAGGCGGCGGCCACCTCGGGGGTCACGGCGTCGCCCAGCACGTCGGCGATCGCGCCGAACAGGTACTTGTGCACGATGACGTACTGGTCGTCGGTGATGCCGACCGCGGCGTGCTTGTGCGCGATGCGGCCGAGGAGGGCGTCGGGTCGCTCGTCGGGGCGTTCCACCAGCATGCCGGCGAAGGCGGCGAACGACCCGGCGAGGGCCTTGCGCTGCTCGCCGCTGCGCTGGTTGCCCCGGTTGAACAGCCCGTCGAGCAGTTCGGGCCGGTCGGCGAACATCGACTCGTAGAATCGCGCCGCGATGGCGTCCAGCGCGGCGCCGACGGCGGGCAGCGTGGCTCGGACGACGGCGGCGCTCTCCGCGGACAGCATGTGTACCTCCTGATCCAGGGCAGCCCGAAACCGGGCCCCGCTAAAATTGGAATCTGAGATACATATTAAAGAGCGGTCTCGGCGGTCTCCCCACCGGGAGTGGCCATCGCCCCGGGACGCGCGGTGAGCGCCAGCAGTGCGGGGCCGGTGGGCGCGGCCACCAGCGAGCCGACCGTGACCGTGTCGAGCGAGGCGTAGAAGGCTTCCTGGGCCTCCCGCAGCGCCGTGCGCAGCCGGCAGGCGGCCCGTAGCGGGCACGGCGGGCTGTCGTCGCAGCCGACCACGTCGCCGCCGCCCTCCAGGCTGCGGACGATGCCGCCGACGGAGGCGTCCCGGCCGGCCTCGGTGAGCTGGAGTCCGCCGCCCCGGCCACGCCTGGCCTCCACCAGCCCCAGCTCGCTGAGCCGCGCGACCGCCTTGGCGGCGTGCGTGTAGGGCACGGCGAGCAGGTCGGCGACCACACGGGTGGTCATCAGCTCGTCGCGGCCGGTCACGGCCAGCCGCATGACGATGCGCAGCGAGATGTCGGTGAAGGCGGTCAGCCGCATACCCCTACGGTAGGCGGTTCCGGTCACCGGCCGGGATCGGCGGAAAGGGCCGGGCGTCCCTGCGATCAGGGACTTTCGTCACTACGGCCGCGCGGTGCTCCGGTGATGGACTCCTCCGGGGCCGGCCCGGACCCCAGGCACCACCGGGCCGGCCGGAAGAGGAGGTCTGTGTTGTCCACCGCCGAGTCGATCAGTGAGCCCGTGGCCGGCGCCCACCGCCACCCGCCCGGCCCGCCCGTCCTCATCCAGGGCGGGATGGGCGTCGGGGTGTCCGGGTGGCGGCTGGCCCGGGCCGTCGCCGAGGCCGGGCAGCTCGGCGTGGTGTCCGGCACGGCGTTGGACGCCACCCTGGCCCGGCGGCTGCAGCTCGGCGACCCGGACGGCCGGCTGCGCCGCGCGCTCGCCCGCTTCCCGGTGCCTGCGGTCGCCGAGCGGGTGCTGCGGCGCTACTACGTGGCGGGCGGGACCGCTCCGGCCGTGCCGTACCGGCCCGTGCCGCGGCTGGGGCTGCGGCCGAACAGGGCCCGCGACGATCTGACGGTGGTGGCGAACTTCGCGGAGGTGTGGCTGGCCAAGGAAGGCCATGACGGCCTCGTCGGCGTCAACTACCTGGAGAAGATCCAGCTCGCCACGCCCGCCGCGGCCTACGGGGCGATGCTGGCCGGGGTGGACTACGTCCTGGTCGGCGCCGGTATCCCGGCCGAGATCCCGCGGCTGCTCGACGATCTGGCGGCGCACCGGCCGGCTGAGCTGACGGTCGCCGTGGCAGGCGGCGACGACTCCGCGCAGCGGCACACGGTCCGTGTCGACCCGGTCGAGCTGCTCGGGCCGGAGCCGCCGCCGGTGACGCGGCCGCGATTCCTGGCGATCGTCTCCTCGCACGTGCTCGCCGCGTACCTCGCCCGGTCGGCGGCGACCCGGCCGGACGGGTTCGTGGTGGAGTCGTCGGTGGCCGGCGGGCACAGCGCGCCGCCGCGCGGGCGGCTGCTGCTGGACGACGCGGGCGACCCCGTGTACGGGCCGCGGGACGAGGCCGACACCGCGAAGCTGGCGGCGCTCGGGCTGCCGTTCTGGCTGGCCGGCGGGTACGGCACGCCGGACGGGCTGGCGCGGGCCCGGGCGGTGGGGGCCGCGGGGGTCCAGGTGGGTTCGGCGTTCGCGTTGTGCCGGGAGTCGGGGCTGGACGGCGAGCTGCGGGAGCGGCTGCTGCGGCGCGCCCGGGCGGGCACGCTGCGGGTTCGCAACGACCCCCGGGCCTCCCCCACCGGCTTCCCGTTCAAGATCGCCGATGTGCCCGGGACGATGTCCGAGCCGGAGGTGTACAGCGCGCGGGCCCGGCTGTGCGACCTGGGCTACCTGCGCACGCCGTTCGCCAGGCCGGACGGCGCGATCGGCTACCGCTGCCCGGCCGAACCCGTGGGCACCTACGTCCGCAAGGGCCGCCCGGCGGAGGAGGCCGCCGGGCGGCACTGCCTGTGCAACGGGTTGCTCGCCGCGATCGGGCTCGGGCAGAGCCGCCCGGACGGCTACCGGGAGCCGCCGCTGCTCACACTCGGCCAGGACACGGGGTTCCTCGCCGGGCTGCCGGACGACCCCTCGGCGGCCGACGTGGTCGCGCGCCTTCTCGGCGGCTGACGGCGAGGGGAGCTCCTAACCTCGGGTCCTCGTGCCGTCGCCGACGGGGACGCCGTGCGCGTCGGGCCCCATGTCGTCGGGCCCCATGTCGTCGGGCCCCATATCGTCGCGCTGCGGGTCGTCGGGCCGCGCGCCGTCGCGCTGGGGGGTCTGGGGGTCGTCGCGCTGCGGGTCGGTGTTCGCATCGTCCTGGCAGCATGCGGCGTCGTCGTCGCCCCATGGGTCATCGGGGGCCGTGGTGGGCGACGTGCTCGGCGTGGGACGGGGGGTGCCCGGCGGGGCCGGTTCGGGGACCAGGCTCTCCGTCATGCCGATGTCGGCACGTGGCGGGAACTGCTGGACCGGCATGTTCTTCATCGCCTCGGTCATGAACGTACGCCAGGTGGCGGCCGGGTAGGTGGCACCCTCGAAGGCGGCGCCGAGAGGCACCTCGACCGGCGTGCTGTAGGGATTGGCCGCGTCGTAGCGCGTGCTCTTGCCCTTGGTCACCGGGCAGATGTCGTTCTTCGGCGGCACGACCTTGCCGCTCTTGGTCTTGCACTCCTGGCGGAACATGCCGACGGCGGTCGACAGTTGCGGGGTGAAGCCGACGAACCAGGCTTCCTTGTTGTTGTTGTTGGTGCCGGTCTTGCCGGC
>NZ_JBIDCC010000007.1:146846-420107 GCF_043204415.1 Nonomuraea sp. NPDC047897 | reverse complement strand
CGCTGAAAGATCTCCCATAACTCATCAGGCACCAGCCGCTGCAGGAACACTTCCACGACCCATACAACGAGCAACCACCAAATGAGTCACGCTCTAACTCGCGGCATGATGGGCACCGCTGTGTACTCGGTTGATCCGGCGACGCAAGAGTACCTGGCGAAGCTGCTGGAGCCGCGTCTGTGAGTGCCCCTACGTAGTTTGGGGCGCCCATACGTCCACGTCCAGTAGCGCCGCATCCCTGAACCGATCAGATTGGCAAGGGTGAGCCTGCTGACCTGCTGGAGCCGGCCAAGCTGTGGGAGGCGGCCGAAGTCCTCACCTGGCCGTGTCCGGTGCAGTCTGCTGCCAGCATCTACGGGTGGTACTTCCTTCAGCGTACGCATCCCAGCTTGCCCGCCGACCGCCACCTCTATATGGGAATTGCCCCTCGCCGCATGGCGACCCGGGCGAGCAAGCAGAATCTTCGGAGCAAGGCACGTGCGGCGTCACGCCAAGTAGAGGCGGTCACGAAATGTACCGCGCTCTTCACGTTTGGTGGCTGCCAACTTTTCGACCTCAGCCCAGTCATGCCCGTGAACCGCTGCTAGCGCGCGAAGAACCTCATACACATCGGCGATTTCCTCCACGACCTCGGCACGAGACGCCTCGTTGAGCTCGGTCGCCTTTTCGAACAGTTTCGCCAGCAGGGCTGTACGATAATCGGCCTCGAGCACGGTAATGACTGCTTCTCTGCCGTCTTGGCGGATGATATCCGGGATATTGTCCCGTACCAGCTTGCCCATTCTCGCGTCCTCCGCTTACCGAAGCCCCACGTGTAGGGCATGCGTCCGGCCGGCCCGGCCCTCCGCGCTGGAGAGAGTCGGACCATCCAGATATCCCTACGGGTTGGCCGATCCGTCCAATTGATACATGTCATTGAGGCAAGATCAGAAATATCAAACGTTCGCCCATGCCTGCATCATGTGATCACGCCGGGATGCTGGGGCTGGTAGACGAACGAACGCATCGCCGTCGTCCTGGTGGACGCAGTCGATGCCGTACCGGTGGAGTAACAGGACGTCGCGCTCTGTCGGACGGGTTGGGAAGAGCGCGGTCAGCCGCGTCGCCTGCTGTGGGCTGTGGGGGGCGTAGTCGAGAAGCTGTCCGAGAGCTTGGCGGACGAAGGCGTGACCGGCCGACCGCTTGGCCTCGATGATCTCGACACAGTCGCCGGTGACAACGTATAGGTCCGTAATGCCGGCGGCAGTACGGATGCGTCTGGCCTCGACGCCGTTGAGTGTCGCTCGGTAGCGCTGCACCAGCAGGGCTTCAGCGCGGTGGATCAGTGTGGTGCCGCCGGAGCGGGTGTAGCTGCTGTCCTCGACGTTGACAGCCTCCGGGGCAATGACCTGCGCATCAGAGGCGGTGAGGGCTGCCGTGACCTGCTGCTCTTGGCGGGCGGCTTCGGTGACGGCGGTCAGCGTCTCGATGCCGAGACCGTCGATGATCGCACTGCCCTTCTCCCCATCCAGGAAGCGCATGTTTTGGAAGTTGTCGTTCGGGTTGAAGCCCGGAAGGTCCCAGATCTCAGCGTAGGGAATCTCGGTGGGTTGGAAGCTGAGCAGGCTGTAGACGTTGTGCCAGGAGCCTCGGTCGGGATGGGGGACCCACATGGTGTCGGCAAAGGCGCTGTTACGGAAGCTGCACCCCACCTCGCCGACCCCCCGGACGAGCTTTCCTCCAGTGAAAAGCACGACATCGCCGGTGCGTAAGGTTCCCATCCGGCGGTCGTGGTTGCCCGTCGCGCCCCAGAACCGGGCCTCGCCGCTTGGATGCATGGCCTCCAGAGCTGTCCGTTGCTCTTCGCTCAGGGTCACCGCCCGGAACTCCACTCGGTAGTCGACTTCATGGTCCAGCGTGTCGCGCCAATGCTGCTGTGCCTGCTTGCTGCCGTACGAGGGCTGGATGACGACCTGTGTCATAGGGGGCTTACTCCTGTCCATGGAGAAGGCAAGACCGGCTTCTGAGCGCTTCGCCAGGAGGCCGGCAGGCCGCCTCGCGGAGTAGCGATGCTCGTTAAGTCCGATCTTTGCGCATATCTCCGACAAGTAACCTATAGGTGCTTCACAGGGGTGGTCCGTGCACGCCGTGCTGAAACCGACTGAACTGGAGTGACTAGGCCAAGTGAATGCCCTCAAAAGGGTTATAACCCGACAGACGGATCAATAAGGCGATTGGTCTATCCAGGCAGCCGAGCCTGAGCGCATCGAGGAGGGTGCGCGCACGGCTTCCGCTCTGGCGTGCCGGTCGGCGCGGTTGACATACCGCTCGCGCTACCCCTCGTTCTCCCTGTCCGCGTCTGCTGGCCCCTGGCCGGCGTCGTCTTGAAGGAGCGCTTTCGTGGGGTTGCAATGCCTTTATCGGGGCAGTGCCAGCGAGCTAGACACAGCCATCACTCGCGACGACTTCATCGATGACCTGGAGAAACGCTTCCGAGAGGCGTTCTGGCAGGATCCGGATGAGCGGGAAGTCCGCTCCTGGCGCAAGAGCATTCCCACCGTCGTCCGCTTGCTCGTCGACGCTGGCCTCGGGGACGTTCAGGTTCTGCTGGAGTTAAAGGCCCCGATCACCGACGTGCGCATGGACATGGTTCTCGTCGGTACCTTCCCCGAGACGGACCTCAGGTCAGTTGTGGTCGTGGAGAACAAGCAGTGGTCCCGGATCCACCCAGACGCTGAAATGGTGCGGCTCAGCAGTGACGGGACACCGCAACTGCATCCGGCCAACCAGGTATGGGGCTATCTCCAGGTGTTACGCGGCTACGTGCCCATGCTTCGCGACGAGAAATTATGCGGCATCGTCAATCTGCACAACGCGCCCGCCCACCTGGTTCACGCCATCCGGCCCACAGTCCAGGGCCTGGGGGAACTGGTGCAGAGATGGGTTGCTGTGTATGGGGCGGAGCATCATCGCAAGGAGTTCAGCGACGTGCTTCGCCGGCGACTGTCTGGCAAACACGCCGCACAGCAGGCCGAGATGTTGCTGGAGGCACCGGTCAAGCCGGCCGAAGGCCTCATGGCGCATGTCGCCCAGTGTGTCCGCGAACGCACGGTCTTCCCACTGCTGGATGAACAGCGCGAGGCCTACGACCATGTCCGCAACCTCGTGGCCACGAGCAAGCAGCGCACGCGCAAAGAGATCGTCGTCATCGTCGGCGGCCCCGGCACCGGGAAGAGCGTTATTGCCGTGGAACTGCTCGGCACACTGGCCCGGCAGAAAGTCAACGTCGTTCACGCAACTGGCAGCCGATCCTTCACCCGGACATTGTGGAAGTACGCGGGCCTGCCCGGTAATCAGCGAGGCCTCTTCACCTACTTCAACTCCTTCTCTGACGCCACCCCCAATGACATAGACGTAATCATCGCGGACGAGGCGCATCGTATCCGCGAAACCTCGCGTAACCGCAAGAATGAGAGGGATTTACGTGAGCCCCCTCCGCAGATCGACGAGTTGATCCACGCCGCCCGCGTTCCGGTGTTCCTCCTCGACGAACACCAGGTCGTGCGCCGCGGCGAAGTGGGATCTCTTGAGCTCATCCGCAACAAGGCCGAACAGCTAGGCTGCGGAATCCGGGAGATCAACCTCCGGCACCAGTTCCGATGCGCAGGCTCTCCGGAGTACGTCGACTGGGTCGAACGCTTACTCATGCTCCGGCCCAGCCACGGGCGACCGGTCTGGCAGCCGCTGGAAAACTTCACCCTGTATGTCGCCCGCACGCCGCTTGCGATGGAGAACTATCTCAAAGCTCTGATGACGGAAAACTATACGGCCCGCATCGCTGCAGGCTTCTGTTGGCCATGGAGCGAGCCGAACGCCGACGGGACCCTCCGGGATGATGTGAGCATCGGCGACTGGCGGCGGCCGTGGAACTCGCAAGCGTCGGACTACTTGGGTGATATCCCGCCATCGTCGCTGTGGGCCACCGATCCCGCCGGGTTCGGGCAGATCGGCTGCATCTACAGCGCCCAAGGCTTCGAGTACGACTATGCCGGCGTCATCATCGGCCCTGATCTTGTCTGGCGGAACGGGTGGCATACCGAGCGTCGCCACAATGTAGATCGCGACCAGTACCAAGCCCCAGACTTCAGCATGGTTGTCCGCAACACCTACCGGGTCCTGGCCACCCGCGGCATGCGTGGCGCCGTCCTGCACGCGTACGATCCGGCTACCAACCAGCTCTTGATGGACCTTGGCATCCCCATCCTGGAGGAATGATCTGTCTGGCGTTCACGGCCTCGACCAACAGCTCTGACGGGCGCCACGGGAACGCTGATGGATCAGCCGGATCAGGTTGGTCATCTTGGTGTGCGTGATGTGCCGCGGTGAAGGCGGCCGGCCGTGCCGGGCCCAGCAGACGGACAACGAGACGTCCACAACGCGGCGGGCGATCTTCGCTGAGGTACCTTCGCCATCCGTCACATCCCCGCGATGGCATCGAAGGCTTTGTGCGCGCCGCTTCTCGTACCGGTTCGATCGCCCGCCCGCTCTCGCGATCGGCGCGCTGACGAGCACAGATCATGAACATGCCCATGCTCGCTCTGTCGAGCCGCAGGTGCGCCACGGAACACCTTCGTGACTTGGGAAAGACGCAGCTTGATCATCCCGGCTATATCCCGTGATCATGGCCCTATGGCTGCATGCGGGTGCCGTCGACGGCCTAGCTGGGGTTGAGGAAGCAAAAGACCTGCGGCTGGGAAACCGCAGGTCAGATGGCGAAAAGCGTGGTGGAGATGAGTGCCCCCGGCAGGATTCGAACCTGCGGCACCCGCTTTAGGAGAGCGGTGCTCTATCCCCTGAGCTACGGAGGCGGACTCCCGTAAGCCTAGCGAAAGTCCGGCACTGTGTGGGCCGTGAAGGCGGGGTGACTTTGGTGGGTGGGTCATGGGTGCTGTGAGCGGCGGTAAAGGGATGCCTGGTGCGAGTGGGCGGGGTGGGCGGGGTGGCTAACGTCGGTGCGGTGATCAGGAGGCGACGTCAGGACGTGCATCGGCGGCCAGTGGTGTTGTGTGCGGCGTTGCTGGCGCCGGTGATCTTTGCTGGGGGGCTGCTGGCGGGGCAACTCAGCGGGTACGAGCGGGCTGGGTGGGAGCGGGCGGATCTGGGGCGGGGGGTGCGGGTTCGGGCCGAGCGGCCGGTGGGGTGGGAGCCGGTGCGGGTTCCGGCGCCTGGTCGGCCTGATGTGGTGTATGCCGGGTTCGTGCCGGGGATGCCGGAGTCTCCCGTTGGTCCGCACGGTGTGTCCGCGGGGACGGTTGTGTCGGCGTCGGCGTCGGGCGAGGGGGCGGTTGCTCGGGCTGGGAGGGCTGCCGTGCCCGTCGCGACCGCGCGGCGGCGGAGTGCGGTGCCGGAGGAGTTGCCATGGGAGAGGTGTCCGAGGGAGTGGGTGGATACGTGGATGTGGGAGGTGTGCGGGGAGTACGAGCGGGAGGCGGGTGACGGCGTGTCCGCCGGGTTCGCGAGGCGGGCTGAGCGCTCGGGGCGTCAGGTTTCCCGCCGGCCTCATGTTCGGGAGTCCCGGCAACCGCCTCCTGCGGCGGCCCCTCAGCCGTCGCTGTCCGCGGTGCCGGAGGAGGGTCTGGAGTGAGGCGTGGCCTTGAGGTGATCGTGTCCGGGGGTGCGTGAGGATCCCGCCAAGGTGACTGGTCGAACCGGTGCGACGGTGCGGGCGTACCCATGGATATGGGTGTTGAGCGGGGCGTTCGGGTGGTTGGCGTCCGGAACGGCAGGACTGATCGTACAAAGGGCGCTTTCGTCTCATAACGGGTCTCTGGAGTTGGGTCCGGGCACTGCGGGGGCTGTAGTAACGTGCGTGCCTGACCCAGGTAACGAGTGTGCAAACGGAGGAGTCGGACGTGCCACCCCCCCGATCAGCTGGCCTGATCGCGGTCGTCATGGCGGTGACTTCGCTGGTTGTGGTGCCTGGACGGGCGGAAGCCGACGTACGGCGGAGCGCTCGAACCGCGCAGGTCGCGGACAAGGATCCCGCCAAGCTCACCGAGCTGCGCAAACAGGCCGAGAAGTCGGCAGAGGAGCTCGAAGAGGCGACCAAGGCCCTGGACAAGCGCCGGGCGGGGATCGCCGCCGCCGAGAAGGAGCTGAAGGTCAAGCTGCAGACGTTGCAGCAGGCCGAGCGGAAGCTGGCGGAGAGCCGGCAGCCGGTGGCGCGACTGGTCGAGCTGATGTATCAGCAGCCCCTGGTGACCAGCGGCGTGATGCCGTTCCTGTCCGGCGACTCGAACGCCGACACGTTGCGCGCCATGACCAACGTGGGCCAGATGGTGAGCGAGCGGCAGGCCTCGGTGGAGCAGGTGGCCGCCCTGGCCAGGGACGCTCAGCGGGTGGCGGCCGAGGCGCAGGAGATCCGGGCCGGCAACCTGCTGGCGGAGGCGCAGTTGTCGGCCGAGGTGGACATGCTGCGCAAGCGCTCCGACAAGGTCGTGAAGTCGTTGACCCAGGCCCTGGTCAAAATGGGTATCAAGGTCGACAAGGTGGGCAGGGCGGCGTTCAGTTGCAACCCGCTGCGTGCTGCCACGGCCGGCAACTACCCGAACGGCCTCATCCCCAGCGCCATGCTCTGTCCCCTGCAGCAGAAGGGGCACAGCCTGCGCGCCGACGCCGCCATCGCGTTCGTCAGCCTCAGCGAGGCGTACCGGCGCCAGTTCGGCAGGCCGATCTGCGTGACCGACGCCTACCGCAATCTGGCCGAGCAGCAGTCGGTCTACTACCGGCGGCCCGGTTTCGCCGCGGTGCCGGGGCGCAGTAACCACGGGCTCGGGCTGGCGGTGGACCTGTGCGGCGGGGTGGAGAGGTTCCGGTCGCCGGAGTTCGTCTGGATGGAGAAGAACTCGAAGAGGTATGGGTGGTTCCATCCGGACTGGGCGTACAGCAGTCCTTTCGAGCCGTGGCACTGGGAGTATGACCCGAAGATCGACACCCTGCCCTAGCCGGGCTTGATGGTGATCGAGAGGTGGCCGCCGGCTTGGGCCGCGGCCAGTGTGCCCGCCTGGGCCGGGGTGGTGGCCAGCACGATCAGGGCGCCTTCGTCGTCGTCTGCCTGCGGGACGGTGACCACTCTGACGTCGTCGGCGACGAGCTGCGCCGCCTGACCTTCCCAGGCGGCGAGCACGCCGATGGTCGAGCCGGGGGAAAGCAGGCGGACCACGTCGGCGTCGGCGATGCGCACCGGGGTGGCCACGATGCCGGGGGGCAGGCGGAGCGTGTGGAGCAGGCGAGCGTCGGTGAGGGGCTCGCCTCGCCGCATGGGACCGGTCAGGACCCGCCCCACCGCGCCGGAACGGACCGCTCCGTCGGGAGGATGGTCGAGCGGTACCGTCCGCAGGTCGGACGCTCGGAGCACCCCCGGCGGGAGGTCGTGCGCGGCCACCAGGACCGGCGTGCCCGGGGCGGGGCGCAGAGCCGCATAACCGAGCAGGACGCCCGCGGCCGCCAGTACGGCGGCGAGCGTGCGGCGGTGGCGGTTGCCGAGGCGTCGACCGCCCGGCCGTCGGGTGCCGAGACCTTCCCTGCCGGGGCTTCGGGCGTCGAGACGTCCGCCGGCGACGTGGCGGTTGCCCGGGCGGCCGTTGCCCAAGCGGAGCCGGAGGCGCGCCGGGGCTCGGGACTCGTCCGGCGGGAATGCCTGGGCCGAGCCGGGCGGGTGCCGGGTCGGCGATGGGGCGAGGGTCCGGGAGCCGATCATGGCAGCTCGATCGGCAGCTTGAGGCCGTCCAGGGCTGAGCCGCACGGGCACGTACGGTCGGTGGGCAGGGACTGCACCGTGTCGGCCACCAGGGTGCGCATGCGGGTGACGTTCTGGGCGAAGAACGCCAGCACCTCCTCGTGCGTCACCCCCTCACCCGCCTCGACGCCCGCGTCATGGTCGGTCACCAAGGACAGCGAGGTGTAGCAGAGGGCCAGCTCGCGGGCCAGCACGGCCTCGGGGAAGCCGGTCATGCCGACGATCGTCCAGCCGTTGGCCGCGAACCAGCGCGACTCCGCCCGGGTGGAGAACCTCGGCCCCTCGATGACCACCAACGTGCCGCCGTCGACCGTCTCCCACCCGCCCTCCCGCGCGGAAGCCACCGCGACCGCGCGGCCGGTGGGACAGTAGGGGTCGGCGAACGACACGTGGACGGCGCCGCCCAGGTCGTAGTAGGTCTGGACGCGTCCGGAGGTGCGGTCGACGAACTGGTCGGGCACCACGATCGCGCCGGGACCGTGCTCGGGGCGGAGCGAGCCGACCGCGTTGGGCGCGAGCACCTGGCGCACCCCGAGGGAGCGCAGCGCCCACAGGTTTGCCCGGTAGGGGATGGCGTGCGGCGGGAAGCGATGGTCCCTCCCGTGCCGGGGGATGAAGGCGACGGAACGCGCACCGATCCGCCCCACGGTGACGATGTCGCTCGGTGGGCCGTAGGGGGTGGTGAGCTCGACCTCCTCCGCCTCCTCCAGCAGGGAGTAGAGGCCGGAGCCGCCGATGACGCCGATGTCTGCGCTAGTGACCATGGCGCCGAGGGTAGCGGCATCGTTCGAGGGGGCGTCGCGGTGGAACGGCGTTCTGTGGATAACGCTTCTGAGGGCCTGTGGACAACTCGGGTGCGTGGCGTAGCGGCCTCGTCGCGTTACGTAGGATCGGCGCATGCGGCAACGGGGCCTCGCGCTCATCATCATCGCGCTCATGCTGGGCATGCTGCTCGCGGCGCTCGATCAGACGATCGTCTCGACCGCCCTGCCCACGATCGTGAGCGACCTCGGCGGCCTGGAGGAGCTGTCGTGGGTCGTGACGGGCTACATCCTGGCCTCGACCGTCTCCACGCCCCTGTGGGGCAAGCTGGGCGACCAGTTCGGGCGCAAGAGGCTGTTCATCGCCGCCATCGTCGTCTTCCTGGCGGGTTCGGCGCTCTGCGGGCTCAGCCAGAGCATGCGCGACCTGATCCTCTTCCGTTCCCTCCAGGGGCTCGGCGGCGGCGGGCTGATGGTGCTGGCGCAGGCCATCGTGGGCGATGTGGTGTCGGCGCGAGACAGGGGCAAGTACCAGGGGTGGTTCGGCGGGGTGTTCGCGGTCGCGAGCGTCATCGGCCCGCTGCTGGGCGGCCTGTTCGTCGACCACCTGTCGTGGCACTGGGTCTTCTACATCAACCTGCCGATCGGCGCCGCCGGGCTGTTCGTGATCGCCGTGGTCCTGCCGTCGGACCGGAAACGCGGCCGGCGCCGGATCGACTACGCGGGCGTGGTGCTGCTCGGTGGCGCCACCTCGTGCCTCGTGCTCATCACGACGTGGGGCGGCACGACCTACCCGTGGAGCCACCCCGTCATCATCGGCCTCGCCCTGGGGGCCGCCGCCATGGCCGCGGGCTGGGTGGTCGCGGAGCGGCGGGCGCGGGAGCCGGTGCTGCCGCTGGAGTTGTTCGCCGTCAGGGCGTTCACGATGTCCTCGGCGGTCGGCTTCGTGGTGGGGTTCGCGATGTTCGGCGCGCTGACGTACCTGCCGCTCTACCTGCAGGTCGTGCACGGGGTCAGCCCGACCCTCTCGGGCGTCCACCTGCTGCCGATGATGGTCGGCATGCTCGGGATGTCCGTCGTCTCGGGGCAGATCATCAGCAAGACCGGCAAATATCGATTCCTGCCCATCGCGGGCACCGGGTTGGCCGCCGTCGGGCTGCTCCTGATGTCCACGCTGACCGAGCACAGCAGCACAGCGGTGATGGGGGTGGAACTGCTGGTGTTCGGGGCGGGGCTGGGCATGACCATGCAGGTCCTGGTGATCATCGTGCAGAACGCGGTCGCGTTCAGGGACCTCGGTGTGGCCACCTCCGGTGCCACGTTCTTCAGGCTGATCGGCGGCGCGTTCGGAGTCGCGGCGCTGGGCGCCGTCTTCACCGCGCGGCTCGACGACGACCTGGCCGAGGTGGTCAGGACGACGGCGCTGCCGCCGGGGTTCGACCCGGCGCGGGTGCAGGAGGACCCGACGGCCATCCAGAGGTTGCCGCCGCAGCTCACGGCGGAGTTCGTGCACGTGTACGCCGACTCGGTCGCCATGGTCTTCAGGGTCGCGGCGCCGATCATGCTCGTCGCGTTCCTGCTCACCTGGCTCATCCCGCAGCAGCGGCTCAGGGAGACGACCAAGGCCGCGGATCTGGCGGAAGGGCTCGGGGCGACGTCGGCCGAGCGTTCGTCACTGGAGGAGGTGGAACGTGGCCTGGTACGGCTGGCGGACGCCGACCTGCGCAGGGGTTTCTACGCCAGGCTCGGCTCGCTCGCCGGGTTGACGGGGGTCGCGCCGGAGGGCGTGTGGCTCATTGCCAGGCTCGACGGCAAGGCGTGGGTCAAGGCGGAGGAACTGGCCAGGCGGGCCAACGTCAGCAGGGCCGGCGGCCGGCCGTACGCCGACCAGGTCATCGACATGGGGCTCGTGGAGCGGTCAGCGGACGGCGACCACCTGCGGCTCACCGAGGAGGGACAGCGGGCGGCGCTTCGGCTGCTGCGGTCTTCGCACGAGAGTCTGAGCCGGTTGGTGGCCGACTGGGGGCCTCACCCGCAGCTCGAAGAGCTCTGTCATCGCCTCACGCCGCAGCTTCTCGGCGCCAGCATCGACCGGCCCGGCCGATCGGGCTGACCGTCCGAGAGGGGCTGACGGTGCATCAGGGCTGGGTGCGCGGGTGGGCTGACCGTGCATGCGGGGCTGATCGTCCGGGGGGTGGGCGTGCATGCGGGCCTGACCGTCCGGGCGGGGTGTGCGGGCGGGCTGACCGCGCATGCGGGGCTGACCGTCCCAGCGGGGCTGGGCAGGCGGGAGGGCTCACCGTGTCGAGTTGGGCATCGCGCCGAGAGTCGGGGTAGCCGTGCCGGCCAGGGCGGGCGGGGCGGTGAGGGCTGGGTGTGGGTCGCGGCCGGTGCCGGGGTTGTGCCCGTTGGCGGTTAGGGCCGGGGGTTCGGGGCTCGCGCCGGTTCGCTTGTACCGGACCTTTCGCCCGGGTGGCGCACGGCTGGATGGAGGGGGCGGGCCGTCGAGCAGCGGGCACATCGGGGCTGGGCCGACGCGGGGTCCGGCTGGGGTGTCCGGGGCCGTGTCGTCGGCCAGCCGTTCGGAGAGCGTGCCGAGCCGAGGGTCAGCTGGAGGCGGCGGCCGGGGCGGGGGCCGTGGAGGACGACGAGGAGGACGACGAGGAGGACGACGAGGACGCGTCGCCGGACTTCGACGAGGACGAGCCCGTAGAAGAGGAGGACGAGGAGTTGGGCGAGGACGCAGGCGTCGACGAAGTGGACGACGAACGGCTGTCGGTGCGGTAGAAGCCCGACCCCTTGAACACGATGCCCACAGCAGAAAAGACCTTGCGCAGGTTGCCCTGGCAGGCGGGGCAGACGGTCAGCGCGTCGTCGGTGAACTTCTGGACGACCTCGAGCTGCTCACCGCAGTCGTGGCAGGCGTACTGGTAGGTCGGCACGCGCTCCTCCTTCAGGCTCTGGCACTCGAGCTATGCGACTGCTAATGGTAACCGATGCGGTCAATCGGCTATTCCAGTCCCCTCTCGCCGTACCAGCCGGCCAGCTTGCCGCGCCGGCTGACCGCGCGCAGGCGGCGTTCGACCTGGTCGCGGCAGGCGGCGGTGGTGACGACGAGGAGCTGGTCGTCGGAGCGGATGCGGGTGTCCCCGCCCGGCACGAAAGACCGGCCGTCGCGGACCACGAGGGTGACCGCCGCTCCGGCCGGCAGCCGCAGCTCGTAGACCTCCACACCGTGCAACTGGGACCCCGACGACACCTTGACCTGCAGCAGGTCGGCCTGCAGTTCCTCCAGCGGCGCCGACTCGACCTCCAGGTCGTGTGCCTCGCCGGGCGTCGTCACCCCCAGCTTCTTCGCGACCCACGGCAGCGTCGGCCCCTGCAGCAGGGTGAAGACGATCACGATGATGAAGACCTGGTTGAAGATGTCCTTGGAGCCCTTGACGTCCGCCGCCCACGGGATCGTCGCCAGCACGATGGGGATCGCGCCGCGCAGTCCCGCCCACGACAGGAACGCCTGCTCCCGCCAGCTGACGTTGGCCAGCCGCAGCACCCGGGCCAGTGCGGTGCTGACCGCCACCGACACCGGCCGCGCGATCAGGACGAGGACCGTTCCCGCGATGAGGCCGGGCAGGATCGCGGAGCCCATCTCCTTGGGGGTGGCGAGCATCCCCAGCATGACGAACAGCCCGATCTGCGCCAGCCACGCGGCGCCCTCGGCGAAGCCCCGGGTGGCGGCCCGGTGCGGCAGCCGCGAGTTGCCGAGGATGAGCGCCGTCAGGTAGATCGCCAGGAAGCCCGAGCCGTGCAGCAGCACGGCGCCGCCGTACGAGACGAAGGTCAGCGCCAGCACCGCGATGGGGTAGAGGCCGGAGGCCGGCAGGGCGACGCGGCGCAGCGCGTACGCGCCGGCCGGCCCGACGGCGAGGCCGACGGCCGCGCCGATCACCAGCTCGATCGTGGTGTCCAGCACGAACGTGCCGAGGGACGGCGCGCCGGCCACGCTGCTCAGCAGGACCACGGCGATGACCGTGGGGGCGTCGTTGAAGCCCGACTCGGCCTCCAGCGCGCCGGCCAGGCGGGGCGGCAGCGGCAGGCGGCGCAGCACGGAGAACACCGCGGCGGCGTCGGTGGGCGCCAGCACGGCGCCGAGGATCAGCGCGGTCGTCAGGTCGACGCCCAACAGCGTCTTGACGATCATCGCCACCACCACGATGCTGGCCGCGACGCCGACGGTGGCCAGGATCAGCGCCAGCGGCACCGATCTGCGCACGTGGGACCAGGTGGTGGTCAGACCGCCCTCGGCCAGGATGACGGCCAGCGCGATCATGCCGATCTGCTTGGCCAGGTCGGGGTCGTTGAACGGGATGCCCAGCCCCGCGTCGCCCAGCGCCAGCCCGAACCCCAGGAACAGCAGGAGGCTCGGCAGGCCGCTGCGGTGCGCCACCCGCACGGACGCGATCGCGGCGATGACGATCGCCGCGCCGAGAAGGAGCCAGACATCCAGCGTCATATGGCCCCCTCTCGTATGTGCGGTCACATAAGACTAGTGAGTCCCTCGGGGCTGATCGCCCAGCGGACTCGCTGGTCGTGGGGTTCGGCGGGCACGCCGTCGATCAACTCGCCCTCGTGGAGCAGCGCGACCGTGGGGACGTTCGGACCGACCCGGGCCAGGGCGCGGTCGTAGGAGCCGCCGCCGCGGCCGAGCCGTACCCCCGACAGCCGGTCCACGGCGAGCGCCGGCACGATCACCAGCGCCGCGGTGCGGATCGCGTCGACCCCGCGCCGCGTGTCGACCGGTTCCATCAGCCCGAACCGGCCCGGCGCCAGCGTGTCGGGCCCGTCGTAGACGGCCCAGTCGAGGTCGTCGTCCTCGCGCAGGACGGGCAGGATCACGGTCGCGCCGTGCTTCCACAGCGCGAACACCAGCCCGTGCGTCTCCGGCTCGGTGCCGATGGACCAGTAGCAGGCCACCAGCCCGGCCATCTGCGCCCACGGCTGGTCGAGCAGCGTCTCGCGGACGGTGACGGCGTTGGCGCGCCGCTGGTGCGGGGTGAGGGAGGCGCGCGCGGACAACAGCTCGCGACGCAGGTTCAGCTTGTCCACAGGGACCTCCACTAGGGTCTATGTATGGCTGACTTCGACCCTGTGACGAAAGCCGTCGTGCCCGCCGCGGGTCTGGGCACCCGGTTCCTTCCGGCGACCAAGGCGACACCCAAAGAGATGCTGCCCATCGTCGACAAGCCCGCTATCCAGTATGTCGTCGAGGAGGCCGCGTCCGCCGGGCTGCTCGACGTTCTCATGGTCACGGGCAAGAACAAACGCTCGATCGAGGACCACTTCGACCGCGCGTTCGAGTTGGAGGAGGTCCTCGAAGCCAAGGGCGACGAGCACCGGCTGTCCCAGGTCCGCGAGCCCGCCTCGCTGGCGACCCTCCACTACGTACGGCAGGGCGAGCCGAAAGGGCTCGGCCACGCGGTGCTCTGCGCCAAGCAGCACGTCGGCGACCACCCGTTCGCCTGCCTGCTCGGCGACGACCTCATCGACCAGCGCGACGAATTGCTCAAGCGCATGATCGAGGTGCGCGACACCTACGGCGGCAGCGTCATCGCGCTGATGGAGGTGCCGAAGGAGCAGGTGTCGCTGTACGGGGTGGCCACGATCGAGGCGACCTCCGAGGACGACGTCGTGCGCGTCACCGACCTGGTGGAGAAGCCGCCCGTCGAGGAGGCGCCGTCCAACTGGGCCATCATCGGGCGCTACGTGATCGACCCGGCGGTGTTCGAGGTGCTGGAGAACACCCCGCCCGGCCGCGGCAACGAGATTCAGCTCACCGACGCGCTGCGCACGCTCGCCGGGCGCGGCTCCGACCAGGGTGGCCCCGTTCACGGCGTGCTGTTCCGCGGGCGCCGCTACGACACCGGTGACAAGCTCGACTACCTGCGCACGGTGGTGAAGTTCGCGGCGGACCGGCCGGACCTGGCGCCCGAGTTCGTGCCGTGGTTGCGGGAGTTCCTCGATGAAATCGGTTGACGCCCACCTGGCCGACATCCTGGCCACCGTACGGCCCCTCGCGCCCCTCGAACTGGAGCTGGAGCGGGCGCTCGGCACGACGCTGGCCGAGGAGGTGACCTCCCCGGTGCCGCTGCCGCCGTTCGACAACTCGGCGATGGACGGCTATGCCGTACGGGCCGCCGACATCGAGCAGGTGCCGGCCCGGCTGCCGGTCATCGACGATGTGGCGGCCGGGTCACGGGAGCTGCGGGCCGTGGGGCAGGGCCACGCCGTACGGATCATGACGGGCGCGCCCGTGCCGGCCGGTGCCGACACGGTCGTCCCGGTCGAATGGACCGACGGCGGCACGGTCACCGTCACCATCGACCGCACCGCCCCCGCGGGGAACGCCATCCGCCGGGCGGGCGAGGACGTGCAGGCCGGTGAGGTCGTGCTCAAGCCCGGCACCGTCATCGGCGCCGCCCAGCTCGGCATCATCGCCGGGGTGGGCCGCCGGCGGGTCAAGGCGCGGCCGCTGCCGCGCGTCGTCGTGCTGTCGACCGGGGCCGAGCTGGCCGAGCCGGGCGCGCCGTTGCAGGCCGGCCAGATCTGGGACTCCAACAGCTTCACGCTGACCGCCGCCGTCAGGGAGGCGGGGGCGGAGGCGTTCCGGGCCACCACCGTCAACGACGACCCGGCCACGTTCCTCGACCAGCTCGACGCGCAACTCGTCCGGGCCGACGCCGTCGTCACCAGCGGGGGCGTCTCCATGGGCGCCTACGAGCCGGTCAAACAGGCGCTCGGGCCGCTCGGCACGGTCCACTTCGAGCGGGTGGCCATGCAGCCGGGGATGCCGCAGGGGTTCGGCGTGGTGGGGGAGGACCAGGTGCCGATCTTCGCGCTGCCCGGCAACCCCGTCTCGTCGTTCGTGTCGTTCATGCTGTTCGTCCGGCCCGCGCTGCGCAAGATGCGCGGCCTGCCGGCCGGCTTCCCGGAGACCGTGGAGGCGTACGTCGTCGGCGCGCTGCGCTCACCGGCCGGGCGGCGGTCGTTCCTGCGCGGGGTGCTGGCCGACGACGGCACCGTGACGCCGGTGCGGGGGCAGGGCTCGCACCAACTGGCCGCGTTGGCCACGGCCAACGCCCTCATCGTGGTGCCCGAGGACGTCACGGAGGTGCCCTCCGGCACGGCGGTCCAGGTGATCAAACTGTGAGCGAGTTCACCCACCTCGACGAGACGGGCGCGGCGCGGATGGTCGACGTCTCCGCCAAGGACGTCGGAGCGCGTACGGCCACGGCGACCGGGCGGGTGCTGCTGTCCGGCGAGGCGGTGGCGCTGCTGCGATCAGGTGAGGTGCCCAAGGGCGACGCGCTCGGCGTGGCCCGGATCGCCGGCATCATGGGCGCGAAACGGACACCCGACCTGATCCCGCTCTGCCACCCGATCGCCCTGCACGGCGTCAAGGTCACGCTCGACGTCACCGACTGGGGCGTCGCGATCACCACCAGGGTGAAGACGGCCGACCGCACCGGCGTCGAGATGGAGGCGCTGACCGCGGTGTCGGTGGCCGCGCTCGCGCTGATCGACATGGTGAAGGCGGTGGACCCGGCGGCCGTGGTCACCGACGTACGGGTCGAGGAGAAGACCGGCGGCAAGACGGGGGTGTGGACGCGGCCATGATCCGAGCGCTCGTCGTGACGGTGTCGAACCGGGCCTCCGCCGGGGTGTACGAGGACCGGTCCGGGCCGCTGCTAGTCTCGCTGCTGGAGGACGCGGGCTGCGCCGTGGAAGGGCCCGTGGTGGTGCCCGACGGCGAGGCGGTCGAGGCGGCGCTGCGCGACGGGGTCGCCGCCGGGTACGACGCGATCGTGACGACAGGGGGGACGGGACTGACGCCGCTTGACCTCACGCCCGAGATGACCGCCCGGGTGATAACCCGGGAAGTCCCCGGCATCGCCGAGGCCATCCGGCAGGCGAACCGCGACAAGGTCCCCACCTCCATCCTGTCCCGCGGTCTCGCCGGCCAGGCCGGCGCCACACTCGTCGTCAACCTGCCGGGCTCCACCGGAGGCGTACGCGACGGCGTCGCCGTCCTGGCACCCGTGCTCAAGCACGCGGTCGACCAGATCCGCGGAGGCGACCACCCGCGCTGACCTGTGGCGGGGGCGACGCCCAAGGAGGGATGATGGTGGCGTGGATCGACTTCGTGGCTGGCCGGCGACCCTGAACGAGGGGCCCGTGGGTCTGCGCCCGCTCCGGCTGGCCGACGTTCGCGTATGGCGTGAGACACGGCTGCGCAACGCCGACTGGCTGCGTCCCTGGGAGCCGAGCAACCCGGAGACGCCGCTGTTCCGCACCGGGCTCGGCCCGTACATCTCCATGGTCGGCACCCTGCGCCGCGAGGCGCGGCAAGGCATGGCGCTGCCGTGGGTGATCACGCACGGTGGCCGGTTCGTGGGACAGCTCACCGTCGGTGCGATCGTCTGGGGGTCGGCCCGTTCCGCCCAGGTGGGCTACTGGATCGACGGCAGGATGGCGGGGCAGGGCATCACCCCCACCGCGCTGGCCATGGCCGTCGACCACTGCTTCTTCACCACCGGCCTGCACCGGCTGGAGGCCAACATCCGGCCCGAGAACCAGGCCAGCCGCAGGGTGGTTGAGAAGCTCGGATTCAGGGAAGAAGGCATACGGCGTCGCCAACTCCACATCGACGGAGCCTGGCGTGACCACATCTGCTACGCGCTGACCGTGGAGGACGTTCCCGGCGGGCTGCTCGTGCAGTGGCGTCGCGCACGTGAGTCAGCCGCTCGCGGAGGGTCTCCGGTAGAAGAGGTTTGACGATCTCGCGACACACCGCACCGAATGCTCGTCAATCAGTGACACGCGGTCTTACGGTGCGTGACGTGAGCACATCGAAGACGCCGTCGACACGCAGGCGTCTTCGTCGTGCCCGGAGGTGGCCGTGAGCAGCGTCCTCCTCTATCTCGCCATCGTCGTCATGTGGCTCGGCGTCCTCGTGCCCATGTGGCTGCGCCGCGACAAGACCAACCTGGCCGAGCTGGCCGAGCTGGAGGAGTACTACACCGGCGAACACCAGCTCCCCGACCTCGAACGCCTCGAAGCCCCGCCCGCCACCGACCTGACGTTCCCGGAAGGCGAACGGGTCGACCCGCGCCAGTTCCGCGCCCGCCGCCGCGCCATCATCGTCGCCCGGCGCCGCCGGCTGCTGTTCTTCACCGCACTGCTCGTCATCGCCTCCGTCGTCACGGCCGCGGTCCAGATGATGCCGTGGTGGGGGGTCGCCCCGTCCGTGGTCATCACGCTGGCGTACCTGGCGTTCCTGCGCATCGCCGTACAGGTGGACCGCGAACGCCGCCAGCGCGCCGCCCAGGCCCGCGCCGACCGAGCCCGCCGCGTGCGCGAACAGCGCCGCGCCGCCCGCCTCGCCGCCGAGCAGGAGGAAGCCGAGATCATCGAGCTGGCGGCCCGGCAGGGCGACGTCCTGTTCGACCAGTACGCGGATCCGCCGGCTCGGGCGGTGGGGGACTGAGGGTGGCGCGAGGACCCCTCGAAGTTTGCTAATCTGGTCGAGGTCTTGGGGATGTAGCGCAGTCCGGTAGCGCACTTCGTTCGCATCGAAGGGGTCAGGGGTTCGAATCCCCTCATCTCCACCCAGGTCAAAGGCCACTTCCAGTGATTGGAAGTGGCCTTTTTGATCTTCCGAGTGACAAAGTGAGTGACATGCTGACGAGCCGCTAGACGTCCGTAAGGTCGTCAAAGATGCGATCCTTCGTGAAGGAAAACCGACGCCTCCAACGTCGCTCCCGATCGAGGTACGGCAGAGCGAGGGGTGACAAAAAGCTCCTGACCTCGCACCTTGAACACGAGATCACGTTCGCCGGTACCGGTGTGGTGCCACCGGACATCGCTGAGGCGGCAGGTTTAGACGAGGGAACCGAGATGGTCATCCGGCGCCGTACCCTCCGGGATCGCGACACACGCAAGCCGGAAGAACTCGGGGCCAGCTATCTCCCGAAAGGGCACGCCAGCGGGACTTACCTTGAGGAACCGACGTGCCCAAGGCGCTCTTCCTGTGCATGGAAGACCTCAGCGGCAAGCGGTACGCGCACGCTCGCGACCAATGGCTAGTTCGCGTGCCCACTGCCATCGAAAGCGATCTGCTGGACCTCGCCACCGGCAGCCAGGTCATCCACGTCATCCACGTCGCGCGAGCCGACGATGGAACCCTCTTGGAAGTCTCGGAATCCATCTGGCCTGCAGATCGCATCGTCGTGATCGACGAATACCCCATCACGCAGCAGGCCGAGCCGCCTAACGTGCCCTCCGACATCTAGGGAAACAGCATGGATCACACCCCGATCGAGCGTGTGCCCGAGGTCCGTAACCACTGGTGGTGGCGGCCCGGCTGGCGTGAAGGACGGCACTACTATGCGTGCCACCTGTCCTTTGAGGATCAGCCCACGCTGCACGCCCTTGTTGATCCTTACCAGGACGCCTTGAAGACCTTCGGGGTTCTCGATCTCATTCCTCATCCCTGGCTCCATCTCACCATGCAGGGCATCGGGTTCACAGACGAGATCAGCGATGAGGCCGTAGAGACGATCGAAGAAGCACTTCGATCGGAGTTGCGACGGATCGTTCCCCCTGTTGTGACATTCCATCGGCCAGTCATCGTGCCGGAAGCTATCTACCTACCGGCGTTGCCCGCCACACCGATTAAGGATCTTCGGACCTCTTGCCACAGGGCCATCACTACGGCGCAGATGATAGAGCCCGAATCACACCCGTACCGGCCACACGTCAGCATCGCCTACGTCAACGCGGAGACCTCGACCGAGGACATCGCGCAGGCACTCGACCAGGTCGACGCAGGCCCGGTCGAGGTTACGATCTCGTACGTGTCCCTCATGGTGTTCCACCGTGATCGACGCATGTACGAGTGGACCAAAGCAACCCGCATTCCCATCGGCAATAACCCGGCATGACGGCGACACGGCCCAGGAGCACGGGCCGCAGCCCTCTGTGAAAACTTTCTGTACGTCTTCAAGGCGGCCCCACGGGGGCCGCACGCGCCGCCGTCTTGGCACGCCGCCGCCTCCCGCTGGCGCTCCCGGCGGACGGCTAAAAGCACGCCGGACGGCTGGCGCGGGACGAGTGGAGGGGCCGCCGTGCGACGGTACAGATCTGATCACAGAGGAGCGCACTTCTCCGGTCACGGGGCCGACCTGGTAAGCGCACGCGTGCGCGGTCACGGTGCCGGCCTTACTGCCTGCCTCCGGCGGGGGCGCTCCGGCTCCGGGCAGCCAAGATCGTTCCCTTCCCCGTCTGGAGTGGGCTGCCGTGGAAGCCTGCCCGCCTGCCGCCGTCCCAGGGCAAGCCCTAGCAGACCAGCCGCGGGGCCGCCTTCGCTCCATCACGGCCCTGGGCGCCGGGCGCGCGGCCGGGGCAGCCCCGCGGCTGGTCCGCTACCCCTACGGATGGGACGACGGCAGACGGGCAGGCCAAGGGTGATGCTGGCGGGAACATGCGCATCCTTCGTAAGCCGTCGCCAACGTATCCACGACATACCAGAAATATACCGCCGCACTCTATGGTTACATCCACAACTTTGGCAGGACATCCAGGATGCTATCCGGTGATTGTCGGGTGTTCACTCGACATTTATTCGGCCATCGTTGAACTAGCCTCTAGTGTCAACTTCAAGGGAAGGCGTTTTGTGAAGCGATTCTTTACGATCGCCATGCTGGCAGCAGCGACGTGTTTGACGCTGACGGTCAACGCGGCCCCGGCCAGCGCAGATACTGTCCATTCCTACTACCGCTCCAGTACGGCGTGCTACAAGGCCGCCAAGGTTCTTAACGCGCTCAGTATTGTGGGGAGAAAGAAGTACTATTGCTTGTCCAATCCGCGCATCGCCGTCTATAAAGTGATGCGTGTGACGAAATAGTGCGGTTGCCTGGCCAGACAACACATGTGCTCAATCGATCCCCTCGGATGCTTCACACCGAAGCGATCAGAAGTCGCTGCCGGTAAGCGGCCATGTGACAAAGTGAGTGACATCAAGGGTGCCCAGAGTGACCCGGCGATGCACTACGATGCACATGAACAGGCGGATTGCCCTGGCAATACGCAAGGTGGAGCGATCAACTCTAATGCTTCGCATCGAAGGGGTCAGGGGTTCGAATCCCCTCATCTTCACCCAGGTCAATGGCCGCTATCAAGAGATTGGTAGCGGCCATCTGCGTTGCTGAGTGACTAACTGAGTGACTACGCCGGATGGGAGCCAGCGATGCGGACCCGTCAAGGTGCTCGGATTGTGCTGCTGGATCAGGACGATCGCATTCTGATGATCCAGCACAGGAACGACGGCGTGATCGTCGTACCCTGGGTCTCCGGTCGGCGAGTTGTTCTGGGTGCCCCCGGGCGGAGGAGTGAAGGATGACGAGGGCTTCCTTCAGGCCGCTCGCAGAGAGTTGCTGGAGGAGACCGGACTGACGGAGGTCGAGTGGGGGCCGTGTCTGTGGATCCTCGACGCGGACGTTCGGTGGGGTGGCAAATCCGTGCATATGCACGAGCGGTACTTCCTCGCGCGGGCATGCGGCATCGAGGCCATCACGCGCACCCACCTGGAACCTGGCGAAGTGCAGGCGATCGTTGAGCATCGGTGGTGGTCCTTGGCTGAGCTTGTCGCGGCCGAGACCACGGAGACTCTGCGGCCCGTGGGACTTCCGGGGCTGTTGGCCGAGGTGCTGTCCGTTGGGGGACAACCGTCAGGTGAACCGCGTGCCCTGCGCATCTAGGGGCCCGTCCTGGTGAAGTGTCACCAAGGGGAAGGCCGCTCCCGGGTTGTGGAAGCGGCCTTTCTCTCTGCTGTATGACCAACTGGCGGACTATCCGTTCCCGAAGATCTGGTCCATCGCGTCAGCCCCTTCCAGCAGCACCGGACGAAGCTGCTTGCGATAGACGGTCTCGGTGACGGTGGTGTTACGGTGACCGACCAGGCGCGAGATGGCCTCGATTGGCATGCCGGAATCGGAGAGCAGAGAGACGAAGCTGTGCCGCATCTCGCGCGGCGTCCACTCCTTCTCGTTCAGGCCGGCCTTCTTGAGCACGGCCCGGAAGGAGCGGCGGGCGTTGTGGGAGTCGAGTTCTGGTGCCGACCTTGGAGGCGAAGACGAGGTTGTTGTCCTGCCAGCTCGCGCCCGCGGCCTTGCGGGCCACGTCCTGGCGCTCGCGGTGGAAGTGCGGCGGATGAGGGCTTGGTCGCCGGCGTCGCACAACTCGTACACGGTGGCGCGGCAGTGGCATGTCCAGGCGATCACCCGTATCCGGTGGAAGCGGAGGCCGTAGGGGTGCCATTCCAGGCATACAGGGTGGCCTGGCCGCCCCGCACACGGCGATGGTGCGCTGGGTCGAGGACGACGGGCGGAGCGACCTGCCCCGGCCGTCCCCCGCACGGCCGCTAATCGACCAGTGCCTGGTATACGAGCTGACGGAGCTGACCGAAGATGGGCTGAACGCTGGATGGGATGCACTGGGACAGGAAGATCACAGTGAGCTCCTCCGCCGGATCCACCCAGAACGCCGTCCCCGCCGCTCCACCCCAGCTGTACTCACCCTCCGAGCCGAGATCCTTCTGCTTGGCGGCATCCTGGACGACGGCGAAGCCGAGCCCGAACCCCGACCCGCCGTTGGAGACCTCGGAGAACACTCGTCGGCCGAACTCTTCCAGATCGGCGCCACCGGGGAGGTGGTTGCGCGTCATGTAGGCGACCGTGCGCGGCCCGAGAACACGAGCCCCCTCGAGTTCCCCGCCGCGCAGCAACATCTGCGTGAATCGGTGGTAGTCGCCCGCAGTGGAGATCAGCCCGTGGCCACCCGACAACATCGTGGGCCGTTGCGGCGGGGGCGGAATCGGCACCAGACGCCCCTCCGGCGCCTGGCCGTACAAGGTGGCCAGGCGCGTTGGGTCAGTGGGCTCGAACCCGGTCTCATGCATCCCGAGCGGCTCGAAGATCCGCTCGGCGAGGAACCGGTCGAGCGGCAGACCGGAGATCACCTCGATGAGCCTGCCGAGCACGTCGGTGGCGACCGAGTAGTTCCACTGCGATCCCGGCTCGAACAGCAGCGGCAATGCGGCCCACCGCTCCACGCACGCCGCCAGGTCCAGCCCTGTCGGGTAGGGGCCGTCGAACCCCGCCGAACGGTACATTTCGTCCACCACGCTCTGACGGTAGAACTCATACGTCAGGCCCGCCGTGTGGGTGAGCAGATGCCACACACGGATCGGCTCCGTCGCCGGTCGCGTGGAGGGTGCGGCCGCGGGTCCGCCCTCGTAGACACGCATGTCGGCGAACTCCGGAAGGTACGTGGCCACAGGGTCAGTGAGCAGCAGTTTCCCCTCCTCATACAACGTCATCACCGCCACCGACGTGACGGGCTTCGACATGGAGTAGATCCGGAACAACGTGTCCTGCTCGACGGGGAGTCCGGCTGCGATGTCGCGGCTGCCCTGAGTCGACAGGTGCGCGATCTCACCCTTTCGGCTGATCAGGATCAGCCAGCCGGGCCACCGGCCGTCATTCGTCCCTGCGGCGAAGTATCTGTCGATCCTGGCCAACCGTCTGGGATCGAACCCGACCTTTTCGGGGGGACACGTCACGGACACTTCGCTCACGACAACCTCCGGTCGCTTCAGGTTTTCTGGTCAAAGGATGAGCCGCGGCCCAGCAGGGCCGGCATGCGGCACGGGTCGGCCAACGGCGTCCGTGCGAGATTCGGCGCGGTCGTCGCCCCATCGATCAGGACTTTGTGATACGAACGTATCACAGCCATGATACGGATGTATCATGACGACGTGTCGACGAAAGTGGATCACGAAGAACGCCGCCATCAAATCGCCGAGGCCGTCGTACGCATCGCCGCCTCGCGCGGCCTCCACGCGGCCAGCATGCGCGAAGTCGCCGCCGAGGCGGGCGTTTCACTGCGGCTGGTGCAGTACTACTTCCACACCAAGAAGGAGTTGCTCGCCTGGGTGCTCGCCTACCTGGGCGAGCAGCTCGGCCGTCGGGTGACACGCGCGGTGGCCGCACGCGGTGAACCCGCGTCCCCCCGAACCTTCCTGTACGCGGCGCTGACCGCACTCCTGCCCACCGACGAGGAGAGCCGCCGCATCGTCCTGGCCTACACCGCGCACTTCACGCTCACCCTTACCGACCCTGACCAGGAAGCCGGCTTGTCCTACGCCAACACCCTGCGCGACCTCCTGGCGAAGCGGTTCGGCCAGGCCGAGGCGAACGGCGACCCTAGCACCAAGGCCGCCACGGCACTCGCCCTGGTATCCGGTCTGCAGCTGGCCGTGCTCGCCGGTCAGTACACGGGCGAGGAGGCGGTGGCACTGCTCACCAGCCACCTCGATGAAGCGTTCCCCATGCCGGGCACCGGCTGAGCATGGCAGGAGAGCCGGCACACAGCCGAACCCCGCGTCGCGGTCGGACTCGACTATGGGATGGGTGGTGGCCTGCTCCGGCCCGGGAGCGGCATGCGGTCGACCTGCTCTGCTGGGATTTCGAGGACGTCGGCCAAGGTGTGGGGCTCGTCTGGAGGCTGCTGGGTATGGCGGATCAGCGTAGTGGACCATGTCTTGTAATCATGTAATTGATTGATAGTATGGGTGCATGGGAGCGGACAAGGCGGCACGCACAAGGGAGCGCATCCTTGATGCGGCCCTGGACGAGTTCTCCGCCAAGGGGTACAGCGGCGCTCGCACCGCGGCTATCGCCAAGCGTGCCGGTGTCAACGTGCAGCTGATCTCCTACTATTTCGGTGGCAAAGAAGGTCTACTGGAAGAGCTTCTGTCGAACTGGCAGGAGCGACGCTCGAAGTTGGTCCCGGACAGCAAGGCCGAGCCGTTCCTGGAGAGCTTCCGCATGGTGTTGAACGCCACCTTGCGTGATCCCCGGCGAGCCCGTCTGGTGGTGTGGCAGGCGCTCGGTGATTACCCCGGCGACGCCGACGCGCTGGCGCAGGAATGGCGCACAGTGGCCTCCGCCGCCGTCGAGCAGACGCGCGCCCGGCAGGCGTCGGGAGAGATCGGCGACGGCCACTCGCCCGAGTTCGTGGCACTGCTCTCCTTTCTGCTCGCCTTCGCCCCGGTTGCGCTTCCGCAGGTGATCGAGGGGGTCTACGGGGTGGAACCGTTGTCGCAGGAGTACCGGCAACGCGTGAGCGAGGACCTCTTGGCCTTTCTTGATGTACGGCACGCATGAGGCCCGTCCTCATCGATGAAATCATTCAACTGATTGAATAAGGAGAACTCATGACCAGTGTTCTTGTCACAGGAGCCACCGGCCAGCAGGGCGGCGCCGTCGTCGCACGCCTCCTCAAGCACGGCCACGAACCCGTCGCTTACGTCCGCGACCCCGCAACACCGGCGGCGGACGCGCTCGCCGCCCAGGGCGTCCGCCTCGCGACCGGCGATCTCGCTGACCGCGAAGCCCTCACCAGGGCGGCGAAGGGCATGGATGCGATCTTCGGGCTGACCGTTCCCTTCGGCGAGAACGGCGCCGCCGAGGAGATCGCCCAGGGCCGCGCCCTCGCCGACGCGGCGGGCGCGGTGGGCGCACACCTGGTGTACTCCTCGGTCAAGGGGGCGGCGAGCGACGTCAACTTCACCGTCGAGCATGCCTCCGCCAAGCAGATCGTGCACCGCTACCTCATCGAGCAGGGCACCACTTTCACGAGCGTGCAGCCGGCCTACTTCATGGAGAACGCGCTCAACGTGGGCCTGACTCGGCTGAACCAGGGCGTCTACGCCTTCCCCCTCTCACCTGACCGCAAGCTCGACCAGGTCTCCGTGCTGGACATCGCCGGCATGGCCGTCCATGCGATCGAGAACCCCGCCAAGCTGTACGGCAGAGCGATCGATGTCGTCTCCGACAGCGTGACTACCCTGGAAGCCGCGCGGTGCCTGTCCGAGGCCATCGGCTCGCCCTTGCCGTACGAGAACATTCCCATTCCGATGATCCGCCAGTGGGCCGGGGACGAGATCGCCGACATGTTCCAGAGTTTCGAGGACAACCGGGCGCACACCGATATAGCCGCGCTGCATGCGGAGTTCCCGGAAGTGGGCTGGCACTCCTACCTGGCCTGGGCGCAGACTGTCGACTGGGACCAGGTGCTCGCGCAGCAGCCTAGCTGGGGCTGAACACCCTCCGGGAAGGCAGTAGTCCTGGACGCACGCGGCGTCGACTCGGTCTCACGGTGACGCGGTGACCTGGAGGGTGTCGATCCGGTGGCGCAGTCGTACGGGCATGACCTGCCGGACGGTGTTCAGCGCGCGTCGCGGCTTCCTCGACGGGACAGCTTCCCCGCTCCGCCGCCTGTGCGGGGAAGGCCACGACAGACGCGGCAACAGGGAGCACGGCCAGGGCGGCAAGCTTCTGAATCTTGTTCACGTCAGGGTTGGAGGCGTCCGGATCGAGAAGGGTTCGGCACTCCTTTCGAGTTCCGCCCGCCGCAGCGTAGGGCCCACGACGGCCCACCCCGGCGCGTCCCAGGGATGGGATCGCTCAGAAGGAGCGATGCGCACATCGGTATTTCGGGCGGAACTTCGTCGGTGACGAGTGCATCAAACCGAGCGTGTTGATCGAAGGAGACCCTCAGCGGCTCGGTCGTTACTGGCTGGCCGGGCGGTTAGGCGCCGGTGGCCAGGGCGTGGTGTATGAGGCATATGCCGAGGACGGCCGCCGGGTGGCCGTCAAGGTGCTGTACGGCGATCAGGTGGCCCAGCTCGGCCGGGAGGCGGCGGCCGCCCAGCGGGTGGCCTCGTTCTGCACTGCGCCGATCATCGAGGCCAAGCTGGAGGGCCCGCGTCCCTACATCGTCAGCGAGTACGTGGAGGGCCCGAGCCTGCGCACGGCGGGCAGGACCTTCGCGGGTGACGACCTGCACCGCCTGGCCACCGCCATCGCGACGGCGCTGACCGCCATCCACGACGCCGGGGTGATCCACCGCGACCTCAAGCCCGACAACGTGCTGCTGGGCCCGGATGGCCCCCGCGTGATCGACTTCGGCATCGCCAGAACCGCCGAGATGTCGCTCACCGCGACCGGCGTGGTGAGCGGCACGCCCACCTACATGGCCCCTGAGGTGTTCATCGGCCAGCGAGCGGACGCCTCGGCGGACGTGTTCGCCTGGGGAGCCGTCATCGTCTTCGCCGCCACCGGCCGTGATCCGTTCCACGCCGAGAACCTGGGAAGCGTCATGCACCAGGTGTTGTCGGCCACCCCCGACCTGTCCGCGCTGCCCAGCACGCTGCGCCGGTTGGTCTCCTCGGCACTGGCCAAGGAGCCGGCCCAGCGGCCGACCGCCCGCGAGCTGCTGCTGGCGCTGGTCAGCGGCGACGGCGACCTCGACACCGCCCGCCTGCTCGCCCAGGGCGGCCACCGGGCCGCCGGGATCGGCGCGCAGGGGCACGATCCAGCGCTCGGCACGCTGGCCGAGCAGGCGTACACGATGCTCGATCCGGCCGAGCGCGAGCTGGTCCCCGAGGTGTTCCTGCGGCTGGTGACGGTGGACGAGGCGGGCGAGCTGTCGGCCCGGCACGCCGAGCTGGCCGAGCTCGTCGAGGGGCGGGCGCCGCACGAGGTGGCCGCCGTGCGCAGGATCCTCGCCGTGTTCTGCTACCTCCTGGCCAGGCAGGACGGGGGCGTACGGCTGGCCAGGCCGGCCCTGCCCCAGGCCTGGCCGCGGTACCGCCGGTGGATCGAGACCAACCGCGACGGCCTGGCCGTACACCGGCAGATCCTCGCCGCGGCGCGACGCTGGGAGACGGCGGGACGCCGGGACGGCGACCTGTTCCAGGGCAGCAACCTGGACAAAGCGTTGGAGTGGGCGGCCACCGCCCGCCGCGACATCACCCTGTCGCCCACCGAACGCGACTTCCTGTCCGCGGCGGCCACCCTGACCAGGCACAGGGCCAGGCGGGCCCGGCTGACCTCGCTGAGCCTGGGCGGGCTGCTGGTGATCGCGCTGGTGGCCGGCGGGCTGGCCGTACAGCAGAGCGCGGTGGCCGACGACCGGGCCGAGCAGATCGCCGGGCAGCTGACCAGGTCGGAGGCGGCCAGGCTCGCGGGGGTGGCGACCACGACCCGCGGGAGCGACCCTCGCCAGGCGATGCTCGCGAGCCTGGCGGCCTGGCGGCTGGACCGCACGCCGGCCACCAGGGCGGCCCTGGTGGCCTCGCTGGCGCAGCGCGAGACGGCGATGTTCCGTGACCCGTCGACCGCGGGCGACACGGTACGCACGCTCGGCGCCGACGGCCGGACGCTGATCAGCGCCGATTCCACCGCGACGCGCGCGTGGGACATGCGCAACGGCCGGCTCCTGCGGACACGCGGCGCCCGGCCGGCCGAGCCGATGAACAGCGTGACGCTGAGCCCGTCGGGCAAGGTGCTGGTGACCGTGACGGCCAGGCGCGCATCCGCGGTGGACGTCGTCAGCGGCAGGCCGATCAGCGACTACGTCTTCCCCACTGCCAAGGATTTCACGAACGAGTGGGTCGACGTGGCGTTCGAGCGGGACGATTCCGTCCTGCTCCAGGAGGCTGACCGGCGTACCCGCTGGGACCTGCGAACCGGCGCCGCCAAGGTCCTCGGGCCCGCCCCCGCGGGCACATTCAGCCGGGACGGGGTCTGGCGGGCCGCACGGCGCGGTCGCCAGTTGGAGCTGACCAACCTGAGGACCGGGGCGAAGGACTTCATCGGCGACAAGGACGGCGCCGGCACCCAGGGCACCTGGAACGGTGGCGCGGCCGTGTTCGGCGCCGGCCTCGTCGCGACGGTGGCATCGCGGTCCATCCAGTTCTGGCGCAGGTCGGACACGCAACTGCTCACCACGGTCCAGGTACGGGGGGAATTCGATGAGGCGGTGCAGGGGGCCTTCGACGGAAGCACGTTCCGCTACCTGCTGGGCGACCAGGTTTTCTCGGTGGACGTGGCCGACCTGACCACCGAGGACGACGATCATCTTGTGAGCACGGCGGCGCTGAGCGGCGACGGGCGGCTCGTGGTCCGCGACGGCGAGCTGTCGGCCGTCGGCGGGAGGAAGGTCGGCGCGTTGCCGGAGGCGGAGTACGCGGTATTCAGCCCGGATTCCCGTTTCGTCGCCACGTTCGGGCCCGGGGTGCGGATCGTGGACACCGCCTCGGCCGCCGTCCAGGGCACGCTGCGCACGTCCGCCGTGCAGGTGGCCTTCTCTCCCGACGGCGCCAGGCTGGTTGTGGTCACCGAGAAGGGCGGGGTCGAGCTGTGGGACCGGCAGACCAGGCGGCGCATGTGGTCGGCCGAGGCGGGCGCGGCGAAGTACGCGGCCTTCTCCTCCGACGGGCGGACGCTGGTGGTGGCGGGCGACCGCACTCACCTGCTGGAGACGGCCGCAGGCAAGGCGTTGGGGCCGGCGTTCGGCGGCGGCGGCAGGAACGCCGAGGGGGTGCGCGCGTATTTCACCCGCTCCGGCAAGGCAGTCGTGGTGCTCGACGCGCGGCGACGGATGACGGTCTGGGACGTGGCCACGCGCCGCAGGCTCGCCACCGCGCGCGGGTTCGGCGACACCGCCGCCTACTCGCCGCGCGAGGACCTGCTCGCCAGCTTTCAGGTGGGGGGAAGGGTGCGGCTGGTCGACGTGATGTCGGGCACGGACCTGGGCGCGCTGCTCGACCAGGGCGGCGGGCAGGACCCGGAGATCGGGCAGCCGCTCGACGTGGCGTTCACCGGCGACGGGTCGGCGGTGCTGACCGTGGACGGCGACGGCGCGGTCAGGCGGCACGCCGTGGGCGGGGAGGCGTTGGCGGCGGCGGTGTGCGCGAAGGCGGGCGGGCTGAGCGCGGCCCAGTGGCGGGTGATCGTACCCACGCTGCCGTACAGAAAGGCGTGTCCCTAGCCGGCGACGGCGACGAAGCCCGTGCCGCGGTGGGTCACGTCGAGTGCGTCTTTCTTGTAGCACTCATCCAGTGCTTTACGAAAGGCGGTGTCATCGTAATTTCCACACCCGGAAATAATTGCTCCGGTGGCGACAAAAGTCAGCGTTAAGCGTATCTTCCGTGGAGTCCTGGCGCGAAAGCGGCCTAAATATATGGAGAGGTAGATGCCGCCATGCCGGGGACGCTTGTATACGTATTTGGGAAGATCGTAGATGTGTGCGCGTGGTGGCGCTACCTCATGCCGCTATGCCGTCTATCGGGCGGCCCCTGACAACAAGGCCGTCGAGAGCGCCCAAGCTTCCTTCAGGGGCGAGGGGGCGGTCTCTTGGATCTGGTGGCCATCTTCGAGCTGGAGGATGCGACGGATGAAGGCTTGGCCGCCGCCGCTGCACAACTCGTACACCGTGGCGCGGCAGTAGCCGTGGCCCTCATAGAGGAGTTCGGCATCGCGAACGCCACCGGCCAGAAGGTCATGCGCGCTCTGCGAGCTGACGGCTTGATTCGTACCGAGCCCGGCATGGGCAGCTTCGTGACGACCCCTGAGGAGCGCCAGGCGGCCGGGGACTAGTGATGAAGCTGCCGCCCGAGGACGCCGGGGTGAGGTACTTCCGTCGGCCGTGCGACCTCTACAAGGAGAGGAACACCGTCGAGCGGCTGATCAACCAGCTCAAGGCCTGGCGGGGCGTGGCCACCCGATACGACAAGACCCTCAGCGCCGCCGTTGACCTGTCCGTGTCGCCTCACGAGTTCTTCACCGCGTCGGCTCGCGCCCTGACCACCGGTCTGGTGAAGGCGGGCGTGCGCCAGCTGGCGGTGGTCGGACTGGCATCGATCATGCCCGGTGCTTCGGGTGCTCCGCTGATGGACGAGCCCGGTTACCCCAACGAGTACCGCGCCTTCTACCTCGGCCACGCGGCGGGTCTCGCCGTGCTTCAGGAATGCGACCTTGACTGGGCATACGTCGCTCCGGCAGGCGACTTCGACCATGCCGGAACGCGCACCGGCCGGTACCGGATCGCCGACCATGCGGACCCGGCCAGCAGGATCACGTACGCGGACTTCGCGGTGGCGCTGCTCGACGAGATCGAGGTCCCTCATCACCGCCGTGCCGCCGTCAGTATCCGGGAGGTGTGATGTCCGAGGTCCACGACAGTCCGAACCCCTGGGTCGCCGAGCACATCCGCCGTTTCAGGAAACCGGCGGTCGGCCGCGGCCAGGCGTGAACGATTTGCTGCTGACGACCCGGGGCCGGAGAACCGGCGAACTGCGCCGCACCGCGCTGGTCTACGGAGTCGACAGCGACCGCTACATACTGGTGGCCTCCGACCGCGGTGCGAACCGCCATCCGGCCTGGTATCTGCTCCTGCGCGTTGGGAAACGATCATTGTGTGTCCGGGACACGATCAGCGAACCGTCGAATCTGTGCAGCTGGACACCCGTTCACGCGCGGCTGACGTGATTGCGTCCTTCCAGGTGGACCGGCCTGCTTCCCATTCCCAGGTGCGCCGCTTGAGGGCCGCTGTCAACAATTGAGCGCGATGGTGGTCTGGGGCCGGCCCGAGACGGGGTCCAAGGCTATGGGGAACGTTCGCCCGTCTGTCACCCGGATCTTCACTGAACTCGGCCCCGTCCACTTGACCGAGTCGAAGGCGTCGTCGGGGTCGTCGTCGTTCATGCAGCCAAGATTCCACTCCTTGCTGAGCAACCCGTCGTCTCTGCGGAGGCTGAGCCACATCACCGAGTCCGGCCCGAGACCCGCCGGCGACTGCTGGAGCCGGATCCTGTACGGGGCGGGCCCGTCGACGAAGCCGGCTTCCTCGGTTGCGGTGAACGAAAGGGCGACCGACCCCACGAACAGCGCGCCACTCGCACCCAGCCCGGCGAGGACGCCGATCAGGACGCGTAGCCACCTCCACCGCAGTCCGAGGGCGGCGCACGCCATCAGGAGGCAGGCCAGCGCACCGAACGCGAACGGATGGTTCAGATGTTCCCTCAACAGCACCAGGTCGGAGTCGTGGAAGTACGCCAGAACCGCGAGGCCGCCCGCGCAGAGTGAGGCGGCCACCAGTACGAGTGAGCGAGGAGGCATGGAGGATCCCATCGGTGAGGTGCCACCGAGATCATGACAGGACTGCGGTGCCGTAACCCCCAAGTACACAGAATCACGACGAAACCCGCACAGCCTCCTGGGGCGACACATGGCCGCTGGAGTGGAACGGCCACAGGCCGTGATCTTGACGCCCGTCCAGCCGCATGATCAAAAGAGACGCCGACCGTCCCGCCAGGGGCCGCGAAGTCCCTCGCAGCTGTTCCCTACGGCTGGTCTCCGGCCTTGTCGACGACCTTGGCCGTCATCCGTGCGCTCCACACCAGAGGGGTGCCCGTCCCGGAGCGGCGCCGCTCCTTGGAATCAGCCGAGGTCCGGGTGGGGAACGTAGCGGTCTGGATGGATCAGTGCGAGTCCCGCGTCGTCGGCCATCAAGGTGTCCATGTCCGCGATGTGCCAGCCGGCGCCGAGCAACGCGGACACGAGGGGATGCATGCCCGGGACCGCTATCCGGGCGATGCGCGCCTGGGCGGTGGCGAGGGCGCCGAGCACCGCGTCCACGCAGTCCTGTGGGCCGGCCCCGCCGGCCGGACCGATCACGAGATCGTGGCCGGTCTGGCGCACAGCGTCGTAGCCCCGGTCCGTTGCGTAGAAGGTGACGCCCGGCAGGGCGGAGTACCAGGCGAGGGTGGCGTGCCGGGCACCTCCGGATGCGCGGATGTCCAACGCCGTGATGTTCTCCGGCCGCGTTCGTCGCACCGGTGGCGTGGGCAGAGCGGAGGTCGGCCCGGTCAGATAGAGCAGCGGGGTCCAGGGACGCAGGCCGTGCCGGACGTAAAGGGCGATGGCGCGTGGGTCGGACGAGGCAAAGGTCACTTTCGGTCCAGCTCCGCGCAGCAACTCCGCGAGCAGGGCCCGGCCCGCCCCTGAGGACTGATGCTCGGGCAAAACGAATAAATCGCCCAGATGGACTCCAGGGGGGTCGAAAGGAGTAAACCGCGCACCCTGAGGTGCAACGACATTTCGCATCCGGCTCGTCCTGGTTCGGGGCCCCTTGGGGTTTCACTCAGGTCGGGATCGTGGCCCTTGAGCTGACCGTAGCGCCGCATCGAGGATCGTATCCAGCATCCCCTGGGAGCTCTGGAGTTGAGCGATCGTCTCGCCGATGCGGACGCGTTCGCGCCGCAGGTCCTCGATGAAGGTCGGGCAGCCGGTCGGCACCACCAGCTCGTCCTCGCCGTGAACGCAGTGCAAGACCCGGGCGATGACCGCGGTGGGGAGCCCCGCGGCGAGCATGGCGCGGATGTGGCGCACCGTCGCGATGTCCGCCTCCGTGTACTCACGGTAGCTGTTGACCAGCCGGACCGGCCTGAGCAGGCCCTGCTCCTCGTAGTAGCGCAGCAGTCGCCTGCTCACCCCGGTCTCGTGAGCCAGGTCGCCGATCCGCATGCGGATCCTTTCGCTTGACCTTCACATGGATGTGACGCCTTACCGTCCCAAGTATCGCTGACCACGAAGGTGAGGAGATGTCGATGTCGAGTGCAGTGATCATCGGTGCGGGTCCAGGGATAGGACAGGCTGTGGCTCGCCGGCTGGCCAGGGAAGGGCTGGCGATCACGCTGATCGCCCGGAGTGGACGGACGCTGCGTGCCGTGGCCGAGGCGGTTGATCCTCTTGGCGTGCCGGTTGTCATGACGGAGGCCGACAGCACCGATCAGGCCGCGTTGAACGCCGCACTCGACCAGGCCGTCAGCGAGCACGGCGTGCCGGACATCGTCGTGTACAACGCCGCGATCATCCAGGCTGACGCGCCGGGCGAGCTGTCAGTACGCGGTCACATGGAGGCATGGACGGTGAACGTGGTTGGCGCGCTCAACGCCGCCGCCCACGTCGCGCCCGCGATGGCGGCACGCGGCAACGGAACGTTCCTCATCACGGGCGGCATGCCCGAGCCCAAGCCGCAATACGTGAGCCTGTCGCTGGGCAAGGCCGGGGTCCGAACCCTGGTCACGCTGCTCGACCAGGAGTACGGCCCCTCCGCGGTGCACGTGGCGAGCGTCACCGTGGCCGGCCCGGTCGCCCCCGGCACTGACTTCGACCCGGATGACATCGCCGAGCACTACTGGCGGCTGCACACGCAGCCACGACACCAGTGGGAGCCGGAAGCTCTGCACGCCGGCGGCTCGCGATGACCGGCTCCGTGGCAGCGGATGTGCTCACCGGGCTGCTCCAACGTTGGCAGCGGGCCTTCAACGAAGACAACTCGGCCGAGATCGTCCCGCTGTTCGGCCGGGACGCGCTCTTCCAGGGCATCAGTCCACGGCTGCGACGCGGCCCGCGCCGGAGGGTTCCGAATCGGGTCGGTGACGTCTGGGCGCAGCGCCCCCTGCTCGTCCAGGTGCTTCAGAGCTTTGGATCTTGCTCTGGGAGGTAGGGGCTGAAATGGTCGGCGACGAGCCTCGCGATCGCAGCGGCGTCGAGGGAACCGTCGACTTCGATCACGCGGATGCCGAGGCGGCGGGCGGTGCGGACGGCGTCCTCCGCGACGAGGCGATCCCGGGCCAGGCGGTTGGCCTGTGCGCGCGCCGGATCGCTGACGCGGTGCCCGAGCGAGGCGGCGCGCGGTAGCTCATGGAGCTGATGCCGGCGGAACTCTGGCGTCGGCACCATGACGACCATCCGGCGCGGTGAGTCGATGACGGGCGCGACGAGTTCGGGGCGCAGTCCCCAGCCTTCGGCGATGATCGGGTGGCCTGAGACGAGCGCGCGCAGGTCGTCCAGGGCCCATGCGAACCGGTCGGGGAAGCCGCCCAGGGTCGCGGCGGCCATCTCTTCCGGGGTGGTGTGGACCCACACCTGGTCCGGGTCGGGCTCGGTGGCCGGCTCGCCGAGGCCGACGCGGCGGGCGATCCGGCGATCGTGGTGACCGCGAGCGTCGTGGTAGTCGTAGTGATAGACGGTGATGCGGAACTGGACGGCCAGGAGCCGGGCCACGGTCGACTTTCCGGCCCATTGGCCACCGCCGATCCACAACGCGCGGCGCAACGTGCCGAAGGGATCCCAGACGTCGCTGTCGGCAGGGGAGTGGTGGCCGGTCATCTGGTGTCCTCCTATGGTGAGGTGCGGCGGGTGATCTCGGCGGCGTGGTCGGCCCAGTCGGCCGCGGACGGACGTCGCGAGCTCTCCCGGCCGCCACGGCCCCGGCAACGGGTGCGGGCGAGCCGCAACCGCGGGCGGTTGCGGGCGAGCCGCAACCGCCCGCGCCGCAGTGGTGTTGATTCTCCCGGACCAGCGGCGACAAAGGGGGGCACCATGCGTGGCGGGGCACAGCCGGCAGCCGGGACGGGCGTCGACGCCGCCGTCGACACCGGTGTCGACACCGCCGTCGCCGTGGTCGGCGGCGGACCGGTCGGCACCCTCCTCGCGCGGGAGCTCGCCCTGCTGCGCATCGACGTGACGGTGCTGGAGAAGCTGCCCGGCCCCGACGGCATCTCCAAGGCGGGCACCCTGCACGCGCGCACCGCGCAGACGCTGGACCGCCGCGGGCTGCTTGAGGCGGTGCAGCCGGGCCGGCACGTCGCCTCCCGGGACACGGGGCGGCCGGTGCGGTTCCACTTCGCCTCGATCTTCGAGCTGGACCTGTCCCGCGTCGTCGACGAGGGGCCGGTGATCGTGGGCAGCCCGCAGGCCTTCGCCCAGGAGGTCTTCGCGGCGGACGCCGTACGGCTCGGCGCCCGGGTGCAGCGTGACGCGGAGCTCGTCGGACTGGACGAGTACGACGACCGCGTGCGGCTTCGCCTGCGCTCCACGTCGGGCGCCGAACGGACCCTCACGGCCCGCTGGATGATCGGCGCGGACGGGGCGCGCAGTGCCGTGCGGAAGCTGAGCGGCATCCGGTTCCTGGGCGACGGGCCGACCGTCGCCGCGCTCATGGGCGAGGTGCGGCTGCTGGACCCGGCCGGTGCGCCCGCCGGCTGGCAGCGCACCCCGCGCGGCTGGACCCTCCTGTGGGTCAACCCCTACGGACTGAGCCGCGTGTGCACCTACGACTACCGGGGCCCTCACCCGGACCGGCACACGCCCGCCACCCTGGAAGAGCTGCGGGGCGAGGTGGAGCGCATCTCCGGGCAGCCCGTCCCGATGGCCGACCCGGCCTGGATCTCCCGCTTCAGCGACGCCTCGCTCGAGGCGGAGCACTACCGCAGGGGCCGCGTCCTGCTGGCCGGCGACGCCGCGCACGTCCACTTCCCGGCGGGCGGCCACGGCGTGAACCTGGGCCTCCAGGACGCCGTCAACCTGGGCTGGAAGCTGGCCGCCGAGATCCGCGGATGGGCACCGGACGGGCTCCTCGACACGTACCACAGCGAGCGGCACCCGGTGGCGGCGGCCGTGCTGAACAACGTACGGGCCCAGGTCGCCCTCATGAACCCCGACCCGCGCACGGACGCCCTGCGTGAGCTGTTCGCCAGGCTGATGCGGTTCGACGAGGTCAACGCCTACCTGAGCACCATGATCACCGGTGTGGGAGTGGTGTACCCGGTGGGCGCGCCCGCCGACGACCCGCTGGCCGGGCGGATGGTGCCGAGTCTGCCGGTGAAGACGCCCGACGGCCCCGCCACCCTGGCCGAGCTGCTGCGTCAGGGGCGCCCGCTCCTGCTGGACCTGACCGGAGACGCCGGCCTGCGGGCCGTGGCGGGCCCCTGGGCCGACCGGGTGGACATCGTGCCGGCCACTCCGGTCGGCGACGGTTGGCGCGCGGAGGCGTTTCTCGTCCGCCCCGACGGCTACGCCGTGTGGTCGGCCCGCGGGGTCAGCCATCAGAGCCTCCCGAGGGGAGCGGCGGCTTCAGCCGCCGGGGGAATCGGGAGCGGGAGGGCCGTCAAGGCCCGAGCGTGCCCTGACCCGCCAGGTCTGCGCATCACAGGTCTCCTTCCGGGTTTTGTCGGTGCCTGCCGGTACCGTGGTCGCGTCGTTACCGAACGTGGGAGGTGGGTGTGCGCAGGTCGTTCAAGTTCCTGCTGCGCCCCACCAGCAGGCAGGCCGCCGCGCTGGCCGCTTGCCTGGAGGATCACCGGCAGCTGTACAACGCCGCTCTGGAGCACCGGCGCACCGCCTACGCCAAGGCGGGTGTCGCGGTTCGGTACGGGGACCAGTCGGCGGAGTTGAAGCACATCCGCGCCGACGATGGAGAGGGTCAGGGCCGGTGGTCGTTCTCTTCCCAGCAGGCCACGCTGCGACGGCTCGACAAGGCGTTCCGGGCGTTCTTCGACGGGGTCAAGGCCGGGCGCAGGCCGGGGTTCCCGCGTTTCAAGGGGCGGGGCTGGTTCGACACGGTGGAATGGCCGAAGGACGGCGACGGCTGCCGGTGGGACTCCCAGCCCGAGCATCCGGCCGCCACGTTCGTGCGCCTTCAGGGCGTCGGCCACGTCCGGGTGCACCAGCACCGGGCCGTGAAGGGCCGGGTCAAGACGATCAGCGTCAAGCGCGAGGGCTCGCGCTGGTACGTGGTGCTGTCGTGTGACGAGGTGCCCGCGCAGCCGCTGCCCGCGACCGGTCTGGTCGCGGGGGTCGACCTGGGTGTCGCCTCGCTGGTCACGACCAGCGACGGCCACCACATCGACAACCAGCGGCACCTGGCCGCTTGCGCCGGCCGTCTCGCATCGGCCCAGCGCGATCTCGCCCGCAAGAAGCGCGGGTCCAAGCGTCGGCGTAAGGCCGTGGCCCGGGTGGCGGCGTTGCACGCCAAGGTGCGGCGGCAGCGGGTGGACGGCGCGCACAAGGCCGCCTTGGCCCTGGTGCGTGGGTACGACGTGATCGTGCACGAGGACCTGCGGATCACCCACATGATGCGCTCGGCGTCGGGCACGATCGAGGCGCCCGGCCGTAACGTCGCCGCCAAGTCCGGGCTCAACCGTTCGATCTTGGACGCGGGTTGGGGGGTGTTCCTGACGATCCTCGCGCACAAGGCTGAAAGCGCCGGTCGAGAGCTGATCGCAGTCGATCCCCGCAACACCTCCCGCACCTGCGCCCGCTGCGGGCACTGCGCGAAGGACAACCGTCTCACCCAGGCCGCGTTCGCCTGCACGGCGTGCGGGCACACCGCGCACGCCGACGTGAACGCGGCGACCAACATCCTCAGGGCAGGGCTTGCCCTTCGCCAGGCTGCTCAAGCGGCTTAGCGAGAAGCCGCTCCCTTCAGGGAGCGGAGGAGTCACGACGCCGACATTCTGCGGGCTGCCCTCACTCGCTGGTTCGGCCCCGAAACGTGGTGATGCGACCGTCGCGAACCTCCCACCAGCCGCCGTCGGCGCTCGCGCCGCGCAGCCCGTCCAGGACGCCGGGGCCGGCCAGGGCAGGGACGCGCGGATCGCCCAGCGACCCGAAGGCGTAGGTGCGGGACGGCTCCCACGCGGTGCTGTGCCTCAGCCGCAGCGCGAGCCGGACGAAGCCGGGAACGGCCGCAGCGATCACCCACGCGTCCGGGGTCTGCGCGGTCATCCGGCGGGCCGCGCGCAGCCATGAGGCCGCCGTCTCGGGCCAGTCGACCACCGCGAGGACCGTGCCGCCGCCCGCCTCCCACTCCTCGGTGAAGACGGCGGCGGACTCCGTGGAGGCGGCGTCCCTGCTGTGGCCCACCACCACGGTCCCGATCCGGGGGACCGTCAGCAGCCCGGTGAGCGCGGCCAGTTCGGCGGCCGTATGCGGGCCGGGCCGTGGCGGTTCCCGGTACGACTCCCGATCGGCGGCCGTCACGACGCGTCGTGGAAGACCAGGCCGAGCGCGTGCCGCCGGCCGGAGTGGACGGTGCTCACGCCGTGCCGGACGGCACCGGCGGACCATCCGCGTCTGGTCCGTACCGGCCGGTCGCGGGTGGTGAAGACGAGGCCGTGCCCCTGGTGCAGCACGGCGGCGGTGCCACGCGACTGGGCCCGGGGCCGCTGTTCGACGAGCAGGAACTCTCCGCCGGTGTAGTCGGCGCCGTACTCGTCCAGGCCGATCACGACCTGAAGGGGGAAGACGAGATCACCGAAGACGTCGCGGTGCAGGGCGTTCCAGTCGCCCTTCTCGTAGCGGAGCAGGATCTGCGACGAGCGGTTCTGTCCCGCCTCGTGACACATCGCCAGCCACTCGTGAAGGTCGTCCGGCCAGGGCGCCGGGCGGCCGAGCCGCGCGGCCCAGTCACGGGCGACGGCCAGCAGCCGTGGGTAGAGGGCCGCACGCAGTTCCGCGACCACCGGAGGCAGTTCGTGGGTGAAGTAGCGGTACGTTCCGGAACCGAAGCGGTGGCGCGCCATGTCGACGGTGCCGCGGAACAGCTCCGTCCGCTCGTACAGGCGGGCGATCGCCCGGCACTCCTCCGGGTCGAGCAGCCGCGGTGTCAGGGCACAGCCATGCGCGTCCAGGGTCTCGGCGAGACTGGCCCAGTCGGCCTCGTCGACGCGCCTGCCGGCCGCGCCGGGCACGATGTCGCCGGTGGTCATGTGTCTCTCCGGAGCCAGACGGCGAGGGAGACGCCCGCGAACGCGATCAGGGGCTGTTCGGTGATCGCGGTGCAGGCGTCCGGCTCCCGCACCCGGCCGGGCCGTAGAGTCGTCATCGTCGTTCCTCGTCAGGTTGTCCCATACCCTCCGAACACCACACCGGGCCTCTCCGTTGCAGCGGTGCCCGCCCTTCAACCGCCGCGCTCGCGGACGCCGCCTTCCGCCTGGCGCCGCTCCTCATGATCGACTGTAGGGTGAGGCGTTCGCTCCCATCCCCCCGATCCTGGGCGGGGGAAGCGCCGTCGAGGCTCTCGGTGTGGTCTCAAGCGGCCTGACCATGATCTGGCCGGCCCGCTCAGCCCACGGCCTTGCCGCCCCGCGCCGCCAGCCGGTCGCCCCCAGCGCGTCGGCGGCATGAGCCGATCGCGGCGACCCCTGTTCGGGACGGGTTTCTCCCGAGACGCTTGAGAGGCGGCCATGCAGTCACGGACCTACCTGTACGACGTTCTGGTCTCGACGCTCTTCACCGAGGGGCTCGATGCCGAGATGGACCTGTGGGCGTTGGGATTCAGCGCCCTCTGGATCAAGGGCGCGGACCTCGATGCCCTCGCCCCGGCCCTCCATCTGGACGTCGCCACCTGGACCCCGTGCCACCTGAGCGAGATCCTCGACCACAGCACCAGGGACGGCTCCAACTGGGTGGCCGAGGTCAACGGCTGGATCGGGATCGCGCCGGGGCATTGCGACGATGCGTTTCTGCTGTCCATCACCGAGGACGGTCGTCAGGCAGTCGGCCTCCGCATGGACATCCACGGCAGGGCTTCCTTCACGTACGCCCGTGAGGGACGCGTGATCGTGTCCTTCGATCCGACCTGGCCGCAGGAGCGGTCCGGCGACGACCCGCACGCGCTCGACCACCTGATGGATGGACTGCGCTTCCAGATCACCGATGGCGGGCTCCTCGACGATCGTGTGGAAGAGGACGAGAGCATCAGCTCCGCCTTGGCGCTGATCGGACGCATCACGGAAACCGACATCGCCGCCGACTGGTTCCAGGCTGGGCACTCGCGTATCCGCCCCACCCCCTGACGGCGCACGCTCGGGCACGGGGGGTGCTGTGTTGATCGCTCTGCCGGCGGCTTGGTTTCTGGCCCTGGCCGGCATGATGATCTTGTTCCAGCTGGACGGCCCGAGGTGACCCCGGGCGACGCCGGACGTCCGTACCGGCCCGCGTCAGCCGGCCGCCCGGTCCTGGCGGCCCGTCACCCCGACGGGCTGAGACGGCGACTGATCAGCGTGCGCCGGCGCGCGTGCGACGCGCGCCTTGACGTCCCGGAAGTGCAGTCGCATCGCCTCCCGGGCGGCCTCGGCGTCCCGGGCGCGAAGTGCCGCCACGATCCGGCGGTGGTTGGCGACGATCTCCGCGGTCCGCTCCTCCGGCGGGCCGAGCGTCGGCTCGACCTCGTGGTAGACGTCCCAGAACAGGCCGATCAACTGCAGCACCAGCTCGTTGCCGCACGACTCGTACAACAGCGCGTGGAACGCCCGATCGGCTCCCCGGTCCCGATCCATTCCACCGACCAGGGCGTCCAGCGCGGCGAGCCGGGAGGCGCTGGTGCTCTGGGCCACCTGGCCGATCAGCCCGGTCTCGATCAGTTCGCGAACCTCGACCAGATCGTGCAGGGCGCGGATCCCGCCGCCCGGCTCCGAGCGCACCCGGAAGGCGAGCGACGGGGTCAGCACGTCGAGCGACGGGTGCCCGACGAACGTCCCATGACCGTGCCGGATCTCGACGATGCCCAACGCCCGCAAGGCCCGCACGGCCTCGCGGACGCTGTTGCGGCTGGCCCCGAGCAGCTCCATGAGCTGCGCTTCGGTCGGCATCGGCGCCCCGGGGGCCAGTCCGCGTTCGTGGATCAGGGCGACGATGCGCTCCTGGAGCGACGCGCCGTCACGCGTCCGCATGCTGTCCTCCACGCTCGTCGACGTCCTTGTGTCAGAACATCCCACCTCCTCCTCCCGCAAGGCCAGGCGGGGCGGAAGATTTCACACCGACGACATGGACGTGCCACCGGACGGACGTGACGGGGTCGCCGCTCGTTCAGCCGACGCGGTCGAAAGGCAGCCGCAGCCCGAGCCGGCCGCCGATCGGGAGGTTGTGTCGCCGGATCAGGTCCAGCTCGGTGCCGGTGAGGGCGCGCCGGTAGACGCGCACCTCGTCCAGCGTCCCGCGGAAGCGGTCGGCGCCGTCCATCCGCTGTCCGACGTGGATCCCGTCGAGCCCGAACTCCTTGCCGAGGGTCAGCGAACCGGCCGGCGCCTTCGCCGACGAGACCTGGACGCCGTCCACCAGGAGCCGCAGCTCGCCGCGGGTCCGCTGGAGGACCACGAAGTGCCACTGCCCGTCGTTGTACGCGCTCGGCGACTGCACGGTCACGTCGTACCGGTCGACGGAGAGGATCGCCCGGATGCGGTTGCTGGCCGGTTCGGCGCGCAGCCACAGCCCCGGCGGGTTGGTGCCCCGGTCCACCCGGTGGAACCAGAGGATCGCGTGCGCGCCGGTCCGGTCGGAGTAGCGGATCCAGGAGGTCAGCGTGAAGTCGTTCGCGCCGAGGTCGATGGAGTCGTCGAACGGCACCTCCACCCGGTCGTCGACCCGGTCCAGGGCCAGCCCGCCGCCGAACCGCCCGTCGGTGGTCTGCGCACCGCCGCGCACGTACGCCGGGTTGCGGTGCGGCGACGCGTCCGGCGTCGTCGGGCCGGGCGCCGGCGGCCCGGGGATGCCGGGCGGGGTGCCGTTGGGCGTCTCCAGGTACGCCTCGTTGAACCGGGCGAACCGGATCTGCTCGTACGGCGTGACGGTGCCGGCCTCGTACATGAGGGCGGCCTCGTCGCCGTCCAGGCGCACCATGTCGGAGTACGCCGACGGCCCCCAGTGGAAGACCTTGCCCTCGTCCCAGGTCTCGAAGCTGCGCCCCTCGTCGGAGGACGACCGGATGCCCATCGCTTCACGGGCGCCCGGGTGCATCGGTGAGGAGAAGAGGATGCGCTCGTCGCTGAACCGCAGCAGTGACGCCTGGACGTCGGTCGTGGCGAGCGCCGGCATGGTGCGGAACGGCGCGTCCCACGTCTGTCCGCTGTCGCTGCTGGTCGCGTACGCCCGGCTGCCCGGGTCGGTGCCGCGCTCGCGGGCCGAGGCGTAGATCCGCCCGTCGTCGAGCTCGACGACGGTGACCTCCTGGGCGATGACCGTGCCGTCGTCGCGGAACGTCTCGGCGCCGATGTTCCAGGTCGTCCCGCTGTCGTCGCTGTAGAGCAGGTGTGTGCCGTAGACGTGCTTGCCGACCCGGTCCCAGCTTTCGAAGTTCGCCCCGACGACGAGCCGGCCGGCGTGCGGGCCGTGCTTGAGCTGGATGCCGTGCATGGGGCCGGTGGCGTACCAGAAGTTCCACTCCGGGCGCTTGCCCTCGGTCATCTCCCTGGCGGCCGACCAGGTCGCCCCGTGGTCGTCGCTGAACTGCACCCAGGGGTCGCGGTCGCAGCCGTTCGGGCACGGCTCGGCGCCGTTGCGGGTGGTCACCAGCACGACCCGCCCGGTGCGCTCGTCGACGATCGGCACCGGGTTGCCGTGGGTCGTGCCGTTGCCCTCCGAGACGACCTGCAGGGGTCCCCAGGTACGCCCGCTGTCGGTGGAGCGGCGCAGCACGAGGTCGATGTCCTCGTCGTCGCCGCAGTCCTTCACCCGTCCTTCGGCGAACGCCAGGAGCATGCCGTTCGTGGCCCGGACGACGGCGGGGATGCGGAAGCAGGCGTATCCGAAGTCGCCCTGCTTGTAGAGCACCTGCTCGTCCACGAACGGCGCGGGGTCGGGGTTGGTGGCGGACTCGAAGGCCGGCGCCGCTGCCGCCGGCGCGCCGAGCGAGCTGACGAGTAAACAGGCGAGCGCCATCACGGCGCCCGCACGGTGGCGCAGGGCGCGCCTGGTGCGGCCCTGCGGGGGGTGACCAACGTGCATGTCCTCGCCCTTCCATGAGTGGAGGAGAATGTGAGCGGAGATCCTACGTCCAACGTCGGATGTCCGGAAGGGGCGAGGAGCCATGACGGCTCGGTGTCTGTCGTCACCAGGGGGGCGGCGAGAGGCGGGCCAGCCGGTTGCGCACGCCCTCGAAGTGGGCCTGGACCGCCGCGGCCGCCGCGGCGCGATCGCCGGCCGTGACCGCCGCCAGGATGTCGCGGTGCCGCTTGGCCACGTCCTCCGGCGTCTCGTCCGGCGTGCCGATCTCGTCGCGGAGCTGGTGGTAGACGTCCCAGAACGCCCCGAGGAGCTGGCCGACCAACGGGTTGCCGAGCGGGCGGTAGAGCAGGTCGTGGAAGAGCCGGTCCGTCTCGGGGGAGACCGCGCCGACGCGGGCCTCCGCCTCCATGCGGGCCATCACCTCGGCGACCGGCCCGAGGTCGGCCTCGCCGCCGAGGTCGATCAGCCGCAGGACCAGTCCGCTCTCCAGGATCTCCCGGATCTCGGTGAGGTGGCCGAGTTGGTTGCGGCCGTCCTGCATCGTGATGCGGCTGTGGAAGGCCAGTTCGTCGACCAGCCCCGCCAGCGACATGCGTCCGACGAACATGCCGAAGCCGTGGCGGATCTCCACGATGCCGACCGCCTGGAGGGCTTTCAGCGCCTCCCGGACGGAGTTGCGGCTGACGGCCAGCTCCTCCATCAGCTCCGACTCGGTCGGCAGCGGGTCGCCCGCGACCAGCCCACGCCGGAGAATCAGGTCCTTGACGCCCTCCTGGGCCTCCACGGCCCGGCTGAGCCGGGAGCGCGGGACAGTGGTCATGAAAAATCCCTCTCTGATAGGGGCTTAGGTAACATTCCGGAAATCCTCTGTTGACCTCAGGCTGCTCTCGCCTCTAGCGTCCACATTACGCACAAGATAGGACATGGGATGTCCCATGTTCTACCCCCAGGAGGCATCCGTGAGCTCTGACCTCAGCCGCCGCGACTTCCTGCGTCACAGCGGGGCAACGGGTGCGGCGGCGTTCATCGCGGCCACCCTCTCCGCCTGCTCGGGAGGCCCGGCCTCCACCGGCTCGGTCGGGGCGGGCTCGGACAAGGATCTCATCACCGCCGTCATCGGGTACGGCAACGACCAGAGCTGGGACCCCACCCAGACAGCCTCGGCCTTCGCCATGGCCGGCATCGCCCACGTCTACGAGGGCCTGCTCGACACCGACCCGATCACCCGCGAGCCGTACCCGGCCCTGGCGACCGCGCTCCCATCGGACCTGAACGCGACGACCTGGAGGTTCACCCTCCGCGACGGCGCGAAGTGGCACGACGGGCAGCCCGTCACCGCCGACGACGTCGTCTTCAGCTACCAGCGGGTCCTCGACCCCCAGGCGAACGTCCTCGTCGGCAACTTCTTCCGCTCCTGGCTCAAGGAGGTCAAGAAGGTCGACGACAGGACCGTCGAGCTGGTCTTCGCGTTCCCCTTCCCCGACGCCGCTCCCCGGCTCACCATCGCGAAGATCATGCCCAGGCACGTCTTCGGGCAGCCGGGCGCCTGGGACGCCGCCAAGGGCGGCAAGGCCGTCGGCTCCGGGCCGTACAAGCTGGTCCAGCACAACCCCAAGTCCAACACCGCCTTCGAGGCGTTCGACGGCTACAACGGCCCCCGCCCGGCCTCGGCCAAGAAGATGAACTGGCTGAGCATCGTCGACGCCGCCGCCCGCGTCGCCAAGATCTCCGGCGCCTCCGCCGAGGCGCAGATCGCCGACAACATCCCGTACGCCAACGTGGACCGGCTCAAACAGCAGGGCCTCACGGTGGAGGGCGGCGCCGGCATGAACCACCTGTTCCTGATGTTCAACACCGGCGCCAAGCCGTTCGACGACGTCCGCGTCCGCCAGGCGCTGCACTACGCGATCGACAAGCGGAAACTCATCGACGTGGCGCTCAAGGGCCACGGCACCGCCTCCAGCTCGTTCCTCAACGAGGGCCACCCCGACCACAAGCGGGCCGCGGTCGTCTACGACCACGACCCCGACAAGGCCAAGGCGCTGCTCAAGGAGGCCGGCGTCAGCGGCCTGACGGTCAACCTCATGTCGGTGAACGTGAGCTGGCTCGTCGACTGCCTGCCCACCATCGCCGCCTCCTGGGAGGCCATCGGCGTCAAGACCACGCTGGAGCCGCAGGACACGGCCGCGCTGTTCACCAAGATGGACCAGTTCCAGGACTACCAGGTGGTCGCCGCCGCCTCGAACCCCAACCAGTTCGGCATGGACGCCGACCTGATCATGCGGTACAACTACGTCTCCGGCGGCCTGTGGATGAAGTACAGCCACTACGAGGGCAGCAAGGACGCCAAGGCGCTGTTCGCCATGATGGACGAGGCGACCAAGGAGCCCGACAAGGACAAGAAGGCCGGGCTGGTGCACCGCTACCTCGACGTGATCGCCGAGCAGGCCGTCCTCTACCCGGTGGTGCACACCGAGCTGATGTCCGCCTGGGACCCCAAGAAGCTGACCGGGGTGCGCGCGCAGCCGTACCCGGGCATCAACCTGCTGCAGTCCAAGCGCGTCTGAGCCGCCATGGTCCTCATCGCCCGCCTGCTCCTCCGGCGCGTCCTCATCCTGGTGCCGCTGCTGCTCGGGGTCGTCGCGTTCGTGTTCGTCGTGATGCGCTTCTCCGGCAACAAGCCGGAGTACGCCTACTTCCAGGGCGCGAACCCGACCCCCGAGCAGATCCGCCAGTTCCAGCTGGAGAACGGCCTGCTCGACCCGCTGCCGCTGCGCTACCTGCGCTTCGTCGCCGACCTGGTCCAGGGTGACATGGGCACCAGCGTGCTCACCCGCAAACCGGTCATCGAGTCGGTGACGACGGCGCTGCCGCTGACGCTCCAGCTCACGTTCCTCGGCCTGGCCGTGGCCGTGGGGCTGGCACTCGTCCTCGGCGTCATCGCCGCGCTGTTCCGCGACCGCTGGCCCGACCAGGTCATCCGCGTCGTCTCGCTGGTCGGTGTCGCGGCGCCCGCGTTCTGGCTGGCCCTGCTGATGATCCAGTGGCTGGCGGTCGGCGAGGGCCTGTTCCCGACCGGCGGCTACATCAACCCGGCCGACTCCTTCACCGGCTGGCTGCGCTCGATGACGCTGCCCGCCCTGTCGCTGTCGCTGCCGGCCGCCGCCCAGCTCACCCGCGTCATCCGCACGTCCATGGTCGAGGAGCTGGACCGCGACTACGTCCGCACGGCGATCGGCAGCGGCCTGCCGCCCGTCGTCGTGGTGGGTCGCAACGTGCTGCGCAACGCGCTCATCAACCCGCTGACCGTGCTCGGCCTGCGCATCGGCTACCTCATCGGCGGCACCGTCGTCATCGAGCAGATCTACGGCCTGCCCGGCATGGGCCAGCTCATGATCAACGCGGTGCGCGACGGTGACCCGGCCGTGGTGCAGGGTGTGGTGCTGACGATCGCGGTCGGCTTCATGGTCGTCAACCTCGCCGTCGACATCCTCTACCTGCTCGTCAACCCCCGCCTGAGGAGCGCCGCATGAGACGTGCCCTGGGGGAGCGCCTGTCCAGGCCCGGCATCGGCTTCCGCCGGCTGCCCCCGCTGTCGTGGGCCGCCGTCGCCGTCATCGCGCTCGTCGTGCTCGCCGCCCTGCTCGCGCCCTGGATCGCGCCGCACTCCCCGTACGTCCAGGAGGCCGCCGGCGGCGGCCCGTCCGCCGCGCACTGGATGGGGCTCGACAGCGCCAACCGCGACATCCTGTCGAGGCTCCTGTACGGCGCGCGCTGGTCGTTGCTCATCGGCCTCGGCGCGACCGCCCTGGCCCTGGTGGCCGGGGCGCTCGTCGGCGCCGTCGCGGCCACCTCCCGCCGCGCCGTGGACGAGACGCTGATGCGGGTGCTCGACGTCATCATGGCCTTCCCGGGGATCGCGCTGGCCGCGGTGCTGGTCGCCGTGTTCGGCGGCAGCATCCCCGTGCTCGTCCTGGCCATCGCCTTCCTCTACATGCCGTCCGTGGCGCGGGTCGTGCGGGCCAACGTGCTCGCCCAGTACGGCGAGGACTACGTGGCCGCCGAGCGTGTCATCGGCGCCCGGACCCCGCACATCCTGCTCCGGCACGTGGCCGTCAACTGCGCGGCGCCGGTGCTCGTGTTCTGCACGGTGATGGTGGCCGACGCGATCGTGCTGGAGGCGTCGCTGTCGTTCATCGGCGCCGGCGTCCGGCCGCCCGACCCGTCCTGGGGCAGCGTCATCGCCGACGGCAAGAACCTCGTCCTGCTCGGCGGCTGGTGGGCCACCGTCTTCCCCGGCCTGCTCATCCTCCTCACCGTGCTCGCCCTGAACGTCCTGTCCGAGGGAGTCTCCGACGCCTGGGCGGCGCCCGCCGCCGGCCGGGCCGTGCCCGTCGAGGACGACCCGGTGGAGCGGGCCGAGCCCGGCTCCGGCGAGGTCGTCGAACTGCCCGGTCTCGCCGAGGCGGCCCGCCGGCTCGCCGAGCGCGCCCGGCCGCTGCCCACCGGCCCGCCGATCCTGTCCGTGGAGCGGCTGCGCATCGGCTTCACCGAGGGCGTGGACATCGTGGACGGCGTCTCCTTCGACGTACGGCCCGGCGAGGTGCTCGGCCTGGTCGGCGAGTCGGGGTGCGGCAAGTCGCTGACCGCGCTGACCATCATGGGCCTGCAACCCCGGCAGGCCCGCGTCGGCGGCCACGTCCGCTTCGACGGGCGGGAGCTGCTCACCCTGCCGCGCGGGGACCGCCGCAGGCTGCTCGGCCACGACATGGCCATGATCTACCAGGACGCCCTGTCGTCGCTGAACCCCGCGATGACCGTCAAGGCCCAGCTCAAGCAGGTCACCCGCCGGGGCGGCCGCCGCTCGCCGGCCGAGCTGCTGGAACTCGTCGGCCTCGACGCCGGCCGCACCCTGTCGGCGTACCCGCACGAGCTGTCCGGCGGGCAGCGTCAGCGGGTGCTCATCGCGATGGCGCTGTCGCGCGAGCCCCGGCTGATCGTCGCCGACGAGCCCACCACCGCGCTCGACGTGACCGTGCAGGCCCAGGTCATCGAGTTGCTGCTGCGGCTGCGCGAGGAGCTGGGGTTCGCGCTGATCCTCGTCTCCCACGACCTCGCGCTCGTCGCCGACGTCACCGACCGGGTCGTCGTCATGTACGGCGGGCAGATCGTCGAGACGGGCGCCACGGCGACGCTCGTCGGCGCGCCCGCCCACCACTACGCCCGCGGGCTGCTCGGCTCCGTCCTGTCACTGGAGTCGGGCGCCGAGCGGCTCACCCAGATCCGCGGCGTCGTCCCGCCGCCCTCGGGGTTCCCCGCCGGCTGCCGGTTCGCCGACCGGTGTCCGATGGCGAGCGCCGCATGCTGGACCGACGCGCCCGCGCTGGAGGGCGACCCGCACCGGCACGCGTACGCCTGTCACCACCCGGCGACCGAACCGCCGGCCGAACCGCCGGCCCAAGCTTCGACCGGCCTGGAGACCGCGCCGAGCGGCCGGCAGGGGAGTGAGCAGCGTGCTTGAGCTCAAGGACGTCCACGTCGTGCACAAGGCGCGCACCGGCGGGCTGTTCTCCCGCGACCGCGTCCACGCCCTGACCGGCGCGGGCCTGACCGTCGCCCCCGGCGAGACCGTCGGCGTCGTGGGGGAGTCCGGTTGCGGCAAGTCCACGCTGGCCAGGGTCCTCGTCGGGCTGCAACGGCCCACGTCGGGCAGCGTCGCCCTGCACGGCCGCGACCTGTGGGCCATGAAGGACGCCGAACGCCGCGACCTCGTCGGCGGCAGCGTCGGCATGGTGTTCCAGGACCCGTCCACGGCGCTCAACCGCCGGCTGCCCGTCCGGCAGGTCCTGCGCGACCCTCTCGACGTGCACCGGCGCGGCACGCCCGCCGAGCGCGACGCGCGGGTCCGCGAGCTGCTCGGTCTCGTCGGGCTGCCCGCGTCCGTCGCCGACGCGCTGCCCGGCCAGTTGTCCGGCGGCCAGCGTCAGCGCGTCGCCGTCGCCCGAGCCCTCGCGCTGGAGCCCGCCCTGCTCGTCGCCGACGAGCCGACCAGCGCTCTCGACGTCTCGGTGCGCGCCCAGATCCTCAACCTGCTGCTCGGCCTCAAGGAACGGCTCGGCCTGGCCATGGTGTTCGTCTCCCACGACATCCAGACGGTCAGGCGGATGAGCGACCGGGTGGTCAGCATGTACCTGGGGCGGATCGTGGAGCAGGCGCCGGCCCGGGCCGTGCCCCTGCGCGCCCGCCACCCGTACACCCGGGCGCTGTTCTCGGCGACGCCCGGCCTGATCTCGCCGATCACCCCGATCCCGCTCACCGGCGCCGTGCCCTCGGCCACCCGGCCGCCCAGCGGCTGCCCGTTCCGCACCCGATGCTGGCGCGCCGACGACACGTGCGCGGCGGCCTGGCCCGCCGCGACCGCCGACGGCGACGACCACCTCTTCCACTGCCACCACCCGGTGGCGGCGGGAGCGACCGACCTCGACCTGATTCAGGAGCGCTCGTGACGATGCCAGACCCCGCCGGACCCGCGCCGTCGACCCCCGCGACCGGCGCGCCGAGGGCCCTGACGGGGGTGATCCCTCCGGTGTGCACCCCGATGACCCCCGACCGCGAGGTGGACGCCCGGTCGCTCACCCGGCTCGTCGACCACCTGCTGGAGGGCGGCGTCGACGCGCTGTTCGTGCTCGGCTCGTCCTCCGAGGTGGCCTACCTCCCGGACGCCCACCGTCGCGTGGTGCTGGACACCGTCGTCGGCCACGTGGCCGGGCAGGTGCCCGTGCTCGCCGGGGTGATCGACATGACGACGCCCCGGGTGCTCGACCACGCCAGGACGGCCGTCGAGGCGGGCGTGTCCGGCCTGGTCGCCACCGCCCCCTTCTACACGCGTACGCACCCGGAGGAGATCCGCACCCACTTCCGGCTCATCGCGGCCCGGACCGGGCTGCCGTTGTACGCCTACGACCTGCCGGTGTCGGTGCACACCAAGCTCCCGGCCGGCCTGCTGCTGGAACTGGCCGCCGAGGGGGTGCTGGCCGGGGTCAAGGACTCCAGCGGCGACGACGGCGGCCTACGGCAGGTCATCCTGGGCCGCACGCCGGGCTTCAGCGTGCTGACGGGCTCGGAGGTGACGGTCGACTCGGCCCTGTGGATGGGCGCCGACGGCGTGGTGCCGGGCCTGGGGAACGTCGACCCCCACGGCTACGTCCGACTGGCCGCCTGCGCGGGCCGCGGTGAGTGGGAGGCGGCCCGCCGGGAGCAGGAACGCCTGGTCCGGCTGTTCGAGATCGTCCGGGTGGGAGGCGCCCGGATGGGCGGCAGCTCGTCGGGGCTCGGAGCCTTCAAGGCGGCGCTGTACCTGCGCGGCGTCATCGCCCACCCGGTCACGGCCCAGCCCCAGATCCCGTTGACGGACGACGAGATCGGCAGCGTCGGCAAACACCTGGCCGCGGCCGGGCTCCTCTAGCGACGTCCGTCACCGGCGGCGACGGGCACGGACCCCCGTGCCCGTTCGCTCAGTAGCCGCCGCGGCGAGGGGCGGCCGTCGGGCGGCGGGAGAGATCGGTCCGGACCGTGGGCTTGAGGTCACGTGCCGGCTGGTCGTGCCGGTGCGGCGACCGGGCCTGCCGCTCGGCCCTGGCCTGGGTGATGGTGGCGGGGAGTTTGATCTGCATGCTTCCTCCTCGTGGGCCTAAGCCCGGGTGAGCCAGGTGACCTGGGTGCCGTTGTCGAAGGACTCGCGCCGGGTGGGGGTGAACAGGGTGGGGCTGAACTGCCCGGAGAACATGGGGATGCCCGTGCCCGCCACGACGGGATAGCTCTTGAGGATGATCTCGTCGATCTCCGGGAGCAGGGAGGCGGCGAGCCTGCCGCCGCCGCAGAGGTAGATGTCCATGCCGGTGTCCTCGGCCTTCAGCCGCCGGACGAGCTCGATCGGGTCGCCGGCCTCCACCCGCACCGTGGGGTCGTCGACGGTCAGCGTGCCGGAGACGACGTACTGGCGCAGGTGGGAGTACGGGCTGGTGGTGGGGACGTCCAGGGCCGGCTCGTAGGTGCCGCGGCCCATCACCACCGTGTCGAAGACCTTGTTGGGCACGCCGTCGAGGCCGACGAGCTTGCGGACGTGGGTGGGGAGCGTCTCGGGGTAACGGGCGTTGATCCAGGCAACCATCTGGTCCGACACGGGGTAGAAGTCGAACTCGGCGTTGGGGCCGGCGATGTAGCCGTCGAGCGAGGCGGCGATGTAGTAGACGAGCTTTCGCATACGATCAACTCCCGATGTAGTACTCTGATTGGAGTGGTCAAAACGTAGTACTACATACGGAGTGGTGTCAAGTGCGGAGTAATCCCGAACGGCGGCAGGCGCTGATCGACGCGGCCATCGAGGTGCTGGCCAGAGAAGGAGCACGAGGGCTGACCTTCCGGGCCGTCGACGCGGAGGCGGCAGTCCCCCCGGGCACGGCCTCCAACTACTTCGCCAACCGCGACGACCTGTTCACCCAGGTCGGCGGACGCATCTACGAGCGGCTGCTGCCCGACGAGGCCACCATCGCCCGCAGCCGGGAAGGCGTGCAGGACCAGACCCGCTACGCCGAGCTCATGCACGACCTGGTGGACCGGGTCTCCGCCTTCAACTCCGGCTACCTCGCCCTGCTCGAACTCCGGCTGGAATCCACCCGACGCCCCGAGCTGCGCGCCGTGCTCACCAAACGCATCCGCGAGGACATCGACGCCAACCTCGGCCACCACACCGCCTCCGGCCTGCCCGGCGACTCGACCTCGGTGCTGCTCCTCTACCTCGCGCTGAACTGGCTCATCGTGGAGCGGCTGACCCTGCCCGACATCTTCACCGAGCAGGAGATCCACGAACTGGTGGACGCCGCCGTGCGAAGGTCGCTGAACTCCTGACGTCCAAGGCCGCCGAACCCGCCGTTTCGCAGGAGACCGGTGCGTACGCCCCGCGCCGAGGGCGACTGGCCGGTCGGTGCCGGCGCATCGGCGAAGATTTTCACATGCGCCCGACTCGTAACCCTCTCGCTCTGCTCCTCACCGCGGCCACGGGGCTCGCCTCCGTCCTGACGCTCATCGAGGCGAGCACTCCCGGCCTCTCCTACTGGGCGTTGGCCCTGGGGCTGTACTGGCTGGCGCTCATCATCGCCATGGCCTGGCTCCTGCGGGTGCCGGGCCCTGGCGAACGTCGGCGGGCGTGGAGGCCCTGGACGTACGTCCCGTTCGCGCTGATGCTGGGCACCGGGCTGCTGGTCGAACTCGACGCGCCCTTTCACGCGCGCTTCGCCCTGTCGGAGCCGAGCCTGGAACGCCACGCGCGGTCGGTGCGCGAAGACGCCGGCAGCCGTCGGTGGTGGGGCCTGTACCGGGTCGGCGAGGTGGAGAAGATCCCCGGGGGAGCGAGGTTCATGGTCACCTCGCTCACGATGGACTGGAAGAGCTACGGTTTCGCCTACATCCCCGATCGGGCACCGGACGCGTCAGAGGGCGTGTACGAACACTTCAAAGGCCCTTGGTACATCTGGACCGACGGGCCCTGACGCCCCGAAGCGTGACCTCCCGATACCGCCGTGCCGCTCGATCACGAGCTCCGAGCCGACAGGAGGAACAGCAGAGCGGCCAGATCCTCGCCTCGGGGCGCGGGCGCGCAGGCTCCACGGGCGATGAGCTGTTCGATGACCTCCCAGATCAGCTCGTGAGCGACGATCACGGTGGCCACCGCCCGATCATCGGTGGAGACGTACCTGCGCGCCTCCTCGCAGGCGTGGCCCAGCAGGAAGGCCGCGACAGGAGCGGCGACCGCGGAGGCCAGCTCGTCGAGGACATCGCCCACCCCGACGAGCGGGATCGCGGAGCGGCCGTCATCGAGCCGCACCCGCCGGCGACGCCCTGCCACGTCGATGACCGTGGTCACGTGGCGATCTCGCAGCGCCTCCGCCAGCCGAGGCGTGGTGGCCAGGTCGTCCAGGTGGCGCAGGGTCGCGTCCGACCAGACGGCGACGAGGGTGAGACCCTCGTCCAGGCGATAGAAGTTCGTGCCGGAACTACCGGCGCGGGGTGGGTGAATGGCCCAGAACGCCCCGTTCCACCAGGGACGCTCGGCGGTCAGCGTCGTGTCAGGCACGGCGTTCTCGGCGCGTAACCGTCGCCACAACAGCAGGTCCAGCGCGTAGCCGAACACCACGGCGTACATGCTGTGACCGATCCCGCGGCGCCGCAGCTCGGCGGCGATGTCCTGCGCCGGCTCCTCGACGGCGTCCACCAGGGGAGTCGCCAGCCGCCGCAGAGCCGCCCGCAGCGGAGTCGTCTCCCGCACGCCCAGGACCGGGAAAGCGGTCCGGAGGTCCTCGCCGTCGTGTTCCAGCAACCGGAACTCCAGCAGTTGGGCGAGCTGCGCGTCGGAGACGTCCACCTCGTCCCTCGGGACACCGTGACGTGCCGCGTACAGGACCCGTCCGTTGTCGCCGTCGGACACCACCTGATGAGGCGTTCGTCTCGCGTTCGGGCAGTAGCAGTGCAGCGCCCACAGGGCAAGGTCCTCCGGGTCGGACCTGTCATCCGTCGCGTCACCCATGCGACGAGTCCATGGTTGTCGGGTCGATCTCGTCGTACCTGGCTACTTGATCCTCAGGGGGCGGCTGGATGTCGGCCTTGATACCCCATCTGGAGAAGCGGACGTCGTCGGTCTGCCGGGATGCGTGGCCCTCGTCGAAGCCCGGAGCGATGATCGGTTCGTCGAAGGAACTCCGGCAGCGGCGCACGAGGCGGTCTCGGCCTACCCAGAGCTGCCAGTCGACCGGCACCCTCGCGTACTTGCCCGTGGGTTCGGCGGAGAGCGAGATCCGGACGTCAGGGTTCACCTTGTACAGCTCGCCCAGGGTGGTGCGGCCCTGATGAAGGGTGGTGCGAACCTTGTCGTAGACACCCGCGGGACGCGTGACGGTTGCGGTGGCCAGCAGGGCTCTCAACGTCGGCGGGTGACTCAGCTCGATCGGCCCGCATTCGAGGGCCACCTTGCTCGGCGCGGGGGCGAGCAACCAGCTCTTGCCGGCGGGCAGCAGGTCGTTTCGCGGGTACTCCCGCCGGTAGGACCGATCCGGGAAGCGGATGAGCCGCGACGTCGGGCGGTCCCGGCGGTCCCTGTCCACTCTGTCGCGGGCGACGACTGCGCCGTTGCCGAACGCTGCGATGCCGGTGGAGCGGAACTCCAACCGGAGATCCTCGCCGCCGCGCCCGCTGACCGACAGCGCCGAGAATCGCACGCCGCGTCCTTCCGCGAGCTGGCGCTTGAGTGCGGTCGCGGGGTCGACCTGCGCATGCGCGACCGTCCCGGGCCCAAAGGTCACGGCCGTCGCCGCCGACAGAGCGACCATCCAGGCCGTCCCACTGCTGAGCATGGCGTGTCCCTCTCGTCGGCGGCATCGGAACCATGATCCCGTCAGATCCTCACAAACCAAGATCACGCCCTGGTCGCGGGCTCGACCCGGTCCGTGCGCGTCTGGGTCAGCCGCGGTAGTACGCGGCGACGGCGGTGAAGGCGGCCTTGGGTTCCCAGGGCAGGTCGGGGTAGGTCTCGCCGGGGCGGTTGTCGAGGACCTTGACGATGCCGGGGCTGGCCAGGTCGAGGTCGTCGCGTGGGTCGCCGTCGGGCCGGTGCGGGAAGTTGCCGAGCGCGAAGAGGAAGACGAAGGCGCTGTCCACCCCCGCGGTGTCGTAGATCTCCAGCAGCTCGCGCAGATAGGCGGCCTGGCCGGGTTCGTCACGGACGTGCTCGCCGGTCAGCCGGACGGGCGCGCCCGTGTCCTCGTCGAACTCGACGACCTCGAGAACGCGGCCGCCCCTGTCGCCCGCGCCGTGGTAGGCGGCGGTGCCGAACTCGGTGATCGCGACCGGCTTCCCCTGGGCGACGAGGGTGCGGACGCTCTCGGCGAACTGATCGGCGACCTCGGCCGACCGGTAGAGGTCCACGCCCAGGATGTCGAAGGGCGTCCAGTCGACGCGCTCGAAGGGCACGGCCGCATAAGTGATCTTGCCGCCGAATCGCTCGCGGACGACCGCCACGGCGTCGCCGAGGAAGTCGTTGACCCGTGCGCTGAGCTCGCCGGCCAGCACGGCCAGGCGATCGCGCTGGGCCAACAGCAGGTCGAGCCGCTGCTCCTGGGTGTCGCCCGGCAGGAATCCCTTGTTCATCAGGCTCAGCTCGGCGCCGGCGACGAACACGACCTCGGCGCCCCGCCGCCGGACCCGCTCCGCCCGCTCGGCGCAGTCGGCGAACAGCGACAGCGTCTCCTCGGTGGTCAGCTCCAGGGGGTAGGGCGAGAACCAGACCTCCAGGCCGAGGTCGGCGGCGTGGGTGGCGGCCAGCTCCAGCCGCTCGGGGTCACCGCCGATGACGCGGACCGCGGTGCAGTGCAGGTCGTCGCGGATGATGCCCAGCTCGCGCCGGACCACGTCCGGGTCGAAGTGCTCGCGGGAGAGCTGTCCCTCGCGGACGAAGCCGGTGTCGTAGCTGATGCCCTTGGCCCTCATGGTGGTGTTCCTTCCTGAAGGGGAGGTCGCCAGGCTAGATAGAAAATTGCGTGCACGCAAGTTTGCGTGCGCGCATGGAAGCTGGGATGCTGGCACGGTGACGACACGACGAACGGGGCTGCGCGAACAGAAGAAGCAAGCCACCCGAGAGGCACTGAGCGCGGCGGCCCTGCGGCTCGCCCTTGAGCGCGGGCCGGACAACGTGCGCGTCGACGACATCGCCGACGCCGCCGGCGTCTCGCCGAGGACGTACAACAACTACTTCTCCAGCCGCGAACAGGCGATCGTCGCCGCCGTCACCGGCGAACGGGAGGCGCGGGTCGCGGCGGCGGTGGCCGGCCGGCCCGCCGACGCCGGCCTCGCCGACGCCGTCACCGAGGCGATCGTGGACCAGTACACCGACCCGGGCGAACCCGGCCGCGACGCGCTGCTGCTGATCACCACCCGCCCCGCGCTGCGCGACGCGTTCGTCGACACCACCGCCGCGATCGAACACCCCCTCACCGACGCCATCGCCGACCGCCTCGGCGACACCGACCAGCACACCGCCCGTGTGCTCGCGGCGAGTGTGGCCGCCGCGGTCCGCGTCGCGCTCGAACAGTGGCTGCGAACGACGGCCGCCTCCTTCACGACCAGCGGCCTCGTCGTGCCGTCCGGCTCGCTGCCCGACCTCCTCCGCGCCACGCTCGCACCGCTCGCACCCGCCCTCGACGCCGCCGACCGACGAACCCGCCACCACCGGCCCGCGGCCGAGGCGGCACGAGGGCCAGGCGACGGCATCGGCGCACCGGCAGGCACCACCCACCGGGAATCGGGGACAAGGTAGGTTGCTGATCGGCTGGCGTCGCGGAAAGAGGAGTTCCAGATGCATGTCGAGACGTACGGCCCGGTTGACGCCCCGCCGGTGCTCCTGCTGCACGGGGGCGGCGTCGCGGGGTGGATGTGGGAGCCCCTCCGCGAACGCCTCGCACCCGACCACCGGTTGATCGTCCCGGACCTGCCCGGCCATGACCGCAGCGCCGGCGACCCGTACCACTCACACGCCCGCACGGTCGAAGCGCTGACCGAAGTCCTCGGCAAGGTGGGCGGCCGCGCCTCCGTCGCCGGCTTCTCGCTGGGCGCGCAGCTGACGGTCCTGCTCGCCGCGCACGCGCCCGCGCTCGTCGAGCGCGTCATGGTGGTGAGCGCGCAGGCCAAGCCCAGCGCGGCCCCCGGCCTCACCCTCGGCCTGCTCGGCGCCACGGCGGGGCTCGCCAGCCGGAAACGGTTCGCCACGTTGCAGGCCAGGACGCTGTTCATCCCGGACGAGCTCCTCGACGACTATGTCCGCACGTCCGCGAGCGTCTCCAAGCAGACCCTGCTCACGGCGGTCGGCGAGAACATCCGCTTCACCGTCCCCCCGGGCTGGGCGCGCTTCCCCGGCAAGGCGTCGATCCTCGCCGGCGAGCGCGAACGAGGCTTCATGCGGGAGTCCGCCCGCGTGCTGCACGACGCCCTGCCGGGCAGCGAGCTGGAGATCGTGGCGGGATGCGGGCACGGCATCCCCCTGCAACGACCTGACTGGTTCGCGCAGCGGGTGAGCGGCTGGCTGAACTCCCAGGCGACACGCTAGCCCCCCGCCGGGATCGCGGACACCTCACCGGTCGTGCTGCCGACGTACACCAGCCCGCCGGCCGGCACCGGGGTCGTCCTGACCTGGCCGCTGGTCCGGAACGTCCACCGGGAGGCGCCGGTGCGCGCGTCGAGCGCGTGCACCCGGCCCTCGACGTTCCCGACGTACACGACGCCGTGCGCCACCGCCGGGCGGGCTCTGACACCGTCGCCGGCCGGAAAACTCCACCGCTGCCCGCCGGAGGCCGCGTCCAGCGCGTACAGCAGGCCGTTGACGTGGCGCAGGTAGACGGTGCCCCGGTCCACGACGAGGCCGCCGTGGGTGCCGTCGCCGCCGCCGGGTGCGAAGTCCCACGACGGCCGGCCGGTGGTGGCGGCCAGCTTGTGCAGGGTGCCGTCTCCGCCGCCGACGTACACCGCACCGCCGCTCACCACGGGGCCCGCGGTGATGCGGGAGCCGGCGCGGAAGGTCCACCGCGGCCTGCCGGTGGCGCGGTCCAGCGCGTGGAGGTGGCCGGTCCTGGTCGGGACGTACACGGTCGAGCCGCTCGTGACCGGCGGGAAGAAGTCGGTCCCCCCGTCCGCCCGAAAGTGCCAGCGCCGCCTGCCGGAGGCGGCGTCCAGCGCGTACAGCGTTCCCTCGGCGCTGCCGACATGGACGGTGCCGCCGGCCACCGACGGCGTGGCGAACAGGACGTCCCCGCCGAGTGCGGCGCGCCATCGTGGCCGTCCGGTGGCCGCGTCCAGCGCGACGACCTCGGAGCTGTCGCCGCACGCGTACGCGGTGCCCGCCGCCAGGACGACACCGCTCGACCCGGCGACCCGGCGGCTCCACCGCAGCCGGCCCGAGGCCGCGTCCAGGGACACGATCCGGCCGGTGTCGTTGTGGGCGTACACGGCGCCGCCGGACACCGCCGGTGTGGCGGAGACGTCGCCGCCGGTCTGGTGGCGCCACCGCGTCACGCCCGAGGCGGCGTCCAGCGCGTACACGTTGCCGTCGGCGCTGCCGGCGTACACGGTGTCGCCCGCGAGCACGAGGTCCTCACCGACGCTGCCGTCGGCGGGGAAGCTCCAGCGGACCCGGCGGGGACGGTCGCGGGCGACGGTGGTTCCCGGTTCGTAGCGGGCCAGCAGGTTCCGCTGGAGCAGCGGGGTGAGCAGCCGGACGGCCCGTCGTGACGTGGACGCCAGGCGGACGAGGACCGGCCCCGCGACGACGAGGGACTCGTCCAGCGTTCCCGTGGGCAGGGAGACCGTGTGCGTCATGGCGTGGGAGGTCTCGTAGGCGGGGTCGTGGATGCCGTTCCGCCTGATCCGGGCGACTTCGGTGGCGAACACCTTCCGCGCGGCGGCGGGTGAGCCGAACACCCAGTCCACCGTGAGCGAGACGACGGCCCCGTCGTCGGTCGGCGGTATCCAGTCGCAGGCCAGGGGGACCGGTGACGCCACTCCCGCCAGGGTCGTCCGGCCGGGGTTGGGGCGGTGTCCGTCGCCGGCCACGCCCACGTCCCGGCCGGTCAGGAGGGTGCAGGCGTCCGGCCAGCGGGCTGGTGGGACGTCGCCGTACGGGGCCCACGAGGTGGGCAACCCGTAGGTCGCCTGGTATGCGGTGATCAGGCCTGCTTTGTCGTAGACGAACGCCAGGCCCGGGGCCGTGCCGAGGAGGAACGCGCGTGAGAGCGGCGTGTCGACGGGCGAGGCGCCGAGGCGGCCGGTGACGGTGTCCAGGGAGATGAGGAACGCCGGCAGCGGCCATGGGTCGGAGATGTTCAGGAACCCGCGGTCGGAGATCCGGGGAGGGCTGCCGAGCAGGAGGGGTTCGCTCCACCGCTCCGCCGCGGTGACCCCGGCGGGTGGGCGGCGCTCGACGGCCTCGCGGGCGGTGGACAGCTGCCGGCCCTCGGGAGAGTAGAACGCCTGGACGTCTGTGGTCTCGACGTACACGTACCCGTCGGCGCCGGGCGTGAGCCGCAGCTCGGGCGGGGTGTCCGCCTGGTCCTCCGCCGGCAGCGAGACGGAGTGCGGCAGCGAGCGCGTCCAGTGCGGCCGCAGGGTCCGCGGGTCCACCGAGGCGAGCTCGACCCGGTCGCCCGCGCAGGAGCTGAGCAGCATGATCGTCAGTGACGTGGCGCCGCCCTCCACGTGGCAGCGCGGCGGACGGGTCGTCCGCGTCGTCTGCCTGCCGGTACGCAGGTCGAACGTGGTGAGGGTGGCCGGGTCGGCCTGCCGGTCCAGGACCGTGACCCCTCCTTCGGTCACCATGACGCTCAGCCCGACCGCCGGACCGCCGGGGGAGGAGGGGGAGGTGGCGGCGGTGGCGGCGGTGGTGACCGTGCGCCGCCACAGGGGGGCTCCGGTGCCGAGCTCGTGGCCGGACACGAGGTAGCCGGTCCCGCCGGGCGTCTCCCTCGACACGACGAGCGTCCCGGACGCGACGCCCAGCCCGGCGACGGGTGCGGCGGGGCCGCCGGAAGCGGCCGGGACGGTGTGCAGCTTCCGGCCGGTGAGCGGGTCGTGGACCGTGACGGCCCCGTGCGACGTCGACACGGCGATGGCCTCGTCGGAGACGGCGTACCGGAGGTCGCCGGGGTGCTCCGGGTCCTCCACGTCCGCGGGCATGGACCACAGGGCCCGCCATCCGGTGGGGAGGCGGGGCGCGTCCGCCGCCACGGCCGAGCCGGCCACCAGGGCCAGTGCCACCAGGAGCGCGCGGCGGCGCACGGTCAGCACCCTCCGGTCTTCGGGAACCTGAGGCACACCGTGGCGGCGGACATCGGTCGCCACCCGCCTCCCGGCATTTCGGTGTAGACGGAGCGGAAGGTCTCGGTCCGGCCGGTCAGGCGGAACGGTGACCCGCCGGGCCCGTTGATCACGACCTGCTCGGTCCGGTCCGCCGCCAGCACCGTCGCCAGGAGGTCGAACTCGTAGTACGCCCGCCTGCCCTTGATCGCCAGGCTCAGCGTCACCCGTTCGTCGCGCTTGAGGTCGATCTGCTTCGTCACGAAGTACGGGACGTCGGGATCGTCGGAGGTGGTGAAGCGGGGCGCCGGCCGGTCGAGGTCGGCGGCGAGCTCGACGGTGTCGACCTCCCCGGCGGTCGTCGCCTCCAGCAGCGCCCCGTCGGATCGCGCCGCGCGGGTGAGGACGCGCGGTTTGACGTCGACGATGCGCAGGCTGTTGCGGTTGCCCACGAGGACGACCGTGGCGTTCATCGCATCGGTCACGGCGGCGTGATGGCGGTCGAGCAGCGCGGCGCGTTCCTCGGCGGTCGCGCTGCCCAGCAGGATGCCGCGTTCCTTCGGGTCGGTCACCGGCTCCCGCAGCACGATGTCCCGTTCTTCGTGATGAACGGCGACATGGCCGATCGTGATGGGGGGAGTGCCGTTGATCCGGTCGATCGCGTCGGTCCCGCGGGAGGAGAACCAGGTGGTGAACACCACGCCGACGGCCGCGACGAGCACGGCGCTGACGATGCCCGCGACCCAGGTCCGAGCCGCCTTCCATCCGTCGCCGCCGGCCGGCTCCTCCGGGGGCGGCTTTCTCGGGCCGCCATTTCCGGTCTTGCTCTTACGACCTTTACCCATAGGCGATATATCCCTCGGGCGGATATGTGAACAGGGTCCGAGCAGGCGACGATGATAACGCCGCCCGCGCGGGGTCGCGTGCCCTTCCGGCGAATGCCGTGGACGGTCGATGCCGAATCGGGTCAGGGAGTCGCGGCCGGGCGGCGCCGCCTGAACCAGTGCCGATGCGTCCGGACGAAAGTCACCACGAAGAGCGCCTGGATGGCGCCCTCGATCAGGATGAGCAGCACGGAGTCCAGCGCCAGCAGCACCGAGCCGCCGTTCAGTCCGTCGGCGACGGCGCCGATCGCGCGGACCAGCGCCACGATCGCGATCGGGGCGGCGAACAGCGCGAACATCGTGAGCGAGACCGTGGCCCCGCCGACCAGGAACACGGAGTAGACGCGGGTGGCCCGCCGTTCGTGCGGCGCGAGGTCACCGGTCGGATCCTCGACCGGGCAGGGGCGGCGGCGCAGCCACGCGACGGCTCTGGCCCGCAGGTAGCGGGCGAAGGCGAGCCCGTCGTCGAAGAGGTTGCGGGTGCGCAGCAGATCGCGCAGGACGTAGTACAGGTCCGTGCGCATGTAGACCTGGAGCTGGAACGGGATGGTCATGAGCACCGCCACGACCAGAGCCTGGAACAGCGCCTTGGTCAGCGACGGCAGAGCCACGTGGGCGACCAGCAGGGTCAGCGCCGCCATGAGGAAGAAGTCCCAGGCCATCCCGGCCAGGTAGACGCGGTACCGCGACCGTCGGGGCACCCCCCACACCGCGGTGACGTCGGTCTGCACGACGAGGTTGTGCAGGCGGGTGCCGAAGCCGATCCGCCCGGGCACGCCCAGCGACCGGGCCGCCGTCAGGTGCATCATCTCGTGCGTGCTGAGCGTCAGCGACACCATCACGGTGTTGACCAGCACCGTCAGCCCGACGTACTCGCTCCAGAAGAAGTCCTCGTAGTGCGGCAGCAGATCGGGCCTGGTCACCAGTGTGACCAGCGCCGCCGCCACCACGAGCAGCCACCCGAGTTTCAGCGGCCAACTGAAGATCCAGCTCACGTGCCGGGCGGTCAGCCACCGGAAGTGGCTGCGCGGGGCGTCCGCCGCGGGGTCGGGCAGCCGCTGCTCGTCCACCGAGTCGACGAAGCCCAGCTCCGTCAGGGCCTCCACCAGCTCGGCGACGTCGATCTCCACGTCCTGCTCGGCCGCCAGCCGCCGCTCCACGGCGCCGACCGGCAGCCCTTCGCGCAGAAGCGCGATCGCGTCGCCGTACACGGCGGGCAGCTCGACGAACTCGCCGATCTCCGCCCTGCCCACGACCACGACGTCCGGATCGTCGTCGTCGGGGCGGGAGATCAGCCGGTGGAGGCCGATCCGGCTCTCCGCGGCGACCGCCACGGCCGTCATGACGGCTCGGTCCCGCAGGCCGGGCAGTCGTCGTAGTGCGGGATGTCGATGTAGTAGGAGTGGTCCCACATGCCGTAGTTCCAGTGGAAGACGCGGCCGCGGGCCTGCGCGGGCAGGCCGCCGAGGTGGTACATCACCTCAAGGGCGCACAGGTGCCCGCTGATGTTGGCGCTGGCCGCGATCACGGCGTTGGGCCGTTCCTCGGTGAGCGAGCGGCCGTGGGCCTTGAACTCGCGCTGGTCCTCCTGGCGCCGCAGGCACATCCAGCACCCGGTCCGGTGCGGGACGAGGGATCCGACGACGGCCATCGGACCGGTGTAGAAGCTGACGAACCACGGAGTGCCCGTGCGCAGCGCCGCCTCGTTGGTCCAGAACATGATGTCCGGGTGCGGCTCGTCGGCGCACAGCACGAACACGTCGCAGTCGTCCATCAGCCGGGCGATGTCGTCGGCGCCGCCGGCCTTCAGCGTGCTCCCGGTGATCTCGACCAGGCTGTTCATCTGGCGTAGCCGCGCGACGGCGGTGTCGATCTTCGGGCGGCCGATGTCCGGCTCGGTGTAGAGGAGCTGGCGGGTGAGGTTGGCTTCCTCGATGGTGTCGAAGTCGGCCAGGTGCAGGGCCCCGATGCCGCTGGAGACCAGCCCCGCCGCCACCGCCGAGCCCGTGCCGCCGATGCCGAGCAGGCAGACCTTGGCGTCCTTGATCTTCGACTGGATCTCGTACGGCGAGCTGCGCGGCACGGGGTCGATCCAGGCGAAGTAGTTCCTGGCCGGCTCGTAGCGCATGGCCTCGCGCTCGCTGAGATTGGCCGGCAGCGGCGCTCCGGCGTCCTCGACGAAACCGTTGTCGATCAGCCCCTGGATGACCTCGCGCACGTCCTGCTCGTCGACGCCGGGATGGGTCTCGGCGAAGGCGGCGCAGACCTGGTCGACCGTACGGGTGCCGTCCATGAGGACGATCAGGCGGGCTATCGAGCCGTCCTCGTCGTCCTGGATCTCGGAGGAGATGCCCTGCTGCATGAGGCCGATCATGATGCGGTCGCCGGGCAGGGTCATGGGCTGGTGAACGCGCTTGATGCGGGGGACGCGCACGAGAACCTTCCAGGTCGTAAGACATAGGAGGCCGGTCAGGTTGACCCTGACCGGCCGGCAAATCTATAGAAGAAGATCAGCCACCCTCACGAAGCCCGGTGGTCTCCACCTTCTCGAGCCGCTTGATCTCGAGCTTGACCTTCTTGGTGGTCTTCTTGTCGTCGGTTCCCTGGTCCAGCTTGTCCATGCTGCCTCCCATAAGGGTCGGGGCCGTTAATCGGGGATCTTACCTAGATCATGACTTGGGCGAAAGCCCCTATTTGCTGAAATGGTGCGGCCGCATCAGTGCCTGGGTGTCGCGCAGGGCTGCCGGGGTAGGCGGGCGGCGTGAGCACAGTGGGTGACGAGGCCGTGGGTGACGAGACCGTGGGTGACGAGACCGTGGGTGACGAGGCCGTGGGGGACGCGGCGGCGAAGGCCGCGGGTGACGGGCTGCTGACCGTCGGCGTGCGGGAGGCGACGGTGACCCCCGCCGGGATTCTCGACGACATCCCGCACCTGCGGGTGATCGACGACGATGACGACGACCCGGTCCTGGTCGACCGTGACGGCCGGGCGGTCGACACCTGGCGGGAGCACTACCCCTATCAGAGCCGGATGGACCGCGCCGAGTACGAGCGCGTCAAGCGGCTGCTGCAGATCGAGCTGGTCAAGCTGCAGTACTGGATCAAGGACACCGGGGTGCGGCTCGTCGTCCTGTTCGAGGGGCGTGACGCCGCGGGCAAGGGCGGGACGATCAAACGCTTCCGGGAGCATCTCAACCCCCGCGGAGCCGCCGTGGTCGCCCTGGACAAGCCCAGCGAACGCGAGAGCACCCAGTGGTACTTCCAGCGTTACGTCGCCCACCTGCCCGCGGCCGGGGAGATGGTCTTCTTCGACCGCTCCTGGTACAACCGGGCGGGTGTCGAGCGGGTGATGGAGTTCTGCACGGCCCCCGAATACCTGCAGTTCCTCCGCCAGGCGCCGCTGTTCGAGCAGATGCTCGTCGAGGACGGCATCCACCTGGTCAAGCTCTACTTCTCGGTGTCGCGCGGTGAACAGCTGACCCGCTTCATCATCCGTTCCGTCGACCCGGTCCGGCGCTGGAAGCTGTCCCCGATGGACCTGGCCTCCCGCCAGAAGTGGGACGAGTACACCGACGCCAAGGAGGACATGTTCCTGCACACCGACACCGACCACGCGCCGTGGACGGTCATCAAGAGCAACGACAAGAAGCGCGCCCGCATCGAAGCGATCCGCCATGTCCTGAGCCTGTTCGACTACGAGGGCAAGGACCATGAGGTGGTCGGCGTCCCCGACCCGCTCATCATCCATCCGGCGGCGGACATCCTGGACGAGGACCGCGACTCCTCCGGCTCCGGAGCCTCCGTGGTCCGGTCCTGAACGCGGCCGGCTCAGGACCGGGGCAGCCGGATGCCCTTGATGATCTTGTCGAGTTCGGGGACGAGCGGCTGGCTCGCCATCACGGTGATCACGGTGCCCTTCCGCTCGACCCAGCCGAGATACCGGCCGTGCCCGAGTGCTCCGTCGCCCGTCCGGGCGAGGACCTGGCGGCCACCGATCTTCACGGTCCGCTCATCGCCGGAGAACGCGCCCTCTACGAGGGGCGCCTTACGCAGGTGCGTGAGCCGGTGGGCGTCGGGCCAGCAGACGACGCGCACCCACAGGCTCCGGTGCTTGCGATCGACGTCGTCTCGGTTGTCCGACCAGCGGTAGCTGTACTCGCTCACGCCGTCGTGCGCGTCCACCGTGACGTGCCCGTAGGAGAAGCCGTTGGGGAGGTGGTCGACGCGGACACCTTTGAGGGCGGCGTCGCCGTCCCTCGGTGGACGGTCCGTCTGGCCGGCCGTGGACCGCTTGACATCGGTGCCGTCGGGGCTCGGGCAACCGGCGTGGCCGGCGGCGGACGCCGCATGGGCGGGCGCGGCGTGGGTGGGCGTCGCGTGGGTGGGCGTCGCGTGGGCGGGCGTCGCGTGGGCGGGCGGCGCGGCCAGGGTCGCGGCGGTCACGAGGGCCAGCGCGGACAGGGACAGCACTCGCTGTAGATCTCTCATGCGTGGGTAGATGCGCCCGCGGCGGCAGAAGTTCGCCTCCCGCCCCGCCGAGACCCGGGGGTGAATCCAGCCACGACATGTCTACCTGGGCATATCGCGGCAGCGAACACGCATTAGACGGACATGCGGCGCCAGGCGCATCCTCGACCTGTACCGAGCGTCTTGCCAGCTGGGGGGACAGGGCGACGCAGCTGATCTGGAGCACCACATGAATCGAAGACTGACAGGCCTGGCGGCCGCCGTCGCGACATCCCTGATCCTCACCGGATGTTCCGACTCCAGCGATCAGAAGACCGCGGACGAGCCCGCGAAGAAGACACAGATCTATCTGGTCGACGGTAACACGACCCAGTACGGCGACGAGTTCAGAGCCGGCACGTTCGACGGCGTGAAGGGCGTCATCCCGGGCGGCAAGTCGACCGACGAGTTCCGCAAGCGGCTGCTGGCCGTCGACCCCGGCCTGAAGGACTTCGCCTATGCGGTGGAGTCGTACGACTCGGTGATCCTGACAGCTCTCGCGGCGGAGGCCGCGAAGAGCGACGGGGCGAAACTGATCGCCGCCAAGATGCGGGATGTCTCGAACGCGCCGGGCGAGAAGTGCACCAGCTTCGCGGACTGCGCGAAGCTGCTGAAGGACGGGACCGAGATCGACTACGACGGGCTGAGCGGTCCGATCGACCTCAACAGGACCGGCAGCCCGTCGGCCGCCTCCGTCGGCATCTTCCAGTACGGGAAGGACAACACCTACCAGGCGGCCGGTTACGAGACGGGCAAGGCGTCCGCCGACCCCGACCCCCTCCCCGCACAGGAGATCAGCGGAGCGGGCGCCCCCGGTGACGGCCGGCTGGTGTTCGGCTCCCTCCTGCCGCAGACCGGCGATCTGTCCTATCTCGGCCCACCGATGTCGGCCGGGGTCAAGGTGGCCGTCGCCGAGCTGAACGACCATGGCGGGGTTCTCGGCGAGAACGTCAAGCTGGTCGCCGGCGACTCCGGGGACGGAACGCCGAACATCGCGCCCCAGGAGACCGACAAGCTCCTCGACCAGGACGTGGACGTCATCGTCGGCACGGCCTCGTCGAGCGTCTCCCTGAGCGTCCTCGACAAGATCGTGAACGCGGGAGCCCTCAACATCTCGCCCTCGGTGACGTCCCCGGAGTTCGACACCTTCCCCGACAAGGGGCTCTTCTTCCGCCTGATGCAGTCGGACGCGTTGCAGGGCGGCGTCCTGGCCAACACGATCTCGAACGACGGCTACACCGACATCGCGATCCTCGTCCGGCAGGACGCGTGGGGGCAGGGTCTCGCGGCGGGCATCAAGGCGACGTTCGAGGAGTCGGGCGGAAACGTCGTCGCCACCCGCTTCTACGCCCCGGACTCGGGCGGGTTCACCGCCGAGGTGAACGCGATCAAGGCGGCGGATCCGGATGCCATCGCACTCGTCGGGTTCGACGAGACCAAGAAGATCGTGCCTGAGCTGATCAAGGCCGGTCTCTGGATGGGTCGGTAGCACGACCCGCGGTGCCGCGCGCCGGACGAGATCCCGGCGCGCGGCCCCGGAATCCCTCTCTCATCAGCACTTGGAGTTCCCGTGCGGTTGCGTCCTGCTCTCTGCCTTGTCCTGCTTGTCGCGGCTCTCTTCGGCGCCGGTTCCACCGCGGTCGCGGCGGCTTCCGTCGTCGGCACGGCCGCGCTCACGGCCCGCGGCGACGACCCCGAGGTCGTGAAGGTCACCGGCAAGCTGGTCCACCGTGACGACACGGGATCGGCGCCGGTCGGCGGCGGCCGGGTGACGGTGACCGACGCGTCGGGCGCCGAGTACTCCGCCGTCAGCCGGCCGGACGGCGTCTTCTCCGTGGAGGTGCCGTTCAGGGTTGGGCCCCTCTCGATCGAGCTCGACGAGCGATCGCTCCCGGAGGGCGTGGCCCTGCGCGAGGGCGGGCGCAATCCGATCACCAGGACGGTCTCGGGGACGCTTCCGCTGACGGTCACCTTCGTCCTGGGCCAGGGCGACCGCCGGACGACGAGCTGGGCCGACCAGATCCCGCAGAGCCTGTTCAACGGTCTCTACTTCGGTCTGATCATCTCGCTCGGCGCGCTCGGACTGTCGCTGATCTTCGGCACCACCCGGCTGACGAACTTCGCGCACGGCGAGATGGTGACGTTCGGCGCACTCGTGACGTACGCCCTCAACGTTCTGGGGATCGACATCTGGCTGGCCGGGCTCGTCGCGGTGGGCCTGGCCGGGGTGTTCGGGTTCGCGCAGGACCGGCTCTTCTGGCGGCCGATCCGGCGCCGCGGCACCAGCGTGCTCGCGATGATGATCATCTCTATCGGCGTCCAGTTCATCCTCCGCAACGTCTACCAGTTCTTCACCGGCGGACGGACCGAGACATACCGCCAGTACACGACGCCGGAAGGGCGCCAGTTCGGCCCGATCACATACTCCGTCCGCGACCTGGTCTGCATGGCGATCGCGCTGGTGCTGGTACTCGGCGTGACGATCGCGCTCAAACGGACCCGGCTCGGGCGGGCCACCCGCGCGGTGGCCGACAACGCCGCGCTCGCGGCGACGACGGGCATCAACGTCAACCGGGTCATCACGACCGTCTGGTCCCTGGGCGCGCTGCTCGCCGCGACGTGCGGACTGCTCCTCGGCTTCAGCCAGGCCGTGAAGTTCGACCTCGGCGCCCTCCAGCTCCTGGTGATGTTCGCCGCCATCACGGTGGGCGGTCTCGGATCCGTGTGGGGAGCCGTCCTCGGCAGCCTGCTCGTGGGCACCCTGATCGAGATGTCGACCCTGATCATCCCCTCCGAGCTCAAGATGGCCGCCGCACTGTTCCTGCTCGTCGGCGTGCTCCTCGTCCGGCCGCAAGGACTCCTCGGGCGCGCGCAGCGCATCGGTTGATCGAGAGGAATGACATGGACATCCTGATGAGTGCCCTCCGGGCCGGCTTCTCCGTGGACGCGGCGTACTTCTGCCTCGCCGCCATCGGGCTCAACGTGCAGTTCGGATACGCGGGGCTGATCAACTTCGGGCAGGCCGGGTTCCTCGCCGTCGGCGCGTACGGGTTCGCGGTCGGCTCCGTCTCCCTCGGGCTCCCGTTCTTCGTCGCGATCGGTCTCGGCCTGCTGTGCAGCATCGCGCTGGGGCTGGTCCTCGGCCTGCCCACCCTGCGGCTGCGCGCGGACTACCTGGCCATCGCGACCATCGCCGCCGCGGAGGTCCTGCGGCTCTTCTTCGGCGCGGCGTTCCAGGACGTCTTCCACGGCCGTGACGGGATCTCCGGCTTCTCGGCGGGCTTCCAGTCGGCCAATCCGTTCGACCAGCCGTTCCTCGGTTTCCGGCCGGCCGACCTGTGGGTCATGACGGTGGGCTGGGGACTCGTCGTGTTCGTCAGTGTCGTCGTCTGGTCGATCATGCGCGGGCCGTGGGGCCGGGTGCTCAAGGCGATCCGCGAGGACGAGGAAGCGGTCCGCAGCCTGGGCAAGAACGTCTACGCCTTCAAGATGCAGGCCCTGGTGATCGGCGGTCTCATCGGCGCCTTGGGCGGGTTCGTCGTGGCGCTGGGCCAGAACTCCGTCCAACCGGACAACTTCAGCTTCGACCTGACGTTCATCGTGTGCACCATGCTCGTCCTCGGCGGCGCGGCCCGGATCATGGGCCCGGTCGTGGGCGCGGTCGTCTTCTGGGCCTTCCTCTCGCTGGTCGGCGGCGTCCTGGGTGCTCTCACCGCGGGGCAGGACCCCGCCATCCCCGCCTGGCTCATGACGGGTGACCAGATCGGCACGGTCCGGTTCGTCCTCGTGGGAGTCGCCCTGGTGCTGTTGATGATCTATCGGCCGCAAGGAATCTTCGGAGATCGTAAGGAGATGGCGCTCCATGCCTGAACGCGTCCCTTCCCTCGGCCGGTCCGGTCCCGATCCGGCCGTGATCCTCCGGGCGGAGAACGTGGCACGACGGTTCGGCGGGTTCACCGCCGTCGACGTGGACCACCTCGCCGTCCGCCGAGGTGAGATCACCGCGCTGATCGGCCCGAACGGGGCCGGCAAGTCCACGCTGTTCAACCTGCTGACCGGCTTCGACCGTCCCGACGCCGGCCGGTGGACGTTCGACGGTCAGCCTCTGGCGGGGGTGCCCGCGCACAAGGTGGCGCGCATGGGCATGGTCCGCACGTTCCAGTTGACGAGGGTCCTCAGCCGGCTGACCGTGCTGGAGAACATGCGCATCGCCGCATCGGGGCAGCTCGGCGAGCGGCTGTGGGCGGCCCCCTTCGGCCTGGCGTGGCGGAGAGCCGAGAAGGAGAACACCTCCCGTGCGCGCGCGCTGCTGGCGCGGTTCCTCCTGGACGACAAGCGCGACGAACCGGCCGGCGCCCTGTCCGGCGGGCAGCGGAAGCTGCTGGAGATGGCCCGCGCGCTCATGGTGGAGCCGCGGATGGTGATGCTCGACGAACCCATGGCCGGGGTGAACCCGGCGCTGAAGCAGTCTCTGCTCGGGCACATCGTGTCCCTGCGTGACGACGGGGTGACCGTGCTGTTCGTCGAGCACGACATGGACATGGTGCACGAGATATCGGACCACGTGGTCGTCATGGCCCAGGGCAGGGTGATCGCCGAGGGCACCGCGCGGGAGGTCACGCAGGACGAGCGGGTGGTGAGCGCCTATCTGGGTGAGCGCTTCGGCGACGACCTGGAGGAGACCTCCGTGGCGCCGGGCGGCGGGAGTGACGGCCGATGAGCACGACACACGAGCTGCTGGTCGCCGAAGACCTCGTGGCCGGCTACGTGCCGGGCGTCGACATCCTCAGGAAGGCCGGTCTCCGGTGCGGTGAGGGGGAGGTGGTCGGCATCATCGGGCCCAACGGGGCCGGGAAGTCGACCCTGCTCAAGGCGCTGTTCGGGCTGGTGCCGATCCGCGGCGGGACGATCCGCCTGCGCGGCGAGGACATCACCAACGAGCGCGCGGACTCGCTCGTGGCGCGCGGCATCGGCTTCGTCCCGCAGACCGACAACGTCTTCACCAGCCTTTCCGTCGAGGAGAACCTCCAGATGGGCTGCTACCAGGCGCCCGCGACGTTCGCCGACCGGCTGCGGGTCGTCGGCGACCTGTTCCCGTCGCTCCTCGACAAGCGGCACCGGCCGGCCGGTTCGCTGTCCGGCGGAGAACGGCAGATGGTGGCGATGGGTCGCGCGCTCATGATGAACCCCTCGGTCCTGCTGCTCGACGAGCCGTCCGCCGGCCTCTCGCCGCACATGCAGGACGAGGTGTTCGTCCAGACCAGGAACGTCAACCGGGCCGGGGTGAGTGTCGTGATCGTCGAGCAGAACGCGCGGCGGTGCCTGGAGATCTGTGACCGGGGATACGTGCTGGACCAGGGCGCCAACGCCATCACGGCGACGGGCCGGGACCTCATGCACGACCCCAAGGTCGTCGAACTGTACCTCGGGACGCTGGGACGTGACACCTGATGCATGCCCGTATGGACATGGCGGAGGCCGCAAGACCTATTTGTGGAGCATGGCTGCGGGCGGTGAGCATATGAGCATGACCACAGCGTTCGCAGAGGGCATCGTCCACAACTTCGTCGGCGGCGAGTTCGCCGAGCCCGACGCCGGATCGCTCTTCGACAACATCGATCCCGCGACCGGCGAGGTGGCCGGGCGCGTGCACGAGGCCGACGCCTCGCTGGTGGACCGCGCCGTGCGGTCGGCACGTGCGGCGCTCGCCGGCCCATGGTCCTCGTGGACGGTGAACGAGCGCACGGCCCTGCTGCGGCGCGCGGCCGACCGGATCGAGGAGCGCTTCGAGGAGTTCGTCGCGGCCGAGGTCCGCGACACCGGCAAACCGGTGACGCACGCTCGCGACGTCGACGTGGCGCGCGCCGTCACCAACTTCCGGACCTTCGCCGACGTCGTGGGAGCGGCCGGGCAACCGTCGTTCCTCACCGAACTGAGCGACGGCCGCCGGGCGCTCAACTACGCGGTCCGCAAGCCGCTGGGGGTCGTCGCGGTCGTGGTCCCGTGGAACCTTCCGCTGTTGCTGCTGACCTGGAAGGTCGCACCCGCGCTCGCCTGCGGCAACGCCGTGGTGGTCAAGCCGAGCGAGGAGACGCCGTCGACGGCGGCGCTGCTGGCCGAGGTGCTGCGCGAGGTGGGTCTGCCGGCCGGCGTCTACAACGTGGTCCACGGATTCGGCGGAGGATCGGCGGGCGAGTTCCTCACCACGCACCCCGGCATCGACGGCGTGACGTTCACGGGCTCCACCGCGACCGGCTCGCAGGTGATGCGGACCGTCGCCGGACGGGTCCGGCCCGTGTCCTTCGAACTCGGCGGCAAGAACGCCGCCGTCGTGTTCGCCGACGCCGATCTGGACACGACGCTCGACGGGCTCAGGCGGTCGGTCTTCTCGAACACCGGCCAGGTGTGCCTGTGCACCGAACGCGTCTACGTCCAGCGCCCGATCTTCGACGACGTCGTCAACGGCCTCGCCGCCCGGGCCAGGTCGCTGACCCTGGGCGACCCGTTCAGCGAGACGACGACGACGGGCCCGCTCATCTCCCGGGCCCACCGCGACAAGGTCCTCGCCTACTACGGTCTGGCCTGGGAGGCGGGGGCGACGGCCGTCGTCGGCGGCGGCATCCCGTCGATGGCACCGGCACTGGACGGTGGTTCGTGGATCGAACCCACGATCTGGGTCGGCCTGGACCAGAAGGACCGGCCCATGAGGGAAGAGGTGTTCGGCCCGGTGGCCGGCCTGATCCCGTTCGACACCGAGGACGAGGCGATCGCTCTGGCGAACGACACCGAGTACGGCCTCGCGTCGTCCGTGTGGACCTCGGACCTGACCCGCGGCCACCGCGTGGCCCAGGCGATGCGGGTCGGCATGTCCTGGGTCAACACCTGGTTCCTGCGGGACCTGCGCTCCCCGTTCGGCGGCATGGGCCTGTCGGGGATCGGCCGCGAAGGCGGCGAGGACTCGCTCCACTTCTACACCGAACCGACGAATGTGTGCGTGCAACTATGACGACTACCATCACGGCCGCGGCTGAGCGGCTGCTCACCGCCGCGAGAGACGGTGTTCCGTGCGCTCCGGTACGGGATCTGATCGGCGCCCGCGACCTCGACCAGGCATACGCCGTCCAGGAGGCCGTCGCCGCCGTGCGCGAGCGGGCCGGATCCCGGGTCGCGGGCTACAAGATCGGCCTCACCACGAGGTCGGTGCAGGAGCAGTTCGGCGTCTTCGAACCCGACTTCGGGCTCGTGTTCGACGACATGCTGCATGCCCACAGCAGCGAGCTGGACCGCGGCGCCTACCTGCAGCCCCGGGTCGAGGCCGAGATCGCGTTCGTCCTGGAGACCGACATCGACATCCCCCGGCCGTCGGTGGCGGACGTCATCCGGGCGACCGGCTTCGTCCTGCCGGCCATCGAGGTCGTGGACTCGCGGATCGCCGACTGGGACATCACGATCAGCGACACGATCGCCGACAACGCCTCCAGCGGCGCGGTGGTGCTCGGCACGACCCCGCGGTCCCTCGACCGACTGGAGCTGGCGGACGTCAGCATGGTCCTGGAGAAGGACGGCGAGGACGTGTCCTTCGGCTCCGGCGCGGCGTGCATGGGGTCGCCGCTCGTCGCGGCCACCTGGATAGCTCGCGAACTCGTCCGGCGCGGCCGGCCGCCGCGCGCCGGCGACGTCATCATGACCGGTGCGCTCGGGCCGATGGTCGATGTCGCGGGCACCGGGCGTTTCACGGCCCGGCTGTCCGGGCTCGGCCAGGTCGAGGTCACCTTCGTAGAGCGGGAGAGGTAATGGCCGCGGACCGGAAGGCGGGGGCCGTCGTCATCGGCTCCGGCAACATCGGGACGGACCTGATGTTCAAGATCGAGCGGCTGTCGAAGCGGCTCTCCATGGCGGCCATGGTCGGCATCGACCCCGACTCCGATGGTCTGGCCCGGGCCCGCCGGCGTGGTGTGGCGACGACGGCGGACGGCGTCGACGGCCTGGCCGACCTGCCCCAGTTCCACGACGCGGCGGTGATGTTCGACGCGACGTCCGCCGGGGCGCACGAGCGGCATGCCGCGTTCGCGCGCCGGCACGGCAAACTCATGATCGACCTGACGCCCGCGGCCCTGGGGCCCTACGCCGTGCCGACGGTCAACCTGGACGAGATGCACTTCGTCGACAACGTGAACATGGTGACATGCGGCGGGCAGGCGACCATCCCCATCGTCGCGGCCGTCAAGCGGGTGGCCCCGGTGGCGTACGCCGAGATCGTCGCCTCGATCGCGTCGCGTTCCGCCGGGCCGGGGACCCGCGCCAACATCGACGAGTTCACCGAGACGACCCGCCGCGCGATCGAGTCCGTCGGCGGGGCCGAGGTCGGCAAGGCGATCATCATTCTCAACCCGGCCGATCCCCCCATCATCATGCGGGACACGGTCTACTGCCTGGTGGAGGACGGGGCCGAGCTCGACCGGAACGCGGTGGCGCGGTCGGTCGGGGACATGGTGGCCCGGGTTCAGGAGTACGTCCCCGGATACCGGCTCAAGCAGGCCGTCCAGTTCGACCGGCTGACGGGCGTCCACATCCCCGCGCTGGGCCGCGCGTTCACCGGGACCAAGGTCTCGGTCTTCCTTGAGGTGTCCGGGGCCGGCCACTATCTGCCGGAGTACGCCGGCAACCTCGACATCATGACCTCGGCCGCCCTGCGGACGGCCGAGCGGATCCTGGAACTCCGTGAGGGGGCCGCGCTGTGAAGCTCTACATCCAGGACGTGACGCTGCGAGACGGCATGCACGCGATGGGGCACGCGTACACGACCGAACAGGTGCGCCGGATCGCGACGGCCGTCGACGCGGCCGGGGTGGACGCCATCGAGGTGGCGCACGGTGACGGCCTCGGCGGTTCGAGCGCCAACTACGGCTTCGGCGCGCACTCCGACCTGGAATGGATCGAGGCGGCGGCCGAGGTGCTGCGACGCGCCAGACTGACCACGCTGCTCATCCCCGGGATCGGCACGATCAAGGACCTGGAGCGGGCGCACCGGCACGGAGTCACCAGCGTCAGGATCGCCACGCACTGCACCGAGGCCGACATCGCGGCCCAGCACATCGACTGGGCACGGTCCCACGACATGGACGTCTCCGGGTTCCTCATGCTCAGCCACATGCTGGAGCCCGCGCCGCTCGCGGCGCAGGCCGCGCTCATGGAGTCGTACGGCGCCAACTGCGTCTACGTCACGGACTCGGGCGGCCGCCTGACCGGCCGTGACGTCGCGGCGCGGGTCGACGCCTACCGCGACGTGCTGGACGCGCGGACCGAGATCGGGATCCACGCGCACGAGAACCTCTCGCTGTCGGTGGCGAACAGCGTGACCGCCGTCGAACACGGAGCGGTGCGCGTCGACGTGGCGCTGGCCGGACAGGGCGCGGGCGCGGGCAACTGTCCGGCGGAGCCCTTCGTGGCCGTGGCCGACCTGCTGGGCTGGGAGCACGGATGCGACCTCTTCGCTCTCCAGGACGCGGCCGATGACATCGTCCGCCCGCTTCGGCGGCATCCCGTCAGGGTGGACCGCGAGACGCTGACCCTGGGATACGCGGGGGTCTACTCCAGCTTCCTGCTCCATGCCGGGCGCGCGGCCGAGAAGTACGGCCTCGACACGCGCGCCATCTTGATGGAGGCGGGCCGCCGCCGGCTCGTCGGCGGCCAGGAGGACATGATCGCGGACGTCGCACTCGACCTGGTCGAGGCCGGGCGGGGGGAGAGCCGATGAGCCTGACGGACAGTGAGGTCGTGGAGCTCGCCCGGGAGCTGGACGACGCCCAGACGTCGGCGCGCGCGGTCGTCGGCCGGTCGGCGGGCGAGGACTGGGACGTCCCGAGCGCGTACCGGGTCCAGCGGCACCTGGTGTCACGCCGCCACTCGCGAGGGGAACAGCCGATCGGTCTCAAGCTCGGCTTCACCAGCCGGGCGAAGATGCGCCAGATGGGCGTCCACGATGTCATCGTCGGGCAGCTCACCGACGCGATGGACGTCCCCGACGGCGGCGAGCTCAGCCTCGACGGGCTGATCCAGCCGAGGGTCGAACCCGAAGTGGCCTTCAGAATCGCCCGGGACGTCGACCTGGACGACCCGCGGGCCTCCCTCGCGACCGCGGTGGACGCCGTGGCCGCGGCCTTGGAGATCATCGACTCGCGTTACCGGGACTTCCGGTTCTCGTACGCGGACGTGATCGCCGACAACACGTCAGCGGCGGCGTTCGTCATCGGGCCGTGGGCTCCCGTCCGGCCGCTCGAAAACCTGGCCGTGCGGATGACGATCGGGCCCCGGACCGTCTCGGTCGGGACCACGGGAGCCATCCTCGGAGATCCGATCCGCGGTCTGCGGCTGCTCACGGAAATCTGCCGGCGCCACGCCATCCCGGTGCGCGCGGGCGACGTCGTCCTCGCCGGCGCGGCCACCGCGGCCGTTCCGCTCACCGAGGGCTTCGTCACCTCGCAAGTGGCCGAGCTGGGCCGGGCGTCCGTGAGAGTGACCCGGGGCCGGAGCGGAGGTGAGACGTCATGACGGACGGGCACGACGGCAGCCGCACCATCGTCGGGCTCGCGCGTCCCCGTGGCAGGTTCCCGCACGTGAAGGTCGCCGGCGACCTGGTGTTCGTGTCCGGGACCAGCTCGCGGCGACCCGACAACACCTTCGCCGGCGTCGAGGTCGACGAACTCGGCACCACCCGCCTCGACATACGCGCGCAGACCCGCGCCGTCGTGGAGAACATCGAGCGCATCCTCCACGACGTCGGGGCGACCCTGTCGGACGTGCTGCAGGTGACCACCTACCTCACGTCCATGAACGACTTCGGCGGGTACAACGAGGTCTACGCCGAGTTCTTCGACGAGAACGGGCCGACGCGGACGACGGTCGCGGTCCATCAGCTACCCCACCCGCACCTGCTGATCGAGATGCAGGTCATCGCCCGGAACCCGCACCCACGTGCACGTGACGAAGGAGAACGACCGTGACGAACCCGATCCTCCCTGCTCCGATCAACTTCGCCTCGTGGATCAGTGAGCACGAGCACCTGCTGAAGCCGCCGGTGAACAACCGGGCCCTGCACGTCGGCGCGGACTTCATCGTCCAGGTCGTGGGCGGCCCGAACCAGCGCACCGACTTCCACGTCGATCCCTACGAGGAGTGGTTCTACCAGATCAAGGGCGACATGCACGTCGATCTCATGACGCCCGACGGGCCGCGGACCGTCCACATCAGGGAGGGCGAGGTGTGGCTTCTCCCCGGCAACGTGCCGCACTCGCCGCAGCGGCCGCAGGACGGCTCCATCGGGCTGGTCATCGAGCGGATCCGTGAGGAAGGAACGCTGGAGAAGTTCCAGTGGTACTGCCCCGACTGCGCCAACCTCGTCCACGAGGTGGAGCTTCAGGTGCGTGACATCGTCGCCGACCTGCCTCCCGTGTTCGAGGCGTTCTACCGAAGCGAGGACGGCCGTACCTGTGACCGCTGCGGCACCCTGCACCCCGGTAAGGGCTGAGGCCGTGACCATGAGTGGCTCCATCGACGTGCACACCCACTACGTTCCCCGTGGCTGGCCCGACCTGGGGTCGGTGGACGATCCCTTCCCGTGGCTGCGCATCGACTCGGAACGCGAGGCGATGATCATGGTGGGTTCCAAGGAGTTCCGCGCCGTTCGCGACAACTGCTGGGACGCCGACGTGCGCGTCAGCGAGATGGACGCCGACGGGGTGGACGTCCAGGTCCTCTCGCCGACGCCCGTCTTCTTCGCCTACGGCCAGTCCTCCGTCCAGGGCGCCAAGATCTCGGCGATCTTCAACGATCTGGCGCTCGAGATCTGCGCGCCGGCCCCTGAGCGGCTCCTGCCGTTCTGCCAGGTGCCGCTCCAGGACCCCGACGCGGCCTGCCGGGAGCTCGAACGGTCGGTCGCGAACGGCCATCGCGGCGTCGAGATCGGCAACCACGTGGGCGACCTGGACCTGGACAGCGCGGGGATCGTGACGTTCCTGCAGCACGCGGCTTCGCTGGACGTTCCGGTGTTCGTCCATCCGTGGGACATGGCGAAGTCGGCGCGGCTCGACCGGTGGATGGCGCAGTGGCTGACGGGGATGCCCTCCGAGACGCACCTGTCGATCCTCTCGCTGATCCTCGGTGGCGTGTTCGACCGGATCGATCCCGGGCTGCGGATCTGCTTCGCCCATGGAGGCGGCTCGTTCGCCTTCTGGGTGGGGCGCATGGACAACGCCTGGCACCAGCGCCACGACGTCATCGGGACGTCGGAGCATCCGCCGTCGCACTACCTCGGCCGCTTCTACACCGACTCGGTGGTCTTCGACCACCGGGCGCTGCGGTTACTGGTGGACACGATCGGCGCCGACCGCGTGCTGCTCGGCAGCGACTACCCGTATCCGCTGGGCGAGCGTCCGGCCGGCCGCGTGGTGCACACGAGTCCCCACCTCGGAGAGGCCGAACGCCGGGCGATCCTCCGCGGCAACGCCGAGACCTTCCTGGGTCTCTGACGTCAGGCGGCCGGGGTCGGGTCGGCGGACGACAGGGAGAGGTCTCGGGCCGTGCGGCGGAAGATGTCGATCAACGCGGTCGTCGCGGGGTTCAGCCTCCGGTCGGCCTGCAGCGTCAGCCCGACGCTGTGCCCGATGCGCTGCAGGGAGATGGGCAGCGTCGAGATCCGCGGATCCTCGCGCGCGATGAGCTCCGGCATCACCGCGACGTTGTGGGTCTCGACGAGGAGCTGCCGCACGGTGAGGAACGAGGTCGTCTCGACCCTGTTCGGCGGCAGCTCGAACCCGTTCTCCAGGAAGTACGTCTCAAGCTCGCGCCGCAGGACCGTCTCGACCCCGGGCAGGATCCACGGATAGCCCGCCAGGTCTTCCAGCCGGACCTCCGGACGCCGGGCCAGAGGGTGCTGTGCGCCGACCACGACCCGGACCGACTCCTGGTACAGCGTGCGGCGCACCAGCCTTTCGTCCGACGGCGAGGTGAGGCGCCCCACGATGACGTCGAGCCGTCCCGATTCCAGCTCGGCCAGCAGCATGTCCGTGCCACCCTCGCGGACGACCACGGTGACCAGCGGGCGTTCGACCTTGAGCGCGGCGATCGCCCGGGGGATCAGCAGGTTCGATCCCGCGAGGTGGGTCCCCACGACCACGGTCCCGCGTTCGGCTTCGGCGATCTCGGCGATATGGCGTGCGGCCTGGGAAAGCTGTGAGAGCACGGCGCGCGCGTGCGCGGTGAAGGCGACACCGAACTCGGTGGGGGTGAGTCCGCGTGGACCCCGTTCGTAGAGGGCGACGCCCAGGACCTGCTCCAGATCCTGGAGGCTGCGGGTGACCACGGGCTGGGTCACGTGCAGCTCTCTGGCGGCGCCGATCACGGTGCCCTGCGTGCTCAGGACGTCGACCAGGACGAGGTGCCGCAGTTTGAGTCTTCCGTCGAGCAGCTTGGGGATGCGCATGCGCCGATGGTAGCTCCGGGAATGTCCTGGCTGACATGTCGCACATCGAAGATCGTTGATTTCTGCTATAGCGAGGAGGAGCGCGATGACCGATCTCAGCGGGATGATCGCGGTCGTGACCGGAGGGTCGTCAGGCATCGGGGAGGCCACGGTGCGACGGCTGATCGCCGACGGCGCGCGTGTCGTCTCAGGCGACCTGGCCCGGCCAGTCCACCAGCCGCCCGAACTGCACCACGTGGACGTCGACCTGGCCGCCCCCGAAGCGGGAACGGCGCTGGTCGGCGCCGCTCTGGATCGGTTCGGCCGACTCGACGTCCTCGTCAACAACGTCGGCATCGCCCCCACGCGCACCTCGTTCGTGAGCACGACCGACGACGACTGGGCCACGACGTGGAGCGTCAACCTCATGAGCGCCGTCCGGGTGACCCGGGCCGCGCTCCCCGCGCTCCAGGCGTCACGGCGCGGCGCGGTGGTGTTCGTCGCGTCGACCACGGGCCGGACGCCCGACCCCTATTTCGTGGACTACGCCGTCACCAAGGCCGGGCTGGTGACCCTGGCCAAGACGCTGTCGGAGGAGTTCGGTCCGCACGGCGTGCGGGTCAACTCGGTGTCGCCGGGCTCCATCCGCACCCCGCTGTGGGACCAACCCGGCGGGTTCGTGGACAACCTCTCGGCCCGTCTCGGGCTTCCTCGCGAAGAGGCGGTGAACGAGTTCGTCCGCTCGGAGCGCAGGATCAGCCTGGGACGTCCCGGGCGGGCCGACGAGGTCGCCGCGGCCATCGCGTTCCTCGTGTCCGGCGACGCCTCCTACATCACCGGGACGGACCTGGTCGTCGACGGCGGCTCGACCAAGTCGGTGTAGTGCCCTGCCCGCCCCAGGACAGGGCAGCCGTCCTGGTGGACATCACGCGCGTCGGGCGCCGGCGCATCGCTGCGAGGACGAGGAGCCACGGACGATATCGTGGGCATGCGCCCACCCTGATGGGCGCATGCCCACTCAATCGCCGGTCCGACGCGAGGGAGCCGCGCACGATGCCCACAGGGGTGGCCCTCCGCGACGCGCGCGAGCGGCTGTTCGACGCCGCCGAGCGCGTCCTGCTCCGCGACGGCCCGAACGCGCTCACCAGCCGGGCGGTCACCGCTGAGGCGGGCTGCGCCAAGGGAGTCCTGCACCGGCACTTCCCCGACTTCGACGCCTTCCTCGCCGAGCTGGTCCTCGACCGCGTCGCCCGGATGGACGGCCGGACCGCCACGCTGCGCGAGTCCGCCGGGACCGGGACCGTCGCCGGCAACCTCGTCGAGGCGCTGACGGACCTGTTCGGGTCCATCGCCCTGACGGTCCTGAACCTGATCGCCGCCCGCGACAACCTGCGCGCCCGGCTGCGGCAGGCCGGGGTGACCGGCGTTCCCGTCCTGGCCGAGGCCGCCGGCATGATCGCCTCCTACCTCGCCGCCGAACGCGGCCACGGCCGCATCGCGGCGGACGCCGACGTCGACACGCTCGCCCTCACCCTGATCGGGGCGGGGCACCTGCTGTTCGCCGGCCGGGAGGGCGCGCCGCCGGAGGCCGAAGCCGTCCACAAGGTCGTGGCGACGGTCGTCGGGGGCGTCGTACGGGACGCGTGACGGCGCTCCGGGCTTCGACCACGGCCGTCAGACTCTCCCGGACGGCCTCAGAAGCGACCTCCGCAGCGCCCCGAAGACCCGCTGCGGGTCCTGGAACGCGATCCAGATCAGGCCGGTGTTCCAGGTGGCGGAGGCGGCAGCCGGCATAGGAAGATCGGCGCATGGTCTCACGATTACGCGTCGCCGTGGCCGGGCTGGCCCTGGTGGCGCTGTCCGGCGGGTGCGGCGACCAGGTAGCAGGCCGGGACCGGCTTCCCTCAGCGGACGCGCCGGCCGTCCCGTCGTTTGTCGGCACAGTGCCGGCCACAGTGCCGACGCCCCTACCGAGCGTGCCGACGGCCGGTGTGTCGGCCGGGCCGCTGGGCGGCGCGCCGGCCGGGTCGTTGGAGACGGCGCCGCCGGCCACCTCGCTCGCCACGCCGATGGCCACCGGGACGCCCCGAACCGCGACGGGGCCGCCGCGGTTCTTCGTCGCCGCGCCGCCTCCGTCGGCGCGTTTCCCGGAAGGGGCGAAGACGGCCGTGCACGCCCCCGCGCGGGCGGCCGTGCACGACGCCGGGACCGGCGCCGTCGTGGCGGACGTGCCGCTCCCGGAAGGCGTGCGCTCCTCCTGGCACCAGGTGGCCGCCACGCCGGACAACCGGACGTTCGTGATGGCCGGATGGACGGGTCCGCGCACGCCGCTGCGGTTCTTCCGCGTCACCCTCGGCGACGACGGGCGGCCGGGAAGGCCGGTCGTCGTCCCGGGGGCCGAGATCGACGCCGGGCACATCGTCACCGCCATCGCCCTGAGCGCGGACGCCACCAGGCTCGCCCTCGCCACGCCGCTCCTCGGCGGCGGCGGCAGGATCAGCGTCCTCGACCTGGCCACCGGCCGACGCCGCGACTGGTGGTCGGGCGCGGACCCGCTGGTGAGCGGCCTGGCCTGGGCGCCCGACGGGCGGCGGCTCGCCTGGACGGCAGGCTCGCACGGCATCGGCGTGCTCGACCTCACCCGGGAGGGCACGGATCTGACCGCCGCCTCCACCCGGGTCCCGCTTCCGGAGAGGGGCCTGCGCCTGGTGGAGTCGGTGGCCTTCACCCCCGACGGCCGGGACCTGGTGTACGGCGCCGGGCACGCCGTCGAGCGGGTGCCGGCGGACGGCGGAGCCGAACCGCGGGTGCTCGCCCGGCCGGAGGTGCCGGCGGGCGCGTCGCTCAGCCTGCGGTTCAGCCTCGACGGGACCGGCCGGCACCTGATCTTCGCGCACGGGGCCGAGGCGTTCCGCGTCGACCTCACCGACGGCTCCACCACGCCGCTGCCGCTAGGGCGGTCGGGCGCGGGTGAGCCGCCGCGTATCGCCTGGTGACGGTCAGGGGCGCAGCAGGACGGGCAGCTTGCTCCACCCGTGCGCGATGAAGGACGGGACGTGCGGCAGCGCACCGCCGTCCACGGCCGGCCGCAGGTCCGGGAAGCGGGCGAACAGCGCCGGCAGGGCGGTCAGCGCCTCCTGGCGGGCGAGCGGAGCCCCGATGCAGCGGTGCACGCCGATGCCGAAGGCCAGGTGCTCGGCCCGCTCCTGCGTGGCGTCGAACCGGTCGGCCTCCGGGCCGTGCTGGTCGGGGTCGTGCCCGGCGGCCAGGTAGCTGGTGATGATCGCGTCGCCCGCCTCGATCCGCACACCGCCCACCTCGATCGGCTCGATCGCGAACCGCAGCGGCAGGTTGGCGATCGACGGCGCCCAACGCAGGGTCTCCTCGACCACCGCCTCCCAGGTGATCTCGCCCGCGAGGACCATCCGGAGCTGGTCCGGGTGGGTGAGCAGGGCGTGCACGGCGTTGCCGATCAGGTTGACGGTCGTCTCATGCCCGGCCGCGATCAGGAGCAGCAGGGTGTCCCGCAGCTCGTCGTCGCTGAGGGAGTCGCCGCTGTCGCGGACGTTGATCAGCTCCGTGGTCAGGTCGTCGCCCGGGTGCTCACGCTTGTACGCCACCAGGGCGGGCAGCACGGTGCCGATCTGCGCCGCTGTCGCCGCCGCCTGCTCCGGGGTGGCGGTCGTGTCCATGATGGCCTCCATCATCTGGGCCATCTCCGCCCGCATGCCCGTGGGGACGCCGAACAGCTCACAGATCATCCGCATCGGCAGCGGGTGGGCGTAGGCGGTGCGCAGATCGACGACCTGGCCCGGCGGCACCGCGGCCATGGCGTCCAGCAGGTCGGCGACGATCCCCTCGACGACCGGCTGCATGGCTTTGGTGCGGCGCGCGGTGAAGCTGGGGGCGATCAGCTTGCGCAGCCGCCGGTGCTCCTCGCCGTAGGCGCTCAGCATGTTGGACACGCCGATCCACGTCATGATCCACGTCCAGCCCGGCTTCTCCAGCGCCTGCGGCAGCAGCCGCCAGTGCCGCTTGTCCTTGCTGACCATCGGGTCGAGGATGAGCTGCTTGAGCAGGTCGTGCCGGGTGACGGCCCAGGCCGGGACGCCGCCGGCCAGCTCTACGAGGACCAGGGGGCCGAGGTCACGTAACCGGCGGACCTCACCGGGGAGGTCGGCTCCGAAGGGGTCGAGGACGACGGGGGCTGCACTGCCCAAGGGGATTCTCCTGGCTGGTCGGGGCGGATGGGGGTGAAGCGCACCGGAAGGTGCGCCAGCGACCGGTGGAACGGGCCGGGCCGCCACAGCAGCTCCTCGCGCGGCACGGTCAGTTCGAGGTCGCACAGGTGGGACGTCAGGCGCTCGATCGCCGTCATGGCGATGAGCATGGCCGGATCGCTGGCCGGGCAGCGGTGCGGCCCGGCGCCGAAGCCCAGGTAGGCGCCGCCGTCGGAACGCAGCTCCTCGGGCACGGCGGCCGGTTCGGTGTTCGCCGCGGCGTAGGAGACGAGGACCAGCTCGGCCGGCTGGATCCACGTGCCGTGGAAGTGCACGGGCTGGCGCACGAAGTAGGGGCCGTAGTTGGCCATGGCGGGCTCGGCGCGCAGCGCCTCCAGCAGGGCGTCGTACGTGCTCAGGGCGCCGTTGGCGAGCGAGCTGTAGTAGCGGTCGTCGCTGACCATCCGGGAGAGCGCGTTGGAGATCAGGCTGGCCGTCGGCTCGTAGCTGGCGGCGATGACGAGCACCAGGTGGTGCAGCACCTCCTCGGTGCTCAGCCCGGCGGGGTGGTAGAGGAACCAGGAGGTCAGGTCGTCGCCGGGGCTGGCCGTCTTGGCCTGGATGAGCTCGCCGATGTAGCGGTAGAAGGAGTCGTGGCCGCGTGCGCCGGCCTCCCCGTCCGCCTCCATCATGTCCGACAGGGCCCTGATCAGCGCGTCGCTGTCGGAGTCCGGCCGGCCGAGCAGCCGGTTGAAGATCCGCAAGGGGATGGGCCTGGCGAAGTCGGCGGCCAGGTCGGCCTCGCCCTGCGCGGCGAACTGGGCGATGAGCGCGTCGCACACCTCGATCACCGTCTGGCGCAGCTTGTGCGGCTGGATCATGGAGAAGCAGTCCGTGATCACCTTGCGGTAGCGGGCGTGCTCCGCGCCGTCGGAGAAGAGCGCGTTGGTGCGGTAGCCGAGCATGCCGACCATCGCCGCGGCCTCGGGGGTGCCGGGCAGGCGTGTCTGCCAGTCGCTGCCGTTCTTGCTCCACACCCCGCCCGCGTTGGTGAGCACGTCCACGGCGGCCTGATAGCCGATCACCAGGTGGGCCTCCACGCCGGGGGCGATCTCCACGGGCGCGATCGCGCCGTGCCGGTGGCGCAGCGCCGCGTAGACCGCCTGCGGGTCCCTGGCGAAGTCGGGCCCGTACAGCCGACCGGCGTCGGGCAGATAACGCATGGTCATGCCAGAACCAGCTCTCTGATGTGCTCCACCAGCGCGATCAGCGAGGCGCGGGCGGACGCGGGGTCGCGGGCGTCGCACACCAGCAGCGGCGTGCGCGGGTCCAGGTCCAGCGCCTGGCGCAGGGCCTCGGGCGGGTACTGGGGGGAGTCGGGGAAGTGGTTGACGGCCACCGCGTAGCGGATCCCGGCGTTCTCCACCAGGTCGAGGACGGCGAAGCTGTCGTCGATGCGGCGGGTGTCGGCCAGCACGAGCACGCCCAGCGCGCCGCGGACCAGCTCGTCCCACAGGACCTGGAAGCGGGTCTGCCCCGGCGCTCCGAACAGGTACAGCACCACGCCGGGCAGCGTGAGCCGGCCGAAGTCGATCGCGGTGGTCGTGGTGGTCTTCTCGTTCACGCCGGTGAGGTCGTCGACCAGGGTGCCCGCCTGGGTGAGCACTTCCTCGGTGTTGAGGGGCTCGATCTCCGACAGGGCGCCGACGATCGTCGTCTTGCCCACGCCGAACGGCCCGGCGATGACCAGTTTGACCGGGATGTGGTCGGCACTGATGCGGATGTCAGAGGGCGCGGAGGCCACTGAGCACCAACTCCAAGATCTCGATGTCGGGCAGGTCGGCGGGAGGCGGGTCGCGGGTGAGCAGCGTCCCGTTGCCCACCAGCCCGGCCACCAGCAGCCGCACCACGCAGTACGGCAGCCCCAGGTGCGCGGCGCATTCGTAGACGGAGAGCGGCCCGTCCTGCAGCAGTGCCAGCAGGTGTGACGCCGGCGGGTCCAGCCCGTCGGCGGCGGCGTCGGCGGCGATGGAGACCAGGGTGGTGCGCTCGACGCTGATGTGCTCGGGCACGCTCAACCTCGCGGCGGCCATGTAGTCCGGGACGACCCGCCGCCGCTGCCGTCCGGATGTCATGTGCGGATGCCCGGTGTCCTGGCCGCGCTGGCCTCGTCGAGAGCCTTGATCAGCTTCTGCACCTGGAGCTGGACCTCGTAGGCCAGCGAACCGACGTTGACCGCCGAGGTGGCCGCGACGACGATCGCGGCGCGGTCGCCGGCCGGGGCGATGTAGTAGTAGCCGGTGCCCGCGGAGATGACGATGTCGACCACCTCGCCGTCACCGCCGTTGCTGAGGCCGGCGCACAGGGCACGCGCGGCGCCCAGCACGGAGCTCGTCATGGCGGCGGCGCGCTCACCGGTCTCGGCGGTCACGTCGGCCGAGCCGCCGAGGATGAGCCCGTCGCGGCTCAGCACCACGCCGCGGGCGACGCCGGGCAGGGCCAGGAGCGGCGACAGCACCCACGACACGTCGAGGGAGAGCGGGCGGCCCTTGGTGTGAACACGGCCGGAAGCGCTGTGAGCGTCCATGGAGCGGTCAGTTCCCTTCGGTGTTGTCGTGCGGCTGGGTCGGAAGCGCTTCGCGGCGTCCGGCTTCAGCTCCGGCCTGGAACTCGCCCCACCGCCGCGCGGCCTCCTCCGGGGTGGTGAGCGACCCGCCGCCGGAGCCGCCCGTGCTGCCCGAGCCGGCGGCCGGGCGGGGGCCGGCGGCGGAGCGCGGCGACTGGCGGCGGCGCTGCGGCAGCGCCGCGAGGGCCTCGGCCGGGTCGGGCTGCTCGGGCACCGCCGCGGGCTCGGGCCGCAGGGTGGCGACGGGTTCCGGCCGCAGGGGGGTCGCCGGCCGCAGGGCGGTCACGGGTTCCGGCCGCGCGGCGGGCACGGGCTCCGGCCGGGGGGACCCGGCGGCGGGGACGGCGGAGGTGGGGATCGCGGAGGTGACGGCGGCGGGGACGGCCGCGCGGACCGGCTCGGGCGCGAGCACCGACGGCCGGCTGCCCTCCGGCATCTCGACCAGCAGAGCGGCGGGGACGTTGACGACGGCCTGCACGCCGCCGAAAGCGCTCTTCTTGACCGTGACCTGCATGCCGTAGTGGGCGACCTGACGGCCGATGGCGGCCCATCCGGTGCGGGGCGGGTTGCCCAGGTCGACCAGCCGGACGGGGTGGCCGCCGCCCAGCAGGTGGGTCGCGCGGGCGTACTGCTCCTCGTTGAGACCCACGCCCGCGTCGTCGATGACGATGGCGGCCCCGTTGTTGGTCTCGTGCACGGCGATCGTCACCTTGAGCGTGCCGTGGGAGTGGTGGACCGCGTTGGCCAGCAGCTCGGAGGTGATGAACAGGATCGGCTCGGCCGCACGGGCGGCGACCCCGATACGGCGGCGCAGGTGGTTGGCCGGGCCCTCGATGCGCTGCTCGAAGTTCTCGACGCGGGAGATGGCGCCCACGACCAGGTCCACCAGGTAGGTGTCGTCACGCGACAGGCCGGGGGTGGCCCCGCAGGCGATGCCCGTGACCTGCACGCGGCGGATGATCAGCTCGTTGAACATGTCGAGGCCGAGCACCTCGCGCAGCAGCGCGGTGTGCTCGTCGCCGCTGTAGCGCTGCTGGATGCCGGCGAGCAGGTCCTGGGCCCGCAGCGCCTGGGTCTGCACGCGGGACATGGCGCCTCGGACGATCGCCTGGGCGGCCTCGTCGATGCGCTCGCCCTCCTCGCGGATCCCGCGGGCGACCGCGTCGAGGATGCCGCGGTGCAGCCGGTCGAGTTCGGTGCCGGCCAGCGCGGGGTTCTGCACGCCGGGCACGATCACGTGCGGGGCGCGCAGGTGGGACACCAGGGCGGGGATCCGGGTGGACAGCAGGTGCTCGGTCTCGACCCAGGCCACGTCCTGCTGGGCGCGGGCCTCGCGGAGCAGGTCGGCGGCCTCCTGCGCCTGGCGTTCGGCCTGCGCCAGCCGCTGCTCCCGCGCGCTGGTCTCACGCGTCAGGTGCTCCTGGGCCTGGCGGGCCTGGAGGAGCTGGCTGCGGGCCTGGCCGAGATCGCGGCGTACGCGCAGGTGGGCGATCAGGACGCCCGCGAGGGCGAGGGCGAGGACGGCGACGCCGATCATGATCGGGACGCTGAAGGAGTCTGGCGGCATGACAGTCCTGGGGTCGGAGGAGAACCGGCGGGCGAGTCGACCGAAGCGGAGCCCCCGCTAGCGAAGCAGGTCGGCGTCGCGCCGTGGTCTGCTGTGACCGCGAAGGCGCCGTGCTCGCCATCCCGGGCCGCCGGCACGGCCGCGTGCCTGCTGCGGCTGTGCGTGGGGCATGGCGGGGCCAAGCGACATGGGCATCCTCGGTCTCAATGGTGCAACGGCTGATCAGGAAAACCAGTATTCCGGTTAAGTCACGATAGTCAACCGTGAGTGAGCCTGTCGCTGCGCTCGGGAATCTGTCTCACCACGTGGACCGTGCGTTTCCGTCAGAATCTGCTGTCAAGACGCGGCCGGGTTCACGCGTAGCCGCCGGTCAGCCGCCGGACCTGTCGCGCCGTCTCCTCGACCGAGCGGCCGTCCGTGTCCACGAGCAGCGCCCCGTCGCGGGCAGGGTCGTCCCGGGCGGCGCGGTCCGCGATCCGCTGCAGGGCGGCGGGCGGGAGGCCACGCAACTCGTCACCCGGGATCACAGGCCCGAGCCCCCGCCCGCGCAGCAGCAGGCGCTCGGCCAGCGTGTCCCGGGAGGGACGCAACCGGCACACGGTAAGCGTCGTGAACAGCTCGGCGGCGCCGGAGCACCTCCGGCCGGCGCGCAGCCTGACGAGCGTCACGTCGGCGCCCGGGGTGGCCGCCGTGTCCGTACACGCGGCTGGAGGGCGAGCCGATTTCTTGACAGAGCGGATTGTGCGGCATGCAATATATTGCATGCCAGTACCGCAGAGCCGGGGCCTCGTCAGCCGTTCTCTCCTCCGTGAGAACGCCTATCGGGCGATCCGGGACGCCATCGTCGACGGCACGCTGGCACCCGGCGAGCGGCTCAACGACGGCGACCTGGTGGCCTGGCTGGGTGTCAGCCGCACGCCGGTCCGCGAGGCCCTGGCCCGCCTGGAGCAGGCCGGGCTCGTGCGCACCAAGCCGGGCCGCTACACGATCGTCAGCCCGCTCGACGTCCGGGCCGCCCGCGACGCCCAGTCCGTCACCGCCGCCATGCACGAGCTGGCGGTCCGCGAGGCGCTGCCCAACCTGTCCGCCGCCGAGCTGGACGCCATGCGCGAGGCCAACGCCCGCTTCGCCACCGCGCTGAGCCGCGACGACGTCGACGCGGCCATCGCCGCCGACGACGACTTCCACGGTGTCCCGGTCACCGCAAGCGCCAACCACGCCGTCCGCGCGGTGCTGGAGCAGTTCACACCGCTGCTGCGACGCCTGGAGCGGGCCCGGTTCTCCTCGCTGAGCGGCCGGGGGTCGGTCGCCCAGCACGAGCGGATCATCGCCTTGTGCGAGGCGGGCGACGCCGACGGCGCGGCCGCCGCCACCCTGGCCAACTGGCGGACGCTCGTGCCGCTGCTCGAAGCCGCGTTCCCTGACGGGGAGCTGACCTCGACCCCCGACGGGGAGCTGACCTCGTTCCCCGGCGGGGAGCCGACCTCGTCCCCCGAGGGGGAGCTGACCTCGTCGCCGACCGCCAACACCTGAGGAGCCCCGCATGTCCCTCGACGACTTCGAGCGGTACCCGCTGCTGTTCGGTCCCAGCCCCGTCCACCCCCTCGACCGGCTGAGTGAGCACCTCGGCGGGGCGCGCATCTGGGCCAAGCGGGAGGACTGCAACAGCGGGCTCGCGTTCGGCGGCAACAAGACCCGCAAGCTGGAGTACCTGGTGCCGGACGCGCTCGCCCGGGGCGCGGACACCCTCGTCACCATCGGCGGGGTGCAGTCCAACCACACCCGCCAGGTCGCCGCGGTCGCGGCCCGGGCCGGCCTCAAGGCCGTCCTGGTGCAGGAGAGCTGGGTGGACTGGCCCGACGCCGTCAACGACAAGGTCGGCAACATCCTGTTGTCGCGCATCATGGGCGCCGACGTCCGGCTGGTCCGGGCGGGCTTCGGCATCGGATTCAAGGAGAGCTGGCAGCAGGCGCTGGAGGACGTGCGGGCCGCCGGGGGCACCCCGTACGCCATTCCGGCCGGGGCGTCCGACCACCGGCTGGGCGGGCTGGGCTTCGCCGGTTGGGCGTACGAGGTGCAGCGGCAGGAGGCGGAGCTGGGCGTGTTCTTCGACACGGTCGTGGTGTGCAGCGTCACCGGCAGCACCCACGCGGGCATGATCGCCGGCTTCGCGGGCCAGGACCGGCCGCGCCGCGTCATCGGCATCGACGCCTCCGCGAAGATCGACGAGACCCGCGCCCAGGTGGAGAAGATCGCCCGCAACACCGCCGAGCTGATCGGCCTCGGCCGAGAGCTGCGCGACGACGAGGTCAACGTGCTGGAGGGCTGGGCAGGCGATCTCTACGGCATCCCCGTCCCGTCGACCCTGGACGCCATCCTGCTCACCGGCCGCCTCGAAGGAATGATCATCGACCCGGTGTACGAGGGCAAGTCCATGGCCGGGCTCATCGACCTCGTGCGCGACGGGGACATCCCGAAGGACTCCAACGTCCTGTACGCCCACCTCGGCGGCCAGCCCGCGCTCAACGCCTACAGCGGAGTCTTCCGGTGAGCCGGCGCGGGGGACTGGACGGCCGCCCGCCGCGCTCCTGCTTGACTCTGACACCGTGTCAGGCGGCAGGCTGCCCGGCATGTCGCTTCCCTATGTCGGCTCGGGGCCGTACTGCTACGCCAACTCGCTCAAGATGATCCTCGGTGACGCCGCGCCGTCGGCCTCCGTGATCGAGGTCCTGACGGGCTCCCCGTACGGGATGCAGCTCATCGCAGGGCGGCTGCCGCTGTTCGATCCGTACGGGTGGGATCCCGAGACGGGTCTCGACGCCGCGATCGACCTGCTGGGCTGGACCTGCGAGCGCGACGACGGCGGATCGGCGGCCGAGGCGGTGGGCCGGCTGCGCCGTGCCTGCGAGGACGGCCCGGTGCTGGCCGGGCCGCTGGAGATGGGGCTGCTGACGCACCAGCCGGGTTCCGGCACGGCCGTCGGCGCCGATCACTACGTGGTGGTGCTGGAGGTGGGCGACGACACCGTGCTGTTGCACGATCCGCAGGGCTACCCCTACGCCACGCTGCCGGTCGCCGCCTTCGTCGAGGCGTGGCGTGGCGAGTTGGTCAGCTACCTGCCGCGGCCGTTCGCGATGCGGTCCGGGTTCGTCCGGCGGGCGGAGGTGGCGCCGGACGAGGCGCTGCGCCGCTCGCTGCCCGGCGGGGTGGCCTGGCTGGGGGGTCGTGCCGACGTCGCCGTCCCTCCCGGCACCCTGGGCCAGGCCGAGGCGGCCGAGCGGGTGGCCGCGATGGTGGAGGAGGGGCTGGATCCGGAGGTCAGGGGGCTGTGGCAGGCGTTCGCCGTGCGGGTGGGGGCGCGCCGGCTGAGTGACCTGGCGGTCTGTCTGCGGGGTGTGGGCCTGTCCGAGGGCGCCGCCGTCGCCGCGGAGCAGGCCCGCATCGTGGGTGGGCTGCAGGGGCCCGTTGTGACCGGCGACGACGCCGCGCTCGCGGCGGGTCTGCGCCGGCTGGCGCCGACGTACGAGCGGCTGCGGGCCGCGTTGGGCGGTCCGGTGCTCAGGAGCCCGGACGGACGATCATCATGACGACGACCACGGCCCACAGCAGGTTGTAGACGCCGGCCAGCATGCTGAGCGAGCGCAGCCGGGTGCCGTCGTCGGGCGTGTCGAGGGCCTCGCGCTGGCGGGGGACGATGAGCAGGGCGAGGATCGCGGCGGCGGCCGCGGTGAGGATCATGGACAGGGTGATCCAGATCTCGCCCATCCGGCCCTGGGTGACGGCCAGGGCGATGCCGACGACGGGCACGACGATGCCGGCGACGCCGTAGCCGCGGCTGATGCGGTGCATCGCGGCGGCGACGGCGCGGTTGCGCTCGCCCTCGGTGGCGGGTGGCGCGGGTGCGGCTCCCGCGGGCACCGGCACCGGCACCGGCGCCGTGGTCGGCGCGTAGCGGGGGAACAGGCTTGTCGCGATCGCCGAACCTCCGATGAACACGATGCTGGCGAGCACGTGCACGGACAGCAGCACGCCTTCCACGGCTTCTCCCTCTGTTGCCTTCAGATGTACTGAAGCCTAACATCGGCTTCAGTTGGCCTGAAGGTCGGGTGGCGCGGCCTCCTCGAACGCGGCCCGCACGGCGTCGCCCACCTGCCGAAGGACGGGGTCCGCCGCCGCGCCGAACAGCCGTTCGTCCACCTCCGCAGTGGCCCGCAGGGCCTCCGTCATGAGCCGCGCACCCTCCGGCGTGATCTCCAGGCGGGACGCGGAGCCGGCGCGGGCGGTGCCGTCGCGGACGAGCCCGGCGCCGGTGAGCGCCTTGACCGCGGTGTGCACGCTCTGCACGGTGATCCCCGACATCCGCGCCAGGTCGCTGAACGACGCGCCGGGCACGCCCGCGATGTGCCCGAGCAGGCCGAACCGGCCGACCGTCAGCCCGAGCGGCGTCAGGGCGGCGCCGAGCTCCGACTCGATCCGGCGGGCCAGCGTGAGCAGCACGATGGACGGGCTCGTCACGGGCGGCTCGGGCCGGGTGTTCTCGATCGTCACCCTCTCAGTGTCCCGCGCCCGGCTCCTGCCGGCGGGCGCCGCGCGCGAGGCGGGCTCCGGCGGTGATCGAGACCGCCCCGGCCAGCCCGGCCGCGGCGGCGGCCAGCGCCGCCCAGGTGAACCCGGCCGCGCTCGACAGCGCACCGAACGCGAACGGCGCGACCGTGGCCCCGGCGTAGACGCCGACCTGGACGGTGTGCCCCGCCTGCTCCGCCTGGCCCGGCACCAGCCGCAACGTGGTGGCCAGCAACAGCCCCGTCCAGCCCCACCCGGCCGAGAACGCCAGCACCGCGCCGGCGACGAAGCCCGCCGGGGTGCCGGTCGCGATCAGCGGCAGGCCGAGCGCCCCGAGGAGCATCATGGCCGCGAGCCGAGGCCGCGTAGAAGGCGCTCATCGCCAGCCCCAGCGCGGTGCGCGAGAGGTCGAGCTCCACCTGGATGGGCGAGGCGAGGGCGCCGACGGTGAAGCCGGGCATCACGGTCACGGTGGCCGTCAGCGCCGCCCCGCCGACGGCGGGCCAGGGTCTGTCGCGGGCGGCCGGGGGAGCCTCGTGCACGGTCGCCATGTTCAGTTCCGGGCGGGGGAGAGCGGGAGGTCTCTGGGGTCGGTCACGCGTCCAGCCTAAAGATTCTAGCTTGAATAATTTAAGCCATAAATATGCAAGGTGGAAGCGTGAGTGAGGGGCAGCTCGCCGCCCGCGGCCGGCCTGACGGCCGCCGGGTACGCCTGCGCACGGGCGAGGTCAGGCGAGCCGTACGGCGACCGTGATCGAGCGGCCCTCCTCCTCCGCCAGGCCGGTGAGGCGGAGCGTGAGCCCCCGGCCGGTGGTGGCGGCGGCGAGCTGTGCGGGGCGGCCGAGGACGGCGGACACCGGGCGGTTCCAGGTCACGGTCAGGTCGTCGAGGTCGCGGCGAGGGTCGGCGACGCTGAGCGTGGCCGTGCCGTCACCGTGCTCGCGAACCAGCACCGCGCAGGGACCCGAGGCGGTCAGCGGGCCGGCGGAGCCCGCGGTCCAGAAGACGGCCGCGGTGATCCCCGGCGAGGGGGCGTGCACGGCCTGCTGCCGCGCGGTGTTGGCCAGGACGTGTACCCGGCCGGGGTCGGCGGCGCGGGCGCGGGTGGCCTCCCGGCTCGCGCCCGGCAGGAGGGCGTAGGCGTAGCCGGCCGAGCGGGGGTCGACGCCGTGGTCGAGCCAGAGCGTCACGTAGCCGCGGGTGGTCCGGCCGGCGGTGCGGTCCTCACGGAGGGTGCGCAGCGGCTGCCCGCCCGGCACGACGTAGCCGCCGTGCCCTTCGAGGTGGGCCCAGCCGGCCGCGGCGTCCACGGTCAGGGCCGCGCCGGAGCGGCGGTTGTCCACGATCGTCTCCACCGGCACGCCGTCCGCGCAGGTGATCCCGGCCCCGAGACACACCACGGCGTCGTCGAGGAAGAACCACGACTTGAACGCCTCCAGCGTGCTCTCCAGCCCGGCGAGGTGCTGGCCGACCGCCGCGTACGTGCCGTCGGTGGCGCCGCCCACCCACCGCCACGGCGTCCGGGTGTCGCCCCATCCCGCGCCGGCGCCGTCGGGCAGCCGCCGGGTGGAGACCGTGGTGCCGGCCAGGCGGTAGGGGTCCACGGTGGGCCAGAACGCGTCCGAGTAGTGGTCGCCGTGCCCGTCGGCCCACCAGTAGAGCATTCCCGAGCCGGTGTGCCAGCCGCGCAGATTCTCGCCGTTGCCGTGCTCGTAGTGGCCGATCCGGTCGGAGGCCATGCTGAGCGCCGCGCACCAGCCGGGCCGCCGGTGCACGGCGCGGGCGCTCATCGGCATGAGCGTGTGGCCGACCGGCTCGGGCGAGGCGGGGACGGCGTCGTCGGCGAGGACAGCCGCCAGGCGGGCGTGCAAGGCCGGGTCGCTCCCGCCGGGCAGCGACCGGTACGTGCCGCGCACCGCCCACCCCTTCACCATCCCCTGCCAGCGGGCCCGCTCGGCCGCCGAGGCCGACTCGCCCAGCAGCAGGATCGCCGCGGCGATGGCCCGCCCGCGCCGATGATCCACGTACGGCCCGCGGACGATCCCCCGCCCGCTGACCAGGTCCATGCAGAACCCGTCGCGCACGAACGGCGCGAACGACCGCTCCACCATGTCGAACACGACCTGCCTGGCCGGGTCGGTGACCTCCCACGGCGTGCCCCGTAGCACCGCCAGCAGCGTCGCCACGCCCGACAGCAGCACAGCGCCGTAGCCGCCCTGGTAGGGGACCGACGTGTGCTGGATGAACGACCCGTCACGGTAGAACCCGTCCCCGTCACGCACGTACGGGAAGACGGGCGACAGCGCCGCGGCGGCCAGCCCGGCCTTGCCGTGGTCGTCGCGGAGGGCGGCGCGCAGCAGCGTCACCGTGCACAGGTCCACCCGGTTGGCGCCCGTGCTGGTGCCCTCGTAGGCGTCGAGGCGGTCCTCGGGGACGAAGTGGTCGACGGCCTCCGCCAGCGCCGCGGCCTGCCGACGGGGCAGGTGCGGGCCGACCAGGAGGGCCGCGTCGAGGAGCGTTCTGGGGACGCCGATCTGCCAGTGCCACCAGTTGCCGGCCGGGTCGGCGCCCGCGGCGTACACGTGGCGCCGGTAGTGGTCGAGCCCGGCTGTCACGGCGGCGGCGAGCCGGGCGTCGCCGGTCAGGCCGGTGCCCGGCAGCGCGTAGGCGCGGGCCATGGCCCGTAAGCGCTCCGGGGTCTCCTCGAAGGAGGGGAAGTCCAGGCCGGGCCAGAGCGACGTGCCGGAGGGGCGCATGCCGTCGAGGTGGCGGGCCGCCGCCGCGCCCAGCGCCGCGGCTCGGGCGGAGACGCCGGTCGGCGGTCCCAGGGTGACCTCCCGCCAGCGGGCGCGTAACAGGGAGAAGGAGGTGTCCGGCGTGTGCGCGGCCCGCGCCGGCAGCAGCGCCCCGGCCAGGGCCGCTCCGCCGAGCAGGAGGAACAGCCGCCGAGAGTATGCGCCCACATCGGAATTATCCGGCTGTCTCGCCTGCGGTTCGGCCGTGGGGGGAGGGGGTCCCTCTCCGAGGGACTGGGACCCCGGAGAGGGAAGGGGATGGGACACCGGGCCCGGGCGGTGTGCGGGCCGAAGCCCGGCCCCGGTGTCCCGTCGGGGGCCTCAGGGGTTCGCGGAGCGCTGCGCGCTCAGGACAGCTCCGTGCTCAGGACAGCTCCGCGCTCAGGGTGGCGACGGCGGGCCGCCGGGTGGCCGCGGGCTCCTCGACGGCGACGGGTTCCGCTGCCGGGACCGGCACCTCGAACCAGACGACCTTCCCGTGCGCGGTGTGGTCGGCCCCCCAGCAGCAGGAGAGCATGTCGACGAGCTGGAGCCCTCGCCCGGTCTCGTCCTCCAGCCTGGCCTGGCGCATCCGCGGGAGCTCGGGGGCGTCGTCCTCGACCTCGCAGCGCAGCAGGCCGTCCTCCATCGAGATGGTCAGGCGGATCGTCCCGCGCGCGTGTTCCATCGCGTTGGCCACCAGCTCGCTCACGAGCAGTTCCACCACGTCGCTCTGGTCCGCGGCCCCCCAGCAGGCCAGCTTGTGCCGCGTCACGCGCCGCGCCCTGCGCAGCGCCGACGGCGTGCGCGCGAGCTTCCACGAGGCGGTCCTGACCGCCGGGTCGACGGTCATGGAGCCGAGCAAGCTGTCCCAGAAGGCGTTCATGCCGCTGCGCTCCCGGCGTGGGCGGGGATGCTCCGCCCGTCGGGCAGCAACTCGCCGCAGTCGTCGAAGCACACCACTCCGTTGCAGAGCAGCCCCCACCCCTGCTCCGGGTGGTAGGCCACGAGGCGCGCGCGCTCACGGTCGGGCGCGTCCACGGACGGACATGGCGGCTGGTGCTGGCACATGGTGTAACCCTTGTAGATCGCTTCCGGACGGCCTGTAGTGCTCCAAGTCACCAGGGTGCCTGCCGCCATGGCGCGAAGGGACGTGAGAAATCCCTATATAGGTACCTATTCCCCCTACGTAGGTAGTCCGTCGCCGCAGACGTCCGCCCGACGGCGACGTGGTAACGGCCCGGCCACGGTAGGCGCAATATAGCGACAAAACAGGCATACTCCTGTCCGAGTCGTCGGGACGCCCGAGGCGGGGAGAGCGGGGGAAGATGACCGGGTTCGCCGGGAGGTCCCGGGTCACGGTCGCGCGGGCGGTCGCCGTGGCCGCGGCCGTGGTGTCCCCGGCGCTCGCGGTCGCCGCGGTCGTGGTCGCCGCCGGGCTGCCCGACGAGTGGCGGCCGGCGCGGACGGTCACCCCACAGACGGCCGCCGCGCTGATGTTCCCCGCGGTGGGCGCGTTCCTGATCGCCCACCGGCCGCGGCTGAACATGGCCTGGCTGATGTGCGCGGGCGGCCTCGCGGCCGCGGTGAGCGACTTCACCCATGCGCTGATGTTCCGGATGGCCGCCGACGGCGAGTTACTCGCCGCCGGCTACCTGCGGCACGTGTCGCACCTCGGCTGGGCCGGCTGCGGCCTGGCCCTGACCATGCTGCTCCCGCTCTACTCGCCCGACGGACGGCTGCCCTCCCCACGCTGGCGGCTGGTCGTGGCGCTCGGCACGACGGCCATCACGGCGCAGTTCCTGCGCGGGCTCCTCCGGGTGGACCCGCCGGCCGAGCGCTACCCCTACCCGGCCGTCATCCCCAACCCGCTGCAGATCCCCGCGCTCGCGCCGTACGAGCACCTGCTCTTCACGGTCGCGTGGGCCGGCATCTACTCCGCGATGGCGCTGTCCGCGCTGTCCCTGGCGGTCCGGATGCGGTACGCCGACCCGACCGGCCGGCGGCAGATCGCCTGGCCGCTGTTCGCGTTCGTCGGCTACATCGTCTTCCTCGTCGCGGCCGTGTGGCTGCCCGCGATGCTGTGGGCCTCCTTCGTGTGGGCGGCGCTCATCCCCGTCGCGATGGCGTTCTCGGTGATGCGCTACCGGCTGTACGGGATCGACACGGTGATCAGCCGGACGTTCGTCGCCGCCGGGCTGCTCGCCGTGGTGAGCGCCGTCTACTTCGGCGCGGGCGCGCTGTCGAGCCTGCTGGTCTCCGGCTACGACCAGATCGCCGGCCTCGTCTCCGCGCTGTTCGCCGGGGCGTTCTTCCAGCCGCTGCGCCGTGCGCTCCAGCGGGCCGTGGACCGCATGCTGTACGGCAGCGTCGGCGATCCCCGCCTGCTCGCCGAACGGCTCACCCAGGCCGTGCGCCGCGCCGACCCCGCCGAGGCGCTCACCTCGGTGGTGGGCGTGCTGCGCGACGGGCTCGCCGTCGAGGGTGTCGCGGTCGAGGTGGCCGACGGCGAGCCGAGGTACGTCGAGAGCGGGCGCGTCGGCGCCGCCCCCCGCGAGGTGCCCCTGATCTGGCACGGCGAACGGGTCGGCCGGCTGCTCGTCGGGCAGCCCGGCCCGCGCCGCTTCCCCGCCGCCCACAACGAGCGCGTCCTGGCCACGCTCACGCCGCACGCCGCCGACGTCGCCCACGCCGTCCGCATGGCGGCCGACCTGCAACGTTCCAGGGAACGCATCCTCAGCACCCGCGAGGAGGAACGCCGCCGCCTGCGGCGCGACCTGCACGACGGGCTCGGCCAGACGCTGTCGGCCATGGCCATGACCATCAACATCGCCCGCAGCAGGCTGAAGAAGTCACCCGACTCGGCCGACGCGCTGCTCCAGAGCCTGCGCTCGGGCATGGACGCGGTCGCGGCGGACATCCGCGAACTGGTGTACGGCCTGCGCCCGCCCGCCCTCGACGACCTCGGCCTGGAACGTGCCGTCCGCGAACTGGCCGGGCAGTCTCCGCCCGGCACCGGGGTCGAGGTCGAGGCGGAGGGCGACCTGGCCGGGCTGCCGGCGGCGGTGGAGGTGGCCGTCTACCGCATCGCCCAGGAGGCGTTGACGAACATCCGGCGGCACGCCGACGCGACCCGCGCCCGCGTCCTCCTGCAGCGGCGGCCCGACGGGTTGCGGGTGCTGGTCGAGGACGACGGCCGCGGCCTGCCGGACGGGCACCGCGCGGGCGTGGGGCTCGGCTCGATGCGGGAGCGGGCCGCCGAACTGGGCGGCGTGTGCGTGGTCGGCGCCGCCCCGGGCGGGGGCACCAGGGTGGAGGTCGTGCTGCCCCTGGCCACCGGCGGGGACGGCGGCCGGGTGGAGAACCTGGACCGGCTCGACCACCGCTGACCGGAGTAAGGGCAGAATCACGCTCGGCAGCATTTGCCGATCTTGTGGCGAGATCGCCGAATCTCCCTAGAATCAGGCTCACCAGAGTGGCAGGAGGGAGCTGGGTGAGCGACCTGGATCGCCCGTTACCGGGCAACGGCACCTCGCGTACCGAGTGTCCCGCATTCACCCCGAACGGAGCCTCATGGAAGACGTGAACGCCCACTCCGCCTGGGACCGGGTCGACACCACCAAACCACACTCCGCCCGCGTGTGGGACTACCTGCTCGGCGGCAAGAACAACTACGCCGTGGACAAGGAGGCCGGCGACACGATCCTGCGGGTGTTCCCGGCCTTCGCCCAGGTGGCCCGGCTGCAGCGGCAGTTCCTCAGCCGCGCGGTGCGCTTCCTGGCCGGCGAGGTGGGCATCCGGCAGTTCCTGGACATCGGCACCGGCCTGCCCACCGCCAACAACACCCACGAGGTCGCCCAGTCCATCGCCCCCGACTCGCGCATCGTCTACGTCGACAACGACCCGCTGGTGCTCGTGCACGCGCGGGCGCTGCTCACCAGCACCCCCGAAGGCGCCACCGACTACATCGACGCCGACGTGCGCGACCCCGAACGCATCCTGCAGGGCGCGGCCGCCACCCTCGACCTCACCCGGCCGGTGGCCCTGACCATGCTGAGCATCGCCGGGCAGGTCCCCGACGCCGAGGACCCGAAGGGCATCGTCCAGCGGCTGCTCGCCGGCCTGCCGGCCGGCAGCCACCTGGCGCTCAGCGACGGCACCGACACCAACCCCGCGCTCGTCGCGGCCGTGGACAACTACAACGCCCGCGCCGCCTACCCCTACCATCTGCGCAGCCCGGAGGCGATCGGCTCCTTCTTCGACGGGCTGGACCTGGTGGAGCCGGGAGTCGTCCCCACCCCCAGGTGGCGTCCCGAGCCCGGCGGCTGGGACCCGTCCGAGCAGGTGAGCGCCGTCTGCGGAGTGGCCGTGAAGCGCTGACCGGCGGCTCGCCCGGCCGGGCGTCGAGGAGAGGGTCGTTTTGCGTGTCCTTGGCGGCCGTCCTGCCACTGTGGACCTGTGGAGACCTCGGGGGAGGAACGCTGGTTCCAGGCCTTCCGGATGCAGGCGGCCCACATGGCCTTCCCGGACTGGAGCCCCCGTCCGGACGAGTGGGTGAGCCTCTACACCTCCCTGGTCGGCCAGGAGGCCGCCGTCACCACCGAGATCGCCGTGTACCGGGGCAACCAGCGCATCCGCCACCGCCACTACAGCGGCCAGGAGGCCAGGGACTTCTGGCTGGAGCTCATGCATCGCGTGTCCGAATGAGCCGCCGCGGATTTGTCGGAGGTCCTCTCTAAGGTCGGCGCTCATGAGTGATCAGCGGAATGGCACGGCCTGGGACGCGGTGCGCGCGGCGATCGACGCCGAGGACGCGGCCGAGGTGGCGGCCCTGGTCGCCGGGTTCGGCGAGAACGAACGCCGGGAGGTGGCCCGCGCCCTGCCCGGCCACATCGCCGAGGCGCGCCGGCGCGGCGAGGCCAGGGACGCCGAGCGGCGCGAGGCGATGCAGCGCGCCTGGGACGCCCGGGTGGCCGACTACCGGCGCAGGACCGGCGGCAGGCACTCGACCACCGACTACTACTGGGACCTGTGGGTCCACCACGAGACCTACGTGGGCAGCCGGTGGATCGAGCCCATGCGCGTGGCGGGGGCGGGCACGCTCGGCGGCGCCGCGGCGGTGGTGTCCTGGCTGCACCGGCGCGACTTCCAGCGCTGGACCGAACCGGCCGACCTGGACGACGTGTCGCTGATCCTCCAGGTGGTCGCCGCCCGGCCCGCCGCGTGGCAGGCCGACTTCGCCGTCCGCCTGGCACTGCGGCTCCGCGCCCCGCGTCGCGGCGCCGACGGCGCCGGCCGCTCGCTACGGCTGGCGCTGGAGGCGCTGCGCAGGACCGGGACCGAGCCGCCCGCGCACGATCCGCTGACGGTCGCCTGGGTGACCACCTGGGACGCGCCTCCGCCCGAAGACCGGCCCGAAGACCGGCCCGCAGACGGGGCCGCAGACGGGGCCGCAGACGGGGCCGCGGACCAGCCCGGGGACCAGGGTTTTCTGCCGGACACGGACCCGACCGCGGACCCGCTGTTCGAGGCGATGTTGCCGCGCCTGTTCGACGCCGAAGGGGTGGGCAGGCTGCTGCGCGACGACCGCCGGCGGCCCGCCTGGCTGGCCGGCCTCGCCCGAGACGGGCACGTGGCCCGCCGGACCCTGCTCGACGGCTGCGTCAGCCGCTTCCTGCGCGGCGGGACGGCCGCCGATCTGCGGTTCTTCGTCCGCCTCCACGACGAGCTCGACCCGACACCGGAGGAGGCGGCGGCCCGGCGCCGCGACTACCTGCGGCTGCTGCCCGCCGCCCCGCCCAACGTCGCCGAGCTCGCGCTCAGGCGGCTACGCGGGCTCGGCCCCCTCGACCCGGACGAGGCCGCCGAGGCCGTGGAGGGGCTGGTGTTCCGCGCCGAGGGCAAGCTGGTGCGCGCCGGGCTGGTCTGGCTCGACCGGCTGGCCCGCGACCACCGGGGCGACCTCGACGGCTACGCCGCCGCGCTGGGCGCGGCGCTGGTCGGCGAGTCGGGCGAGGTCCGCGCCCGCGCGGCCCGGCTGGCCGTCAAGCACGCCGCGCGGTTCACCCCCGTGGGCGCCGAGCAGATCCGTGAGGCGCTGCCGCTGATGCCCCCCGGCGAGGGGGTCGCCCTGGCCGAGATCTTCGGCGGGGAGGCGGCGCCCGCCGAGCCGGAGCCCGAGGGCCCGCCCTGGACACCGGTGCCCTTGCCGTCCGCGCCCGAGCCCGCCCGCATGACGCCGCCGGTCCTCGGCCCCGCCGGGCTGGCGACCAACAGGCTGTCCGACCACCGGTGGCTGGTCGCCGAACGCTGGCTGGACGCGTTCGTCCGGCTCGCGGCGACGGACCGGGCCGCGCTCACCGAGGCCCTCGCCCCCGTCGCCGCGCTCTTCGAGGCGGAGCGCTACCTGTGGAGCCCGTGGTGGCACCAGAAGGAATGGGCGGCGGCGATGGCCAAGGAACTGGCCGAGCCGGGCGCCGAGGCGAAGGCCGTCGCCGCGCACCCGCAGACCCCGCCGACGGCTCAGGAGCGGGTGCCCGACAACGCCGCGCTGGGGCGGCTCATGCCGCTGCGCCGCTTCGCGGAGGTCTACCAGGCGCTCGTGGACGGGACGCTGCCGCCCTACCTGCTGGCCACGCCCACCCACGTCAACGGCCGCCTGGACGCGGCCGAGCTGGTGGACCGGCTGGAGGGCTACGAGCGGGCAGGCGTCGAGGCGCTGCCCGTGGACCTGGAGCAGGCCCTGCTCCGGCTGCCGCGCGCGGTGCCCGCCGGCGTCGTCGAGCGCGCCGCGGCGCTGACCGGCACGGCGGGCCGGGCCGTCGCCCGGTGGATGACCGGCCCACCGGCCGGCCCGCGTGTCACGCTACGCCTGGAGGAGCGGGGCCCCGGCGTCGTCGCCGTCCCGGAGGTCGTCGCAGGACCGACCGGGTCGCCGGTGCTCGACGAGGCGCTCGCCCACCACCGCGGCGACGAGACGGCCGACGCGCTCCTCCCGGTCATCCCCTCCCACCGCGAGCTCGTCGCCGCGCACACCCTCCACCCGGTGCTCGGCAACACCGGCTACCACGGGCCCGGCGCCGCCTTCCTGGCCGATCTGGCCGCCGCCGAGGGGCCCGCCGGTCCCGGCATGGCGCTGGTGGTCGCCCACTGTCTGTGCGAGGAGCCGGCGGAGACGCTCCGTCCGTTGCTGTGGCTGGCCGCCTCGGGCGGGCTGCCCGGAGCGGAGGTGGGGGCGCGGCTCGCCCTGTTGTTCCGCCACGACGAGGCGCGCGACCCCCGGGAGTACCGGAGGTACTCCCTCGCGAAGGTGCTGGAGGTGCTGGAGGAGGCCGCCCGGCGCGGCGCCCACCGTGAGGTGTGGCAGATCATGTCCGGCCTGCTCGCCGGCTACCTGCCGCGCCCGGGGGAGAAGGCCACTGTCGTGCACACCCGGCTGACGACGTTCGCCGCCGAGGTGGCCGCCTGGGCGGACGCGCGCGGCGAGCTGCCCGTGATCGCCGAGCTGGCCGCCCGGCGCCGCGAGAGCGGCCTGGTCCGCCAGGCTCGCCGCCTGCACGCCCGCCTCACCGGCTGAACCCCGATCACCGGCCGGTCCCGATCACCGGCCGGTCCCGATCCCCGGCCGAGCCCGCTCTCCGGGTGACCCGGTCACCGCGTTCTGCGCCACGCGGTGACCGGGTCAGCCGGAGATACGTCTCCGGACGCCACCCGGTTCAGTATCGACCCAGCTCCCACGGGTCGTGCGCGGAGAAGACCGACACCCCGTGCGTGTGGGCCAGCGTCCGCAGCCTGGCCTGGTTGGCGATCCGCAGGTCCGCGTCCACCTGCGAGTCCACCTGCACGATGTCCATGAGCGGGTGCGAGACCGGGTCGAGGTCCAGCTCGCGGTGGTAGAAGTACGCGTCGCCGGCGTGCAGCAGCCAGCGGTCGCCCTCCTTGACCGCCACTCCGGCGTGCCCGGCGGTGTGCCCGCCGAGCGGCACCAGGAGCAGGTCCGGCAGGCCGCGCAGCGGCCGTACGCCCTCCATGCCGAACCAGGTCTCGCCCGGGCCCTCGCCGTAGGTGACCCAGTTCGGGCCGTGCGCCCAGTGGCCCGGCCGGTAGCGGCGGCTCGGCGCCTCGGTCAGGGCCGCCTCCAGCTCGGCCGCCATGACGTGCACCTGCGCGCCGGGGAAGTCGGGCAGGCCGCCGCTGTGGTCGACGTCCAGATGCGTGAGCACGATGTGGCGGACGTCCGCCGGGTCGTGGCCGAGCGCGGCGAGCTGCCGCACGGCCGTCTCGGCCGGCCGCAGCGCCGGGTCCACCAGGTCCACCCACGCGGGCTCCAGCAGGTCGGCCGGCCGGGTCACGTCGTCCAGGCCGAGGCCGGTCTCCACCAGCACCAGTCCGGAGGAGGGCGTCTCGATGAGGAGGGCATGGCAGACCGCGCGGGCGGAGGGCAGGCCGGTGGTGGAGTCGATCTCGCGCATCGACCCGACGTTGAGGTGATGAATCTTCATGCGCCTAGACTGCGACTTGAAGCGCGGTTCAAGTCAAGGAGACGTTCATGGACGAGACGCCGCTCGACATCGGCGAGGTGGCGCGCAGGTCCGGCCTGGCGCCCTCGGCGCTGCGGTTCTACGAGCGCAAGGGCCTCATCGCGCCGGTCGCGCGCAACGGGCTGCGCCGCGCCTACCTACCCGAGACGCTCGACCGGCTGGCGCTGATCACGTGCGCGCGCGACGCGGGGTTCACGCTGGCCGAGATCGGCCGGTTCCTGGCCGCCGGGCCGGGCGACACCGGGCTGCGCGCCCGGATGGCGGCCAAGGAACGGGAGGTGAGCGAGCTGGTGTCGCGGCTGACCCGGCTGCGCGACAGCCTGCGGCACACGCTGGTGTGCGAGCACGACCCGCTGGTCGAGTGCCCCGAGTTCAAGCGGGCCGTACGCCGGGTGACCGTGCCGGAGTGACGCTCAGGCGGAGTTGACGTACTGCCGGGGTCGCAGGGCGTGGGCCCGCAGCGCGGTCAGCGCCGCCAGGTGACCGGCCGTCGACATCCGGACGGCCAGCTCGTCGCCGAACGCGAGCCCCAGCGCGGTGAGCTGGCCCACCAGGTGGGCCACCGGCTTGGCGACGTCGTCGAGGCCGGTCGCCGGGTGCCAGCCCTCGCCGCCGACCACCTCGGCCACGCGCCGGCGCAGCTCCATGGGCGACATGAGGGTGCCGTCGGCGAGCAGCAGCAGCGCCGCCTCGCGGGCCGACACCTCGAACTCGTGCTCCCCGGGGGCCAGCAACAGGCCGGTCACCGCCTCCCACATCGCCGCCGGCGACAGCAGCAGCCGCCTGCCCTCGGAGGTGATCGTCAGCCGGGCGCCGTCGCGGCGCAGCGCGCCCAGCTCCCGCTCGGCCAGCTCGCGCAGCCGCAGCGCCTCCGGCGAGGGCGCTAAGCGCAGCGGCAGGCTCTCGGAGGCCGCCAGCGACAGCAGCCGGTGCAGGGCGGGCACCGGCTGGGCCGGCACCGGCGCGTGCAGCCGCACCTCGTACGGCTGCGCCAGCTCCCGCCGGGCCGGGCCGCGGCCCAGCACCCAGCGGTTGAGCCGCTCCCCGTGGACGCGGTGCAGCCAGTTGTCGCCGCCCAGCTCGGCCCGCGGCTCGGTGAGCCAGCGGCGGGTCAGCGCGACCCGGTCGGCGTCGGCCCCGGCCAGGATGGCCAGTTCGAGCGCCGCCGAGCAGGCCACGTGCGCGCCCAGCTCCTCGGGCCCCATGATCGTGCTCCACTGCAGTTCGGGCACGTCGGGCGGCAGCACGCCGGTGGCCTCCAGGGCCGCCTGGTAGGCGAGGGTGCCCGCGTCCTCGCCCTCGGTCGCGTACGTGCGCAGGATCCGCAGCGTCGTCGCCGAGACGCACAGCTCGGCGTAGCGCTCCAGCCCGCCGAGCTCCAGCAGGCGGCCGAGCGAACGGGCCAGCGCCTCGTGGTCGCCGCCGACCTTCAGCGGCAGGGTGTACCAGAGGAACTCGCAGACGTCGAGCTGGGTGACCGTCTCCAGCGGATCGCCGCCGGTCAGCCACTCGACAGCGGTCCTGGCCTCCTCGGCGAGCTCCGGCTCCGAGCGTTCCAGTTCGGCGAGGAGCGCGGCGACGTCCGGTGCACTCATGCCTCGAAGTCTGCCGTATCGGGCCCGGGCCTGACGATGCCCGAAACCGGTGCGTAGTGGGTCTTGCACAGTGATTGCCCTAGGAAAGCCTGTGTTCAGCGGGAAGGGGGAGTCAGGATCAGATCCACTGTTTGTCGAACAGCATCCTGGCCTTCCACTCGGTGTAAGGAAGCAGCTCACCGGACAGGACCGGGTGCAGCCACCAGAAGTTGATCAGGGCCAGCAGCGCGAACGCTCCGACGACCGCCGCTCCGAGCGTACGCCGCATGCCCGCCGCACTTCCGCCCGGCCCGATGAGCAGCCCCGCGCACAGCGTGAGGGCCAGCACCATGAACGGCACCATGGGAATCGCGTAGAACAGGAACATCGTCCGGTTGGAGGCGATGGCGAAGTAGAACCACGGCAGCCACGCCATCGCGTACGCCAGCAGCACCGCCCCGGCCCGCCAGTCGCGCGTGGCGACGTACCAGGCGATCAGGCCGACCAGCGCGAGCAGCGCCCCGAACCAGATCACCGGCGTGCCGACCCCGAGTACCGCCTCCGAGCAGTCCCTGACGCCGCACACGTCCTGCCTGCCCTGGTAGTGGAACGCCACGGGACGCAGCAGCAGCGGCCACTGCCACGGCTCGGACATGTAGGGGTGGGAGGTCTCCAGCCCGCTGTGGAAGGTGAACACCTGCCACTGGTACTTCACCCACGACCGCACCGAGTCGAGGACGAAGTAGAACGGCCCCGCCGAGGTGGCCTGGGCCCAGTTGCGGCCGTAGCCGTTCGCGGAGGCGAACCAGCCGGTCCAGGTCGCCATGTAGGTGACGAACGGCGCGGCCGCGAACGCCAGCAGACCGTTCGGCAGATCCTTGGAGAACAGGCCCGCGTAGGGGTGGCGCACGCCGACCGCCCGCCGCGCGCCGAGGTCCCACAGCAGCGACATGACGGCGAACGCCACCGCGAACGCCAGGCCCGACCACTTGACCGCCATCGCCGCGCCGAGGCAGACGCCCGCGGCGACGCGCCACGGCCGCAGCCCGAGAGCGGGACCCTGGGGCGAGACGGGGGAGCTCTCGTACCACTCGACGAGCCGCGACCGGGCCTGGTCGCGGTCGACCACGAGGCAGGCGAACGCGGCGAGCACCCAGAACATGAGGAAGATGTCGAGCAGCGCCGTGCGCGACAGCACGAAGTGCAGGCCGTCGAGGGCGAGCAGCAGTCCGGCCAGGCAGCCGAGCAGTGTCGAGCGGGTCATCCGGCGGGCGAGCCGGGCCAGGATGAGGATCGACAGGGTGCCCGTGACGGCGGCGGCGAAGCGCCAGCCGAAGGGGGTCATGCCGAACAGCCACTCGCCCGCGCCGATCATCCACTTGCCCAGCGGCGGGTGGACCACGTAGGAGGCGCACTTGTCGAGCGTCTGACCGGTGCACTTCTCCCAGATGTCGGTGTTGCCGGCCAGCAGCGCCTTGTCGGCGTCCTTGATCGTGACCCGCTCCACCAGCCACGTGATCAGTGAGTAGGCGTCCTTGGCGTAGTAGGTCTCGTCGAAGACGACCGCCTTCGGATGTCCGAGGTTGACGAACCGCAGCACCCCGCCGAAGACCATCACGAGCAGCGGCCCGAGCCAGCCCCACAGCTCGCCGCCGCGCATGGGCGGGACCAGCCGGTCGCGCACCGAGCGGGCACGCGGGCTGCTCTCGTCGGCCTTCGGATCCTCGAAGGCCCGGTACGCGAAGTCGGTCACCGCCATTCGGCCATCGTACGGGCCGCAAGCCGAACGTTACGCGGAAACACTGCCCAACCGGGATGCCCTGCCACAATGGTCGGGTGAGAGCAGACGGCAGGTTGGTGCTGGCAGGAGCCCCCATAGGCCAGGCGGGTGACGTGTCGCCGCGGCTGCGCGAGGCGCTGCGCAGCGCCGACGTGGTGGCGGCCGAGGACACCAGGCGGCTGCGCCGGCTGGCCACCGAGCTGGGGGTCGAGATCGGCGGCCGGATCGTCAGCTACTACGACGCCAACGAGGCCGGCCGGGCCCGCGAGCTGGTCGAGACCCTCAAGGAGGGCCGCACGGTCGTCGTCATCACCGACGCGGGGATGCCGGGCGTGTCCGACCCCGGCTACCGCCTGACCCGGCTCGCCGTGGAGGAGGGCGTCACGGTCACGGCGCTGCCCGGTCCGAGCGCCGTCACCACCGCGCTGGCCGTCTCCGGCCTGCCCAGCGACCGCTTCTGCTTCGAGGGTTTCCCGCCGCGCAAGTCCGGCGAGCGGGCCCGCCGCCTGACGGCGCTGGCGGGTGAGGAGCGCACGATGGTGTTCTTCGAGGCGCCCCACCGGCTGGCCGACTCGCTGGCGGCGATGGCCGAGGCGTTCGGCGCGGACCGCCGGGCCGCCGTCTGCCGCGAGCTGACCAAGACCTACGAGGAGGTGCGCCGCGGCGGGCTCGGCGAGCTGGCCGCGTGGGCGGCGGCCGGGGTCAAGGGCGAGGTCACCGTCGTGGTCGCCGGGCACGTCCCGGCCGACGTCCCGCTCGACATGGACGGGTTGGTGGCCGAGGTGGAGCGGCGGGTGGCGGCCGGCGAGCTGCGCAAGACGGCCGTCGCCGACGTCGCCAAGGCCGCGGGGATGCCGCGGCGGGAGCTCTACGAGGCGGTTCACAGAGGATCTTCCACCCCGTAGGGTGCGCTTCGTGAAGAACTGGGGGGTTTCACCGTACCGGCTGGTCCCGCCGTTTCCTGAAGGCAATCTGTGGGGTTGGCTGGGGCCGCTGCTGGTGACGGCCTTCGGCGGCATCCTTCGCTTCGTCCGGCTGGGGGAGCCGCACGCGGTTGTCTTCGACGAGACCTACTACGCCAAGGACGCCTACGCCCTGCTGCTGTTCGGCGTCGAACGCCACACGCTGGGGGACGCCAAGAACCCCATCGCCGACAAGCGTCTCATCACCGAGAACACCGACATCTGGAAGCAGTGCGCGGAGCCGGCCGACTGCGCCGCGTTCGTCTCGCACCCGCCGCTGGGCAAGTGGATGATCGGCGCGGGCGAGTGGCTGTTCGGCATGACCCCCTTCGGCTGGCGCTTCGCCGCCGCCGTCACCGGCACCCTGTCCATCCTCATCCTGGCCCGGCTCGCCCGCCGGATGACCCGCTCGACACTGCTCGGCTGCCTGGCCGGACTGCTGCTCGCCCTCGACGGCCTGCACCTGGTGCTGTCGCGCACGGCGCTGCTCGACATCTTCCTCATGTTCTGGGTGCTCGCCGGATTCGCCTGCCTCGTGGTCGACCGCGACCAGGCCCGGTCGCGGCTGGCCCGCCGCTGGACGCCCCGCTCGGATCACGGTCCCCGGCTCGGGGCGCGGCCGTGGCGGCTGGCCGCCGGGCTCTGCCTCGGGGCGGCGTGCGCGGTGAAGTGGTCGGGGATCTTCTTCCTGATCGCCTTCGCGGTGCTCAGCCTCGTGTGGGACCTCGGCGCGCGGCGGGCCGCCGGCGCCCGCGAGCCGTACCGCGGGGCGCTCGCCCTGGACCTGCCGCAGGGGGCGGCCGCGCTGGGGCTCGCCCCCGCCCTGGTGTTCGTCGGGTCGTGGACGAGCTGGTTCGTCAACGACGACGGCTGGGGCCGCAACTGGGAGCAGGCCACCTCGCACGGGCCGCTGTTCTTCCTGGCGGACTCGGCGCGGTCGTGGCTGAAGTACCAGCTCGACGTGCTCGGCTACCACACCGACCTGACCCTCTACCACCCGTACATGTCCGACCCGTGGTCGTGGCCGGTGCTGTTCCGGCCGGTCACGTTCCACTACGAGAGCGAGACGGTCGTCTGCGGGGCGGCGAAGTGCTCCGAGACGGTGATCGGCGCCGGGACCCCCGCCCTGTGGTTCGCCGCCGCCCTGGCCCTGATCGGACTGGTCGCCTGGTACGCCGCCACGCGCGACTGGCGGGCCGGCGCCGTGCTGCTCGGCTACGCCGCCGGCTGGCTGCCGTGGTTCTACTACGCGGTGGCCGACCAGCGGACCATGTACCTCTTCTACATGATCCCCGTGGTGCCGTTCATGGTGCTGGCGGTCGTCCTCGTCGCCGGGCTGGCACTGGGCCGGGCCGACGCGCCGCCGGGCCGCCGGGCGACCGGAGCCGCTGCGGTGGGAGCGCTCGCCCTCGTCGCGCTGGTCAACTTCTGGTGGTTGTACCCGGTGCTGACGGCCGAGCCGCTCGCGCACGCCGACTGGTGGGCCCGGATGCTGCTGCGCTCGTGGGTCGAAAGCGCGCCCAAGTGACGCGGCGCAGCGTGATGGCCGCCGCCATGCAGGCCAGCGGCACGGCCGGCAGGACGTAGCGGTAGTCGAACTCGGCAGTCGCCGCCGGCGCCAGCAGCAGCCCGAACGCCGCCAGCCACGGCAGCGCCACCGGACCGCCCAGCCTCCGCCAGCGCACCGCCACGCCGTACAGGCCGACCAGCAGGATGCCACCGAGCAGCGGGCCCTGCAGGTAGACGACCTTCTGGTAGTTGTGCATGATCTCCGCCCAGGGTGCGACGATCCGCGTCTCGGGCGGGCCCTGCTCGTAGGAGAAGGCGTCGGTGTCGGTGCGCCCCTGGAAGGACGGCCAGTTGGGCAGCCGCTTCGGCCGGCCGTAGGAGTCAAGGTCGTAGTAGGGCCTGAACTGGTACATGTTGTAGGTCGCCTCGTCGGGGAACCTCGGCCGGCCCCACTTGAAGGCGCGCAGGAAGTCGCGCGCCACGACCTGCAGATAGTCGCCGGGCTGCGACAGGATCGCCCGCGACGCGAAGGCGCTCGCCGCCTCGTTGGTGATCTCGGTGAACTTCTTGCCCGTGCCCCAGCGGTGCAGCACCTCACCGGTGCCCGTGCCGCCGCCGCCCTGACCCCACAGGTACCACTGCGCGTACTCCTTGCGCTGGTCGACGGGATCGGTGACGCACAGCAGCAGCAGCTCGAGCTCCTTGTACTTGTCGATGTTCATCTTGGTGCAGTCGGCGAAGATCGCCGTCCGCATGTAGAGGATCAGCCCGTCGCTGTTGGTCATCGCGAACTTGCCGACGCTCGCCTTGAACCAGCTCATGTACGACACCGTCGGCACCGCGCAGGCGACGACCACGGCCACGACCGCCTTCCACCCCGTGCGCTTGACCACGAGGTAGACCACCACGAGCACGAGGATCGGCAGGCCGATCGACCGGGTCAGCGTCGTCAGCGACAGCAGCAGGCCGACCACCGCGCCGACCCGCCACGACATGCGCCGGTGCCACAGCACGAGCGTGACCACGCCCACGACCAGCAGCGTGAACATCGAGTCGGACATGATGAGCTGTTCGAGCTGGATCTGGTAGGCGTCGAACAGCACCGGGGCCGCCGCCAGCGTCGCCCCCCACTTCGGCAGCCCGAACTTGCGCCGCAGCAGCGCGTACATCAACGCCGCCGTGGCCAGCCCCATCAGGTGCTGGGTGAACACCACCAGCGTGAAGCTGTGGAACGGCTTGAGCGCCAGCAGCCAGAACCCGTAGCCGTCCGGCCGGATCGGGTGCGGCCGCGGGTGCAGCGCGACGGAGACGTACTCGTAGGAGTCGTTGAACCACATCGCCGGGCCGTAGCCGAGCATGGTGACGAGCCGCAGCACCGCGCCCAGCGCGAAAGCCACGGCGAACACCCGATGACGGCGCAGGAAGCCGAGCACGCGCGCCATGGGGCCGGGAGCGGAGTGGTCCCCACGGGCGATCTCCGCGACGCTCACCATGCTGTAAAGAATGCCAGCCGTTTGTAGGACTTGACCCGACCGACTCCGGGCACAGGGCATGATGGTGTGCTGGAAGAGTCGCGACTGAAGGGTTGAGACGTGGAACTGACGGTGGTCATGCCCTGCCTCAACGAGGCCGAAACCGTGGAAGTCTGTGTGCGCAAGGCTCTGGCGTGCATGGAGGAGCACGGCATCGAGGGCGAGGTCCTGATCGCCGACAACGGCAGCACGGACGGCTCGCAACAGCTCGCGCGCGACGCCGGCGCCCGCGTGGTGCACGTCGACGCGAAGGGCTACGGCAACGCCCTCATGGGCGGCATCCGGGCGGCCCGCGGCAAGTACGTCATCATGGGCGACGCCGACGACTCCTACGACTTCACCGCGCTCCTGCCGTTCGTGGAGCAGCTTCGCGACGGCGCCGACCTGGTGATGGGCAACCGCTTCAGGGGCGGCATCGCCCCGGGCGCCATGCCGCCGCTGCACCGCTACCTCGGCAACCCCGTGCTGTCGTTCGTCGGCCGGCTCTTCTTCCCCTCCGCGATCGGCGACTTCCACTGCGGCCTGCGCGGCTTCCGGCGCGACTCGATCCTGCGGCTCCAGCTCCAGACCGGCGGCATGGAGTTCGCCTCCGAGATGGTCGTCCGCTCCACGCTGTCGGGGCTCGACGTGCGCGAGGTGCCCACCACCCTGTCGCCCGACGGCCGCTCCCGCCCGCCGCACCTGCGCTCCTGGCGCGACGGCTGGCGTCACCTGCGCTTCCTGCTCCTCTACAGCCCCAAGTGGCTGTTCTTCTATCCCGGCCTGGTGATGGCGGCGCTGGGCCTGGTCGCCGGCACCGCGCTGACCTTCGGTCCGGTGGAGATCGGTGAGCTCGCCTTCGACGTCGACACCCTCGTCGGCGCCTCCGCGGCGGTGGTGATCGGCTTCCAGGCGGTGCTGTTCGCGGTCTTCACCAAGGTCTACGCGGCCGAGGAGGGGTTCCTGCCGGAGTCACCGCGCATCCGCAAGCTGATCGACATCGTGTCGCTGGAGAAGGGCCTCGTGGTCGGCGGCCTGCTGGCGCTGGCCGGTCTGGTCGGCCTGGTCATGTCGCTGGTGCACTGGCAGGTGCGCAGCTTCGGCGAGCTCGACCCGCGCGAGTCGCTGCGTCTCGTGGTGCCGTCCGCGACGGCGCTCATCATGAGCTTCCAGACCATCTTCGCCTCGCTGTTCGTCAGCATCCTGGGCATCCGCCGCACCCGCGAGACCCCCGCCGACATCGCCGCCAAGGCCGCCGAGGAGGCCGCCGAGGCCGTCTCGCGCGAAGAGTCGCGGACGCTCTGATCCAATTCGTTCGAGGCGGGCGGCCGAGCGCCGTAGGCTTGGGGCTATGTCCCAGCACATCTTGACCGCCGTGGCGTGGCCGTACGCCAACGGCCCCCGCCACATCGGGCACGTCTCAGGTTTCGGCGTGCCGTCCGACGTCTTCAGCCGCTACCAGCGGATGGCGGGCAACAAGGTGCTGATGGTCTCCGGCACCGACGAGCACGGCACGCCCATCCAGGTGCAGGCCGACAAGGAAGGCGTCACCGCCAAGGAGGTGGCCGACCGCTACAACCGGGTCATCGCCGAAGACCTGACCGGGCTGGGCCTGTCCTACGACCTGTTCACGCGCACGTCCACGCGCAACCATTACGCGGTCGCCCAGGAGATCTTCAAGGGCCTGTACGACAACGGCTACATCTTCCCCAGGACCACGATGGGGGCGATCTCGCCGTCCACCGGCCGCACCCTGCCCGACCGCTACATCGAGGGCACCTGCCCCATCTGCGGCTACGACGGAGCCCGCGGCGACCAGTGCGACAACTGCGGCAACCAGCTCGACCCGATCCAGCTGATCAACCCCAAGAGCCGCATCAACGGCGAGACGCCGGTCTTCACCGAGACCGAGCACTTCATGCTCGACCTGCCCGCCTTCGCCGAGGTACTCGGCACCTACCTGCAGGGCAAGCAGGGCGAGTGGCGGCCCAACGTGCTCAAGTTCGCCCTCAACCTGCTCGGTGACCTGCAGCCCCGGGCGATCAGCCGCGACCTCGACTGGGGCGTGCCGATCCCGCTCGACGGCTGGCGCGACCAGCCCAACAAGCGGCTGTACGTGTGGTTCGACGCGGTCGTCGGCTACCTGTCGGCCTCCATCGAGTGGGCCAGGCGCTCCGGCGACCCCGACGCCTGGCGGCAGTGGTGGCAGAATCCCGACGCCCGCGGCTACTACTTCATGGGCAAGGACAACATCGTCTTCCACGCCGAGATCTGGCCGGCGATGCTGTTCGGCTACAACGGCCAGGGCGCCCGTGACGGCCGGCCGGGCTCGCTCGGGGCGCTCAACGTGCCGTCCGAGGTGGTCTCCAGCGAGTTCCTGACCATGGAGGGGCGCAAGTTCTCCTCTTCCCGCCAGGTCGTCATCTACGTGCGCGACTTCCTGGCCCGCTACGACGCCGACGCGCTGCGCTACTACATCGCCGTGGCCGGCCCCGAGAACCAGGACACCGACTTCACCTGGCAGGAGTTCGTCAACCGCAACAACGGCGAGCTGGTCGCCGCGTGGGGCAACCTGGTCAACCGGTCCATCTCGATGGCGGCCAAGAACTTCGGCGCGATCCCGGAGGCCGGCGACCTGACCGACGCCGACCGGGCGCTGCTCGAACGCTCGCGCAACGCCTTCGGCCCGGTGGGCGCCGAGCTGAACCGCTCCCGCTTCAAGAACGCCATCACCGAGGCGTTCGACGTGGTCCGCGACGCCAACCGCTATCTCGCCGAGCAGGAGCCGTGGAAGCTCAAGGACGACCCCGAGCGCCAGAAGTCGATCCTGCACGTGGCGCTCCAGGTGGTCGACGACTGCAAGACGATGCTCACGCCGTTCCTGCCCGGCTCGTCCAACAAGGTCTACGCCATGCTCGGCGGCGAGGACGTCTGGTCCGGCATGCCGGAGATGCGCGAGGTCGACGAGGACGGCGGCGAGTCCTACCCGGTGATCACCGGCGACTACGACGGGGCCGCGCGCTGGGAGCACCGGCCGATCAAGCCGGGCACCCAGCTCGCGCCACCGGTGCCGCTGTTCAAGAAACTCGACCCCAAGGTCGTCGACGAGGAGCTGGCCCGGCTGGGTGAGTGACGTGTCCCTTCCCGCTGCTCCCGAGCCGCTCGCGGCTCCGGTGTTCGACAGCCACTGCCACCTCGACATCATGGTGGGCGACCGGCCGGCGTCATCGGGTGACCCGGTGGCGCTGGCCGCCCAGGCGGCGTCCGCGTCCGTGCGCGGCATCCTCGACGACGCCCGCGCCGTGGGCGTCGCCGGGCTCGTCACCATCGGCTACGACCTGCCGTCGTCGCGGTGGGGAGCCGAGGTGGCGGCCGCGCACGACCACGTCCACGCCGGCGTCGCCGTCCACCCCAACGAGGCGCACGCCGCCACGCCCGAGACGCTGGCCGAGATCGAGGCGCTGGCCCGGCGGCAGGAGGTGCGGGCCGTCGGCGAGACGGGCCTCGACTACTTCCGCGACTGGGCGAGCAGGGACGACCAGCACGCCGCCTTCCGGGCGCACATCGAGATCGCCGAGCGCGCCGGGAAGGCGCTGGTCATCCACGACCGCGACGCCCACGACGACGTACTGAAGGTGCTGGCCGAGCAGGGGGCGCCGCCGGTGGTGGTGTTCCACAGCTTCTCGGGCGACGCCGACCTGGCGAAGAAATGCGCCGACGCCGGCTACTACATGTCGTTCTCCGGGCCCGTCACGTACAAGAACGCCGGCTACCTGCGCGAGGCGGCGCGGGTCGCGCCCGTGGAGCTCCTGCTGGTCGAGACCGACGCCCCCTACCTGCCGCCGGTGCCGCACCGCGGCAAGCCCAACGCCCCCTACCTCATCCCGCTCACGCTGCGCTGCCTCGCGGAGGTCAAGGGCGTCCGGCCGGAGGCGCTGTGCGAGGCGATCAGCGTCAACGGGGAGGCCGTCTTCGGCGAGTGGTGACCCGCCGCCGGCCACGCCTGTCCACGCCGGCCACGCCGTCCACGGCCGCACCGTCCCGACCCGCGCCGTCCGGACGCCGGTGCGGGCGGGAGGGCGCTCGTCAGTGGTGGTGGGGCCTGCGTCCGCGGAACTTGTCCAGCAACTGCCGCGCCTTCGCCTGATGGCGCGGGTCCTCGGCCATCCGCTTGGCCTTCTCCACCGTCTGCCTGCCTTGCGGGCTACGCAGGTATGCGCGAAGTTTGTCCATGAGTGCCATACCCGACCCCTACCCAGGACGCGCGGCCTAACCGTCCACCCAGGCGTCTCAGCCGCTGATCGACATGCCGAAGTCGGCGCCCCGCCGGGGCTGGAGTGCCCGCAGATCGCCGGAGTTGCGCCCGAGAACCGACACCTCGCCGTACGGCGTGGCGTCCGGCTGCCCGACATACAGCTTGTTGCCGCCGAACGCCACCGCGTAGCCGGCCAGGTCACCGGGCGGCACAGCCATCCTGTCCTCGGCGGCGTCGCGGAACGACACCAGGCGCACCCCTCCGCCGTACGGCGCGCCGATGGCCAGCCGGCCGTCGGGGGAGGCGGCCAGCGAGAAGCCGAACCCCTGCCCGCCGCGCTGCCGTACCGTCCGGACGGGGGTGAGCCCGGTGTCGAGGAGCTGCACGTAACCGGCGCCGGGCGCGCTGACCGCGAGGCCCGCGCCCTCGGCGTAGGCCAGCGCGTAGCCGTACCTGTCGCCCGACGCGCCCGTCGGGGAGTCGAGCTTCGTGCCCGACAGCCGCGCCTGCAGCACGTCCCTGATCGACACGACCGAGCCGGAATCGATCTTGCCGGTGCCGATCTGCAGGCCCGATCCGTCGTCGTTCTCGTACGGAACGCCGACGATCAGCTCGTTGCCCGCCCCCATGGCCAGCGACCAGCCGAACTGGTCGCCCACCTCGCCGTTGCCGGGAACCTGCTCCGACTCCTGGCTGATCCGGCGCAGTGGCCCCTCGCCCTTGCGGACGTACACCGCGCCGGTGTCGGCCCGGCCCGACTCGTCCTCGTACGGGGCGCCGATGGTCACCAGGTCGCCCCTGGCGGCCAGCGACCAGCCGAAGTGGGCGTCGCGCTGCGGCGCGATGGCGGTGAGCTGCGCCGGGGGAGCGGCGTTCCCGCCGTACACGACGTAGGCGGCGCCGGCGTCGCGGACGCCCCGCACGTCCGTGAACGGGGCGCCCACGACCAGGTCGGCGCAGGCGTCACCGTCGACCTTCGTCAGGCGCACCGACCAGCCGAAACCGTCGCCGGTCGCCAGGCCGGGCACCGCGACGGGGATGACCTTGCCGCCGGACAGCACGTGCACGGTCCCCGTGTCACCGCCGGCCGTGTCGTCGGCTTCGTCACCGGCTGTGTCGCGGCTTGTGTCGTCGGCTGTGTCACCGGTTGTGTCACCGGCTTCGTCACCGGGTGTGTCGCCGGCTTGGTCTCCGGTGCCGAACGGGTCGCCGACGGCCACGTCCTCCACCCCGTCACCGTCGAAGTCGCTCGGGCCGGCGCACGCGACCCTGCCCGCCACCGCCCCGGCGTGCGCGGCGGTGGACGCGGAGGCGACCGCCGAGACGGCCACCAGAAGCGCCACCAGGGACCTGCGGATCATCCGAGCCTCACCTGAACCTCCTCGCCACCCTGGACCCGCAAGGTGAGCCGCACAGGCCTGCGGTAAAGCGGCAGGTCGAAGACGAAGACGCCGTCGAGGCGGGCCCCCGGCGCGATGGCGGCGGGCATCGTCACCGGGGCGGGCTCGTGCCGCGCGCCCCGGTCGTCCTGGAGCGACACGGCCAGGTCGCCGAGGTTCCGGCGCGCGCCGCCGGGGTTCACCACGGACCAGCGGACTGTACACAGCTGACCCTGCGACTGCTGCCTGCCCTCGTACTCCTTCAGCCCGCAGCGGGGCGCCGAGGCGAAGATCAGTTGCGGGTCGTCGAAGGACGGGCCGAGCGCGAACCTGCGGCCCACATCGTTCGGCTGTTGCGCGGCCGGGGAGACGGTCCGGGCGCCCGAGCCGGGCGTCCCGTCGCGGCCGGAGGTGATGATGAGGGTGCCGGCCGTGACGGCGATCGCGAGCACCGCGGCGGCGGCCGCGATGAGCCACCGGGTCCCGCGCGTGCGCTGCGGCCGGCGGCGCGCCGGCTCCGCCCCGCCACGTGCCGGCTCCGTCCCGCCACGTGCCGGCTTCGCTCTCATGACGGGGTCTTCCTGGTGCGACGGCCCGTCCCGGGTGGTCGCGTCGGTGCTGTCGGCCGTGCCCTCCCCGGAGACGACCGTGGCCGACACGCCGGGGTCCGTGGCATCTTCGTCGAAGAGGGTGGAGGGAGCGATCGCCGAGGTCCCTGCGGCTCCCGGTCGCGTGCCGGCGGTTGCCGAGGGCCCCGCGGTCTCCGGCCGCGTGCCGGCACGACCGGCGCCGGAACCGTCCGCCATCGTGTCAGCGGGCGGCGGCGTCGCGAAGGTGGCCGTGATGTCCGGCTCGTCCACCACGTTCCGCGGCGGCTCCCACTCGTCCATCAGGTCGGGCGCGACGAGCGTGGGTGGGTCCGCCGCGATCGTACGGGCCGGGGCCGCGCCTCCTACCAGCGCGATCACGAGATCCTGCGCCGTGGGCCGTTCGGCGGGGTCCATCGAGGTCGCCAGCCGTACCAGCTCGTTGAGCGGCGTGGGCAGCTCGCCCAGGTCGGGCGTCGTGTGCAGCACCCGTGAGGCCAGCGTGATCACGTCGCCGCGCCCGAAGGGATGGCGGCCGTTGCCCGCGTAGGCCACCAGGCACCCCCAGGCGAAGATGTCGGCCGCCGGGGTGACGCTCTCACCGCGTACCTGCTCGGGCGCCCACCAGCCAGGGCTGCCGATCAGCTCGCCCGACAGCGTGAACCCGGTCTCCCGGTCGAGCGCCCGGGCGATGCCGAAGTCGATGACCCGTGGCCCGGACAGGGAGAGGATGACGTTGGCCGGTTTGAGATCGCGATGGACGAGCCCGGCCACGTGAATCGCGGCCAGCGCGGCCGTGACCCCGAGCGCGACACCGTGCAGCGGCCCCGGATCGAGCGCCCCGTACCGGGAGATCTGCGCCGACAGGGGGATGCCCGCGATGTACTCGGTCACCATGAACGGCCGGCCGTCAGCCGTGTTGCCGTTGTCCAGCACCTGGGCCGTGCAGAAGGACGCCACCCGGCGGGCGTTCTCGACCTCCGCGTGGAACCGTGCCGCGAAGCCCTCCTGGTTGGCGAACTCGGCCTTGACCACCTTGACGGCCACGAAGCGTGCCGTGGGCGCCTTGGCCAGGAACACGGTGCCCATGCCGCCTTCGCCGAGACGGCCGAGTAACCGGTACGGACCGATCTCCCGCAGGTCCGTCGGGCGGAGCGGCGCGGCCCCTGTCGGCTCCATGCGGGACGTCCCTTCCTGTTCCACGCCATCCTCCCTTGTGGTCCCCCCGTACGCCATCGCAGGTTCTTCGATGCGGGAGACTGGTTGGATGATGAGGCTGTTGGGCCCGGCAGAAATACGTATTTTGGCGGACAAGCTAGATCTTCGTCCCACGAAAAAGCTAGGACAGAACTTCGTCATCGACGCGGGGACCGTCCGCCGAATCGTACGGGTCGCGGAGCTCTCCCCGGAAGACGTCGTGATCGAGGTAGGACCCGGGCTGGGTTCGCTCACCCTCGCGCTGCTGTCCTCGGCCCGGCACGTGGTGGCCGTGGAGATCGATCCGGTGCTGGCTGCGCAGCTGCCCGTGACGGTGGCCGAACGCGGCCTGGGCGACCGGCTCACCGTGGTGGGAGCCGACGCGATGAAGATCGCTCCCGACGACCTCGGCGACCGCGAGCCGACAGCGCTGGTGGCCAACCTGCCCTACAACGTCGCGGTTCCCGTGGTGCTGCACCTGCTGGAGGCGCTGCCCTCACTGCGCAGGGGGCTGGTCATGGTGCAGTCCGAGGTGGCCGACCGGCTGGCCGCCGGGCCGGGCTCCAAGGTGTACGGGGTGCCCTCGGTGAAGGCTGCTTGGTACGCCGATGTGCGCCGGGCCGGTCCCGTCGGCCGTACCGTCTTCTGGCCCGTCCCCAACGTCGATTCGGGGCTCGTCTCGCTCGTACGCCGCGACCCGCCGGTGACCACCGCCACGCGGGAGGAGGTGTTCGCGGTGATCGACGCGGCATTCGCCCAGCGCCGGAAGACGCTCCGCGCGGCGCTCGCCTCGTGGGCGGGCAGCCCGGCCGAGGCGGAGACGGCACTCCGGGCCGCGGGCGTCGACCCGTCGGCCCGCGGTGAACAACTCGACGTGACGGCCTTCGCCCGCATCGCCGAACACCGCCCCGCCCTCGCCCCCGGGATCCGCTCACGCGGCAGACACCTCTGACCACACCGCACCATGGCGGGACGTGACCGCCGGTGGACGTGACCGCGGGTGGGCGTGACCGCGGGTGGGCGTGACCGCGGGTGGGCGTGACCGCGGGTGGGCGTGACCGTGGGCGGACGTGACTGCGGACGTGACCGCGGACGTGACTGCGGACGTGACCGCGGACATGGGGCGGACGTGACTGCGGGTGGGCGTGACCGTGGGTAGATGCGCCTGCGGGTGGGCGTGACCGTGGGTGGGTGTGACGGCGGGTGGGTGTGGCGGCGGGTGGGACCGCGGACAGAGGGCGCGTCAATCTGCGGCTTGTCCACAGGCCCGGCCCTCGTACACCCGCTTATCCCCAGAACCGCGTTCGGCCTCTCGCGGAGCCGCCCCATCGAACGATCCTGGGCCTCCGCCCGTTCCACGGCACTTGGAGGCCCTCATGAGCCCACACTCCGTCTCCCGGCTATGCCGCGCGTCCCTCACGATCGGCGGCGGCCTGCTCGCCGGCCTGACCACCCTCGCGGGGACGGCGTCGGCGGCGGAGACCCGCAGGCCACCACACACCCTTCCCGGCCCCTGCTACGGCACCCTCACCCTCCCGGCCGCGTACGCCGGACTCCTCGACGCCTGGCACCCTTCGAGCACCCCGGCTCCCGACGACCCGGTGGCGGCCGTGCAGGCAGCGGAAGCCACCCTCTTCACAGCCCGCCCAGCCATAGGAGGACGACACAATCCTCCTGTCCAGATCGTGCTGACCCTTCCTGCGGAAGCCTGCGCCGCCCTCCACCCGTTCGCGGACTCCCTCACCCGCGCGGGCGTACAAGCCGTCCCTGACGTCCACCTGCCAGTCCTCGACGTCGAGGAGCCCGACATCCCACGCCGAGATCCCGGCCCGGCACCCGCCCTCACGACCCCCGAGATCCGACACCCCGCAACGCGAGCCCCCCAACCCCCCGATCCCTCCCAGAGCACGACTGCGAAGACTCCGCACCCCCGAACGCCCAGCACCCTGTCACCCCGCCCGCCACGACCGGTCCGCGCAGACCACTCCAGGCCGCCGCGAGCACCTGGCCTTGGCCGGCCGAGACCACCACGACCGGTCGGCACCAGGCCTCCCACGACACCCGGAACCAGGACCACGACCCCCGGCACCAGGCCTCCCACGACCCCCGGCACCAGGCCTCCCACGACACCCGGAACCAGGCCTCCCACGACACCCCGCAGCAGGACTACGACACCCGAAACCAATGCTCCTGAGACACCGAAGACCAGAGCCCCCGGCAGGACCTCGTCCACCCCCAAGGGGGATATCGCGGCGGCCGCGGCCCTCGCGCGGCTCGGCACACCGTTCTCCTGGGGAGGCGGCTCCCCTGCTGGCCCCACCCGAGGCATCGGCAGAGGAGCCGCCACCACCGGGTTCGACTGCAGTGGCCTGACCCTCTACGCATGGTCCAGAGCCGGCGTGAAACTGGGCCACTACACAGGCACCCAGTTCCGGCAGGGTCGTCGCGTCCCCCTGCGCGGGCTACGCAGAGGCGACCTGGTCTTCTTCGGCGGCGGCGCCGGCGACCCCACCCACGTGGGTCTCTACCTGGGCGGCGGGGTCATGGTCCACGCCCCCAAGACGGGCGATGTGGTCCGCAGGACCAGCTTCCTCGACTCCACCTACTACCGCCCCATCTACCGCGGCGCCGTACGCCCGGGTTGACCGAGCCCCTCTCGCGGCGCCCCACGCACGGCGGCCTCACCAGCGCCGCAGGAAGGCCAAGTTCCGGTCCACACCCGCCGAACAGCCACGACACCGCCAATTCCGCACGAATGTCGGCACACAAGACGCTCCCCGCACCCCCAGCCTCCAACTTCTCCGAGAAGTGCGTGGTGGGGAAGCATGCCCGTATAGCATCGGGTGTCCTCCCCGCAGGCGATGAAAGTGACAGAAGATCGATGAGTTCGGTGACCGTACGGGTGCCCGCGAAGGTCAACGTGCAGCTGTCCGTTGGACCGCTCCGCGAGGACGGCTACCACGACCTGGTCAATGTCTTCCACGCCGTCTCGATCTTCGATGAAGTGGTCGCGAAGGAGTCCGACCAGATCACCGTCTCGGTCGTCGGCGAGTTGGCCGACCAGGTGCCGGTCGACGACGGCAACCTCGCCATCCAGGCGGCCCGCGCCCTGGCCAAGCACGCCGGCCGCACGTACGGGGCGCACCTCGTCATCCACAAGTCGATCCCGGTGGCGGGCGGCATGGCCGGTGGCAGCGCCGACGCGGCGGGCGCCCTGGTGGCCTGCAACGAGCTGTGGGGTCTCGGGCTGCCGTTCGAGGACCTCATGGAGATCGCCGGGGATCTGGGCAGCGACGTGCCGTTCTCGTTGCTCGGCGGCACCGCCGTGGGCACGGGCCGGGGGGAGCAGTTGAGCGAGCTTCCCACGACCGGCAGTCTGCACTGGGCGTTCGCCGTGGCACAGGGCGGCCTGTCCACCGCCGCCGTCTACGCCCAGTGCGACCGTCAGCGGGAGTCCGCCGGCGTGGAGGTGCCGTGGCCCCAGGTGGACGACGCCCTGCTGGAGGCGCTCAGCACCGGCGACGCCGCCACCCTCGGAGCTCGGCTAACCAACGACCTTCAGGCTGCAGCCCTCACCCTCCGGCCGGAGCTCGCCCGCACCCTTGAGGCCGGCCAGTCCGAGGGCGCCCTCGGCGCCATCGTCTCCGGCTCGGGCCCCACCTGCGCCTTCCTCGCCACGGACGCCGACCACGCCCAACACCTGGCCGACACCCTGTCCCAGCTCCCCACCTGCCGCGCCGCCCTCGCCGCCCACGGCCCCGTCCCCGGCCCCCGCCCCTCCTGGTCCAGCCCTCGCCTCTGACCCACCCCGCACTTCGACCCACCCCGCACTCTGACCGTGGCCACGCTCTCGTTGCGCCGCTACCGTGAGGGCCCGCTGGAACGGCTCTGGCGCTGGGTCACCTGGGGCGTCCGTCCACCGCTGCGCCGCACCCCCTGACCGCCGGAGAGGCCGACGGGGGAGGTCCGGATGGTGTGGGCAGGCCGATACCCTGGTAGCGCCATGAATCTGGTCAATCTCGAATCCGTCTCCCATGCCTACGGGCCCAAGCCCCTGCTCAGCGATGTCTCCCTCGGTGTGGAGGCCGGGGAGCGGATCGGGGTCGTCGGGCGCAACGGCGGTGGTAAGACCACGCTGATGTCGGTGATCGCGGGGCAGGTGAAGCCGGACAGCGGCCGGGTGACCCACACCCGGGGCATGCGCGTCGGGTTCCTGTCGCAGCAGGACGACCTCGACCCGGGGCTCCCCGTGCGCGAGCTGGTGCTCGGCGGCCGGGCGGAGCACGAGTGGGCCGGTGATCAGGCCGTCCGTGAGATCCTCGGCAACCTGATCGGCGACCTCGACCTCGACGCCAAGGCCGCGGACCTGTCCGGTGGCGAACGCCGGCGGACAGCCCTGGCCCGGCTGCTCATCGACGAGCACGATCTGATCATGCTCGACGAGCCCACCAACCACCTCGACATCGAGGCCATCGCCTGGCTGGCGGGGCATCTGTCCACCAGGAAGAGCGCGCTCGTGGTGGTGACGCACGACCGGTGGTTCCTCGACGCGGTGTCCACGCGGACGTGGGAGGTCGTGGACGGCCGAGTCGAACGCTACGAGGGCGGATATGCCGCATATGTCCTGGCCAAGGCGGAGCGGGCCCGCATCGCCCAGGCCGCCGAGGAGCGCCGCCAGAACCTCATGCGCAAGGAGATCGCCTGGCTCCGGCGCGGCCCGCCCGCCCGTACGTCCAAGCCGAAGTTCCGGATCGAGGCCGCCCAGGCCCTGATCGCGAACGAGCCGCCGCCCCGCGAGAGCGTCGAGCTGGTGAAGTTCGCCACGGCCCGGCTGGGCAAGACCGTCTACGACCTGGAGGACGTCACCCTCCACGCGGGCGGCCCCGGTGCCGGCCCGCTGGTGCTCGACCACACCACCTGGCAGTTCGGCCCGGGTGATCGCATCGGGCTGATCGGCGTCAACGGCTCCGGCAAGTCGTCCGTGCTGCGCCTGCTCGCCGGTACGATCACGCCCGACTCGGGGCGCGTGGTGCGCGGCCGGACGGTACGCCTGGCGCACCTGTCGCAGGAGCTGGCCGAGCTCGACCCGACCCGGCGCGTGCTGGAGACGGTCGAGGAGATCCGCAAGTACATCCAGGTCGGCAAGAAGGAGTGGTCAGCCTCCCAACTGCTCGAACGGCTGGGGTTCAAGGGCGACGCCCAGTGGAAGGTGATCGGCGACCTGTCGGGCGGCGAGCGGCGGCGGTTGCAGCTGCTCAGGCTGCTCATGGACGATCCCAACGTGCTGCTGCTCGACGAGCCGACCAACGACCTCGACATCGAGACGCTGAACGAGCTCGAAGACCTGCTCGACGGCTGGCCGGGCACGCTGATCCTGGTGAGCCACGACCGCTACTTCCTGGAGCGCGTGACCGACCGTTCGGTGGCGCTGCTGGGTGACGGCAAGCTGTCCTTCCTGCCGGGCGGCGTGGACGAGTATCTCCAGCGCAGAGCATCCGGTGCCGCGCTCACGGCCCGGCTGGGCTCGGCAGCTTCCGGCACTTCCGGCACTTCCGGTACGTCAGGCGCGTCTGGTGGTTCCCAACCGTCCGATCCGGCCAGGCCACAGGCGGCCTCCGGGCTGTCGGCCAAGGAGGAGCGAGAGCTGCGTAAGGAGCTCAACCGCCTGGAACGCCAGCTCGACAAGCTCGGCGAGCAGGAGTCGCGCCTGCACGCGGCGATGGCGGAGGCGGCGAGCGACTACACCCGGCTCGGCTCTCTCGACGCGGACCTCCGCGAGGTGCTGAACCAGAAGGACGCCATCGAGGCCGAATGGCTGGAGGTCGCCGACCGCCTGGGCGACTGACTCCCGTGGCGCCGCCGGTCCCGCAGCCGGGCTGCTGGGCCCCCTCATCGACGTCTCCTGCGGGGAACCGTCCCGCGAGGCGGGTGGTTTCCGGGGGGAACGGTCCCGCGAGGCGGGTGGTTTCCGGGGGGAACGGTCCCGCGGGGGCGGCGGTGGCTATGAGTCGAACGGGGTGAGGAGGGTGCGGAGGAGGCCGGCCAACGTGCGCTGGTCGGCGGGGCCGAGGGAGGAGAGCAGTTCGTGCTCCCTGCGCAGCAGGTCGGCGAAGGCGGCGTCGACGCGGGCCAGCCCCGTCTCGGTGAGGGTCACGAGGACGCCGCGTCGGTCCTCCGGGTCGGGACGCCGGACGACGAGGCCGGCCTGGGCCAGGCGGTCGATGCGGTTGGTCATGGTGCCAGAGGTGACCAGGGTGGCGCGGAGCAGCGCGCCGGGGCTGAGCTCGTACGGCTTGCCGGCCCGCCGCAGCGCCGTGAGGACGTCGAACTCCCACGGCTCCAGGTCGTGTTCGGCGAAGGCGGCGCGCCGGGCCCGGTCGAGGTGCTTGGCGAGGCGCGACACGCGGGAGAGCACGTGCAGCGGCTCGACGTCCAGGTCTGGCCGCTCCACCCGCCAGGCGGCGACGAGCCGGTCCACCTCGTCTCGGGCGTCCTGCGTCATGCCCCCGAGTGTACTGTCTTGACATCGAGATATATATCTCGATATCAATAATCTATATGTCGAGAGATATCTGGGATCCCGCGACCTACGCCAGGTTCGCCGACGAGCGGTCACGGCCGTTCCGCGAACTGATCGCCAGAGTGGGGGCCGACAGACCTGATTATGTCGTGGACGCCGGCTGCGGCTCGGGGGAGCTCACCCTTGAGCTGTCCCGTCGCTGGCCGGGGGCGACGGTGGAGGGGTTCGACTCCTCGCCTGCCATGATCACCAAAGCCCGGGAGCTGCGCCTCACGCCGCCCGCCCCGCCGACCACGGCCGGCGGGGCGAGCGCAAGCGCGGGGAGCGCGGGCGGGGCCAGCGCGGGCGGGGGGAGCGCGGCGGTCGGCGGGCCCGGGGGGCTGCCCAGGTTCGCGGTGGCCGACGTGACCACGTGGCGGCCCGACCGGCGGGTGGACGTGCTGGTCAGCAACGCGGTGCTCCAGTGGGTCCCGTCCCACCGGGACGTCCTCGACCACTGGGTGGACGCGTTGAACCCGGGAGGCTGGCTCGCGTTCCAGGTGCCCGGCAACTTCGACGCCCCCAGCCACCAGGCCGTTCGCGAGCTGTGCGGTTCGCCGGCGTGGTCGGAACGGCTGGGCGACTTCGACCGGGGCAGCCCCGTGGGCGAGCCCGGCGACTATCTGGACCAGCTCGCGGTCGGCGGCTGCGAGGTGGATGTGTGGGAGACCACCTACATCCACGTCCTGCGCGGGGAGAACGCGGTGCTCGACTGGATCTCTGGCACCGCCCTGCGCCCGATCTTCGACCGGCTGGCCGACGACGAGCGCGCGAGGTTCGTCGCCGACCTGTCCGAGCTGCTCGACCGGGCCTACCCGGCCAAGGACTACGGCACGCCGTTCCCGTTCCGGCGGATCTTCGTGGTGGCGAGAAAGGCGGACCAGGCGTGATCACTGCTCTGCACCACGTCCAGCTCGCGGCGCCGCCCGGCAGCGAGCCGGAGCTGAGGGAGTTCTACGAGGGCGTACTGGGTCTGCGGGAGGTGCCGAAGCCGCCGGAGCTGGCCAGGCGCGGCGGCGCCTGGTTCCGGGGTGCGGGGGTGGAGGTGCACCTCGGCATCGAGGAGGACTTCAGGCCGGCGAGGAAGGCTCACCCGGGATTCCTCGTCGACGACCTTGACGCGCTGGTCGCGAAGCTGCCTGACGCGGTGCCCGACGACCTGTTCCCCGGCTACCGGCGGGTGTACGTGACGGACCCCGTGGGCAACAGGATCGAACTGCTGCAAGCCGTCTGACGCTGCGGCCGAAGAGCGGGTTGAATGGCAGTATGTCCGTTATAGGGGCAACTTGCGAGGTGCGGTGGGCATCGAGATCGAGGACAAGTTCGACGTTCCTTCCGACTACGTCGTCCCGGACCTGAGCCGGTTGGGTCGGGTGTCCGGGCCGAGGAGCCACCAGTTGGTGGCCCTCTACTACGACACGCCCGACCTGCGCCTCGCCGCGCGGGGCGTCACGCTGAGACGCCGCCGCGGCGGTGACGACGCCGGCTGGCATCTCAAGCTGCCGCGGGCCAGAGGCGTCCGCCAGGAGATCACCCGTCCGCTCACCCGCAGCGCGAAGCTGGTCCCCCAGGAGCTCGCCGAGCTCGTCCGGGCCTTCACCCGGGGCGCGGAGCTCCGGCCCGTGGCCGAGCTGGACACCCGCAGGAGCGTCACCGTCGTCCACGACGGCGACACCAAGCTGGTGGAGGTCGCCGACGACCGGGTCAAGGGCACCGTGTTCGGCGAGCCGCCGAGGGTGGTCCGCTGGCGCGAGGTGGAGGCCGAGCTGCTCGACGGGGACCGGGCGCTGCTGGCCAAGGTCGGCAAGCGCCTGCGCAAGGCCGGCGCCACGCCCTCGGCGGCGACGAGCAAGCTGGCCAGGCTCCTCGGCCAGGCCCCGCCGCCCGCCGCCGCCACCGAGCCGGGGAGCGCGGGCGAGGTGGTGGTCGGCTACCTGTCCGGCCAGGTCGCCGCGTTGCTGTCGGAGGACCCCCGGGTACGGCGGACCGAGGAGGACGCCGTGCACCGGATGCGCGTCGCCGCCCGCAGGCTGCGCAGCGCGCTCAAGGCGTTCAAGAAGATCGTGACCGGCACCACCCAGGTCCAGGACGAGCTGCGCTGGCTGGGCACGGTGCTCGGGGAGGCGCGCGACCTGGAGGTGATCAGGGCCAGGTTCACCGGCCGGCTGGCCGGCCTCGCTCCCGAGCTGGTCGTCGGCCCGGTCCGCGACCGGCTCGGCGGCGACCTGGGCGGGCGGCAGCAGCAGGCGTACGACCGGATCCGCGAGGCGCTCAGCGGCGAGCGCTACTACGCGCTGCTCGACGCGCTCGACGTGCTGGTGACCGCGCCGGAGCTGACGAAGCGCGCCGCCCGGCCGGCGCGCGACGAGCTCGTCAGGGCGGCCGCCGCCAACTGGAGCCGCGTCACCGAGGCGTACGACACCGCGCAGGCCGTCGAGGACCCCGGAGACCGCGAGATCGCCATGCACGACGTCCGCAAGGCGGCCAAGCGGGCCCGCTACACCGCCGAGGCGCTCCGGCCGGCTCTCGGCTCGGACATGAAGCGGCTCGCCAAGCTCGCCGAGGCCGTGCAGGAGGTGCTCGGCGCGCACCAGGACGGCGTGGTGGCCCAGGAGACGCTGGCCAGGGAGGCCGAGGCGGCCCGCCTGGCGGGCGAGGACACGTTCACCTACGGCCTGCTGGTCGGCCTGGAACGCGCCGAGGCGGAGCAGGCGCACGCCCGCTTCCCGGAGGTCTGGGCCGCGACCGTGGCGGGTGTCGGCAAGATCCTCTAGGTGGTGTACGTCTCCACGGCGGCCACCCGATCCCCGGCCCGGTGCAGCACCGCGAACGCGCCCTTGCCCAGGTGCACCACCTCGCCGCTCAGCGCCCTGATCAGGTCCGGCAGCACCTTGCCGTGACTGCACACGACGGCGGGCCCGCGCAGCCCGGCCACCAGTTCCGGCGTTCTGACGGGGTCCTGGAGCTCCTCGCTGAGCAGCGGTTCGAGCCGGACGCCGTCGTCGGCGTACGGTTCGAGCGTCTGGACGCAGCGGCGGCTCGGCGAGCTGAGCAGCGTCCGCGGCCGGTAGGCGGGCAGCACCGCGGCCATGGTGGCCGCCTGCGCCACGCCTTCAGCGTCGAGGGGCCGCAGCGCGTCGTCGCCCCGCCACTCCTGACGGGAGCCGGCCGTGCCGTGCCGGACGACGACGAGGGGGACGGTGTCGAGCGGCCCGGCGCGCAGCGCGCCCGGCAGCACCCCGTCCCACCTGTAGCTGAGCAGCGAGCCCGCCTCGTCCAGCGGCACCCACCGCAGCTCGTCCACCTCCTCGTTCGGCACGAAGGCGTCAGGAACCTCCCCGGCCACCCGGGCGGCCCAGTAGTCGACCCGCTTCGTGCCTCCCTGGCTCTGGTAGTGGACGGACGGCAGGGCGCGCCCCAGCGTCACGCTCAGGCCCGTCTCCTCGCGTACCTCGCGCACGGCCGCCGCGATCGGATGCTCGCCGGACTCCAGCTTGCCCTTGGGGAAGGTCCAGTCCCCGTAGCGCGGCCGATGGACGACGGCGACCTCGGGGGCGGACGGATCGCCCCGCCACACGACGGCTCCGGCGGCCCGGAGCGGATCAGTCGTCAACGGTTCTCCAGCGTCGGGTGCCGATCAGGTGGCTCTGCAGGTCGGTGCCGGGATGGCGGACCCAGGAGCCGTCGGAGTTGAGCCACCAGGCGTTCGTCGTCTCGGCCATGGCGAGGTCCATCAGCTCGACGAGGTACGCCTTGTGCTGCTGGGAGGTCACCTTGACCAGGGCCTCCACCCGCCGGTCCAGGTTGCGGCGCATGAGGTCGGCGCTGCCGATCCACAGCTCGGGCCTTCGCCCCAGGCCGAACTCGTAGACCCGCGAGTGCTCCAGGAAACGGCCGAGCACCGACCGTACCCGGATGTTCTCCGACAGGCCGGGGATGCCGGGCCGCAACGTGCACACGCCCCGCACCCACAGGTCCACCGGCACCCCGGCCCGCGACGCCTGGTAGAGCGCGTCGATGATCGGCTCGTCCACCAGGGAGTTCGTCTTGATGCGGATGCGGGCCGGCCGGCCCGCCTGCTGGTGGGCGATCTCCCGCTCGATCCGGGCCAGCAGCCCGCCGCGCAGCGAGTGCGGCGCGACCAGCAGCCGCCGGTAGGCCGAGTGGTTGGAGTAGCCGGTCAGGTGGATGAACAGGTCGGTGACGTCCTCGCCCACCAGCGGGTCGGCGGTGAGCAGTCCGAAGTCCTCGTACTGCCGGGCGGTCTTGGGGTTGTAGTTGCCGGTGCCGATGTGGCAGTAGCGGCGCAGCTCGCCGGACGGCTCCTGCCGGACGACGAGGGCCAGCTTGCAGTGCGTCTTCAGCCCCACCACGCCGTAGACCACGTGGCAGCCGGCCCGCTCCAGCTTGCGGGCCCAGGAGATGTTGGCGTGCTCGTCGAAGCGGGCTTTGATCTCCACGACGACGACGACCTGTTTGCCGGCCTCGGCCGCGTCGATGAGGGCGTCCACGATGGGGGAGTCGCCGCTGGTCCGGTAGAGGGTCTGCTTGATCGCCAGCACGCGCGGGTCGGCCGCGGCCACCTCGATGAAGTGCTGGACGCTGGTCGCGAACGAGTCGTACGGGTGGTGCAGCAGCACGTCCCGCTCGCGCAGCATCCCGAAGATGTCGTCCTCGGCGTTGACCGCCTCGGCGGGGACGAACGGCCGGTAGCTCAGCTCGCCGCGGTCGAGGTCGGCGATGGCGTGCAGGCCGGTCAGGTCGAGCGGCCCGGCGATCCGGTAGATCTCGTGCGGCGCGACGCCCAGCTCGTCCACCAGCAGGTCGAGCACCTCGGCGGAGATGGTGGCCTCCACCTCCAGCCGGACGGGCGGTCCGAAGCGCCGCTTGAGCAGCTCCTTCTCCAGGGCCTGCATGAGGTTCTCGGTGACGTCCTCGTCGACGTCGAGGTCCTCGTTCCGGGTGACGCGGAAGACGTGGTGCTGGACGATCTCCATGCCCTTGAAGAGCTGCCCGAGGTGGGCGGCGATGACGTCCTCCAGCGGCACGAACCGCTGGTTGGACGCCTCCACGAACCGGGGGAGCTGCGAGGGCACCTTCACCCGGGCGAACACGGTGTGGTCGGTCGCGGGGTTGCGCACCACGACGGCCAGGTTGAGGCTCAGCCCTGAGATGTACGGGAACGGGTGCGCGGGGTCGACGGCCAGCGGCGTCAGGACCGGCCGGATCCGCTCCCGGAACAGCTTGCGCAGCTCGGTGCGCTCCTCGCGGCCCAGGTCGTCCCAGCGGGCGATCTCGATGCCCTCGCCGGCGAGCTGGGGGAGGATCTGCTTGTGGAAGACCTCCGCGTGCCGTCGGGCCAGGTCGTCGGCGATGGTGGCGATGCGGGCCAGCTCCTCGCGTGGCTTGAGCCCGCTCTTGGTGCGCAGCAGCAGGCCGGTGGCCATCCGCCGTTTGAGTCCTGCCACCCGCACCCGGAAGAACTCGTCCAGGTTGCTGGCGAAGATCGCAAGGAAGCGCACCCGTTCCAGGAGGGGCAGCGAGGGGTCCTCGGCCAGTTCGAGGACACGCTCGTTGAAATGGAGCCAGCTCTCCTCGCGGTTGAGGAACCTCTCCTGAGGGAGGGGAAGGTCGCTTCCGACTTGCAGCACTTCGGCGGACATATGAGAAATATGCCCCATCAGATTGAACGGAACGTTAACTAAGCCGCAACGACTACTCCTGCTGGTCGACCTGGCCCAGCCGGGCGGCCCGCTCCGCCAGGCGCGCCTCGCGCTGGCGGATCTTCTCCTCCCGCTCGCGGGCCTTCTCGGCCTCCTTGAGCAGGCGTTCACGTTCCTTCTCGGCCTCCCTGAGCAGGCGCTCGCGCTCCTTCAGCTCGCGCACCCGGGCCTTCTCGGCCTCGCGAAGCTCGCGCTGGCGGGCCTTCTCGGCCTCGCGCAGCTCCTTCTCGCGGGCCTTCTCGAACTCGCGCAGCTCCTTCTCGCCGGTCCGCGGCCGGGCGGCGCTCGCCGGGTGGGCGCGGGTGGAGGCGGTGATGGCCGGGTGGGGGTTGAGGCCGGTCAGGCCGTTCCAGGCGAGGTTGACCAGGTGGGCGGCGACCTCCTCGCGGGCCGGCTTGCGCACGTCGAGCCACCACTGTCCGGTCAGGGCCACCATGCCCACGAGCATCTGCGCGTACATGGGCGCCAGCTTGGGGTCGTAGCCGCGGCCGGCGAACTCGTCGGCGAGCACGTCCTCCACCTGGCTGGCGATCTCGCTGATCAGGCTCGCGAAGGAGCCCGTGCCGGAGGCGGCGTGGGAGTCGCGCACGAGGATGCGGAAGCCTTCACTGCTCTCCTCGATGTAGTGCAACAGTGCCAGCGCCGCCCGTTCGAGCTTGACCAGGGAGTGGGAGGCGGCCAGGGCCTCGGTGATCATGCTGAGCAACTTCTGCATCTCGCGGTCGACGACGACCGCGTAGACGCCTTCCTTGCCACCGAAGTGCTCGTAGACCACGGGTTTCGACACCTGGGCCGTCGCCGCGATCTCCTCGATGGAGGTCCCGTCGAACCCCTTCTCGGCGAACAGCGTGCGGCTGATGTAGATCAGCTGCTCTCTTCGCTCTCGTCCGGTCATGCGTCTGCGGGATCGGGGTTCGGTCACGGTCTCCATCATGACGGCGCCGGGCGAAGGACCGGGCACCGCGAGGTCGGCTTCAGGCAATCCGCTTCGCCGCCAGGCGTTCGGGCGTCGGCCAGCGCACATCATGGACCCAGCCGAGCCGCTCGAAGATGCGGATGAGGCCGGCGCTGAGGTCGATCTGCCCCTTGAGCACGCCGTGCCGCGCGCAGGTGGGGTCGGAGTGGTGCAGGTTGTGCCACGACTCGCCGAAGGACGGGATGGCCAGCCACCAGACGTTGCGCGACTTGTCGCGCACCTGGAAGTCCTCCTCGCCGAACACGTGGCAGATGGAGTTGATCGACCAGGTCACGTGGTGCAGCAGGCCGATGCGCACCAGCGAGCCCCAGAAGAACGCGGTCAGCGCGCCCTGCCAGGACCAGGTGATGAGCCCGCCGAGGATGCCGGGCAGCAGGATGGAGGTGATGGCCAGCGCCGGGAACCACTTGTGCAGCTTGACGACGTCCTCGTCCTTGCACAGGTCGGGGGCGTACTTCTCCCGGTTGGTCCGCTCTGCGTCGAACATCCAGCCCATGTGCGCGTAGAGCAGGCCCTTGGACATGGACTTGAAGCCCGGCCCGAAGCGCCACGGGGAGTGCGGGTCGCCCTCCTTGTCGGAGAACTTGTGGTGCTTGCGGTGGGTCGCCACCCAGTCGAGCACGGACATCTCCAGGGACAGGCTCCCCGCGATGCCGAGCGCGATCTTCAGCGGCCGCTTGGCCTTGAACGAGCCGTGCGTGAAGTAGCGGTGCAGGCCGACGGTCACGCCGAGTCCGGAGACGAGGTAGAAGACGGTCGCGATCGCGATGTCGGTCCAGCCGAGGCCCCACCCCCAGGCGATCGGCACGGCCGCCGCGATCGCGACGAGGGGCAGACCCACGACGAGCGCGAAGGTGACGAGCTCGGCCTTGGTGCGCGGTTCGGGAGCGAAATCGGGCTTCGGTCCTGGTGCAGGACGTTCGGCGATAACGGTCATGTGTTGCCTTCCTGACGTGTATGAGGACTAATGTCCTGGCTACGCCACCGTAACCTACGCCATCGTAAGTTAGAATCCCTAAGAGGCGAATAGGTGATAGGTGACGGCTCGTCGGCCTACGTGAGTGGGTTCCGTGGCTTGTGCCACAACGACCCATCTGTTAGTGGGGCGCCCTACCCGAGGCTTCCGTGGGCAATCATCCGGCCGTGACGTGACGGTGATCGGATGAGGCGGTATTGCGGGCGCGCGAGGCGGTCGGGCTCGGTATCGTAGGTGTGGTCGGACGCCCCTGGTGTCCGATTAATCCCGGATCGTCTAATCGGCAGGACAAGTGGTTTTGGTCCACTTTGTAGGGGTTCGAGTCCTCTTCCGGGAGCTTCGGGCGCGGCCTGCGCGGGACGCCCGGACGACGGCAGGTATCCTCGCGGTGTCGGGAGGGTAGCCGCACGATGTGCCGGCTGCGGTGGACCGCTGAACGCGGCCCACCGTGATCGCATGACGTGCCGGCTGTGGTGGACCGCCGAACACGGCCCACCGCAGCGGTGTGACAGCCGCACCCCAGATCCGTCCAGTCACAGGGAGCCTCAGTCCGTGAGTGTGCCGCGCCCGGCCGCCGTGATCGTCCTCGCCGCCGGCGAGGGCACCCGGATGAAGAGCCAGACCCCGAAAGTCCTCCACGAGGTATGCGGTCGAGCACTGGTCGACCACATGCTGCAGGCCGCCCGCGACCTCGGTCCCGAGCGGCTCATCGTCGTCATCGGCCACGCGCGCGAGCGCGTCGGCGCCCACCTCGCGCAGACCAGCCCCGACGCCCGGGCCGTCGTCCAGCGCGAGCAGCGCGGCACCGGCCACGCCGTCCGCACCGTGCTGGAGGAGGTCGGCGCGATCGCCGGCACCGTCCTGGTCACCTACGGCGACGTGCCGCTGCTGCGCGCCGAGACCCTCGCCGAGCTGCTGGACCGGCACGCCGCCGACCGCAACGCCGTCACCGTGCTGACGGCCGAGGTGCCCGACCCCACGGGATACGGGCGCATCATCCGCGACTCCGCCGGCGCCGTCCTGAAGATCGTCGAGGAGAAGGACGCCACTCCCGAGCAGCGCGCCGTCACCGAGATGAACTCCGGCATCTACGCCTTCGACGGCCTGCTCCTCGCCGACGCCGTCAAGCGGGTGTCGACCGACAACGCCCAGGGCGAGGAGTACCTCACCGACGTGCTCGCCATCCTGCGCGAGGACGGCCACCGCGTCGGCGCCCACATCGCCGCCGACTTCGCCGAGGTGGAGGGCGTCAACGACCGGGTGCAGCTCGCCCTGGCCCGCAAGGTGCTCAACCAGCGCCTGCTGGAGCGGCACATGCGCGCCGGAGTCACCATCGTCGACCCGGCCTCCACGTGGATCGACGTGGACGTGCGGATCGAACCCGACACGGTCGTGCACCCCGCCACCCAGCTCCACGGCGCCACCGTCGTCGAGACCGGCGCCGAGGTCGGCCCCGCCACCACCCTCACCGACACCCGGGTCGGACCCGGCGCCGTGGTCCGCAACGCCGTCTGCGACCGCGCCGTCGTGGGCCCCGGCGCCAGCGTCGGCCCGTACGCCTACCTGCGGCCGGGGACGGTGCTCGGCCGCGACGCCAAGGCCGGTACGTTCGTGGAGCTGAAGAACACCCAGGTCGGCGAGCGGTCCAAGGTGCCGCACCTGTCGTACGCGGGTGACGCCACGATCGGCGCCGACGCCAACATCGGCGCGGCCGTGGTCTTCGTCAACTACGACGGCGTCGACAAGCACCGCAGCACCGTGGGCGACGGCGCCTTCGTCGGGTGCGACACCATGCTCGTCGGGCCGGTGACCGTCGGCGACGGCGCCTACACGGCGGCCGGCTCGGTCATCGACACCGACGTGCCGCCGGGCGCGATCGGCGTGGCCCGCGCGCGGCAGCGCAACATCGAGACGTGGGTGCTGCGCAGGCGCGCGGGCACCAAGTCGGCGGCGGCGGCCGAGCGGGCGCTGGCCGAGCGACACGCGGCGGAGCAACACCAGCAGCGGGAGAACAGTTCATGACCAGCATCAAACAGCCGGGCGAGAAGAACCTCATGCTCTTCTCCGGCCGGGCCTACCCCGAGCTGGCCGAGGAGGTCGCCCGGCACGTCGGCGTCTCCCTCACGCCCACCAAACTCGTCGACTTCGCCAACGGCGAGATCTACGCGCGCTACCTGGAGTCCGTCCGAGGGTGTGACGCCTTCGTGATCCAGAGCCACACCCGGCCCATCAACCAGTGGATCATGGAACAGCTCATCATGGTCGACGCGCTGAAGCGGGCCTCCGCCAAGCGCATCACCGTGGTCATGCCGTTCTTCGGCTACGCGCGGCAGGACAAGAAGGGCCGCGGGCGCGAGCCGATCACCGCCCGGCTCATGGCCGACATGTTCAAGACCGCGGGCGCCGACCGGCTGATGTCCATCGACCTGCACACCTCGCAGATCCAGGGGTTCTTCGACGGCCCCGTCGACCACCTGTTCGCCATGCCGGTGCTGGAGAGCTACCTGAAGAACAAGCTCGACCTGGCCAGCACCACGGTCGTCTCGCCCGACACCGGACGCGTGCGGCTGTCGGAGCGGTGGGCCGACACGCTCGGCACCCCCATGGCGTTCATCCACAAGCGGCGCGACCTCGACGTGGCCAACTCCGTGAAGGTCAGCGAGGTCGTCGGCAAGGTGCGCGGGCGCACCTGCGTGCTGATCGACGACATGATCGACACCGCGGGCACCATCTGCAAGGCCGCCGACGCCCTCTACGAGCAGGGCGCCACCAACGTGATCGTCGCCGCCACCCACGCCGTCTTCTCCGAGCCGGCCGTCGACCGGCTGAAGAACTCCCGCATCAGCGAGGTCATCGTCACCAACACGCTGCCGCTGCCCGAGGCCAGCCGCTTCGACAAGCTGACGGTCCTGTCCATCGCGCCGCTGATCGCCCGGGCGATCACCGAGGTGTTCACCGACGGCTCGGTCACGAGCATGTTCGAGGGCGACACCTGAGCTCGGTCAATCAGCCGGTAGACTGGCACGGTTGCGCTCGTAACGCCTTCCGCTAGGGCGGGTGAGGGTGAGCGCCGCACCTCAGATCCCCGACGCATCCCTAGGAGATGTCATGTCCGAAGTACGCATCGCAGCCGAGCAGCGCACCACGTTCGGCAAGGGCGCCGCTCGCAAGATCCGGCGCTCCGACAAGGTCCCGGCCGTCCTCTACGGACACGGCATCGAGCCCAAGCACCTGACCCTGCCCGGTCACGAGGTGCTCCTCGCCCTGCGCACGCCCAACGTGCTGATCCGCCTCAAGGGCGAGGGCGTCGACGAGCTGGCCCTGCCCAAGGGCGTCCAGCGCGACCCGATCAAGGGCTTCGTCGAGCACGTCGACCTGCTCCTGGTCAAGCGCGGCGAGAAGGTCACCGTCGAGATCCCCGTCACCACCGTCGGCGACGTCCAGTCCGACGGCATGCTCGACCAGCAGCTCGTCTCCATCGCGGTGGAGGCCGAGGCCACCAACATCCCGACCGGCGTCGAGGTCGACGTCGAGGGCATGGAGATCGGCACCGTGGTCACCGCCGCCGACCTCAAGCTGCCGGAGGGCGCCACGCTGACCGCCGACGCCGAGGCCGTGGTCCTGCACGTCATCAACAAGCAGACCGACTCCCTGGCCGAGGAGGCCGGCGAGGGCGAGGCCGCCGCGGCCCCCGAGGCCGGCGAGGGCGAGAGCGCCGAGGCCGCCGCCGAGTAACGCTTCACCGACGGGGCAGCCGGCACGGTCGGCTGCCCCGTTCCCGTCCGAGGGGAACACATGGACCGCTGGCTCATCGTCGGGTTGGGCAATCCGGGTGCCGAATACGCGGGCAACCGGCACAACGCCGGTTTCATGACGCTCGACGAGCTCGCCGCGCGGGCCGGGGGGCGGTTCAAGGCGCACAAGAGCCGCGCCGAGGTGCTGGAGACCCGCGCCGCGGTGCTGGCCAAGCCGCTCACCTACATGAACCTGTCGGGCGGCCCGGTCAAGGCGCTGTCCGACTTCTACAAGATCGGCCCCGACCGGCTGATCGTCGTCCACGACGAGCTCGACGTGCCCTACGGCGCGTTGCGCGCCAAGCTGGGCGGCGGCGACAACGGCCACAACGGGCTCAAGTCGATCACCAAGTCGCTCGGCACCCGCGACTACCTGCGCGTCCGCTTCGGCATCGGCCGCCCGCCCGGCCGCATGGACCCGGCCGCGTTCGTGCTGCGCGACTTCGCCACCGCCGAACGCAAGGACCTGCCGTTCCTCGTGGACCGGGCCGCCGACGTAGTCGAATCGCTGACCCAGCACGGCCTCGAAGCCACCCAGAACGAATACCACCGGGCAGACCTTAAGATTTCCGGCCCTCCTCGCTGATCCCCGCATAGGTTCGTTCGAGCCTCTCCGCCACTGCGCAACGCTACGATCTGGTGACTGTCTGCTGATATCCGGTCACGTGGAGGCGTGCGTTGAACGACGGCGAAGTGCTGATGACCGTCGTCGGCTCCGGGCCGGACCCCGCCTTGCGGGCCGGTCCGCGCCTGCCGGTCTGGGTGCGGGCCTACCGCGCGCGGGCCGTGGTGTCCGACTTCCTGGCGGCCGGGGCGGGGGCCGCGGCGGCCTTCCTGCTCAGGTTCGGCGACCTCACCGCGTACGCGGCGCCCTACCTGCTGGTCAGCGCGGCGCTGCCGTGGGTGTGGATCTGCGCGGTGGCGCTCAACCGGGCCTACGAGCCGCGCATGATCGGCATCGGGTCCGACGAGTTCCGCCGCGTCCTGCAGTGCGGCGTGGCGCTGACCGCCGTCACCGCCATCGGCTCGTACGTGAGCAAGACCGACGTCGCCCGCGGCTACGTGGTGCTCGCCCTGCCGCTGGTCACCCTGCTCACCCTCCTCCTCAGGTACGGCCTACGCCGCTCGCTGCACCGGCGGCGCGCCGCCGGGGCCTGCATGCGGCGGGTGGTGGCCGTGGGCCACGCCGCCTCGATCTCCGAGCTGGTCCACCTGTTCCGCAGGGAACGCCACCACGGCATGGAGATCGTCGCCGCCTGCCTGCCCGGCGACGCGCCCGGCGAGACGATCGCCGGGGTGCCGGTCGCGGGTGACTTCTGCGACGTGCCCCTGGTGGTCGGCCAGACCGGCGCCGACACCGTCGCCGTGCTCGCCTGCCCCGAGATGGACGGCGTGGCGCTGCGGCGGCTGGCCTGGCGGCTGGAGCGCACCGACACCGAGCTGGTCGTCGCCCCCGCCCTGATGGAGGTGGCCGGGCCGCGCACCACCATCAGGCCCGCCGCCGGGCTGCCGCTGCTGCACGTCGAGCACCCCGAGCTGACCGGCGCCCGGCAGCTCGTCAAGAACGTCTTCGACCGGGTGGTGGCCGCCGCGCTGCTGGTGCTGCTGTCGCCCCTGCTCGTGACCCTGGCCGTCGCGGTGCGCGTCACCAGCCCCGGACCCGCGCTGTTCCGGCAGACGCGGGTCGGCAAGGGCGGCGCGCTGTTCACGATCGTGAAGTTCCGCACCATGCGGCGCGGCTCCGAGGAGGCGAAGATCACCCTGGTCAGCGACGGTGACGGGGTGCTGTTCAAGGTCCGCAACGATCCGCGGGTCACCCCGCTGGGGGCGTTCATGCGGCGCCACTCGCTCGACGAGCTGCCCCAGCTCATCAACGTGGTCCTCGGCCACATGTCGCTGGTGGGCCCCCGCCCGCCGCTGCCCGAGGAGGTCGCCCGCTACGGCGACGACGTACGCAGGAGACTGCTCGTCAGGCCCGGCCTGACCGGGCTGTGGCAGGTCAGCGGCAGATCCGACCTGTCGTGGGAGGAATCCGTGCGGCTGGACCTGCGTTACGTGGAGAACTGGTCCCTCACGCTCGACCTCCAGATCCTGTGGAAGACTTGGTCGGCTGTCGCCCGCGGGCAAGGAGCATACTGATGACGATTCGCGACGACCACTCACTCGCCGCCGACCTGGCGACCGAGGCCGGGGAGCGGCTGCTGGCCGTACGCGCGCGGGAGGGTTTCGCCGATCCGGCCGCGCTGCGCGCCGCCGGCGACCGCGAGTCCCACCTCTTCCTCATGGACGCCCTGGCGCGGCAGCGGCCGAGCGACCGGGTGCTGTCGGAGGAGGCCACCCGCGAGGAGCGCCTCGACCCGCGCCGGCTCCAGGCCGACCGGGTGTGGATCGTCGACCCGCTCGACGGCACGCGCGAGTTCTCCGAGGAGGGCAGGTCCGACTGGGCCGTCCACGTCGCCCTGTGGGAGCACGGGAAGCTGACCGCCGGAGCGGTGGCGCTGCCGGCGCAGGGCCGCACCCTCGGCACGGCGGAGCCGCCCAAGCTGCCCGCCTACGAGGGCGGCAGGTTCCGCATCGCGGTGAGCCGCACCCGGCCGCCGGAGTTCGTGCGCAACCTGGCCCGTCTCGTCGGCGCCGATCTGGTGCCCATCGGCTCGGCCGGCGCGAAGATCTCGGCGGTGCTCACCGGCGACGTGGAGGCCTACGTCCACGCGGGCGGCCAGTACGAGTGGGACTCGGCCGCTCCGGTGGCCGTCGCGCAGGCCGCGGGGGCCCACGCGAGCAGGATCGACGGCGCGGCGCTGACCTATAACCAGGCGGACCCCTCACTACCGGATATCCTGGTTTCCCTACCCGACTTGGCGACTACCTTGCTGGCCGGGATTCGCGACCTGCACCGCTGACCTGACCGCCGACCGACCCGCACCGCTCCAACGCCGGAGGAAGCTCCCATGCTCCAGCGCGACTACACGACGTCGCAGCTCGACGTGCTCGAAGCCGAAGCCATTCACATCATGCGCGAGGTGGCCGCGGAGTTCGAGCGCCCGTGTCTGCTCTTCTCCGGCGGCAAGGACTCCATCGTCATGCTGCGCATCGCCGAGAAGGCCTTCTGGCCGGCGGCGATCCCGTTCCCGCTGATGCACGTCGACACCGGCCACAACTTCGACGAGGTCATCGAGTTCCGCGACCGGCGCGCCGCCGAGCTCGGCGCGCGCCTGATCGTCGCCAGCGTCCAGGAGTCCATCGACGCCGGCCGCGTGGCCGAGGAGACCGGCCGGCGCGCCTCCCGCAACAGGCTGCAGACCACCACGCTGCTCGACGCGATCGAGGAGCACGAGTTCGACGCGGTCTTCGGCGGCGCCCGCCGCGACGAGGAGAAGGCCCGCGCCAAGGAGCGGGTCTTCTCCTTCCGCGACGACTTCGGCCAGTGGGACCCCAAGAACCAGCGCCCCGAGCTGTGGAACCTCTACAACGCCCGCATCCGCAAGGGCGAGCACATCAGGGTCTTCCCGCTGTCCAACTGGACCGAGCTGGACGTGTGGGACTACATCCGGCGCGAGGCCATCGAGATCCCGTCGATCTACTTCTCCCACACCCGCAAGGTCTTCGAGCGCGACGGCATGCTGCTGCCCGACTCCGAGGTCGTGCAGCGTGGCGACGACGAGCCGCTCTTCGAGGCCGTGGTGCGCTACCGCACGGTGGGCGACATGACCTGCACCGGCGCCGTTCAGTCCACGGCCGCCACCGTGGAGGAGATCATCGAGGAGATCGCGGCCACCCGGATCACCGAGCGGGGGGCCACCCGGGCCGACGACCGCTCTTCGGAGGCCGCCATGGAGGACCGCAAGCGGGAAGGCTACTTCTAGACCGATGGACATTCTGCGTTTCGCCACGGCCGGAAGCGTCGACGACGGCAAGTCCACCCTCATCGGGCGCCTGCTCTTCGACTCCAAGGCGATCTTCGAGGACCAGCTGGAGGCGGTCGAGCGCACCTCGCGCGACCGCGGCACCGAATACACCGACCTGTCGCTGCTGACCGACGGCCTGCGCGCCGAGCGGGAGCAGGGCATCACCATCGACGTGGCCTACCGCTACTTCGCGACGCCGCGGCGCAAGTTCATCATCGCCGACACGCCCGGCCACATCCAGTACACCCGCAACATGGTCACCGGCGCCTCCACGGCCGACCTGGCGATCATCCTGATCGACGCGCGCAAGGGCGTGCTGGAGCAGTCGCGCCGCCACGCGTTCCTGACCTCGCTGCTGCGGGTGCCGCACCTCGTGCTCGCGGTCAACAAGATGGACCTCGTCGGCTACTCCGAGGAACGGTTCGAGGAGATCCGCGAGGAGTTCACGGCGTTCGCCTCCAAGCTCAACGTGGCCGACCTGACCTTCATCCCGATCTCCGCGCTCAACGGCGACAACGTGGTGTCCCGGTCGGAGAACATGCCCTGGTACAACGGCTCGTCGCTGCTGCACCACCTGGAGAACGTGCACATCGCCTCCGACCGCAACCTGGTCGACGTGCGCTTCCCGGTCCAGTACGTCATCCGCCCCCAGAAGGCCACCGACCACGCCTTCCACGACTACCGCGGCTACGCCGGCCAGGTCGCGGGCGGCGTGCTGAAGCCCGGCGACGAGGTCGTCCACCTGCCCTCGGGCCTGGCCACCCGGATCGCCTCCATCGACACCTTCGACGGGCCGGTGGAAGAGGCGTTCCCTCCGATGTCGGTCACGCTGCGCTTCGAGGACGACATCGACATCTCCCGCGGCGACATGATCGCCCGGCCCAACAACCAGCCGCACGTGGCGCAGGATCTGGAGGCCATGGTCTGCTGGATGAACGACGGGGCCAAGCTCGCGCCGCGCTCCAAGCTGGCCATCAAGCACACCACCCGCACGGCCCGCGCCCTCGTGCGCGACCTGCACTACCGGCTGGACGTCAACACGCTGCACCGTGACGAGGAGGCCACGTCGCTCGGCCTCAACGAGATCGGCCGCGTGTCGCTCCGGGTCACCCAGCCGCTGTTCGTCGACGACTACGCCCGCAACCGGCTCACCGGCGGCTTCATCCTCGTGGACGAGGCCACCAACAGCACGGTCGGCGCCGGCATGATCATCGAGGCGCACTGACGCGTCGCGCGCCCGACGGCCCCCGCCCTTCCGGCGGGGGCCGTCGGCATTCAGGTAGATCCTTTGGCGTTCGGGTGACCGGACGATTACGCTGAGCGCTAGAGTTATCACGTTACGTATCCACGATGTGAAAGCCCATTCCCCCGTGACTCACCCCTCGACAGCCGCCCGGGTGGTCTTCCTGGGCGGCCTTGGCCGGAGCGGCACCACGCTGCTCGAAAGGCTGCTGGGAGAGCTGCCCGGGGTGGCCCCCCTCGGCGAGGTGGTCCACCTGTGGGCGCGTGGCGTGCTCGACGCGGAGCCGTGCGGCTGCGGCGAGCCGTTCCCCGACTGCCCGTTCTGGCGCGAGGTGGGGGAGCGGGCGTTCGGCGGCTGGACGGGGGCGCTGGCCACCCGCCTGCTCGACCTGCGCCGGCGCGTCGACCGCACGCGCAGGGTGCTGCGCATCCGGCACCCCGACCTGGCCGCGTACGTGCTGGCCTACCGCCGCGTCTACGACGCGGCCGCCGCGACGGCCGGCGCCCGCGTCGTGATCGACTCCAGCAAGCACGCCTCCCTCGCCCACTGCCTGGCGGCCGGCGGGGTCCCGGTCCACGTGGTGCACGTCGTCCGCGACCCGCGGGCCGTCGCCCACTCCTGGCGGCGGACCGTCGCCCGCCCCGAGGACGGCCGCCCGATGACCCGCTGGGGGCCGGCCCGCACCGCCCTCCACTGGAGCGCCCAGAACCTCGCCCTCGACCTGCTCGCCCGCCGCGGCGCCCAGGTGACCCGGCTGCGCTACGAGGACCTGGTCACCGACCCGCGCACCACCCTGACGGTCCTCGCCCACCGGCTCGGCCTGCCCGCCGAGCTGCCCTTCGTCACCGGCTCGACCGCCTGCCTCGGCACCGCCCACACCGCCTCCGGCAACCCGATGCGGTTCACCGTCGGCCCGGTCGGGCTGGCGCTCGACGAGTCGTGGCGGTCCGGCCCGCACCGCGGGCTGGTCGCCGCCCTCACCTGGCCGCTCCGGTCCAGGTACGGCTACCGCGGGGTGACGGCGTGACACCCGGAAGGAGCCCCATGCGGCAGACCGTCGGCGTGGTGATCCCCACGCGCGGCGACCGGCCCCACCACCTGCGCACCGCCGTCGCCGCCGCCCTCGCCCAGGACCATCCGGGCCGCCTCGACCTCGTCGTCGTCGCCGACGGGGTCACCCCGAGGACGGTCGCCGGGCAACTGGCCGGCTTCCACCCCGTCCGCGTGCTGCCCAACCGCCTGACCCCCGGCCTGCCCGGGGCGCGCAACACCGGCATCGCCGCGTGCGACACCGACCTGGTCGCCTTCTGCGACGACGACGACGCGTGGCTGCCCGGCAAGCTCGCCGCCCAGGTCGCCGCGCTCGGCGGCGGGGCCGAGTTCGCGAGCTGCGGCATCGAGGTGGACTACGGCGGGCGCCGGGTGCCCCGCCTGGCCGGGGCCGCCACGGTCACCGAGGACGACCTCGTCCGGTCGCGGATGGTCATGGTCCACTCGTCGACGTTCCTGTTCCGGCGCGGCACGCTGCTGGTCGACGAGAGCGCCCCCGGCGGCCAGAACGAAGACTGGGACCTGGCGCTGCGTGCCGCCCGGCGCCATCCCATCGCCCACGTCGACCGGCCCCTCGTCCGGGTCCGTTGGGGCGCCTCCCACTACGCCACCCGCTGGGCCGACCGCATCGCCGGGCTCGAATGGATGCTCGCCCGGCACCCGCGCCTGGCCGCCGACCGGCGCGGCGCCGCCCGCGTCTACGGCCAGCTCGCCTTCCACCACGCAGCCCTGGGCCGCCGGCGCGCGGCGCTGCGGTGGGCGATGCGCGCCCTGTCCGCGCGGGCCGCCGAGCCCCGCGTCCCCATCGCCCTCGCGGTGGCGTCCGGCCTCGTGCCCGCGCCCGCCGTCCTCGCCCTCCTCCACGGCCGGGGGCACGGCATTTGACCCCTCCACCCGACATCCCGCCCCCGGGCCCCGCCTCCGCGTCCACCGAGGACTCCGCCCCAGGTTCCGGCACCACTCGGGAGCCTGTCGCCGCCACAGGTTCGGCCCCTGACCCGGGCACCGGCTCGGCCACGGACTCCTTCCGGGCGCGGCTGAACGCCTCTCGGCACGCCCTCGGCGCCGTCCAGCACGTCTCCAGCGTCGTCCGTCCCGCCGACAGCCCCAGCACCCCACGTGCGGCCCGCCCATCTGACGGTTCCGGCAGCCCACGTGCGGCCCGCCCGTCCGACGGTTCCGGCAGCCCACGTGCGGCCCGCCCGTCCGACGGTTCCGGCACCTCGTACGGCGTCCGGCCGTCCGACGGGCCGTCGTGGGCGCAGGATCCGGCGAGACCGTCGCCCGGCCGCGACGGCAGAGCCTCCCCGCAGCTCACGCCGGCCCCGAGCGGGCGTGCGCCCGGCACGACGAGCAGCGGAGGGAGCGCGCCTGACACGGTGGTCCGGGGTGGGGGCGCGGGCGGGTTGATCCCGGCGGGGCGCGTGGTCATGACGGGCATCGGGGTGGACCCGGTGACCGAGGCCGAGGCGGTCGAGCGGGTGGCCGCCGCGCTGGACGCGGGCCGCGGTGGCCGGATCGTCACCCCCAACGTCGACATCTGCCGTGCCGCCGCCAAGGACCCGGCCCTGCGCGAGCTGATCAACACCGCCGACCTCGTCGTCGCCGACGGCATGCCGCTCGTGTGGGCGTCGCGGCTGCTCGGCAGCCCCCTGCCCGAGCGGGTCACCGGCGCCGACCTGATCTGGTCGCTGAGCAAGCGCGCCGCGCGTCGCGGCTGGCCGGTCTACCTGCTGGGCGGGCCGCCCGGGGTGGCCGTGGCCGCGGCCCGCGAGCTCACGAGCGTCTTTCCGTTGCTGAAGGTCGCCGGGGTGGAGTCGCCGCCGCCCGCGTTCGACCGGACGGCCGCGGGGCGGGAGCGCGTGCTGCGCCGGGTGACGCAGGCGCGGCCGAAGGTGGTGTTCGTCGGGCTCGGGTTCCCGCGACAGGACCAGCTCATCGCCTCGCTCGGCCGCGGCATGCCGGACGCCTGGTTCGTCGGCTGCGGGGCGGCGATCGCGTTCGCCTCCGGCACGGTGCCCCGGGCGCCCGGCTGGATGCGGGAGGCGGGCCTGGAATGGGCGTTCCGGCTGGGCAGCGAGCCGGGCCGGTTGGCGCGCCGCTACCTGGTGGACGACCTGCCGTTCGCGGTCCGGCTGCTCACGGGCTGTCTGGCCGAACGGTTCCGGTGGCGGTGAGCGCGCGGACCCGCTCCACGTCGGCGGGTGTCAGCCCGCGTGCGGCCCGTTCCAGGGCCTGGCGCGAGTCCATCGGCCGGAACGCCGTCCGCGACAGTCCCGACCAGGCGAATCCCTCCTCCCGGCCCGCCGGGCCCGTGCAGGCCCGGCGGACGCGCCGTTCGGCGGCGGCCGACCACGTCAGGCCGGCGTGGCCGTACAGGCGCTGGAAGCCGCGTACCGGATCGGCCGCCAGGTCCTCGTAGCGGACGAGGTGGATGCCGGGGGTGCGGGCGAGGATCTCGTGCGTGACCCGCCACAGCGTGGCGGCCTTGAGCACGCGGTCCGGCGAGCCGACGAGGGCGCGCAGGTCGAGCAGGGCGGGGTGGTCGCGGACGAGGAGGGGCTGTTCGAGCAGCTCGTGGAAGTAGACGGTCCAGCCCAGCCGCTGCCAGCTCGCCACGAACGACACCGGGTCGCGTTCGAGGGCGATCACCGTGCAGCCGAGGCGGGCGGCGAACCAGCCCGCCGACAGCACCGCGAAGGGGTCGTCGAGCAGGGCCCGCCGCCGGGCGAGCCGGCCCAGCGTGAACGTCGTGCCGTGGACGAGCAGGCGGCCCAGGTCGTACGGCGAGTGGTTGGCGCGTAGTTCCGGCAGGAACCGGTAGCGCAGCGCGACCGTGTCGCGGAAGGCGGGCAGCCAGTCGGCGGCGTTGTCGTCGCAGATGTACTGGAAGCGGTGGGTGACGGTGGCGCGCAGCACGCCGGGGCAGCGGCCGGGCGGATGCTGCGGGTTGAGCGGCTCGTTGACGTAGACCACGTCGCCACCGGCGGCGAGCATCTTGCCGGTCCAGCTCGTGCCGCTCCTCGGCAGCCCCGTCACCAGGATCGGCCGCCGGGTCGCGGGAGTCACGCCGCCGCCCACGGGCGGAGGCGGAGCGCCGCCAGGCTGTGGCGGCCGAAGGGGCGCAGGCCGTAGCGGCGGTGGAGCTGCCAGAGCGGCAGGCCGTTCTTCAGCAGCATGCCGCCCGACCAGCCGAGCGCCGCTCCCAGCGCGCCGTGCGCCGGGATCAGCGCGAGGTCGAGGGCGACGGTGGCGGCGACGGCGACGGCGAGGTTGCCCAGGCTGGCCCTGGTGTGCCCGGCGGCGGTCAGCACGACGTCGACCATGCCGCAGGCCGTCGCGATCATCATCGTGGCCGCGAGCACCAGCGCCACGGGCGCCCCGGCGACGTACTCGGGCCCGAACAGCCGCAGCACCCACGGCGCGAGCAGGGCGTACCCGAGCCAGGCCGGCCAGCCGGTCACCACCAGCCACACCGTCGTCGCCTGGTACAGCTCGCGGGCCCGCTCCAGCTCGCCGTCGGCGAGCGCGCGGACCAGGCGCGGTTGGGCCGCCTGGGCGAGCCCCTGGTTCGCGAGCTGGCCCACGACCTTGAAGCGGGTGGCGGCGGTGTAGACGGCGGCCTGCGCCGGGCCGCCCAGCGCGGCCACGATCACGATGTCCAGCCGCTGGAACACCGCCTGGATCGCCGCGGCCAGCGACCTGGGCGCGGTGTGCCGCCACAGGTCGCGGCAGGTCCCCGGCAGGTACGGCGTGCGCGGCACGCGGCCGCGCAGCGCCGCGGCGGCGAGGACGAGCACCACCGCGTACGGCGCCGCCCACGCCAGCCCCAGCCAGGTCTGCGGCGAGGCGGTCCGCGGCACAGGGGTCAGGAGCCAGGCGGCGGCCGTCACGAGCAGCAACTGCGCGGTGGGCAGCAGCATCCCGTCGAGGACCACGGTGGGCCGCATGGCGCCGAACCCGCGCGTGGCGGCGAGCAGCACGTCGGCGGCGACCATCACCGGGAGCGCCGCCGCGAGGAGGCCGAGGTGCGGGTACAGGGCCGACGCGGCGACGGTGGCGACCACCAGACCCGGCACCAGCCCTGCCCGGATATATCCGGATATGCCGTGGTAGCCGAACATTCTGGCCCGGGCGATGAAGAACACCAGCCCGTTCCCCGCGTCCAGCTTCGCCACCCCCGCCGCCATGAGGGCCAGCGCCGTGGCGGTCACGAACACCCCCGCCGCCTCCACGCCGAACGTCCGGGTCACCACCATGACCAGCGCGAACTGCGCCAACCCGGTGACCACGGCCGCACCCGCCCCGGCCAGGCCACCCCGCGCCACCCGCCCCACCCCGGCCCCGCGCGCCGGCGTGCGGGTCAGCGCCGCCACGACGGCTCACCGCCCAGCCAGCGCGTCAGACGCAGGTCGTCCGCCTCGAACCCGTCGCGCAGCCGCCGCCGCACCGCGCACGGCAGCGGCGCGGGCCGTCCCCGCCCGTTGTGCCGCTCGAACACCGGATACCCCAGGTGAGGCACCCCCAGGAACTCCAGCACCCGGTCGTACACCCGCTCCGGGTCGGCGAAGAAGGCGTGGCTGTCGAGCACCAGCATGCGTTCCCGGCCGAACAGCGGCTCCAGCCGGTCGAGCTGGTCGGCGTAGCGGCCGCGGGCCAGATAGGCGTGGTGACGGTGCGCGTGGTGCACCGCGTCGGGCCCCGCGCGCAGGCTCTCCTCGGCCCCTGTCAGCCGGTCGGGCTCCAGGTCCACGGCCCGCTCGAAGCACGCCTCCGTCTCGAACCCCCTGGCCAGCTCGTGCGCGTGGGCCGAGCAGGCCCGTTCGACCGGATCGCGGACCAGCACGACCAGCTTCACCCCGGGCAGGTCGACGGCGATGCGCTCCCCGGCCAGCGGATGGAACAGGTAGTAGGGGGACGACTCGAAGGCGCGCGCCGCCGTTCCGTGCCTCCTGGCCAGGCGCGCGGCGGCCGCCCGCAACGGGAAGTGCCCCTGGTACCAGGGCAGGCCGCGCCCGTAGGCGACGTCGAAGTAGTGGACACCCTTGTGCCGGACCGGCTTGAGCAGCAGCGGGTGCGCCGACAGCGCCCGGTACAGCGAGGTGGTGCCGCACCGCTGCGCCCCGACGATGAGGAACGACGGCAGCACGCGCGCGAGCGCGGTCGCCCTCCCGGCGCCGCGCGACATCGACAGCACGGCCTGCTTGGCGACGTTCACGTGATCAGCTCCTGGTGATCGACGAGGGGGTTGAGCCAGGTCTCGGGCGGGCCGAGCGGGCTGTGCCCGTCGGCGGCGTGCCGGTCGGCGAGCGCGATCAGGTAGAGCAGCGCCGTGCGCCGCGCCTGCGTCGCCGACACCCCGTACGGCGCGAGCAGCCGGACTGCCTGCGCCAGGCAGGCCCGGGCGGCCGTCGGCGGGTCCATACGGCGCAGCGCCCGCTGGAAGAAGTGGTGCACGGCGTCGAACCCGTGGGGCACGCCGACCGCGTACCGCTCCCAGTCCCACACCAGCAGCCGTCCGTCGGCGCCGGGCGCGACGTTCCACGGGGACAGGTCGCCGTGCCAGGCGTCGCCCTCGTCGTCTCCGGTGGCCGCGATCTCCCGCACCGCCTGGACGAGCAGCGCGGCCGGCACCCCCCGCGCGCAGAGCCGGTGCGGCACCGGCAGCGGCGACACGGCCAGCACGGCCAGGTCGCGCCACCGTCCGTGGTGCAGCACGGTGGGCGCGACGACCGTCTTCAGCGCCCGCCCGGCCAGCCGCTCCAGCGTCCGCGCCTCGTTGGCGACCAGCTCGCGGGCCCGCGCGGTGACACCGATCTTGACGTACGCCAGCAGGCCGTCGCCCGCGTACGCCTCGAGGACCGGCTTGCGGTTGGCCCGCCGGGCGGGCCGCACGTGCAGGACGGCCCGCACCGGAGTGCCGAACACCTCGCCGAGGTGGGTCGCGATCGAGCCGCCGGCCGGCAGCGTCACGCGGGGACCGGGGTGCCACCACCGGCGCGGCGCGAGCCGGCGCGGCAGCCGCGGGTGCGGCAGCACGCTGTACGGCAGGCCGGGCCCGGCGCCCGGGTAGAGCAGCCGCACGGTCTCGTCGAGGTAGCGCAGCCGCAGCGTCGCGTCGTTCACCTGGAGCGCCTCCGGTTCACGGGGAGTTCCTCCACAGCAGGGCGAAGGAGACGAGGTAGAGGATGAGCGGCGTGACCATGCCGTCGTAGACGAACATGTAGAGCAGCACCAGGCCCATCACCAGCACGCCGGCCAGGCCGATCGGGCTGCGGTCGGCCAGGTGGCGGCGGATCGCGCCCAGGAAGAACGCCACGTACAGCACGGCCCCGGTGAAGCCCTGCGTGATGATCAGCAGCCAGAGCTGCCCGTCGCTGCCCAGCGGCGGGTGGCCGCAGTCAGCGCACCAGGGCGTCTTGCCAGTGGTGATCGTGCGGTGGTTGCCCATCGCGTTGCGGGTGTTGCCGAACCCGATGACCGGCGAGTGGGTGGCCGCCCTGATCGTGGCCGACACGGTGAAGGCACGGATGTCGTTGGAATGGGGGTTGTCCAGCCGCTGCGCCACCAGCGCCGACAGCGGGCTGAGGACGAACACCAGCGCCCCCGTGGCGGCCGCCGCGCACACCGCCGCGCGGGTCCTGCCGCCCACCCGGACGACCAGGTAGAGCGCGGCCAGGCCGAGGCCGATCCACAGGCCCCGGTTCAGCGAGTAGACGATGGGGACGGCGGCCAGGCCGAGCAGCACCACGGCCAGGGTCCTGCGCAGCCGCCCGCCGTACACCCACCAGCCGACCACGAACCAGACCAGCAGGACCGACACGTTGCTGCCCCAGGCGTTCGCCCACTCGAAGGGCGCCTCGGGGCGCGGCGAGGCGTAGCCGAGCACCTTCTGGGTCTGCGCGGCGGTGGGGTGGATGAGGTTCTGGACGAACGGGTTGCCGCTGATCCACTCGGGCAGCAGCGTCTCCACCGGCGAGGTGAACGAGAAGCCGGGCGCCAGCACGCCCAGCAGCCCGCCCGCCACGGTGGTGACGAACAGCGCGCCGAGCATCCGTACCAGCCGCAGTTGCGGCAGCTCCCGCTCGGTGAGGTTGCCCAGGTAGAGCACCACGACGAGCACCGACACGTACAGGGCCAGCCGCATGCCGTAGCCGATGATCCGGCCCGCTCCCAGCTCGCCGTAGGTGTCGGGCGGCAGCTCCGCCAGCATCAGGGCGCTCAGCAGGTATCCGGCGAGCAGCAGCAGCCACAGCCCGAAGCCGTGCGGCACCCGGACGGGACGGCGTCGCCACAGGATGACCGTCATCGGGACGGCCAGCAGGATGACCGACAGCCCGCCGAAGCCGAGCGCCCACCACACGGGGTAGCCGACGAGCAGCGCGGCGATCGGCCAGGCGGGCCCGGTCAGGGTGGAGCGCCGCGAGTCCGGCCGGGTGGGGGCGGTCACGACGGCCTGCGCGGCGCCCGGCCAGGCGGCTCCGGTCACGACGGTGTGCCGCGGGGCCGGCGGGACCGGCCGGCGACGGACGCCAGGTTGGGGTCGGTGCTCCGCCCGGTGCCCCACTGGGTGACCCGAGCGTCCCGGTCGGTGCCGTGGTCAGTGCCCCGAGCGGCGCCCCGCACGGGGCCGTGCTCGGTGCCGTGCTCGGGGGCTCGGTCGGGGGCTCGGTCGGGGCCGGCGACGAGCTTGCCCAGCGGGGTGTGCCGGCGGGCCGGCGCGGGGTCCGGGGGCGCCGGCTCGCCCGCCGTGGCCACCACGCCGATGACGGGTACGTGGTGCCTGCGCAGGCGGCGGGCAGCCGCGGTGACCTGCTCGGCGGTGGCCACGCCGAGCCCGGCCGTCAGCACGGCGGCGTCGGCCCTGGTCAGGTCGCCGACGTCGGAGCCGTCGAGGACGGACAGCGGGGTGCGCACCGCCAGCGCGCCCGCCACCAGGGAGACGCCGTGCCCGGCGGGCACGCCCGTCACCAGCAGCCGACGGCCCGGGCAGGCCGCGATCACGGCGGAGGCCAGGTCATGCAGGGTGCGCGCGTCACCGTCACCGGTCAGCGTGGCGAGGACGGGCAGGCCGGTGAGCCGCTCCACATCGGCCGGCATGCGCAGCAGGGTGTCGAGCCGGTCGCGGAGCCGGGCCGCGGCCGTCCCGCCGAGCAGTCCGAGCATGAGCCCCGTGCCCAGGTAGAGCGGCAGACCGGGGGAGCTGGGCTGCTCCGGCGGGACTGCCTCGCTGATGACCGATCCCGGCGTCACCGTGGTGGTCTTGAGCGCGTCGTACTTCAGCGTGAGGCTGGCGGCCTGCCGGATGAGCACGCTCTGCCGGTGCAGCGCCCGGGTGTGCTCGGCGCTCCCGCGAGGCAGCCGGGAGAGCTCCTCGGTGACCGTGTCGAGGCCGGTGTTGACCTGCCGGAGCTTGGCGAGCATGGCCCGCTGCTGGAGCGCGAGCGCCGCCTGCGCGCCGGCGGCCCGGTTGGCGAGGTAGGCCTCGGCGTAGGCGCGCGACTGGGCGGCCGCCCCGGTGGCGGTCGCGGCGGTGACGGAGATCGTCAGGACGGCCGAGTTGGGCGGCACGGTGACCTCGGCCGGCTCCAGCACGGCGGCGTCGAGCAGCTTGGCGGCCCGCGCCGCGACGACGGCCGACTGGGCCACCTGCGCCTCGGTGTCGAGGTTGAGCGGCTCGCGTTGGCGGGCGGTGACCTGGTTGTTCTGCTCCTGGACGCCGAGCGGCGCCACCAGCACCTGCGTGGTCGCGGTGTAGGCGGCCGGGGTCAGCCACTGCGCCGCCAGGCCGGCCGCGCCGCCGGCCAGGACGAACCCGGCGAAGAGCGGCCGGCGCCGGCGCAGCAGCGACAGGTGCTCCCCGAGATCGGTGCCGGACCGGCGGGTCGGGGAGTCCGGCGGCAGGCTCATGTGGCTCCCTGGAGTGTGTGCGTGGCGTCGCGACATGGCGACGTAGCGTCACGGCCGAGGCGTGCGCCCACTATAGGCGGGGCGCATCTCGCCATGGCCGAATACAGAAGATTTTCTGCCGTGCGAGCTGCGATTCCGCTCCTCTTTATAGCGATATTTCTGGACAAATGAGGGGGTGTGGTCAGGGCTCCTACCAGCGGGAACGCGCCCCCGCCGGGGGAGTGGCGTGGCATGGTTCAGGTTTGACGAACGGGGTCCTCGACCAAAAGGGGGTAGGACGGTTTGCTGCGACCGGGCATTTCACAGAAGAGGGCCGCGACGCTGGCCGCGCTGACGCTCGCCACGCTCACCGCGTGTTCGGGCGGCGGTGCCGCGCACCCGCCGGCGGCCCCGCGGGAGGGCCGGGCCTCGGGCACCGGGGCGGCCCCCGAGGCCCGGCCCGTCCAGGTGGCGCCGAGCGGCGCGCCCGCCTGCACGGTCACCGACAGGCTCATCCCGTCGTGCGGGGCCTGGTGGGGGCTGGCCCCGGAGATCTTCACCGGCGTGCCGGTGGACGAGGCGCTGCGCGGGGCCGAGGAGAGGATGGGCTCGCGGGCCGACATCGTGCACGTCTACCACCGGGGCAAGGAACTGTTCCCCACGGAGCGGGAGATCCGGCTGGCCCGTGACAAGCGGGGGCCGAGGCTGCTGCTCGTCAACTGGAAACCGTCGATGGAGCACACCTGGGCGGAGATCTCCGACGGCGCGGTGGACCGCCGCATCGACCGCCTGGCCGCGCACCTCCGCCGCACGTTCCCCGAGCGGTTCTTCCTGACCATCCACCACGAGCCGGAGAACGACGTCGTGCCCGGGCCGGGCTCCGGCATGCAGGCCGCCGACTACGCCGCCATGTACCGCCACGTGGTGCTGCGGCTGCGGGAGAAGGGGGTGCGCAACGCCGTCACGGTCATGACGTACATGGGCGCGCCCAACTGGGCGGCCAAGCCGTGGTTCGGCGAGCTGTACCCGGGCGACGACGTGGTCGACTGGGTGGCGATGGACCCCTACGCCGACGGCCGGGTCCGCGACTTCGACGGCCTGGTCAACAAGACCCGGCCCGAGTACGCCCGGTGGCCGGGCTTCTACCGGTGGACGCAGCTCCACTTCCCCGGCAAGCCCGTCATGGTGGCGGAGTGGGGGGTGTTCGAGCGGCCCGGCGACCGGTCGTTCAAGCGGCGCTTCTTCGAGTCCGTACGTGCCCGGATGGGCGCGTACCCGCAGATCAAGGCGCTGGTCTACTTCGACTCGCCGCACGCGCCGCGCGGGGACACCAGGTTCGACACCGAGCCGGAGGCCCGCCGGGCGTTCAGCGAGCTCGCGCGAGATCCGCGCTTTCGCTCGACCGGCGTGCCGCGGCCCTGACCCGCCGGCGCCAGCCTGCGACGGCGACGGCCACGGCGGCCAGCAGGATCCACAGCGTGACCGCGTTGTCCACGTCGAGCAGCTTGAGCGCCGAGGCGAGCAGCACGATCGCGAGCATCGCCCGGATGAGGCCGCCCGGCGCCCGGGAGGAGACGCGGGCGCCGAGGTAGACGCCCGGGATCGCGCCGAGCAGCAGCGACAGCGTGAGGTCGAGCTGGAAGTCACCGAAGAGCAGGTGGCCCAGCGCCGCCGAGGTCACCAGCGGTACGGCCTGCACGAGGTCCGTGCCGACGAGCTGGTTGGCCTTGAGCATGGGGTAGAGCGCGATGAGCGCCACGATGATGAGCGAGCCCGACCCGACCGAGGAGACGCCGACGATCAGACCGCCTACCGTACCGACCAGTAGGGTAGGGATGGGGCGCACGACGACGTCGGCGGCCTCCGCCGTGCCGGCCCTGCCGCCGATCAGCGTCTTGGCGACCAGCCCGGCCACGGCCAGCAGCAGGGCCACGCCGAGCGCGTACTTGACGCCGTCGCCCACCGCGAACGCGCGGGCCACGAACACCCCGCAGAACGCCGCGGGCACCGACCCGGCGCACAGCCAGGCCACGAGGCGCAGGTCGACCGTGCCCCGGCGCAGGTGCACGACGCTGCCGACCGGCTTCATCACGGCGGAGGCCACCAGGTCGCTGGAGACCGCGGCGAGCGGCGGGACGTTGAAGAACAGCATCATCATCGGTGTCATCAGCGCGCCGCCGCCCATGCCGGTCAGGCCGACGACGATGGCCACGAGGAAGGAGCCGACGATCAGGGGAGGATCGATCAACGAACCCAGCCTCCGCTCCGGAGGGCGCCCAGCACCTGGGTGACGGCCGCCTCGATCGAGATGTGCGTGGTGTCGATGACCAGGTCGGCGTCGTCCGGCTCCTCGTAGGGGTCGGAGATGCCGGTGAACTCGGGGATGAGCCCGGCGCGGGCCTTGGCGTACAGGCCCTTGCGATCGCGTCGCTCGCACTCCGGCAGTGGCGTGGCGACGTGCACGAGGAGGAAGTCCGCCCCGACCGCCTCGACCATCTCACGCACCTCGGCGCGGGTGGCCGCGTAGGGGGCGATGGGGGCGCAGATGGCCAGGCCGCCGTGGCGGGCCGTCTCGGCGGCGACGAAGCCGATGCGCCGGATGTTGAGGTCGCGGTCGGCCTTCGAGAACGTCAGGCCCTTCGACAGCAGCGCGCGCACCACGTCGCCGTCGAGGTGGGTGACGGTGCGGGTGCCGAGCTCCAGCAGCGCGTCGCGCAGGCCGCGGGCGATGGTCGACTTGCCCGACCCGGACAGGCCGGTGAAGAAGACCACCAGCCCCCTGCGGTGGGGCGGGCCGGGGATGCTGACCGGTTCGGGCCCGGCCAGGTGCTCGGCGGCGCCGTAGGCGGTCGCGACGTGCTCGCGCAGCTCCAGGTCGAGCTCGGGCTCCTCGCGCGGGGCGAGGGGGACGGGCACGACCAGGGTGCCGGCGGGCAGCTGCTCCCTGGCCCGCAGCGCGGCCCGCACCACCGCCGGCCCGGACTCGCCGTAGGAGAGGGGGAGCAGCAGGACCACCGCGTCGAGCTCCTTGGCCGTGGCGGTGATCTCGGTGAGGTCGTCGAGCGGGCCCCGCATCGTGACGGCCAGCGCGGCGCGCCCGCCCAGCTCCTCGCGCACCTGCGCGGGGGTGCGGTGCAGCCGGGCGAACGGGCCGTGCTCCGGGGCGCCGAGCGGCCTGACCGGACCCGCGGCCAGCCCCTCGTGGCCGCGCTCGGTCACGGTGAGCGCCGCCAGCGGCACGCCTTCGGGGTCGAGCAGCGTGACCTCGTCACCGGGGGCGGCCTCGTCGGGCAGGCGCAGCGTCACGGGCGCGGGCCAGGGCGTGCCGTCGGCGAGCGTGCCGCGCTCGTGGACGGCGTGCAGGTCGTCGTGGCCCAGGAAGCCCGTCAGCGGGTGGAAGGCTCCGGACAGCAGCAGCTCCAGGTCGGCCAGCTCCAGCGCGCCGGGGGTCCACTCCACGATCCGCCATCCCAACTATTCCGATTGAATTGATAGGGAACGAGTCTAGTCGCCGACCGGCGCGGGCCGCTAGATGAGCCGGGCGAAGTGGTTCTGCGGCTTCCTGATGACCATGGTGATCTCGTCGTGTGTCGAAGGGTAGCGCCCCCTCGTGAGCCGGTCGGCCAGCCGGACGGCCGCCCGGCCCGCCCGGCCGAGCGCCGGCCCGCTGGTGGCCGTGCGGTCATCGATGATCATCAGGCCGCGGCTCAGACAGAAGGCGTGGATGCCGTCGTGCGAGGTGAGCGGCTCGTACACGGCGGGCAGCGGGCCCGGCCTGCCCTCAGGCGCCAGGTGGCGCCACAGCAGCCGGCGCAGCCACGACGGCGTCAGTCGCTCGCACAGCCCGTACGCCGACCCGCGGTCGCGCATGCGCAGCAGCAGCAGCCCGCCCGGCCGCAGCGCCCGCAACAGCCGGTCGAGGACCAGCTCCGCGTGCTGGATCCGCTCCAGCAGGAACGACACCTGGACCACGTCAACCGATCGGGGCGGCACCGGCATCGACCGCAGGTCGCCGAGGATGCACCGCTCCAGATCGGCCCGCTCCTCCACCACGCTCCTGATGGCCGGCAGGTCCTCGTCGACGCCCGTCATCCTGGTGTCGATCCGGTCCAGGGTCAGGAGCTCGTCGTGCGCGCACCCGGCCACCAGCACGTCGAGCCGTCGGCCGAGCTGCCCGGCCCACTGCTCGCGGACTCGCTGATCGAACAGGTCGCCTCGGTGGGCGACCGACCGCACTTCAGACATGTCACTTAGAGTAATCACCTCGTGGCGGTACGTACGGGATTTCCCTGCTAGCGTCCTCGGGCGTGACCGTCCACGTGGGAAACGCCTACCTCGACGCGGCCGAGGACGCCGGCTGGCTGCTCGGACACTTCAGGCCCGGCGGCGACCCCCGCCACAGCGCGGACGTCGAGGTCAAATGGGGTGTCCACGCGGCCGGTGACGTGCGGGCCGAGTGGACCACGGGGGAGACCCGCACGGCGCTGCTCGTGCTGATCAGCGGCCGGTTCCGGGTCGAGCTGCCCGGCCGGAGCGTGCTGCTGGAGCGGCGCGGCGACTACGTGCTGTGGGGCCGCGGCGTCGATCACTCCTGGCGCGCCGATGAGGACTCGGTGGTGCTCACCGTGCGCTGGCCGTCCGTGCCCGGCTACGCGGTCCCGCCCAGGTCGCCGGAAGGCTCCCCGGAGGCGCCGGGGGGCGCGGCCGGGAAGTACCCTTGATGGCTGAGACCCCCGCGACCCGACCCGGCCGGGGGTGGTCGTGTTGCCGTCGTGGGGCTGTGGGCGTATCTGATGAGTCTTTCCGGACTGCTGGACCTTGTTGCCGCCGACCCGAAGCTGGCCGCCGCTCTCGACGAGGGCGGCGACGTCTCGCTGGTGGCGCCCGCCGCGCTGCGGCCGTTCGGCGTCGCCGCGCTCGCCGGGCACGACCGGCGCACGGTGCTGGCCGTCACCGCGACCGGCCGTGAGGCCGAGGACCTGGCCACCGCGCTCACCAGCTTGGTCGAGCCGTCCACGGTGGCGGTCTTCCCGGCCTGGGAGACGCTGCCGCACGAGCGGCTCTCGCCGCGCAGCGACACCGTCGGCCAGCGGCTGGCCGTGCTGCGGCGGCTGGCGCACCCGGTCAAGGGCGACCAGGCGGCCGGCCCGCTCGGCGTGGTCGTGGCTCCGGTGCGCGCCCTGCTCCAGCCGATCGTGCGGGGCCTCGGCGACCTTGAGCCGATCCGGCTGCGCGCCGGCGACGACGCCGACCTGGAGGAGGTCGTGGAGCGCCTGGTCGACAACGGCTACCACCGGGTCGACATGGTCGAGAAGCGGGGCGAGGTCGCGGTGCGAGGCGGCCTGCTCGACGTCTTCCCGCCGACCGAGGAGCACCCGCTGCGGCTGGAGTTCTGGGGCGACACGGTGGAGGAGATCCGCTGGTTCAAGGTGGCCGACCAGCGTTCGCTGGAGGCGGCCGACGGCGGCCTGTTCGCGCCGCCCTGCCGCGAGCTGCTGCTGACCGCCGAGGTGCGGGAGCGGGCGCGGGAGCTGGCACAGGCGCATCCGGCGCTCGCCGAGGTGCTCGACCAGCTCGCCGAGGGCACGCCGGTGGAGGGCATGGAGGCGTTCGCGCCGGTGCTGGCCGGCGAGATGGACCTGCTGCTCGACCACCTGCCCGCCAGGTCGGCGGTGTTCGTCTGCGACCCCGAGCGGATCAGGGGCCGCGCCGAGGAGCTGGTGCGCACGTCCCAGGAGTTCCTGGAGGCGTCGTGGATCAACGCGGCGGCCGGCGGCGAGGCGCCGATCGACCTGGGCGCGGCCGCCTTCCGCTCGCTCGACGAGATCCGCGACCACGCCGGCGCCCTCGGGCTGCCGTGGTGGTCGATGGCGCCGTTCGGCGCCGGCGTCGAGATCGACGCGCACGACTCGGAGGCCTACCGGGGCGACACCGCGCGGGCGCTCGCCGACGTCAAGGGCTGGCTCGCCGAGGACAAGGCCGTCGTGCTGCTCAGCGAGGGTCACGGCCCGGCCGAGCGGATGGTCGAGGTGCTCAAGGGCGTCGACGTCCCGGCCCGGCTGCAGGGCCACCTCGACACGCCGCCCGAGCCGAAGGTCGTGCACGTCACCACCGGCCTGCTGGAGCACGGCTTCGTCACGCCGGGCCTGGCCGTGCTCACCCACCTCGACCTGGTCGGCCAGAAGGCGTCCACCAAGGACATGCGCCGGCTGCCCTCGCGCCGCCGCAACATGGTGGACCCGCTGCAGCTCAAGGTGGGCGACCACGTGGTGCACGAGCAGCACGGCGTCGGCCGCTACGTCGAGATGGTCCAGCGCACGGTCCAGGGCGCCACCCGCGAGTACCTCGTCATCGAGTACGCCAAGGGCGACCGCCTGTACGTGCCCACCGACCAGCTCGACGAGGTCACCCGCTACGTCGGCGGCGAGGCGCCCACCCTCAACCGGATGGGCGGCGCCGACTGGGCCAAGGCCAAGTCACGGGCCAAGAAGGCGGTCAAGGAGATCGCCGGCGAGCTCATCCGCCTCTACTCCGCCCGGATGGCCTCGCCCGGTCACCCCTTCTCGCCCGACTCGCCGTGGCAGCGCGAGATGGAGGACGCCTTCCCCTACGCCGAGACCGGCGACCAGCTGGAGGCCATCGACGAGGTCAAGCGCGACATGGAGCGGCCCGTCCCGATGGACCGGCTGATCTGCGGCGACGTCGGCTACGGCAAGACCGAGATCGCCGTGCGGGCCGCCTTCAAGGCCGTCCAGGACGGCAAGCAGGTCGCCTTGCTGGTGCCGACCACGCTGCTCGTGCAGCAGCACATGTCGACGTTCACCGAGCGCTTCTCCAGCTTCCCGATCACGCTGAAGCCGGTCTCCCGCTTCCAGACGGACGCCGAGATCAAGGGCACCCTCGACGGGCTGCGCACCGGCGCCGTGGACGTGGTCATCGGCACCCACCGGCTGCTCAGCCCCGAGGTGCGGTTCAAGGACCTGGGTCTGATCATCATCGACGAGGAGCAGCGCTTCGGCGTGGAGCACAAGGAGGCCATGAAGCACCTGCGCACCCAGGTGGACGTGCTGGCCATGTCGGCCACGCCGATCCCGCGCACGCTGGAGATGGGCCTGACCGGCATCCGCGAGATGTCCACCATCCTCACCCCGCCGGAGGAACGCCACCCGATCCTGACGTTCGTCGGACCGTACGACGAGAAGCAGATCGCCGCCGCCATCCGGCGCGAGCTGATGCGCGACGGCCAGATCTTCTTCGTGCACAACCGGGTGGCCTCGATCAACCGGGTGGCCGCCCGCCTGCGGGAGATGGTGCCGGAGGCGCGCGTCGCGGTCGCGCACGGGCAGATGAACGAGACCCAGCTAGAGAAGATCATGGTGGGCTTCTGGGAGCGCGAGTACGACCTGCTGGTGTGCACCACGATCGTGGAGTCGGGCCTCGACGTGCCCAACGCCAACACGCTGATCGTGGACCGCGCCGACAACTACGGCCTGTCGCAGCTCCACCAGCTCCGCGGCCGGGTCGGCCGCGGCCGGGAGCGGGGCTACGCCTACTTCCTCTACCCGCCGGAGAAGCCGCTGACCGAGACGGCCCACGAGCGGCTGGCCACCATCTCCCAGCACACGGAGATGGGCGCCGGCATGTACGTCGCGATGAAGGACCTGGAGATCCGCGGCGCCGGCAACGTGCTGGGCGCCGAACAGTCGGGCTTCATCGCCGGCGTCGGCTTCGACCTGTACGTGCGGCTGATGGCCGAGGCGGTCAAGGAGCAGAAGGACAAGCTGTCCGGCGTCGAGACGCGCGAGGAGCAGCACGACGTCAAGGTCGAGCTGCCCATCAACGCGCACATCCCGCACGACTACGTCACCTCCGAGCGGCTGCGGCTGGAGGCGTACAAGCGGATCGCCGCCATCGCCACCGAGACCGACATCGGCGAGGTGCGCGACGAGCTCACCGACCGCTACGGCAAGCCGCCGGTCGAGGTGGACAACCTGCTGGAGGTGGCCCGCTTCCGCATCAGGGCGCGTCAGGCCGGGCTCACCGACGTCACCGTGCAGGGCCCGAACATCAAGTTCGGCCCGGCCAGGCTCAGGGAGTCGCAGCAGGTCAGGCTGGACCGGTTGTACAAGAAGGCCGTCTACAAGCAGGCCGCGGAGACGCTGCTGGTGCCCGTGCCCAAGACCAAGCCGCTGGGCGGGCAGCCGCTGCGCGACCTCGACCTGCTCAAATGGTGCGGCGACCTCGTCGAGGCGATGTTCCTCGAGCCCGCACGGGTAAGCTAGCCGGGGTTTTTGTCGGAAAGGGACGCACGTGAAGTCGATTCGAGCGGCTGCGGCCGCTGCCGCCGTGGGTGCGAGCCTCGTCGCGCTGACCGCCTGCTCCTCCCCCATGGAGGCCGGTGCGGCGGCCGTCGTGGGCGGCGAGCGCATCTCGGCCAGTGACCTGAACAGGAACGTCCAGGAGTACGAAGCGGCGCTGAAGCGGGCCGGCATCCAGCCCGACCAGCTGCCCGCCCCCATCACCCAGTTCGTGCTGACGCGGATGGCCAACCAGAGCGCGTTCGAGCAGCTCGCCGCCAAGCACAACATCAGGGTGAGCGAGGCGGAGGTCGACACCGGGCTCAAGGACCCCGGCCAGTACCAGTCGCCCGAGATCAACCTGTTGGCCAAGGGCGTCTCGCCGGCCGACGCCCGCGCGTACATGCGCGCCGAGCTGGGCGTGGTCAAGCTGCAGCGGCAGTTCGGCGGCCCGGAGGACCAGAACGCCGCGGCCAAGCTCCAGCAGGAGTTCGGCGCGATCAAGATGGTCTACAGCCCCCGCTACGGCCAGTTCACCAACGAGCAGGGCTTCGTCGACACGGGCCGCTTCGGCAAGCTGACCCAGCAGGCCCAGCCGCCGGCCCAGGGCTGACGGGGCCGACCCGGTGCCGCTGATCGTCGTCACCACCTCGCCGCGGGTCGCGCCCGGCCTGCTCAGCCACCAGGCGTGGCGGGCGTTCGGGTCGGGCCGGGTCCTGACCGGCTCGGAGGACCACCCCCAGCTGCCCTACCTGGCCGAGGCCGGCGTCGAGGTGACGGTCGTGCCACCCGACGCCGCCCGGCTGGCCCGCGAGGCGGTCGCGGGCACGGTGGTGTGGCTCGCCGACGGCGCCGGGTCCGACGAGGAGTTCATGCGCGCGCTCGGGCACGCCGCGATCGCGCTGGACGACCCGCCGGTGATCGAGGTGGTGCCCGGCTCGTACGACCTGCCGGGCGCCCGCGTGCTCGACCTGGTCGCCGTCATGGAGCGGCTGCGGGCCGAGTGCCCCTGGGACCGGGGGCAGACCCACGAGTCGCTCGTCCCCTACCTGCTCGAAGAGGCCTACGAGGTGCTGGAGACGATCGAGCAGGGCGACTACCCCGCGCTGCGCGAGGAGCTCGGCGACCTGCTGCTGCAGGTGGTCTTCCACGCCAGGGTGGCCGAGGGCTTCGACATGGACGACGTGGCGGCCGGCATCGTGGACAAGCTGGTCCGGCGGCACCCGCACGTGTTCGGCTCGGTGCGGGCCGACAGCGCCGACGAGGTCAACGACAACTGGGAGGCCATCAAGGCCGCCGAGCGGGCCGCCAAGGGGGAGCGGACCTCCGCGCTCGACGGCGTGCCGCTGGGCCAGCCGGCCCTGTCGCTGGCGGCCCAGCTCCTGCGGCGCGCCGAGCGGGCGGGCGCGCCCGAGAGTCTCGCCTCGGCGGTCGGCCAGGGGGTCGGGCGCGAGCTGTTCGACCTGGTGCGCCGGGCCCGGGGGGCCGGCATCGACCCCGAGGCGGAGCTGCGCGCCGCCGCCCGTTCCTACCGCGAGCGCGTGCACGCCTGGGAGACCCACGAGACGTAGATCCGCCGAAGACGCCAGGATCAAGCTGTTCTCGACGGCAGGGGGCCTGATGGCACGCGTGCGGGAGTTGCATCGGGGGGAGCCGCGCGAGGTCGCCGGCTACCGGATCGTGGGCGTGCTCGGCGATGGCGGCCAGGGCAGCGTCTACCTGGCCGAGGACGCCGCGGGGCGGCGGGTGGCGGTCAAGGTGCTGCACGCGCGCCTGGCGGGCGACGAACGCGCCACGCGCCGCTTCCTGCGGGAGAGCGTCCTGGCGCGCAAGGTCGCCGCCTTCTGCACGGCCAGGGTGATCGACTCCGGGCTCGTGGACGGTCGCCCCTACCTCGTGAGCGAGTACGTGCCGGGGCCGTCCCTGCAGGAGCTGGTACGCCGGGAGGGGCCACGGCGAGACGGCGCTCTCGAACGGCTGGCGGTGGGCACGGCGGCGGCACTCAAGGCCATCCACCGGGCCGGGATCGTGCACCGCGACTTCAAACCCGGCAACGTCCTCATCGGCCCCGACGGGCCACAGGTGATCGACTTCGGCATCGCCAAGACCCTGGAGACGGGCACCACAGGCAGCGTCCTGGTGGGCACGCCCGGGTACATGGCGCCCGAGCAGATCGCGGGCGAGCCGGCGACCGCCGCCTCCGACATGTTCGGCTGGGCCGCCACGATGACGTACGCGGCGACGGGCCGCGAGCCCTTCCCCGGGGAGTCCATCCCGGCGGTCATGCACCGCGTCCTCACCGGCGAGCCGGACCTGTCGGGGGTGGAGGAGCCGCTGCGTTCGCTGCTGGGAGCCTGCCTGGCCAAGGATCCCGAGGCCCGCCCGTCGGCGGACGGGGTGCTGGAGACGCTCATGGACGGCGGCGGCGACCTCGTGGCGCCGGCCGCCGCATGGCACTCGACCGTCGAACGGTTCGCGGACGGCGAACGACGCGCGGACGGCGGACGCGCCGGCGAGGACGAACCCGTCGAGGACGAGGGGTGCTTCACGGACGACGCCGTCATGTACCCGATCGAGGGCAGGGCAGCGGACAGCGGGCCCGGGCGGGGCCTGTCGCCCCGCCGGCGCGCGCTCGCCGCCGGCGGGGTGGCCGTCCTGCTGCTGGGCGGGATGGCGCTGGGCCTGGCCTGGCGCAGCGACGTCGGCGCCGTGCGGCCGCCCGACGTCGTCAGGCCGATCGACTGGGCGGGCCGCTGAGCCGTCCGCGCGTGGACCCTGCGGCAGCCGGCGGCGGTACCGATAGGCTCTGAAGGCATATTGCCTTTTCGGATTTAGGAGCGCATCCCGTGGCTACCATCGAGGTCGTTTACGCTCGTGAGATCCTCGACTCCCGGGGCAACCCCACGGTCGAGGTCGAGGTGGTGCTCGACGACGGCAGCAGCGGCCGCGCGGCGGTGCCCAGCGGCGCCTCGACCGGGCAGTTCGAGGCCGTGGAGCTGCGTGACGGAGACGAGCGCTACGGCGGCAAGGGCGTGGAGAAGGCCGTCCTGGCCGTCACCGACGAGATCTTCGACGAGATCCACGGGGTCGAGGCCGAGGACCAGCGCATCGTCGACCAGATCATGATCGACCTGGACGCGACGCCCAACAAGTCCAAGCTGGGCGCCAACGCGATCCTCGGCGTGTCGCTGGCCGTCGCCAAGGCCGCCGCCGACAGCGCCGAGCTGCCGCTGTTCCGCTACCTCGGCGGGCCCAACGCCCACGTGCTGCCCGTGCCGATGATGAACATCCTCAACGGCGGCGCCCACGCAGACACCAACGTCGACATCCAGGAGTTCATGATCGCTCCGATCGGGGCGGGCACGTTCCGTGAGGCCGTGCGCATGGGCACCGAGGTCTACCACGCGCTGAAGAAGGTGCTGCAGGAGAAGGGCTACGCCACCGGCCTCGGCGACGAGGGCGGCTTCGCGCCCAACCTGCCATCCAACCGCGACGCGCTCGACCTCATCCTGGTCGCCGTCGAGCGGGCCGGCTACACGCCCGGCGAGGACGTCGCGCTGGCCCTCGACGTGGCCGCCACCGAGTTCCACAAGGACGGCGTCTACACGATCGACGGCAAGGGCCTGTCGGCCCAGGAGCTCATCGCCTTCTACGCCGACCTCGTCGACAACTACCCGCTGGTCTCCATCGAGGACCCGCTCGACGAGGAGGACTGGGAGGGCTGGAAGGCCATCACCGAGGCGCTCGGCGACAAGGTGCAGCTCGTCGGCGACGACCTGTTCGTGACCAACCCCGAGCGGCTGGAGCGCGGCATCGGCACCGGCACCGCCAACGCGCTGCTGGTCAAGGTCAACCAGATCGGCACCCTGACCGAGACGCTGGACGCCGTCGAGCTGGCCCACCGCAACGGCTACCGCTGCATGATGAGCCACCGTTCCGGCGAGACCGAGGACACGACCATCGCCGACCTGGCCGTGGCGGTCAACTGCGGGCAGATCAAGACGGGTGCGCCGGCCCGTTCGGACCGCGTGGCCAAGTACAACCAGCTGCTGCGCATCGAGGAGCTCCTCGACGACGCGGCCCGTTACGCCGGTCGCGCGGCCTTCCCGCGCTTCCGGCGGTAGTTTCCGGGTACGGGCCCGTGATCGCGAACGGTCGCGGGCCCGTACGGCCGGAGCCGGACGGAGATCCGGCCGCACGCATGAGGGGGGACGCGGAGCATGGCGAAGAGGCCGCAGCTGACCGGGAGGGCCGCCATCCTGGCGATCGTGGTGTGCGCGATCGCGATGAGCCTCGCCTACCCGGTGCGCGAGTACATCGCCCAGCGCCGCGCCATCGCGGAGCTGCAGGCGGAGAAGTCGCGGGTCGAGGCCGACCGGCGGGCGCTGGAGGCGCAGGCCCGGCAGATCCGCGACCCCAACTGGATCAAGCGCACCGCCAAGGAGCGCCTGCACTACTGCGGTCCCGGCGAGAAGTGCTACGTGGTGATGGAGGCCGAGCCCGGCAAGTCGCAGACGGCCGTCAAGCAGGCCGCGCCCGCGCCGCCGTGGTACCAGACGTTGTGGAAGTCCGTCGAGGCCGCCGACGCGGGCACCGGCCGCAAGGCGGGCGCCGGGGAGAGCCCGGGGGAGAAGGAGACCGTTGGACAGCCCTGAGCCCGAGCCCGCCGGCGACGTGCGGGACAGCGACGTGCGGGACAGCGACGTGCGGGACAGCGACGTGCGGGACAGCGACGTGGAGGCGGTGCGGCGGCAGCTCGGCCGCCCGCCCCGCGGACTGCGCGGGGTGGCGCACCGCTGCCCGTGCGGCAACCCCGACGTGGTGGAGACCGCGCCGCGGCTGCCCGACGGCTCGCCGTTCCCCACCCTCTACTACCTGACCTGTCCCCGGGCGGCCTCCGCCATCGGCACGCTGGAGGGCTCCGGCCTGATGCGTGAGATGCAGGCCAGGCTGGCGGACGACCCCGAGCTGGCCGCGAGCTACCGGGCCGCACACGACGACTACGTCGCCCGGCGTGACAAGGCTGCCGAGGACGCGGGCATGGAGCCGCTTCCGCGGGACATGCAGAGCACCGGGGGCATGCCGCTGCGGGTCAAGTGCCTGCACGCGCTCGTCGCGCACGAGCTGGCCGCCCCCGGGACCAACCCGTTCGGCCGGGAGGCGCTCGATGCCCTCCCCGATTGGTGGAGTGACGGACCATGCGTGTAGCCGCCGTCGACTGCGGCACCAACTCCGTACGCCTGCTCGTGGCCGACATCCCGCACGACACGCTCACCGAGGTCGAGCGGCGGATGGAGATCGTACGGCTGGGGCAGGGCGTCGATGAGACCGGCCGGCTGTCGGCCGCGGCCCTGGAACGCACGTTCGCCGCGATGCGCGGCTACCGGGAGCTGATCGACCGCCACGGCGCCAAGCGCACCAGGGTGGTGGCGACGAGCGCGACGCGTGACGCGGCCAACCGGCAGGAGTTCGTCGACGGGGTGCGCGAGATCTTCGGCGTCGAGCCGGAGGTCGTCAGCGGCGGTGAGGAGGCCGAGCTGTCGTTCACGGGCGCGACCCGTGGCCTGTTGCACCTGTCGCCGGAGACGGAGCATCCCGAGGGGCCGGTGGGGCCCTACCTGGTGGTGGACATCGGCGGTGGCTCCACCGAGTTCGTGATCGGCTCGCGCCACGCCGAGGAGGCCCTCTCGGTCGACATCGGCTGCGTCCGGCTCACGGAACGGCACCTGCGTGACGCGGGCGACCCGCCGTCGTCGGCGGCGGTGGCGGCCATGACCGCCGACATCGAGGCCGCGCTCGACCGGGTGACGGAGGCGGTGCCCGTGGAGCGGGCGCACACGCTGGTGGGGCTGGCGGGCTCGGTGACGACGGTCGCCGGCATCGCGCTCGGCCTGCCGGCCTACGACCGCGACCGGATCCACCACGCGCACGTCACCGCCGAGGAGGTCCACGACGTCACGCGGCGGCTGCTCGCGATGACCCATGGTGAGCGGGCCGGCATTCCGGTGATGCATCCGGGGCGGGTCGACGTCATCGGGGCGGGGGCCCTGATACTCGACAGCGTCATGCGTCGTTTCGCGTTTTCGCAGGTCGTGGTCAGTGAGCACGACATCCTCGATGGAATTGCGTGGTCTATCGCCTAAAAGAGCCACTAAATCCGGACATTTCGCGTTACGGTGCCGTGTTGAGCGTGCAATCAGTATTGTGCTTAGGTAAAGGGGCATTACGGGGGCTTTGCCATATTGCCGGACACGTATGGTGCCGGCGTGGCGACCGTTCCCGAGCGCATCTTTTCCCTCACGGAATGGAGCACTCTCACCATGAAGTCATCACCGTTAGCGCGTCGGGCGGCGGCGCTCGGCGCCACCTCCGCGATGCTGGCCGGGCTGGTCGGGCTGGTCGCCACGCCGGCGCAGGCGGCCACCGCGGCCACCGCGTCCGCCTCGAAGGCCAAGCCCAAGGTCTCGGTGTCCACGCCGACGACCGCGGACCGCAGCTACGTGGGCGCGTGTCCGGCCAAGGTCAGCTTCTCGGCCAAGATCAAGGTGAAGCTGACCGGCAAGACCACGCTGGCCTACCGCTGGCTGCACGGTGACGGATCCGCGAGCAAGGTCAAGACGATCAAGCTCAGCGGCAAGGGCACCAAGTACGTCAACGTGTCCCAGGCCAACACCTTCGGCGAGGACGTCAAGGGCTGGGAGGCCCTGCAGGTCCTCAGCCCCCGCAAGGTGACCTCCAAGAAGAGCCACTTCTCGGTCACCTGCGCGGACCCCAAGGTCATCGACGAGGACCAGCTCTCCAACCGGCACAAGGTCTCGGCCCGCGCCTGGGCCAGCCCGAGCACCTACGTCGGGTCCTGCACCCCCGGCGACAAGGTCCACTTCGGTGGCCGGATCAAGGTGAACAAGCCGGCCTGGGTGAGGTACCGCTGGGTCCTCAACGGCCGTGTCGTCGACTACGGCAAGACGAAGGTGTGGAGCAGCAAGCGGGTGGGCTTCGGCATCTCCCCGCGTGACAGCCAGCGTGGCTACGCGCAGCTGGAGGTCCTGAGCCCGGCTCGGGTCTCCTCCAACCGCGCCTACTACAAGGTCGTCTGCCAGGACGAGGCCCCGGCCCCGCGCGTGTCCGTCTCCGGCCTGGTGACGGCCACCGACCACGAGACCTGCGCGGTCAGCGCGCACGCGAACGTCAGCTCGACCGCCCGCGGCCGAGTCGAGTACGCGTGGAAGCTGAACGGCCGCACCGTCAAGACCGGTGACGTCTGGTTCAGCCACCGTGACACCCGCAACATCCAGCTCGGCGAGCAGGAGCTGCGGGGCTACGCCACCAAGGGCGGCAGGATCACCCTGACGGTCTCCGGGGCGCGCAACACCGACTCGATCACGCAGTCCTACGCCGCGTGCGAGGCGCCGAAGCCCAAGGTCTCGGTGTCCAGCGTCTCGGTCGCGGGTCAGCGTAACGACATGTGCGCCGACAACCGGGGTCCGGGCGTGGACTTCCAGGCCACGATCACCAGCACCGGGCCGGCCACGGTCAAGTACTACTGGGTGATCAACGGCAAGCGCGAGCACGAGACGCTCGAGCGTCAGGTGAACGGCAGCCTGAACGTCACCTGGGGGATCGGCGGCACCCACGGCGCCTCCGAGACCTCGGGCTCGGTCGCGCTGGTCGTCGTGAGCCCGAACGAGGCCGCCTCCGGCAGCACCGCCTTCTCGGCGACCTGCCCGCCGAAGGCCGCCGAGTCCGGCAAGGCTGACACGTCCGCCTGATCGGGATGAACTAGGCCGGACGGCGTCCCCGTGGCGCCGTCCGGCTTTCTCGTTTGCCACTATTACGCAAAGCGCAGTAGTGTGCATGCCGTGGATAGCAGCCAGCTCCTCAAGGGCGTGCTCGACCTGGCCGTCCTCGCGGTCCTCGACGAGCGCGACGGCTACGGCTACGACGTCGTGCGCAGGCTGAGGGAGGCGGGCCTGCACGACGTGGGCGACGCCTCGGTGTACGGGACGCTGCGCAGGCTGTTCAAGGCCGGCGCGCTCACCTCGTACGTGGTGGCCTCCGACGAGGGGCCCCATCGCAAGTACTACGGGCTGAACGAGGTCGGCAGGAGCATGTACGCCTCCTCCACCCGGACCTGGACCTCGTTCGCGGCCACCATGGCATCCCTGCTCAAGGAGGGGCACAGTGACACAGCACCCCGGTCCTGAGGCCGGTGACGGCACCCTGGACACCCCGGCGCGCTACGCGCAGGCCGTACGCGACGCCCTGGCCGGTCATCCGGACGCCGAGGAGCTGCTCGACGACCTCGACGACCACCTCGCGGAGATCGCGGCGGAGTCGGACGTCCCGCTGGAGGAACGGCTGGGCCCGCCGGCCGCGTACGCGGAGGAGCTCGCGGCCGCCTACGGGGGCCGGCCCGCGAGCCGCCAGAAGCGCCGCCTGCGGCCCGTCGGGCGGCTGCGCGACCTCCACGCCACCCTCATGGGTAAGGACGCTTACCGAGGCTTCCTGGGCCTCCTGCGCGAGCTCAGGCCCGGCTGGTGGGTGCTGCGCGGCTACCTGCTCGCCATGATCCTGGCCGGCTTCGCCGACGACCGCGTCCTGCCGGGCGACGCGCTGGGCTGGCTGCTGGTCCTCGCGTTCGTGGCGGCGTCGGTGTGGTGGGGCAGGTCCGCCCGGGGCCGGCTGGCGCTGCCGGTCACGCTGCTGGCCAACGCGGGGGCCGTGGTGGCGCTGCTGATCGGGGTGGCGATCGCGGACCGGCCCGCCCTCGACGAGCGCCACCTGGCCGACGGCTCGGGCCCCGTCATGGTGGAGACCGTCTCCGGCCTCGGCGGCGACGTCTACAACATCAAGCCGTACGCCAAGGACGGCACCCCGCTGACCGACGTCTACCTCTACGACCAGAACGGCCGGCCGCTCACCACCGACCCCGAGGCGCACGGCTACACGGTCGACCGGTCGTGCGGCGAACCGATACTCAACCGCTACCCGCTGCCTCTGGTCGAGGAGACCGAGCCCGACTCCGGCGTCGCCCGGAGCCCCTCGTGCGCGACGGCCGCCCCTGCCGCGCCGGCCTCCTCGCCGGCGCCGGCGCCCGTGCCCAGCGCCGACTCCGGCCAGGCGCCGCCCCGCACGAGGTCACCCGAGCCGTCCGGCCGGCCGTCCGGCCCGCCGTCCGGCGTGCCGTCCCCCGAGCCGTCCGGCTGACGGGCGGCGGCGGGGCCCGGCGGCGGATCGGGCACCATCGAAGGCATGAGTTTCGTTCCCCCCGGCACCGGCTGGCCCGAGGACCCGGCGACCGCCGAGACGCCGGTCGCCCATGACCCCGCGGACGTGCGCCGCCTCGCCGCCACCAGTCGCACCCTCGCGGAGCTCACGGCGCGGCAGTCGGTCTGCCGCGCCTGTCCCCGCCTGGTGGCCTGGCGCGAGGAGGTCGCCCGGACGAGGCGGCGCGCGTTCGCGGACGAGACCTACTGGGGCCGCCCGGTCGCCGGGTGGGGCGACGAGCGCCCGCGCCTGCTCATCGCCGGGCTCGCCCCGGCGGCCCACGGCGGCAACCGGACGGGCCGGATCTTCACCGGCGACCGCAGCGGCGACTGGCTGTTCGCCTCGCTGCACCGCTGCGGCCTGGCCGCCCAGGAGACCAGCACCCACGCCGGCGACGGGCAGCGGCTCCTCGGCGCGCGGATGGTGGCGTCGGTGCGCTGCGCGCCGCCCGCCAACAAGCCCGCCCCCGACGAGAAGGCCGCCTGCTTCCCGTGGCTGGCCCGCGAGGTCGCGCTGGCCGCCCCGTCCGTCCGGGTGATCGTCGCGCTCGGGGGCTACGCCTGGCAGGCCCTGTGGCCGGCGCTGAAGGAGGCTGGCTACGCCCTGCCGCGGGCCAGGCCGCCGTTCGGCCACGGCGCCGAGGTCGCGCTCTCGTACGGCGAGACGCCCGTGACCCTGCTCGGCTGCTACCACCCGAGCCAGCAGAACACCTTCACCGGCCGGGTGACCGCTCCGATGCTCGACGACGTCTTCACCAGGGCATTCCGCCTCATGGTGTGATGAATCGCATTGCTCACGGAGTGGAGTTCCGCCCCATCGGCGCGTAAGCTTGTGAATGCTTTCACAAACGAGGATGGGCCTCAGGATGAACAAGCGCATTGTGATCGTGGGCGGCGGCTACGTCGGCCTCTACACCGCACTCCGACTCCAGAAGACGCTCCGCCGCGAGCTGCGCGACGGCTCCGTCAGCATCACGATCATCGACCCCCAGTCGTACATGACCTACCAGCCGTTCCTCCCGGAGGCGGCCGCCGGCAACCTGTCACCGCGGCATCTGGTCGCGCCGCTGCGCCGGGTGCTGCCCAAGGTGGAGATCCTCAACGGCACCGTCACCAAGGTCCACCACGGCGAGCGGACCGTCACCTTCCAGCCCGCCGAGGGCCAGGCGCGCGAGATCGCCTACGACGTGATCGTGATGGCCGCGGGCTCGATCTCGCGGACGCTGCCGATTCCCGGTCTCACCGACATCGGCATCGGCTTCAAGACCGTGGGCGAGGCCATCGCGCTGCGCAACCGCGTCCTGCACCTGCTCGACGTGGCCGAGTCCACCGAGGACCCCGAGGTGCGCCGCCGGGCGTTGACCTTCGTGGTCGTGGGCGCCGGCTTCGCGGGCGTCGAGGCCCTGGCCGAGCTGGAGGACATGGCCAAGGACTCCACGCGCTACTACCGCAACATCAAGCCGTCCGACCTGCGCTGGGTGCTCGTCGAGGCCACCAACCGGGTGCTGCCCGAGGTCGGCCCGGAGATGGGCACGTGGACGCTGGAGCAGCTCCGCGAGCGCGGCATCGACGTCAAGCTGGAGACCCGCCTGGAGTCCTGCGTCGGCGGCCGCGTCGTGCTCTCCGACGGCACCGAGTTCGACGCCGACACCCTCGTCTGGACGGCCGGCGTCAAGCCCAGCACGATCGTCAACTCCACGGACCTGCCGCTCGACGAGCGCGGCCGGGTCAAGACCACGGCGGCGCTGACCGTCGCGGGCGTCAAGGGCGCCTTCGCCGCCGGTGACATCGCGGGCGTGCCCGACGTGACCAACCCCGGCCAGTACTGCGCGCCCAACGCGCAGCACGCGGTGCGCCAGGCCAAGGTGCTCGCCGACAACATCGCCCGCCACCTGCGCGGTGAGCAACTGGTCGACTACCGCCACAAGTATGTCGGATCGGTCGCCGGGCTCGGCCTGCACCAGGGCGTCGCCAACGTCTACGGGGTCAAGCTTCGCGGATTCCCTGCGTGGTTCATGCACCGGACCTACCATCTGTCGCGGGTGCCGACGCTCAACCGGAAGGTCCGTGTCGTCGTCGACTGGACTCTTGCGCTGTTCTTCAAGCGGGAGACGATCTCGCTCGGCGAGGTCGAACACCCGCGTGACGGGTTCAGGGCCGCTGTGGCGACGATGCGCCGCTAGCCCGGCCACGCAGCGCCCCGGTGCCCTCGCGCCGGGGCGTTCCGGTGCCCGCGATCTTCGGACGAGAGGGGATCCACGGGTGGGGCTCTCAGCGGTGACCGTGCTCGGCGTCGACCGGCCCGGCGTCATCGCCGCGGTCACCGGTTCGCTCGCCGGATGCGGGGCGAACATCCAGGACTCGACGATGACCCTGCTCGGCGGGCACGTCGCGATGATGTTACTGGTGTCGGGCGACCTCAGCCCGGAGGACCTGCTGCGGCGGGTGAGCGCCCCCGACCTGGTGGTGACCGCCTCGGCCGTCAAGGCACAGCGGCACTTCGGCTCCCCGTCCAGCGGGCGCGGCCACGTGCTGACCGTCCACGGACCCGACCGGCCCGGCATCCTGTCGGTCATCAGCACCGAGCTGGCCGCGGTCGGCGGCCACATCACCGGCATGAGCAGCCGGCTGTCCGGCCGCCTGTACGTGCTCATCGCCGACGTGGAACTGCCGGACGAGGTGGACGTGGCGGGCCTGGCGTCCCGGCTCGCCGCCGTGGGCGCCGGCCTTGACAGCGAAATCACCATCCGTCGTGTGGAATCTCACGCGCTGTGAAGGCCGGGTGAAAACCGTGCGAGTACGCTCCGTAACCCGTGGTCGTCCGAACAGCGAAAACGCGGCGTACTTCACATAAGCGGTTGCCAGAAACGCAAGATCCCGTCACCATCGAAGCCGATGCCCCCGAACCCCGGTCCTTTCCGCACCATCAGGACCAAGGGTGTTGTCCCTGGACAGAGCGTCAGGAGCCCTGACACTTCCTCGCGGGCTTCACAGTTGTGACGCATGATGCGAAGTTGTGCTCCTCGGGAGCATGGTCCGTTTCGTATGATTGCGGCGCCCCCGTAGCCCAATGGCAGAGGCAAACCCCTTAAAAGGGTTGACGTGCGGGTTCGAATCCCGCCGGGGGCACGCGCGTCCACTCCGGAAAAGGACCCTGTTTTCGATGCCGCTGACCCCGGGAACTTCCCGGGTGTCACGTTCGTTGTGCTCGCGATGACGTCTCGAACCTACATAGATCTGGGCGCGAGTTGACCTAGGCGGTGACCGGTCCAATAGGCTCGGCCACAGGAGGCACCGATGGAGAGCAAGAACCCCGTTTTCAGCAGGTCGCGGCAGCAGTCCGGTGGTTGGGGAGCGCCCGCCCCCACGCCCGATCAGCTGCAGCACATGTACGACAGCCCGTCGTACGCCCCCCCGGCCCCGCCGGCCTACCGCGCGATGACGCTCGACGACGTGGTGGTCCGCGGGTTCATCACCCTCGGCGCGCTCGTCGCGGCGGCCGCCGCGGCCTGGTATTTCGAGGTGCCGATGGGCGTCGCGGTGGTCTCGGCCATCGTCGCGCTGGTCATCGGTCTGGTGGCGTCGTTCAAACAGAGCACCAACCCGGCGCTCATCCTCGCCTACGCGGTCTTCCAGGGTGTGTTCCTGGGGGCGCTCAGCTCCCTGTTCCAGTCGATGTTCGGCAACAACATCGTGCTCCAGGCGGTGCTGGGCACGGCGTTCGCCTTCGGCGCGATGCTGACCGTCTACTCACTGCGCATCGTCCGCGTCACGTCCAAGATGGTCAAGTACGTGGTGGGTGCCGCCATCGCGGCGCTCGGCCTCGTGCTGGTCAACCTGATCCTCGGCTTCTTCATCCCCGGCGGGCTCGGCCTGCGGACCGACTCCCCGATCGGCTGGGTCTTCAGCATCGCGATGATCCTGATCGGGTGCTTCTTCCTGCTCCTCGACTTCGACGCCGTCGAGCAGGGCGTCAAGCAGGGCGCTCCGGAGAAGTTCGCCTGGCAGTGCGTCTTCGGGCTCACGCTCACCCTGGTGTGGATCTACATCGAGGTGCTGCGCTTCATCAGCTACTTCACCAGCAGCGACTGACCGGTCCGTCCGACCGCTGCTGCGAAGGGCCCTGCCGACCCGGCGGGGCCCTTCGGCTTGCCAGGAGATCAACAGTTCGTAACGAATTGGTGGCGAGTTGGGGGTTGCGATTCCGGATGAGGTGTTGCAGTGTCAAGCAAAGGACCTTATTCCGTGGAGGTGCCCATGTCCTTGAACCACTCACCGGAGACGCAGACCAAACTGATCGCAAGGGTCCCGGCGATAACGGGACGCGAACTCCCCGAGTGGTTCCAAGCCATCGACAACGGCCCGAGCTTCCTGCGCTGTGACGAGCGGGCCAACTGGCTCGCCGACGAGCACGGGCTGACCCACGGCTACGCCGCCGCGATCGTTCACGAGCACGAGCGGCACCGCCGCAACCGGATGGGCTTCATCTAGAGCCCGCCCCACCCGCGCGCCCGTGCCTCGGCACGGGCGCGTCATCATGGGGGCATGGATCTGGACGCAGCACGCACGTTCCTCCGCGGCAGCCACCGCGCGGTCCTGCTGACCCGGCACGCCGACGGCCGCCCGCAGCTCTCACCGGTGACGGTGGGCGTGGACGCGGAGGGGTTCCTGGTGGTCAGCAGCAGGGAGACGGCGGTCAAGACACGGAACGCCCGCCGCGACCCCCAGGTGTCCGTCTGCGCCTTCACGGACGCCTTCTTCGGCGAGTGGGTGCAGGTGGACGGCACGGCGGAGGTGGTCTCGCTGCCGGAGGCGATGGACCACCTGGTCTCCTACTATCGCGACATCTCGGGCGAGCACCCCGATTGGGACGACTACCGGGCGGCCATGGTGCGCGAGCGCAGGGTCGTCATCCGCATCACGCCGCACCGCGCCGGCCCCGACTTCCACGGCTGACCCGCCGCGGGCGCGCGTCCCTCCGTCCGGCGGGCGCGTCCGGAGAGCGGTCGGCGGGCGGCGGCCGGCTGTGCCCGGCTGGGCGCGGCCGGGCGCGGCACGTTCGGCGCGGCGCCCGGCCACGGACGTCAGGAGAGGCGCTCCAGGATCATGGCCATGCCCTGGCCGCCGCCCACGCACATGGTCTCCAGCCCGATGGACTTGTCGTGGTGCTGGAGGCTGTTGATGAGCGTGGAGGTGATGCGGGCCCCGGTCATGCCGAACGGGTGCCCCACGGCGATCGCCCCGCCGTTGACGTTCAGCCGGTCGAGGTCGATGCCCAGCTCGCGGTAGGACGGGATGACCTGGGCGGCGAACGCCTCGTTGATCTCGACCAGGTCGACGTCCTCGATCGCCATCCCGGCCCGTGACAGCGCCTGCCTGGACGCCTCGACCGGGCCCAGGCCCATGATCTCCGGTGACAGGCCGGTGACCCCGGTCGAGACGATCCGGGCGAGCGGGGTGATGCCCAGCTCGGCCGCCCGGACGTCGCTCATCACGACGACGGCCGCGGCCCCGTCGTTGAGCGGGCAGCAGTTGCCGGCCGTGACCGTGCCGTCGGGGCGGAAGACGGGCTTGAGCGCCGAGACGCCCTCGTACGTCGTGCCGGCCCGCGGGCCGTCGTCCTGGCTCACCACGGTGCCGTCGGGCAGCGTCACCGGGGTGATGTCCTTCTGCCAGAACCCGTCGGCGATGGCCTTCTCGGCGAGGTTCTGCGAGCGCACGCCGAACTCGTCCTGCTCCTGGCGGCTGACGCCCCTGAGCCGGGCGACGTTCTCGGCGGTCTGGCCCATGGCGATGTAGACGTCGGGCAGCGTGCCGTCCTCGCGCGGGTCGTGCCAGTCGCGGCCGCCCTCGGCGAACTGCCGGGTGCGGGCCACGGCCTCGTCGAAGGCGGGGTTCTGGGTCTCGGGCAGCGAGTCGGAGCTGCCCTTGGCGAACCGCGAGACCATCTCGACGCCGGCCGAGACGAACACGTCACCCTCGCCGGCCTTGATGGCGTGGAAGGCCATCCGGGTGGTCTGCAGCGACGACGAGCAGTAGCGGGTGATCGTGGTGCCCGGGACGCCGTCCAGGCCGAGCATCACCGACACGACGCGGGCCATGTTGAAGCCCTGCTCTCCGCCGGGCAGGCCGCAGCCCAGCATGATGTCGTCGATGGTCGTCGGGTCGAGCTGGGGCACCTTGTCCAGCGCGGCTCTGATCATCCGCACGGTCAGGTCGTCCGCGCGCAGCTCCTTGAGCGACCCCTTGAAGGCGCGCCCGATCGGGGATCGGGCGGTGGCGACGATGACTGCCTCGGGCATCTGCCCCTCCTCTGTCAGCACTTAACAGAACTATATTTCAGTGCTGGCGGGTGGTCTCGTCGCCCCGTCGCCAGGTTATTTCCGCACTTTTGTACGACCTGTCATCTTCGGTCAGCCGTACATGCCCGGCGCGGTGGCCGTGTTGTCGTTGACCGCGTGGACGGCCCCCTTCTCGTCGCGCCACAGCCGCCAGCCGTTCTGGCTGCCGGTGAACCACGAGGGCGGCGTCGGCGAGCCCGTCACCCGCCGTCCCGTGGCCAGGTCGTACTCGCACACGGCGGCCACCGAGTAGAAGCCGGGCGCCTGCCCCTTCAGCGGGAGCGGCTTGGGGTCGGTCACGCAGAAGGACCAGCCGCGCTGCTCCTCCACGGGCACCGGCCGGCCGGTGGTCAGGTCGAAGACCGACCCCTTGCCGCCGTGCCGGAGGAAGCCCAGCTTGTCCATGCGGTCGGGGAAGGCGAGCCACCAGCCCGAGCCGGGCACCGAAGCGGCCGGGATCTGGCCGATCACCCGGCCGGTGCCGGAGTCGAGCCGGGCGAAGCCCCCGTAGGCGCCCTGCTCGTCGACCGGACGCACGACAGGCGCGAAGCCGGGGTTGCCGCTCGGGTAGACCCGGACCACCGAAGGGCGCATCCAGTTGACCGTGCCGTCGGCGATCTTGACGGAGAACAGGCCGAACGTGGTGAGCTTCTTCGTGCGGGGGTCGGTGTAGGGGGCGAGGTAGCCGACCAGGTCGGAGCCGCTCGCGCCGAACGCCCAGCCGCCCGACAGGTCGATGCCGGGGCCGAGCGCCTGCTCGACGGGCTGCTGCCACAGCAGCTTGCCGGTCTTGAGCTCGTACGACTCGACGGTGGGCGCGGCGGCCAGGCGCAGCATGAGCACGCGCTCGCCGTCGGACCACTCGACCTCGGCCAGGCCGGGCAGCTTCCACACGGGCTTGCCGGTGGCCGGGTCGAGCACCACCACGCGCGCCGACGACAGCGCGGTGTGCTCCGACAGGCAGACGTACGGACCGCAGCCCTGCGGGCCGAAGGTGGAGTGCACCGGCCGGGCCCACAGCCGGCGGCCGGTGCGGGCGTCGCGGGCGACGACGGTGGCGTTCCAGCGGCCCTCCTTGGCCGGGTCGAGCGCCACGACGACGGCGCCGCCCCCGCCGGGCAGCTCGGTCAGCGCGGGGGCCGAGACGCCCATGCCGGGCAGCCGGCCCGCCATCGTGGCCGGGTGCGCCCACAGGCGGCGGCCGGTGGCGAGGTCGAGGGCGACGGTTTCGAGCGTGCCGCCGGACTTCATGGACGTGGCCGTGACGACACCGCCTCCGGTGACCATCCGGCTGACGACGTCGACCTCGGAGTTGTGCCAGGCGGGGAAGGCGGCCGTGGCCGCGTCGCTGCCCGAGCAGCCGGTCAGCGTGGTGGTGAGCGCGGTGGTCAGCGCCAGCGCCGAGGCGAGGGCGGGGGCGGGTTTCGTGAGGGGCCGGAGCACGGTCAATCCACTCCAAACAGGACGAAGAGTGGCGGCCTGGACGCGGAGGGTGACCGGTGTCAGGCGTCGTCGAGCAGCGGCCCCGGCCGCCGGCGGAACAACGTCACCCACCTGCCGTGGGGGCCCGTCGCCTGCCCCGCGACCCGGGTCGCGGAGACCTCGGTGCCGGACTCCTCCGCGGCCGCAGCCGCCGCAAGGTAAATCGGTTGCAGTCCTTCGCCACGCCCGGGACGCGGCTCGGGCCACAACCCCAACGCAGTGCATACAGAAGGTAGCACCGCGTAAGCGGCCTGTGCGTAACCTCGGTCAGATGGATGGAAACGATCCGGTCCGAACATCTCTGCGGGGTTTGTGTCGAATTCGGGGCCGAGCAGGTCGGCGAAGGCGACCGTCCGGCCCCCCGCGTCGACCACCGCCACCGTCTGGGCCGCGGCGAGCTGGCGGCTCCACCGCCGGGTGACCCAGCGCAGCGGCTGCGCGATGGGGCGCACCGTGCCCAGGTCGGGGCACGTGCCGACGACCACCTCCGCGCCCGCCTCGCGCAACCGCCGCACCGCCTTGACCAGGTGACGCACGGCCGTCGCCGGCGGGGTCTGGGTGACCACGTCGTTCGCGCCGACGAAGACGACGGCCACGTCGGGCCGCGCCCGCAGCGCCTGGTCCACCTGCTCGCCCAGCTCGGCCGAGGCCGCCCCCGACCGGCCGAGGACGAGCAGCCGCACCGGACGCTCGGCGAGAGCCGCCAGGCCGTTGGCGATCAGCGCCGCCGGAGTCCGCTCGGGCGCGCTCGCGCCGAGGCCGACGGAGGTGGAGTCACCCAGCATCACCAGGGTCAGCGGCTCGCCGGAGAAGTCGCCGTACACGCCGTCGGAGGGCGGGCCGTCGAGGCCGTGGGGCTGCCCGATCATCTTGCGGGCGACCAGGCTTTCGACGATGAGCAGCCCGTAGGCCGTGGCCCCCAGAGCCGTCAGCCCGCCCCCGCCCAGCGCGGCCGCCATGGCGATCCTGCGGGCGGCGCGCGCCGCGCCCGGCGCCCAGACCATGCGATGCCCCCCTCGTGCGGACTCGGCGGTAGCGTTTGCCTGAGAAACTAGCCGAGCGCCGGCCACCCCCATCGGCCCTCGGCGTCGAGCTAGCTGACCAAGCTTTGGCAAAGAAGGTGAACACCTCGGTGCGCGTACATGATTCCCTGGTCGAGCTCATGGGCAACACTCCGCTCGTCAGGCTGCACAAGGTCTCGGCGGGAGCGCCCGCCCAGGTGCTCGCCAAGGTCGAGTACTTCAACCCCGGCGGTTCGGTGAAGGACCGCATCGCCGTCCGCATGATCGAGGCGGCGGAGGCGTCCGGCCGGCTGCGGCCCGGCGGCGTCATCGTCGAGCCGACGTCCGGCAACACCGGCGTGGGCCTGGCCATCGTGGCCCAGCAGAAGGGCTACCGGTGCGTCTTCGTGGTGCCCGACAAGGTCGCCCAGGACAAGATCTCCGTCCTGCGGGCGTACGGCGCCGACGTGGTCGTCTGCCCGACCGCCGTCGCGCCCGACCACCCCGAGTCCTACTACTCGGTCTCCGACCGGCTGGCCGCGGAGATCCCCAACGCGTGGAAGCCCGACCAGTACTCCAACGTCGACAACCCCGCCTCCCACTACCACTCCACGGGGCCCGAGCTGTGGGAGCAGACCGAGGGGCGCATCACCCACTTCGTCGCCGGCATCGGCACCGGCGGCACGATCAGCGGCACCGGCCGCTACCTCAAGGAGATCTCCGGCGGCCGAGTGAAGATCATCGGCGCCGACCCCGAGGGCTCGGTCTACTCGGGCGGCACCGGCAGGCCCTACCTGGTGGAGGGGGTCGGCGAGGACATCTGGCCGGCCACGTACGACACGACGATCTGCGACGAGATCATCGCGGTGTCCGACAAGGACTCCTTCACCATGACCCGCCGCCTCGCCCGCGAGGAGGGGCTGCTCGTGGGCGGCTCCTGCGGCATGGCCGTGGTGGCCGCGCTGCGGGTGGCGGCCCAGGCCGGCCCGGACGACGTGGTGGTCGTGCTGCTGCCCGACGGCGGCCGCGGCTACCTGTCGAAAATCTTCAACGACGACTGGATGGCCGACTACGGCTTCCTCACCGAGTCCTCCGAGGAAGGGCTCGTGGGCGACGTGCTGGCGCGCAAGGGGGCCGGGCTGCCCGAGTTCGTGCACGCCCATCCGCACGAGTCGGTCGGCACCGCCATCTCCATCATGCGCGAGTACTCCGTGTCGCAGCTCCCCGTGATGAAGGAGGAGCCGCCGGTCATGGCCGCCGAAGTGGTCGGCTCGATCGTCGAGCGCGACCTGCTGGAGGCCCTCTACCACGGCAAGCTGTCGTCCGACGACCCGATCGGCGACCACATGTCGCCGCCCCTGCCGACGATCGGCAGCGGCGAGCCGGTGGCCCGCGCGGTCGAGGCGCTGGAGAAGGCCGACGCCGCGGTGGTGCTGGAGGACGGCAAGCCCGCCGGGATGATCACCCGGCAGGACCTGCTGGGCTTCCTGGCCAACCACTAGCCGGGGCGGGCGGATCGCCATGACGCGTTACGGAGCGCAGTTCGGCCCCGACATCACCTTCCTCGGGGTCGACCGCTGCGACCTCGACGACCCGGCGTCGTACGCGGGCGCCGACGTGGTCGTCGTCGGCGCGCCGTTCGACGGAGGCACGTCGCACCGGCCCGGCGCGCGCTTCGGCCCGATGGCGATCCGCCAGACCTGCTACCTGCCGCAGGACGGCTCCCGCCCGCACCTGGCGCTGCGGGTGGACGCCCTGCGCGACCTGCGGGTGGTGGACGCGGGCGACGTGGAGATGTACTCCGGCGACGTCGAACGCTCCATCGGCGCGCTGGAGGAGGCCGTCTTCGCGGTGGCGTCGTCGGGCGCCGTCCCGCTCGTCCTGGGCGGCGACCACACGATCGCGCTGCCCGACGCGACGGGCGTGGCCCGCCACCTCGGCTACGGCAACGTCTCGATGCTGCACTTCGACGCGCACGCCGACACCGGCCACATCGAGTTCGGCTCGCTGTACGGGCACGGCCAGCCGATGCGCCGGCTGATCGAGTCCGGCGCGCTGCGCGGTGACCGGTTCCTGCAGATCGGCCTGCGCGGCTACTGGCCGGGCCCGGAGACCCTGGCGTGGATGGCCGGGCAGCGCATGCGCTCGTTCGAGATGACCGAGATCGGCAGGCGCGGCCTCGACGACTGCCTCGACGAGGCGTTCGGCATCGCCACCGACGGGTGCGCGGGCGTGTTCCTGTCGGTCGACGTGGACGTCTGCGACCCCGGGCACGCCCCCGGCACCGGCACCCCGGAGCCCGGTGGGCTGTCCGCCCGCCAACTGCTCGACTCGGTGCGCCGGATCTGCCTGGAGCTCCCGGTGGTCGGCATCGACATCGTCGAGGTCGCCCCGCCGTACGACCACGCCGACATCACCGCCTACCTGGCCAACCGGGTGGCTCTGGAGGCGCTGTCGGGCATCGCCGCCCGCCGCAAGGGCATCACGCACGACCCGGCGGGGCCGCTGCTGGAAGGCCGCTGACCCGGGTCAGGGCTTCCTGATCGACTCGATCACGGTGCCGAGCCCCTCCTGGCCGCGGCCCTCGGCGTCGGCCCGCTCGAACAGCGCCTTCAGCGCGCCCGGCACGGTGGTCTCCAGCCCGGCGTCCCGCAGCGCGTGCACCGCGTGGCCCAGGCCGACGGCCTGCATGTGCAGGGTGTTGAGCTCGCCCGGGTAGACGCCCGCCTCGAACTCCTCGGCCAGGATCTTGGCGAACCCCATCGGGCCGTCGCCGCCGAGCCCGGTGAACGTCTCCTGGGCGTACGGCATGAACTCCGTCGGCTTGACCCCGGCGGTGCCGAGCATCGCCACCGCGTGCATGTAGCTGGTCAGGCTGGACCAGAAGATCAGTAGCTGGGCCTGGTAGTAGAGCATCGCCAGACCCTCGTCGGCGCCCATGTAGTGCACCTCGGACAGCGCCTTCAGCGTCTCGGCGTGCCGCTCCACGACCTCCTTCGGGCCGCTGTAGAAGGTGTAGGCGCCCGGCTGCCCGATGCCCGGCGGCGGCACCATGATGCCGCCGGTGACGAGCACGCCGCCCCGGCCGGCCACCCAGCGGGCCGCCGCGCGCAGCTCCTCGGGGGTGCCGGAGCTGAGGTTGACCACCACCTTGCCGTCGAGGCGCAGGTCGCCGAAGCTGTCGTACATCGCCTGGTAGCCGATCTGGCTGACCACCAGCAGTTCGCTCGGGCCGACGGGCGTGGCGGAGAGCCCGGCGCCCTTCGCCACGAGCGGCTCGGCCTTGCTCGCCGTGCGGTTCCACACGGTCACGTCATGTCCGGCCTGCAGGAACGTCTCGGCCATCGTCGCACCCATCGGCCCCAGGCCGATCACTGTCACATCCGTCATGGCTCCACCTTGCGGCTCGGCGCTACGGAAATTCTGCGGGCCGGCTACGGGTTGGTGGTGGTGTGCTGCGTTTCGGAGTGCTCGGCCCGCTGGAGGTGTGGGCGGACCACGGCGATCCCGTCCCGGTGGGCGAGCCGAAGGTCCGGGCCCTGCTGGCCGACCTGCTCGCGCACGGAGGCGGCCCGGTGCGCGCCGACCGGCTGATCGACGACCTGTGGGGCGAGCGGCCCTCGCGCAACCCCCTGGGCACCCTGCAGGCGCGCGTCTCCCAGCTCCGCCGCGCCCTCGGCGACCCCGGCGCGGTCGTGCACGGCCCGGCCGGCTACCGGCTGGCCGACCACTGGTCGGACGCGGCCCGCTTCGACGAGCTGCTCGCCCGGCGCTCGGGCGGCCCGCCTGAGCGGATGGCTCGCCTCGACGAGGCGCTGGCGCTGTGGCGCGGCCCCGCCTACGCCGACTTCGCCGACGCCGAGTTCGCCCGCGCCGAGCGGACGCGCCTGGAGGAGGCGCGGCTGAGCGCCCTCGAAGAGCAGGCCGAGCTGCGGCTCGCGCTCGGCGAGGACGTCGACCTGGCCACCCTCGCCGCCCGCCACCCGCTGCGCGAACGGCTGCACGGGCTGCACATGAAGGCCCTCTACCGGGGCGGACGGCAGGGCGAGGCGCTGGCTGTCTACAGCGCGCTGCGCGAGCGGCTGGCCGACGAGCTGGGGGTGGACCCGTCGCCGGAGCTGACCGCGCTGCACGCCGCCATCCTGCGCCAGGACCCCGGCCTCGCCGGCCGGCCCCCGGTGCGCGCCAACCTGCCCGCCGCGCTCACCGGCCTGGTCGGGCGGGAGCCGGAGCTGGCCGAGCTCCGCCACCTGCTCACCCCGGCGGGCCCGCCGACTTCGGCCGGTCGGTCGGCTCCGGCCGGTCGGTCGGCTCCGGCCGGTCCGCCAGATTCGGCCGGTCCGCCGGCTTCGGCGGGTCCGGGCGCCTCGGCCCGCCTGGTCACGCTCACCGGCCCCGGCGGCGTCGGCAAGACCAGCCTCGCCCTGGAGGCCGCCCGGACGGCCCTGGACGGCTCCAGGAGCTCGGGGGAGGGGTTCCCCGACGGGGTGTGGCTGGTCGAGCTCGCAAACAGCCGGGAGGCGGCACAGGCCGTGGCGGCCGTCCTCGGCGTCCGCGACGACGGGGCGGGCCCGCTGCCGCCGAAACTGGCCGCCGCGCTGGCCGAGCGGCGCATGCTGCTCGTCCTCGACAACTGCGAGCACCTGGTGGCGGAGACGGCCGCGCTGGTGGCCGCGCTGCTGCGGGCCGCCCCCGGCCTGCGGGTGCTGGCCACCAGCCAGGAGCCGCTGGGCGTCACCGGCGAGCACGTGCTGCCCGTGGCGCCGCTGGCCGAGCCCGAAGCGGTCCGGCTGTTCACCGCACGGGCCGGGATCGGGGCGGACGAGCACGTCGCGACCGTCGTGCGCCGCCTCGACGGCATCCCGCTCGCCCTGGAGCTGGCCGCCACGCGGGTGCGCGCGCTCGGCTTGCGCGGGGTGGCCGACCGGCTCGACGACCGGTTCAGGCTGCTCAACGCCGGCACGCGGGACGCCCCGCCCCGGCAGCGCACGCTCCGGGCCACGATCGACTGGAGCTGGGGCCTGCTGACCGAGCCCGAACGGGTCGTGCTGCGGCGGCTGGCCGCACACGCCGACGGCTGCACGCTGGAGGCGGCCGAGGAGGTGTGCGCCGAGCCGGGCGTGGACGTCCTCGACGCGGTGGCCAGGCTGGTGGACAGGTCCCTGGTCGTGGTGGCGGCCGGGACCGGGCACGGGCCGAGATACCGCCTGCTGGAGTCGGTCGCCGCCTACTGCGCCGAACGGCTCGCCGAGGCCGGCGAGCTCGACGCGATCAGAGAACGGCACGCGCGCCACTACACCGAGCTGGCCGAGCGGGCCGACCTGCGCGGCCCCCACCAGCTCGACTGGCTCGACCGGCTCGACGCCGAGAGCGGCAACCTGCGCCTCGCCCTGGCCGGTCCAGAGCCGCTGCGCCTGGCCAACGCACTGGCCTGGTACTGGTACCTGCGCGGCCGGATCGGGGAGGCCCGCCGGGCGCTGGCAGCCGCCCTGGCCAGGGGCGGAGCGCCGGCCGAGGCGGCCACGGCGTCGGTCTGGCTGGCCGGGATGACCGCGCTCACCGGCGAGCCGCCCACGCCCGTCCACCACGCCGCCCTCGACGAGCGGGGCCGCGCGCTGGCCGGCTGGTTCCTGACGCACGTCCGGTGGGCGTACGGCGACATCCGGGCGCACGAGGCGGCGGTGAAGGAGGCGCTGGAGCTGTTCGAGCGGCTGGGCGACCGGTGGGGGACCGCCGCGGCGCTCGCCCAGCGCGCCCGGCTCCGGCTCTTCCCCGGCGACCTGCCGGCCATGCGGCGCGACGCCGAGCGCAGCCACGCCCTGTTCGCCGAGCTGGGCGACGTGTGGGGGCGGCTGGAGGCCATGGACAGCCTCGACCGGCTGGCCGAGATGCGCGGCGACTACGCCGAGGCGGCGCGGCTGCGCGAGGAGGAGCTGCGCCTGGCCGAACGGCTCGGCGTCGAGACCTCCTTCAAACTGTCGGCCCTGGGCCGCACGGCGCTGCTGGCCGGCGACCTCGCCGCCGCCGACGACTACCACGAGCGGGCCCGCCGGCTGGCCGTGGCGCAGTCGTACAAGTCGGCCGAGGAGCACGCCGTGCTCGGCCTGGCCCTGAGCGCCCGGCGGCAGGGCGACCACGAGCGCGCCGAGGCGCTGCTGACGCCCTGGCTCGACTGGCTGCGCCAGGTGCGCGGGACGTCCGGGATCGCCTTCGTCATGGCCGAGCTGGGCTTCGCCGCCGAGCAGCGCGGCGACGCCGGGACGGCGCTGGCCAGGCAGCGGGCGGGCCACGAGGCGGCGGTGGCCAGCGGCGACCCGCGGGCGGTCGCGCTGGCGCTGGAAGGGCTGGCCGGCGCCGTGTCGCTGACGGGCGACCACCTGGAAGCGGCGCGGCTGCTCGGCGCGGCCGCGGCGGTCAGGCGGGCCGTGGGCACGCCGCTGGCCGCCGGGGAGAGCCGCGACGTCGAGCGGATCACCGCCCGGGTCCGCGCCGCGATCGACGAGACCGCGTGGGAGCGGGCCCGCGCCTCAGGCGAGCGGGAACTCGGCGACCACTTCCCAGGCGCCTTCGGGGGACGGGCCCGCGTACAGGCGGCCGCCCAGCGCCTCCACCCGCTCGGCCATCCCGACCAGCCCGAAACCGCCGCCCAGCCGTGAGACCCGCGGGTCGGTCGCCCGCGGATCGGGCGCCGGGCCGTAGTTGCGCACCCGCAGCACCACCGACCGGTCGGACCGCCGCAGGGACGCCTCCACCCACGCCGTGCCCGGCGCGTGCTTGCGCACGTTGGTCAGCGCCTCCAGCAGCACCCGGTGCAGCGTCGTCATCACCTCGGGCGGCAGGGTGGCGTCGTCCACGCCCTGCGCGATCTCGAACGCCACCCGCGGCCCGTTGGCCGCGAACCGTTCGGTCAGCTGACGCAGGTCCGCCAGCGACGTGCCCGGGGTGCGGTCGGCCCGCTCCTCGGCCCGCAGCACGGTGACCAGGCGCCGCATCGAGGTGAGCGCGTCGCCGCCGGCGGTGGCGATGGCGTCGAGCGCGGGCACCACCGCCTCGGGCTTGAGCTCCGCCACCGTGCGGGCCGCCTGGGCCTGCACGACGATGCCGGTGATGTGGTGGGCCACCAGGTCGTGCAGCTCGCGGGCCAATTCCAGGCGCTCGGACCGCCGTACGGCGTGCACGGCCTCGTTGCGGCGCTCCTGCTGGAAGCGCAGGTAGCCGCCGATGCCCGCGGCCGTGGACCAGCCGGCGAACAGGAGGAACGAGAAGATCACGCCGTTGCCGTAGTAGTCGCGGCCGATCCCCTCGGCCATGAGGACCACCAGCGCCGCGATGGAGAACACGGCGGCACGCCGTACCGGCTGGACGTGGCGCAGCACGCCGATGGTGAGCACGAGCAGCGAGCCCGTCTCCGCCGAGCCGGGCACCCCGTGCGTGAAGGTCAGGCCGAGGACGAGCGAGGCGGTGAGCGACACCACGAGCATGGCGACGAACCCCTGCACCCGGTGGCGGCGCCGCAGCACCACGGCCACCATGCCCGCCACGCCCGCGATGGGGGCGCACCACTGCGCCCCGCCGAGGTTGACCGCGATGGCCAGGTCGACCAGCAGCATCATGCTCAGCCAGCCGAGCATGGCGATCTCGCTCAGCCTGCGGATCCAGTAGACGACGCGTTTGGTCTCCCCCACGCGCCACAGCCTAGGCCGGAAGTCCTACGGGCAGGATCGACCGATCGGCCGAGGGCTCGCGGCGTGGACCGGCCCTTCAGCGGAGGCGCGGGGCGGGGCCGTCCGGCGATGCTGGACGCGTCGGAAGGGGAACGGCCATGGTGGTCATCGGATTCACGCTGCTGGGTGTCGGGCTGGTCGTCGGGCTGCTGCTCGCGCTGGCGGACCCCGTGCTGCTGTCACGCATCAACGGGGAGCCGGCGCAGGGCGGCAGCGGGCGCCACATCGACGCGCCCCCGGTGCGGGCGTCGCGCGAGGCCACCGCTGGGGCCGCCGCTGGGGGGGCCGTGGTGCGGCTCGCGGACCGTGTCCGCGGCGAGCGGCCCGCTTCCCGGGCCGCCTGAGCCGGGCACGTCCAGGCTCGTCCAGGCTCGTCCACACTCCGGGCCCGTGCCCGTTGACAGGGGGCCACGGTCCGGCGGGCGCGGTCGGGAGACCCGCGCCCGGCCCGGCCCGCGATCCGTTGGGGAACGGGTCGCGGGCCGCTTCCGTTACCGTGGCCGTATGACCAACGGTTTCGAAACTCTGGCGATCCACGCAGGTCAGGAGCCTGACCCGCTGACCGGCGCGGTCGTGCCGCCGATCTACGCCACGTCCACCTACAAGCAGGACGGCGTGGGCGGCCTGCGTTCGGGCTACGAATACAGCCGCTCGGCCAACCCGACCCGCACCGCCCTCGAAGCGGCGCTCGCCGCCGTGGAGGGCGGCGCGCGGGGCTTGGCCTTCGCCTCCGGCCTGGCGGCCGAGGACACTCTGCTGCGTACCGTGTGCAAGCCGCAGGACCACGTCATCATCCCGAACGACGCCTACGGCGGCACCTACCGGCTGTTCGCCAAGGTGCACGCGCGCTGGGACCTGCACTTCGACCCGGTGCCGCTCGGCGACCTCGACGCCGTGGCCGCCGCGATGACGCAGAAGACCAAGATCGTATGGGTGGAGACGCCCACCAACCCGCTGCTCGGCGTCGCCGACATCGCCGCCCTGGCGCAGCTCGCCCACGACAACGGGGCGCTGTTGGTCGTCGACAACACCTTCGCCTCGCCCTACCTGCAGCAGCCGCTCGCGCTCGGCGCCGACGTGGTCGTGCACTCGACGACCAAGTACATCGGCGGTCACTCCGACGTGGTCGGCGGCGCGCTGGTGGCGGCCGACCAGGGGCTCGGCGACGAGCTGGCCTACCACCAGAACGCCATGGGCGCCGTGGCCGGACCGTTCGACGCCTGGCTGACGCTGCGCGGGCTCAAGACGCTCGGCGTGCGGATGGACCGCCACTGCGACAACGCCGAACGCGTGGTGGACCTGCTGCTGGCGCACCCGCGCGTCACCGACGTACTCTACCCGGGGCTGGCCGAGCACGCCGGGCACGAGGTGGCGGCCAAGCAGATGAAGAGGTTCGGGGGCATGGTGTCGTTCCGCGTGGCCGGGGGCGAGGACGAGGCTGTCGCGGTGTGCGACCGGGCCCAGCTCTTCACGCTGGGGGAGTCGCTCGGCGGCGTCGAGTCGCTGATCGAGCACCCGGGCAGGATGACGCACGCCTCGGCGGCGGGCTCGCCGCTGGAGGTGCCCGCCGACCTGGTGCGCCTGTCGGTCGGCATCGAGACGGTCGACGACCTGCTCGCCGACCTCACCCGGGCGCTGGGCTGATCCCCGGTCAGCTCGGGAAGATCATCAAAGCGAGGATCACCAGCCAGATGACGGCCAGCAGGCCGCTGATGGCGGCGATCCGGCCGTTCTGCACCTTCGCGTCGTCGTCCGTCCCCTCACTGGTGAGGGCCCGGACGGCGGCGCGCAGGTCGCGGTCGATGAGGAAGAGCAGCACGATGGCCACGATGAACAGCGTCATCGACGCGGTCATGTGCCACCTGCCCAGCAGGCCGCCGCCGAGTGACACCCCCAGCGCGATGCCGAACAACAGCACACCCAGCGAGCCGATGCTGTAGATGCGCGTCGTACGCTGGATGTTCTGCAGGACAGCGATGTTCTTGGCGCGGATGGCGCGCGGCGCGGCCATGGTCACGGCGGTGAGCGGTCCGATCGTGAAGATCGCGAACCCGATGTGCAGCCAGAGAAGCAGGGACATGCCGCTGAGACTAGTCGGCGGCGATCTCGGCCGGTGATCCGACACTCTCCTTCCGCCGGGCGGCGCAGTGCAGCACGAGCTCCGTGGCCACGACGGCCACGATCATCAGCGTGATCAGAAGAATCATGGCAATCATGACAATGCCTCCTTCCCCGTGCTGGACGTGAATATCGTCCGTAATGACTAGACGCTCTGGTCTCGGAATAAGTTCGGCGCGGGTATGGTTGTCAATCGTTCCGTTTTGCTTACCCGCGAGGCACAAGGGGGTGCCGTCCGTGGCCATCAGGCACGTCGAGCCGTATTCCGACGAGTGGCTGCAGCAGCCGGTCTGCTACCTGCGGCGCGTCGTCGACGTGCTCGGACCCGAGGTCGCCGACTGGTGGGAGGGCCCCTGCGATCCGCGTGACGCGACCGTCCTGCTGTCCGACGGCAGCGCGCTGGTGTGGGACGAGGAGAGCGGCTGGCGGCTCGGCCAGTTCGTCTCCGGCGGGCACGGCCGGCACACCGAGTTGTCAGGCGTCCGCTACCTGGGCGGCGGGTTGCTGCCCCGGCCGGAGCGGGTGCCGCAGGCGCTGCTCGACGCCCGCGCCGGAGTGGGCGCCAGCACGGCATTCCGGCCGTGCTACCGCTCCCACCGCAACTGCCGCGACGGTTTCGACGTCGCCCTCGACTTCTACGTCCGCCTCGTGGAGGCCTGACCCTCCACGGCCTCCTCGCCCGGCCGGGCGGTCAGCGGGCGCGGCGCATCCGCAGGAAGTCGCTGACCACGTACTCGCCGAGCTTGTCGGCGCTGGGGGAGAAGACGCGGCCGCCATTGCGGCGTGCCACCTCGTCCACGAAGTCCTTCAGCCGCTCGTCCGCCGCCAGCATGAAGACGTTGAGCGTCGCCCGCCGCCGCGTCATCTTGTCGACCTCGGCGAGCGTCAGCTCCAGCGTCTCGCGCGACGGCGGCCACTCGAACGCCGCCGTGCCGTTGCGCAGCAGGTGGGCCGTCGGCTCGCCGTCGGTGACGACCAGCACGACCGGCTCGAAGTCGGGGTGGCGGTCGAGGTGCCGGCCCGCGATCAGCAGGGCGTGGTGCAGGTTGGTGCCCTGGACCATGTCCCAGTCGAGGCCGGCGAGCTCGTCGGGCTGCAGCACCCGGGCGTAGTTGGAGAAACCGATGATCTGCACGGCGTCCTGCGGGAACTTCGACGCGACCAGCGCCTGCAGCGCCAGCGCCGTCTGCTTGGCCGCGGCCCAGGTGCCGCGCAGCGCCATCGAGTACGACAGGTCGACGAGCAGGCAGACGGCCGCCGCACTGCGCCGTTCGGTCTCGGCCACCTCGAAGTCGTCCACGGACAGCCGCACCGCCACCGACCCGGTCCGTGGCCCGGCGCCGCCGCCCGCCTCCTCGCCGGCCGGTCGCGAGCGGCGCAGCCCGCCGGCGCGGACGCCGTTGACCAGGGTGCGCACCACGTCGATGGGCTGCTCGTCGCCGAAGCGCCACGGCCGTGACGACCCGGTCAGCTCACCGGCCGAGCCCGCGTCGCGCTGGTCGTGATCGCCGCGCCGCCCCGCGTCGAGCGAGGCGAACACCCGGCGCAGCGCCGTCTCGCCCAGCCGCCGCACCGCCTTGGGGGTGAGCTCCAGCTTGCCGCGGCGGCGCAGCAGGTAGCCCTGCTCCTCCAGCTCCCGCTCGATCCGTCGCAGCGCCTCCAGGTCGTCCACGGCCGACCGGCCGAGCGCCCGGCGCACCGCCGCCTCGTCGATGTCGTCCAGCCGGGCACCCGGGTAGTCCTGTCGCAGAGCCGACTCCAGCCGCGTCAGGTCGGCCAGCTCCTCCAGCGCGGTGACCGCGTCACCCATGCCGAGCGGCTCCTCGCCGGTCAACCGCTCGGGGGCGGTCCACGCCAGGTCGGGCCGGCGGGCGACGAGCGCGTCACCGAGGCGGCGCATCTGCTCCGACAGCCCGGCCTCGTCGAGGGTCTGGTTGATGAGGTTGCCCAGCTCCACGCGCTGGCGCGGGGTCATGGAGGCCAGCATCCGCTGGGTGGCCGCCGCCCGGCGGGCCAGGATGTCGACCAGCTCCTCCAGGTCGCGCGGCCGCTCGGGGAACAGATCGCCGTACTCGTCCATGAACGCGTCGAAGTCGGCCTGGGTGTGCTCGCCGCGGGAGTCCTTGTCGAGCATGTCGTTCAGGCCGGCCATCATCCGCCGGACCCGTTCCATGGCCTCGGGGTCGGGGTTGGCCAGCGCGTCGCGCAGCCCCTTGAACTGGCTGTCGAGCACCTCGCGCCGCAGCAGGTCGCGCAGCTCCTCGAAGGTGCGCCGGGCGGCGGCCGAGCGCCACTCGTAGCCGCTCAGCTCCTGAATGGCGCTCGCCGTGTCCTCGGGCAGCGCGTCCAGCTCGCTCTCGCGCAGCCGCGCCTCGTCGGAGGGGTCGGGGAACAGCTCGGCCCGCTCCTGCCCGATCGCCTTGTCGAGCAGCGCCCGGGCCTGCTCCAGCGTGCCGTCGAGCCGGCCGCGCTCGCGCAGCTCGCGGCGCCTGCGCCGGACCTCGCGCAGCATCTCGTCGAGGCCGTTGCGTTCCTGGGCGCCCGGCAGCCCGCGCTTGAGCAGGTCACGCAGGGCGTGCACGGGGGTGGAGCCGGACAGGATGGCGTCGCCCATCTCGTCCAGCGCCGCCCGCACGTCGTACGGCGGGGCGAGGGGGTCGGGGCCGTCGTGGTACGCGCCATAGCGGTAGGCCATCACGCCACCACGCTAACCCGGAATGTCCCACCGCGGTCAGGTGCGATAGACGGTCACCCCGTCCATGTCGTCCTTGGACAGGCGGCGCAGCAGGTAGAGGCCCTCCAGGGCGAACTCCAGCGCCGCGGCCGCGTGCCCGGGCGACTCCTCGCCCTCGCCCATGCCGAGCCGGGACATGATCTTCGACAGGCCCTCGACGGGCCCGATGCGGTGCAGCAGCTCGCCGGCCGGCACCAGCTCGCCCGACTCGACCTGGTTGCCCTGCGCGAACTTGTCGGTCAGCGGCGCCAGATCCAGCCCGCCCAGCCGGGCCCGGAACGTCTCGGCGGTGGCCCGGCGCAGCAGATGGGCCAGGATCTCCGTCTCCCGGCCCTCCTCGCTGACCTCGAACTCCACCTTGCCGCGCAGGCTGTGCACCACGTTCGCCAGGTCGCACACCCGGGTGACGGCATGCTCCTCGCCGGTGATCGCCGCCCTGCGCACGGCCGAGGCGGCGGCCGTCTCGGCGGCGGCGATGGAGAAGCGCGCCGACACGCCCGACCGGGCGTCCACCGACGTGGACTCGCGGACCAGCCGGGTGAAGCGCGCGATGGTCTCGACCAGGTGCTCGGGGACGTCGGCCCCGATGTCCGGCATCGACTCCTGGCGGATCAGCGCCAGCTCGTCCTCGATCGTCGGCGGGTAGTGGGTGCGGATCTCGGCGCCGAAGCGGTCCTTCAGCGGCGTGATGATCCGGCCCCGGTTGGTGTAGTCCTCGGGGTTGGCGCTGGCGATCAGCAGGATGTCGAGTGGCAGGCGCAGGTTGTAGCCGCGCACCTGGATGTCGCGCTCCTCCAGCACGTTGAGCAGCGCCACCTGGATGCGCTCGGCGAGGTCGGGCAGTTCGTTGACGGAGAAGACGCCGCGGTTGGTCCGCGGCACCAGCCCGTAGTGGACCGTCTCCGGGTCACCCAGCGTGCGCCCCTCCGCGATCTTGATCGGGTCGACGTCGCCGATCAGGTCGCCGACGGAGGTGTCGGGGGTGGCGAGCTTCTCGCCGTAACGCTCGTCGCGGTGCTTCCAGGCGACGGGCACCTCGTCGCCCAGCTCCTGCGCCAGGGCGCGGCACCGCGCGCAGGCCGGTTCGTACGGATGGTCGTTGATCTCGCAACCCGCGACCACCGGCGTCCACTCGTCGAGCAGGCCGGTGATCGTACGGATGAGCCGGGTCTTGCCCTGGCCGCGCTCGCCGAGCAGGACCAGATCGTGCCCGGCGAGCAGGGCCCGCTCCAGATGGGGCAGGACGGTGTCGTCGAAGCCCACGATGCCGGGAAAACGGGGCTCACCTGCTCGGAGCCTGGCCAGCAGGTTTTCGCGGACCTCTGCTTTCACGGTGCGATGAACGTGGCCGCTCTCTCGCAGCTCGCGGAGAATTAGAGGCTGATGCACGGGATCGAGACTACGTCCCCCGCGCCCGATGCGGCAGAGAAGTTTCGCATCCAACCAGATTTCGGATCCTGACCCATTGTGTGATGGTTCGGGCGCGTGCTTGTCCCTTTAGTGGGGAGAATCCGAGCCTGAGGGAACTTGGCAGCCGAGGGAGGCGGGACGCGTGGCCCTGATGACCAGCCGATTCGCAGACGGCCTCGCCGTGGGCTCCGACCTGGTCGAGGTGGCCGAGCGAGCCGTGCGCCAGGCGCTGTCCAGGCTCGGTGGCGAGGCCGACCTGATCTGCTTCTTCATCTGCGGCGACGACCCCGACGACGTCGCCCGCGCGGGTCAGCGCGCGATGCGGATGGCACCCGGCGCCAATGTCATCGGGTGCAGCGCCACCGGAGTGATCGGCGACGGCCAGGGGGTGGAGCTCACCCCCGCGGTGAGCGCGTGGGCGGCCAGGCTCGGCGAGGCCAGGCTGACCACGTTCGCGCTGGAGACGCTGAACGCCGAGGACAAGTTCGTCGTCGTCGGCCTGCCCGAGCGCAGCCCCGACGACCACGTGGCCATCCTGCTGACCGACCCCTACTCGTTCCCCACCGACGCGTTCGTCGAGCGGTCCGCGGAGGTGCTCGGCGAGCTGCCGCTCATCGGCGGGCTGGCCAACGGGATGCACGGCCGTGGCTCCGTCCGGCTCTTCGCCGACGGCGAGGTCTACGCCGAGGGCGCGATCGGCGTGCTGATCAGCGGTCAGGTGCGGGTCAGCACCGTCGTCAGCCAGGGCTGCCGCCCGATCGGGCCGTCCATGGTGGTCACCCGCGCCGAGGAGAACCTCCTCCTGGAACTCGCCGGCCAGCCCGCCCTGGCCCGCCTGGAGGACATCGTCAGCGACCTCGACGAGGACGACCGCGACCTGGTCGCCTCCGGGCTGCAGATCGGCGTGGCCATCGACGAGTACGCCGAACGCCACGAACGCGGCGACTTTCTGATCAGGGGCGTGATCGGCATCGACCCCGAACGCGAGGCGGTGGCCATCGGCGACATCGTCGAGGTGGGCCGCACCGTGCGCTTCCAGGTGCGCGACGCCGCCACCGCCGACGAGGACCTGTACGACCTGCTGGACGCCCACCGCGAGGAGTTCGGCCGGGTGGACGGGGCGCTGCTGTTCTCCTGCAACGGCCGGGGGTCGGCCATGTTCGGCAGCGCGGACCACGACCCGGTCGCGCTGCGTGACACGCTGGGGCCCGTCGGCATGGCCGGCTTCTTCGCCGCGGGCGAGGTCGGGCCGGTCGGCGGACACAACCACGTGCACGGCTTCACCGCCTCGGTCCTCGTCTTCTCCGCCGCCACGCCCGACGGCGAGTAACCCCGCACCACTCCCTCCGGCGAGTACCCCCGCCACCACTCCCAACGGCGAACAACCCCGCCGCCACTCCCTCCGGCGAGCAACCCCGCCATCACACCCAAGGGCGAGTGGCTCCGCACCACACTCAACGGCGAGCAACCCGCCGCCGGTCCCGCATGCGCGGGGCCCGGCTGCCGACCCCCATCGCGTCCGCGCGCGACCGTCCGGGCAGGCGCTCGACTGGGTTTGTAACGCTTCGGCGGGGCCGGTCCAAGCAGGGGTGAAGATCGACGAAGGGAGCACGGCCGGTGCGTCGCAAACAGGCGGAGATCGCCACCGACCCCGTGGCGTTCGAGGCCTTCTACCGGCGGCACGTCGACGAGGTCACCCGCTTTCTGGCCCGCCGGGTCGACGACCCGCACACGGTGGCCGACCTGGTGGCCGAGGTGTTCGTCGCGGTGCTCGACTCGGCCCACACCTACCGGGCCGGACTGGGCAGCGAGATCGCGTGGCTGTACGGCGTGGCACGCAACACGCCGTCGGCCGAGCGGCGGCGGGCGTTCAGGGAGTCGAGGCTGGCCGACCGGCTGAACGGGCGGCGGCTGCTCGACTCCGACGCCCTCGTCCGGCTGGAGGAGCGGATCGACGCGGAGAGCCACGCCAGGCGGGCCTTCGAGGCCATGGCCGAGTTGCCGGAGGGCGAGCGGGCCGTGATCGAGCTGGTCGCCCTCGACCAGTTGACGGTCCCGGAGGCCGCGCAGGCCCTCGGCATCCGGCAGAGGACCGCCAGGGTCCGGCTGCACCGCGCCCGCCGCGCGCTACGGGCCGTGCCCTTCGTCATGGGAGGAACGACACGATGAGTTTCGAGGAGCGTCTGCTGATGGAACTGAAGACCGAAGTCGCCACCCGTGGCGAGCGCCGCCGCAGGACCACGGTCCGCCGCCTGTTCGCCGGGGCGGCGGTGGCCGGGCTGGCCGCCGCGGCCGCCGTGGCGGTGCCGCTCCTGACAGGGGCGGAGCGGCCCGCGTACGCGGTGAGCAAGAGCGCCGACGGCACCGTCCGGGTGCAGATCAAGGAGTTCAGGGACGCCGACAGACTGGAGGGCGACCTGAAGCGCATGGGGATCACCGCCGACGTCAGCTACACCCCGCCGGGCAAGCGCTGCCAGTCGGGCAGGGGGCGCGTTCTCGGAGGGGAGTCGGCCACCCCCGAGGAATGGGACAAGTCCCCTTCCGCGAAGGCCGTGCTCATGAGGAAGGACGGGATCCACATCGACCCCGCGCACGTGGCCCAGGGCCAGACCGTGGTGATGGAGTTCGCCGAGAACGACGACCAGGTCTCCGACAAGCCGCAGGTGCTCTGGCAATTCGCCGGCAAGGTGATCGACGGGCCGGTCAAGCCCTGCGTGCTCGTCGACGACCCGCTCTGGAACGACGTGGGCGGTCCCGAGGGGCAGCCGCCGGCGGGTAGCTGACCTGTGCCGCCAGGGGCACCGGGCGCGTGCCCCTGGCGCGACGGGGTCAGGCGGGGCGGCGGGGCTGGAAGAGCCAGGCGTCGAAGAGGGTGTCGAGCTGCTTGCCCGAGCGCTGCTCGGCCAGGGTGACGAACTGCTGGGTGGTGGCGTTGCCGTACTTGTGCCGCTCCACCCACTCGCGCAGCAGCGCGAAGAACGTCTGGTCGCCGATCTCCTTGCGCAGGGCGTGCAGCGTCATGGCGCCCCGCTTGTAGACGGCGTCGTTGAACAGGTCGTCGGGCCGCGCCCGCCCGGGCGGGTAGGTCCAGAAGGCGTCGGTGGCGGGCCGGGCGCGCAGGGCGGCGAAGTGGGCGTCGGCCGTGGTGCGGCCCCGGTGCTCGGACCACATCCACTCCGCGTAGGTGGCGAAGCCCTCGTTGAGCCACAGGTCCTGCCAGCGCTGGATGGTGACGCTGTTGCCGAACCACTGGTGGGCGATCTCGTGGGCGATGATGCTCTCGTCGGGGGCGAAGCCGCCGTACATCGGCTTGGTCTGGGTCTCCAGCGCGTAGCCGGCCGAGTAGTCGTCGACCACGCCGCCGGTGGAGGAGAACGGGTAGGGGCCGAAGACCTTGCTCCAGTGGTCGGTGACCTCGCCGGAGACGGTGTGGAGCTTGTCCAGGGAACCCCGGTAGGCCGGGTCGACGGCCGCGACGTTGGGCACGCCGCCGGCCGTCTCGCCCCGCCGCAGCTCGAACTTCCCGAGGGTGGCGGTGGCGAGGTAGGTCGCCATGGGATGGCGCTCGCGCCACCGGAACGTGGTCTTGCCGCCGCTGGTCGTCGGCTCGCCGGCCAGCTCGCCGTTGGCCAGCGCGGTCAGCCCGCGCGGCACCGTGATCTCGAAGTCGAACGTGGCCTTGTCGGCCGGGTGGTCGTTGGCCGGGAACCACGTCTTGGCGCCGTTGGGCTCGGCGGCCACGAAGGCGCCGTCGGGCGTGGGGATGAAGCCGAACGTGCCCAGGTTGCCCGAGTCGGTGATCGGCCGCGGCTGCCCGCCGTAGCCGACCTTGACGGTGAACCGGGCGCCGGAGCCGAGGGGGGTGGCGGGGACCACGGTCAGCTCGTCGCCCTGGCGGGAGAAGGTCGCCCCGGCGCCGTCGACCGACACCTCGGCCACCTGGAGCCCCGACAGGTCGAGGTTGAAGCGGGACAGCGGTTGCAGGGCCCTGGCCCGGATGGTGGTGACGCCGTCGAGCCGCTTGGTGGCCGGGGTGTAGCCGAGCGCGATGCCGTAGTGGGAGACCTCGTAGCCGCCGTTGCCGTCGAGCGGGAAGTCACGGTCGCCGATGCCCGCGGCCCCGGCGGAGGGGGGCTGGGTGGGCAGCACGGCCCCGTCGGTGGGCGAGCAACCCAGCAGGGCCAGGATCGCGACGACCGGCGCGACCACGTGACGGATGGACCTCATGGAACAACGCTCCCCTTCTTTGGCGTGAGCATGAGCTTACGCTGAGTAAGGGGAGCGCGGGTCCACACGGTCGCCGGTCGGTGGGCGTCACAGGTTGCCGCGACGCTCCTGCTCACGCTCGATGGCCTCGAACAGCGCCTTGAAGTTGCCCTTGCCGAACCCGAGCGACCCGTGCCGCTCGATCAGCTCGAAGAACACCGTGGGCCGGTCCTGCACCGGCTTGGTGAAGATCTGCAGCAGGTAGCCGTCCTCGTCGCGGTCCACGAGGATCTTGCGCTTCTTCAGCTCCTCGATCGGCGCCCGCACCTGGCCGATGCGCGCCCGCAGCTCCGGGTCGTCGTAGTAGGAGTCGGGGGTGTCCAGGAACTCGACGCCGGCCGCGCGCATGTGGTCGACGGTGGCCAGGATGTCGTTCGTGGCCAGCGCGATGTGCTGCACGCCGGGCCCGCCGTAGAACTCGAGGTACTCGTCGATCTGCGACTTCCTGCGGCTGACCGCCGGCTCGTTCAGCGGGAACTTGACCTTGCGCGTGCCGTCGGCCACGACCTTCGACATCAGAGCGGAGTACTCGGTGGCGATGTCGTCGCCGATGAACTCCGCCATGTTGGTGAAGCCCATCACCTTGCGGTAGAACTCCACCCACTCGTCCATCTTGCCGAGCTCGACGTTGCCGACGCAGTGGTCGACGGCCTGGAAGAGCCGCCCGTTCCTGACCGCCGGCGCGGGCACCAGCGGCTCGGCGGGCGCGTAGCCGGGCAGGTAGGCGCCGCTGTAGTTGGACCGGTCGACGAGGGTGTGCCGCGTCTCGCCGTAGGTGGCGATGGCCGCCAGCACCACCTTGCCGTGCTCGTCCTCCAGCGTGTACGGCGCCGCCAGCCCCCGCGCGCCCTGGGCCACTGCGTGCTCGTAGGCGGCCTCCACGTCGGGCACGTCGAGGGCGAGGTCGATCACCCCGTCGCCGTGCTCGGCCACGTGCCGGGCCAGCGGGGTGCCGGGCCGGACCGAGGCCCGGAACTCGAACCGGGCGCCACCGGAGGTCAGCACGTAGGCGACCTCGTCGCGGCTGCCGTTCTCCGGCCCGCGGTAGGCCGCCAGCCGCATGCCGAAGGCGGTCGAGTAGTAGTGCGCGGCCTGCTTGGCGTTGCCCACGGCGAACACCACGGCGTCCATGCCGTTAACCGGAAAGACATCACTCATGCCACTAAATCTCGTCTTTCCTGGACGACCTGTGCAAGAGTTACTTTCGACAGTGGACAATCTGACCAGTCGTCCGTGCGAAACCGGGGAGTTCCTGTACACCATGACGATCGACGAGCTGGACGCCCGCCTCATCGCCCTGCTGGCCGCCGAGCCGCGCCTGGGCGTGCTGGAGTGCTCGCGCCGCCTCGGCGTCGCCCGCGGCACCGTGCAGGCGCGCCTCGACCGCCTGATCTCCCGGGGGGTGATCACCGGCTTCGGTCCGGACGTCTCGCCCGAGGCGCTCGGCTACGGCGTGACCGCGTTCGTCACGCTGGAGATCAGGCAGGTGGCGGGCCACGACCCGGTCGCCGACGGCCTGGCGCGCATCCCCGAGGTGCTGGAGGCGCACACGATCACCGGCGGCAGCGACCTGCTGTGCCGGGTGGTGGCGCGCAGCAACGCCGATCTGCAGCGGGTCATCGACCAGATCGTTGACGTCCAGGGCGTGCTCAGGACCTCGTCCCTCATCGCCCTCGACACGCCTGTGCCCTACCGTGTGCTGCCCTTGGTCGCGGACGTTCCGCGGCGTGCCTCGCGCTAGACGTATCCTCGCAGGAGGGGGCGAGCACCGTTAGCAGTCGTTTACCCTTGCTATTCGCCCAGCATACGGGGGTATGACCAGGTGCGGAGCGGTGGTGGGAAGGGCATGCGGAAACGGAGGCTGCTCCGGCGGCTGTCGATCGCGGTCGGCGTGGGGGTCCTGCTGGGCGTCGTACTGTTCGGCATCGCCTGGGCGATGACCCCGATCCCCGACAGCACCCAGAAACAGGCGACCGCGCAGGGGTCGGTCATCTACTACCGCGACGGCAAGAGCGTGCTCGCCCGCCAGGGCGTCGACCGCCGCAACGTCGAGCTGGCCAAGGTCCCCCGGCACGTGCGCGACGCCGTGATCGCGGCGGAGAACCGCTCCTTCTACGAGGACGCCGGCGTCTCCATCAAGGGCACCGGCCGCGCGCTGTGGTCCACGATCACCGGCCAGCAGCTCCAGGGCGGCTCCACGATCACCCAGCAGCTCGTCCGCAACTACTACAGCGGCCTGAGCCAGGAGCGGACCGTCACCCGCAAGTTCAAAGAGATCATGATCGCGATCAAGGTCGACCAGTCCAAGTCCAAGGACTGGGTGCTGGAGCAGTACCTGAACACGATCTACTTCGGCCGCGGCGCCAACGGCATCCAGGCGGCCGCCCAGGCATACTTCGGTAAGAACGTCGACAAGCTCACCGTCGCCGAGGGCGCCTACCTGGCCGCGGTGATCCAGCAGCCGAGCCGCTTCGCCGACCCCAAGGGCGCCGACCTGACCGCCGCCCGGGCGCGCTGGCAGGCCGTCGTCGAAGCGATGGGCCAGACCGGGGCGCTGGACGCCCAGCAGGTGGCCGCCCAGACGTTCCCGAAGCTCGCCAAGGCCAAGAAGCCTTTCGTGCTCAAGGGCCAGGCCCAGTACATGCTCGACCAGGTCACCGCCGAGCTGAACCGGCGCGGCTACAGCGACGAGGACATCAGCAGCGGCGGCCTGCGCGTCGTCACCACCTTCGACAAGAAGCTCATGAAGGCGGCCGAGCGCGCGGTCAGGAGCGTGCTGCCGCAGGCCACGCCGAAGAAGGTGCGCACCGGCCTGGCCGCGGTCGACCCCGCCACGGGCGAGGTCGTCGCCTTCTACGGGGGCGACCCCGAGCGCTCCGACTACGACAACGCCTTCTCCGCCAAGGTGCAGGCCGGCTCGACGTTCAAGCCGTACGCGCTGGCCGCCGCGCTGAACGGCGGCTACGACCTGTCCACCCGCGTCGACGGCAACTCGCCGATGCGGGTGGCCTCCGATCCCCGGCACCCCATCCCGAACGACAACGGCCGCTCCTACGGCCCGATCGACCTCGTGCAGGCCACCACCAACTCCGTCAACACGGCGTTCGTCGACCTCGGCCAGAAGATCGGCCTGGACAAGGTCGCCGCCACCGCCGAGGCCGCCGGCATCCCCAGGGCGCAGCTCGAACGGCAGCGGACGGCCGCCTCCTTCCCGCTCGGCGTGGCCTCGGTGAGCGCCGTCCAGAACGCCTCGGGCTTCTCCACCTTCGCCAACGGCGGCGTCCACATGGAGGCGCACGTCGTCAAGTCCGTGACCGACGCCGACGGCGCGAAGGACGTCGTCAAGCCCGCGTCCACCGAGGTGATCGGCAAGCAGGCCGCCGCCGACACCGTCTACGCGATGGAACAGGTCGTCCAGCGCGGCACCGGTACGGCCGCCCGGCTCTACGACCGTCCGGTCGCCGGCAAGACCGGCACCACGGACGACTCGGGGGCGGTGTGGTTCAACGGCTTCACGCCGCAGCTCGCCGTCGCCGTGAACATGTTCCGCGACGACAACAAGACGGTCACCATCCCCGGCTACGGCGTCCAGTTCGGCGGGCAGCTCCCCGCCCAGATCTGGCGGGCGTTCATGACGGAGGCCATGCAGGGCAAGCCGGTCGAGGAGTTCCCGGAGCCGTCCGAGCGCGGCTACGGCGGCTACGACGACGCCGCGCCCGAGCGGTTCGACGAGGACGTCCCCGACTGGCGGCCGAGCCGCCGGCCGGACGACTGGCGGACCGACGGGCCGGAGGAGCCCGAGCCGTCGTTCAGCGAGCCGGCTCCCACGGCGACGCCCGACGACCGGGGCGGCGTGCCGGACGAGACCGTCGCACCACCCACGCCGGACGACCCGGCCGTGCCCAGCGGCGGCACGGAGCGCACCGGCACGCCCGAGCAGCGGGACGCCCCGCCCTCACCGGCCGGCTAGCTCGGCCCGCAGCTCCTCGGCGGTCGTGACCGGCCGCCGGCAGGTGAAGCCCCGGCACACGTACGCGGCGGGCGCCCCGTCCACGAGCCCCCGCCCGTCCAGCAGCGGGGGCTGCTCCGCGACCGCGGCCCGCCAGTCGAGGGTCCCGTCCGGCCCCGGCATGAGCCCGCCCGAGCCGTCTGCCACGCCCGTGCCGGCCCCAGTGCCGGCCCCAGTGCCGGCCCCCGTGCCGGCCCCAGCGCTCACGCCGGAGTCGCCGCGGCCGAGCGCCACGACGAGCCCCGGCACGTCGGCGAGCAGCGCCTCGCGGTGCAGCGCCCGGGTGCGCGGGTCGTCCGGCGGCCCGACGATCGCCACCTCCACCGGCCCGTTGAGCGCCGCCCGCACCACGGCCAGCCCCCACCCGGCGAAGCGCGCGTGCCCGGCCGCCAGCACCGACACCGGGCCCAGCGCCGCGTGCGCCGCCTCCCGGTGCCGCGCCGACCCGGTCAGCGCGGCGTACGCCAGCAGCGCGCCCGCTGCGGCGTACTGGCCCGACGGCGTGGCGTTGTCCGTGGGGTCCTGCGGCCGCTGGAACAGCAGCTCGGCGTCGTCGGCCGTGTCGTAGAACCCGCCCACCCCGTCGGCGAACCGGTCGAGCACCGTGTCGAGCAGCGACCCGGCCAGGCGGAACCAGCGCGGGTCGCCGGTCACGCCGTGGAGGGCGATCAGGCCCTCGGCCACGTTCGCGTAGTCCTCCAGCACCCCGGCGCTCGGGCCCGGCCGGCCGTCGCGTGAGGTGCGCGCCAGCCTGCCGCCCACCACGTGCACGTCGTCGAGCAGCACGGCGCACGCCGCCGCCGCCTCGACCAGGTCGGGCCGGTCGAACACCGCGCCGGCCTCGGCCAGCGCCGCGATGGCCAGGCCGTTCCAGGACGCCACGACCTTGTCGTCGCGTCCCGGCCGGACGCGCCGCTCCCGCGCGGCGAGCAGCCGGGCCCGCACGGACGTCAGCCGCTCCGGGCCGGGCGGGTCCTCCAGCAGCCGCAGCACCGACGTGCCGTGCTCGAACGTGCCCGTCACGTCGAACACGACGCTCGCCCAGTCACCGTCCTGCTCGCCCAGCACCTCGCGCAGCTCGTCGGGCGTCCAGACGTAGAACCTGCCCTCCTCGCCCTCGCTGTCGGCGTCGAGAGCCGAGGCGAAGCCGCCCTCGGGGGTGCGCATCTCGCGCAGCATCCAGTCGGCGGTCTCCAGTGCCACCCGGCGGGCGAGCGGGCCGCCGCCCGCCTTCCACCAGTGCGTGTAGACCCGCAGCAGCAGCGCGTTGTCGTAGAGCATCTTCTCGAAGTGCGGCACGACCCAGGCCGCGTCGACGCTGTAGCGGGCGAACCCGCCGCCGAGCTGGTCGTAGATCCCGCCGCGGGCCATCGCGTCGAGCGTCTTGCCGCTCATCTCCCGCTCGCCCGAGCGCAGCAGGAACTCCAGCACCATCGACGGCGGGAACTTCGGCGCACCGCCGAAACCGCCGTGCACCGGGTCGAACGTCTCGCGCAGGTTGCGCATGGCCTGGTCGAGCGTCTCGGCGGTGGGCAGCGGGCCGCTCGGCAGCGCCGTCTGCGTGTTGAGCGCCTCGACGAGCTTGGCGCCCTGCTTGAGCACCGCCTCACGGTCACCGGTCCACGCCTGGTGCACGGCCACCAGCAACCGCTGGAAGTTCGGCCGCGGGAAGTAGGTGCCGCAGTAGAACGGGTGACCCTCCGGCGTGGCGAACACCGTCATCGGCCAGCCGCCCTGGTGCGTCATGGCCTGGGTGGCGCTCATGTAGACGGCGTCGACGTCGGGCCGCTCCTCGCGGTCCACCTTGACGTTGACGAAGTGCTCGTTCATCAGCTTCGCGGTCTCGTCGTCCTCGAAGCTCTCGTGCGCCATGACATGGCACCAGTGACAGGCTGAGTAGCCCACGCTGATCAGCAGCGGCACGTCCCTGCGGCGCGCCTCGGCGAACGCCTCGTCGCCCCACGGATGCCACTCGACGGGGTTGTCCGCGTGCTGGAGGAGGTAGGGAGAGGTCTCACTACCGAGCCTGTTCATAACTCCAGGCTCTCACACTGTCAGAACAGGACGACGCGGGTGAGAAGCACCTGTCGGTTCGGTTCTTACGGTCGGCGAGCGTGTCAGCCACGACCTCCGAAGGGACCACAGGCCAAAGGCCGTCGTCCTCGTTCACCGGACGCCGCGCTCCTGCCGTCGGCGTAGGACCTCGTCCATGGTGGTGGTGGGCAGACTCCCGGCTTCGGCCGCCGCTCGGATGCGGTCACGATCAGGGTCGGTGTCCAGAGTCGCGCCCCCACCAGGCGTTGAGCACACCATCCAACTCAGGGCCTTGCTGAGCTTCTAGAAGTTCGGCGAAGAACTGAGCACGGCGGCTGCTCGCAGCGCTCCGGAGACGCCGCCGATGGTTCGCGGCACCCCCGGGCGGTCGGCTGCGCCACCGTGGACAGGCTGAGCACTCATGACACCACCTTTCACGAGTGCTCAGCCTACGTCGTGATCGCACATTATGGAGGGAATCCGGTGCCACCGGTGACGGGCCGCGTGGGCACGCTCATCAGCGGCGGCACGTCTCAGCTGTGGCACGTCGGGCCCGTGTTCGCTCCGGGGGCGTGTGGCGGAAGGGGCGCGTGTGCGGAGGGGGCGCGGGGGCGTAGGTTACGGAGAGTGGATCTGGACTTCGTCTGCACGCACGCCGGCCGCCCGGCCGCGGCCCTGACCCGAAGGGACGTGGCGCGGGCGCTGCTGGCCGTGCCGTCCGGGGTGGCGCTGGTGGCCGTCCCCGACCTGCGGCGCGCCCTGCTGGCCGCCGGCAACCCCCTGTCCGCGCCGTTCTGGGACTCGGCGCGCACCACGCTCAGCTCGATCGAGTCGGGGCTGGCCACGGTCGGCGACGTCCAGCGCTGGGTCGAGTCCACCGGCACCGAGCCGGTCCTCATGACGCCCGGCTACTTCGTGTGGCCGGAGGAGGACGAGCGCGGACCGGTGGCCGCCGAGATGTACTCCCGGCTCGTCCGCCACCTGGAGGAGCGGGTGCAGGCCGGCGAGATCGACCCCGACGCGCTGGCCCACGGCGACGCCGAGGCGCGCGGCCGCTACGAGGAGCTGCAGGAGCAGTGGCTGAGCACGCCGCTGCCCGACGGCCGGGTGCCCGCCTTCGCCGTCAACGACGAGCAGGACGAGGAGCTGTTCGCCGTCTGGGACGAGGAGGAGGCGTTCGCGCTGTCGGAGCTGCGGCGCATCCTCGCCGATCTGCCCAAGCAGCCGGAGCTGCCCGCCGACGAGCTCGACCGCGCGGGTGCGCGGCTGCGCGTGCTGCTCGGCCAGCCCGGCTACCCGGCCAACGTGCTGCGGGCCTGCGCCGGTTTCGAGGAACGGCCGATGCCCGACGACGACGGCGAGCTGTGGCTGTCGGTGGCCGCCGGCATCGCCGGGCCGGTCTCCGACCTGTCGGAGGACGGCGACACCCTGGAGGAGTTCGCCGACCTGGACGGTGAGCTGAGCCACGAGGACGACGTGCTGTCCAAGCTGTGCGCCATCCAGCACGCCGACTGGCTGGCCGCCGTGGCCGCGCTGGCCAGGCTCGGCCCCGGCGTGCTGGCCTCGCCCGAACGTCTCGCCCGGCTGATCGCCGAGTCGGAGGACATCGACGTCGAGCTCGACTCCTCCATGGACCTCGACCTGGCCGCGGGCATGGGCGTGGACGAGGTGGAGGCGACCGAGCGGCTCTTCGTGCCGGTCGTCACCCTGTGGGGCCACCTCGGCGTCGTCGACGAGGACGACGTGCTGACGCCGCTCGGCTGGTGGGGGCTGCCGCGAGCGCTGGAGCTGGCCTGGTCGCCGCGCGACTGAGCCGGGGCGCACGGGCCGGATGCGCCACGCGGCCGTGCCGGGGCGCACGGGCGAGGCGCCGGGCGGCCGTGCCGGCGCGCCGCTACTCGGCGGGCGCGGCTTCGAGCAGGTCCTGGTACTCGGGGTGGCGCTCGATGTAGGAGGCGACGTACGAGCAGAGCGGGACCACGCGCAGCCCGGTGTCGCGGCTGGCGTCGAGGGCGTGCCTGACCATCCTGGCGGCCAGCCCCCGCCCCTGGAAGTCGGCCGACACCTCGGTATGGGTGAAGGAGATCGTCACGCCGCGCAGCCGGTAGTCGGCCAGCCCGGCCAGCTTGCCGTCCACGTGCACCTCGAAGCGGCTGCGCTCGACGTTGTCGACCACGTCGATCGCCATCTAGTCGGCTTTCTTGTCGTGCGGGACGTCGGTTTCGCGTGGCACGCTGATCTTCCCCATCTGCTTGTTCATCGACTTGATGAGGAAGTACGTCGCCAGTCCGATGAGAGCGATGACGACGAAGCCGAGCAGGCCCGGGCTGACGTCACCGGCGGCGAGAACTGTCACCCCTCCAGTCTGCCACCGGGGGGTGATGCTCCGGCCGCCGGCAGGCGCCGGCGGCCCGGAGCGTGCGTGCGGGCGGCCTCAGTGGCAGGCGGGGGAGACCTCGTCGGCGTGGATGCCGGTGAACAGGTCGTCCTCGGGCAGCTCGGTGTCGACGAGCGAGCGGGCCAGGTGGTAGTCCTCCGTCGGCCAGATCTCCTGCTGCAGCTCGCGCGGGCAGACGAACCAGAAGCCGTCGGGGTCGACCTGTGTGGCGTGCGCGAGCAGCGCCTGGTCGCGCAGCTCGAAGTAGTCGGCGCACGGCACCCGGGTGGTCACCGGCCACTTGGCGGGCCGGTCCTCCCAGCGGGCGATCCAGTCGGAGTAGGGGGATCCCATGCCGCGCGCGGTCATCGCCTCGTGCAGCGCCTCGAACCGCTCCTTGGTGAAGCCCATCTGGTAGTAGAGCTTCAGCGGCTGCCAGGGGTCGCCGGTGCCGGGGTAGCGGTCGGGGTCGCCCGCGGCCTCGAAGGCCTCGACCGACACCCGGTTGGTCATGATGTGGTCGGGGTGCGGGTAGCCGCCGTCGTCGTCGTACGTGATGATCACATGCGGCCTGAACTCGCGCACCGCGGCCACCAGCGGCGCCGCGGCCACCTCCAGCTTCTGTACGGCGAAGCAGCCCTCGGGCAGCTCCTCCTCCTCGCTCTCCGGCAGGCCGGAGTCGACGAAGCCCAGGAACCTCTGCCGGACGCCGAGGATCTCGCGTGCCCGGTCCATCTCGGCCCGGCGGACCTCGGCGATGTTGGCGACGACGTCGGGCCGGTCCATCTTGGGGTTGAGCACGGAGCCCCGCTCACCACCCGTGAGCGTACAAACCAGCACCTCGACGCCTTCGCGAACGTAGCGCGCCATGGTGGCGGCGCCCTTGCTCGACTCGTCGTCGGGGTGTGCGTGGACTGCCATCAGCCTCAGCGGTGCACTCACGGGCTCGATGCTCCTAGGTCGGACGGTTCACCCGCCCAGAGAGGTTAGTTTCTGCTGGGCGGTCGCGAGGGCGTGACCCGCGCGCGAGACAATTGTCTCGGATAACGCTGAGGGAGTGCAGGGAGATTCCGTCATGGCCACCAGAGATGTCGAGAACGGACCCGTTCTCGGCACACCCGACGACTACCCGGACCGCCCCGAACGAGGCGGCCGTCTCGTCGTCCACGTGGTGATCGGCCTGCTGGTGGCCATCATCGCGGGAGGCTGGGGCTTCGTGATGTGGTCGATGACCGGCACCGGCTCCGGGGCCACGGCCCAGGTGGTGTCGTTCAGCGTCACGCCGGGCCAGGCCGAGGTCGTCTTCGAGCTGGCGAAGCCGGACGACCGGGCCGCCGTGTGCCGGGTCAGGGCGCTCGACGTGACCCACGGGGAAGTCGGCGCGAAGGACGTAAGAATCGCGGCCGGTGCGGGTACGAAGAGGTTCAAGGAACGCCTGGCCACCAGTGGTGAGGCCGCTTCTGTCCACATCCAGTACTGCAATCTCGTATAATGAGACGTTTGGGGAAGCGTACCATCGGCGAAGTTGTTAGCCTTTCGCAATTCGACCGACACGCACCTCAAGTGTTCAGGGCCCCTAGGCAAGCAAGGAGAACCCGTGGCCGACTCTCGCGATGAGAACGTCACATGGCTGACGCAGGAGGCGTACGACCGCCTGAAGGCGGAGTACGAGTATCTCTCGGGCCCAGGGCGCGTCGACATCGCCAAGAAGATCGAGGCCGCCCGTGAGGAGGGGGATCTCAGGGAGAACGGCGGCTACCACGCGGCCAAGGACGAGCAGGGCAAGATGGAGGCCCGCATCTTCCATCTGCGCCAGATCCTCGACAACGCGAAGGTGGGCGAGGCTCCCAAGACGGAGGGCATCGTCGGTCCCGGCATGACCGTGACGATCAGGTTCGTCGGTGACGACGACGAGGTGACCTTCCTGCTCGCCTCCCGGGAGGAGAGCGGAGCCCCGATCGACGTCTACTCGCCCAAGTCCCCCCTGGGGGCGGCCATCAACGGCAAGAAGATCGGCGAGAAGGCGACCTACAGCATGCCCAACGGCCGTCAGAACACGGTCGAGATCCTCGAGGCCGTGCCGTACATCGGCAACTGACCCCCGACGACACGCACCGCCGGGCCCCGACGGGTCCGGCGGAACTCATGCGTGCCCCGGCAGGTTCGGAGCTCATGCGACCTTCGGCGATCCGTCAGGACCTCAGCTTCCTCGTCCGCTCGCCCGGGCGGCGGCGCGACCATCGATGGCTGGTGCCGTTCATCGTCGTGACGCTCGTGGCGGTGCTGACCGCCGACGTGCTGCTGCTCGCCCAGAGCGGGCAGCGGGACGGGCAGCAGAGCGGGCAGCGGGACGGGCAGCAGAGCGGGCAGTGGGCCGGGCGGAGCGAGGGCGGTGAGCGGCCGGGCGAGGGGCGGCGGACGGCGACCACGCAACCCCGCCCCGCGCCGCGGCAGACCCTCGTCGCCGAGGCCAGGGCGGTGCAGCCGGTCAGGCCGCTGGACAAACTGCACAAGCCACATCTGTTCGTGGTGACCCGCAAGCCGTTCACCCGGGAGCTGCTGGAGAAGGTGGCCGCGCAGCGCGGGGTGCGGGCGCTGGAGCTGGCCGACGCCGCCTCGATCATGCTCGACGGCAAGCGGGTGCAGACGCTGGGCGTCGACCCCTCGTCGTTCCGCGCCTACACCCCCAAGGTCACCGCCGCCTCCGACCCGCTGTGGGGCAACATCGCCGCCGGTGACGTGGCGGTGTCGTTCGTGCTGGGCACCGACGGCGGGCTGCAGTTGCACAGCCGGGTCAACGGCCCGGCCGGGCAGTTACGCATCGGCGCCTACGCCACCACCGGCTTCGGCGCGGTCGACGCGGTCGTCTCGAAGGAGACGGCCCGCTCCCTCGGCCTGCCGCGCGACAACGCGCTGATCGTCAGCGCCCCCAAGGCCGACTCCGGCAAGCTGCGCGCCGCCCTGCTCAAGGTGCTGCCGAAGGGCACCCAGGTGGCCATGGTCAATCCGGTGCTGCGACCGGCGCGGACCCAGGCGCGCCCCTCCGCCACGGGTGCGTACATGTCCGGCGAACAGCTCACCGTGGCGCTGCGCGCGGCCGTCTCCAAGCTGGGCCGGCCGTACGTGTGGGGCGCCGAGGGCCCCGACACCTTCGACTGTTCGGGGCTGGTGCAGTGGGCCTTCGCCCGGGCGGGGGTGAAGATGCCGCGCGTGACGCATCAGCAGTGGGTCACCGGCCCGCAGGTGCCGCTCTCCCAGGCGCAGCCGGGCGACCTGCTCTTCTGGCGCAGCGACCCGACCAACCCCGGCTACATCTCGCACGTGGCCATCTACTGGGGCCAGGGCAAGATGCTGCACGCTCCGCGCACCGGTGACGTCGTCAAGATCGTCCCAGTGAACACCCGCAACCTCGCCGGCGTGGTCCGCGTCAGCCCGCCCGTGGCGGCCCGGGTCAGGTAGCCCTTCTCGCACCTCCGCGGCAGGTGCGCGCGGCCCTCTTGTCGTGTAATTCTCATTACATGGAAACAGCACAGGTACGCGCCTGGTTCGCCGGACGGCTCCCGGACGGCTGGTTCACCGGTGCGCCGGAGATCGTCCAGGACCGCGAGGAGATCGCCGTGCTCGGCGCGCTGCCCGAGCCGCCCGGCGACGTGCCGGAGGAGGAGCGTCCCGCCCTCGTCGAGGGGCTGGTGGCGCGCTTCCGGGAGGAGACCCGCGAGCGGCGGGTCGAGATCGCCCGGGAGGCCGAGCGGAAGTTCCGGCAGAAAGTCTCGTGGGGCGTCGTCTGCGGCGGGGAGACAGTGATGTTCACCACACTGTCCGTGCCGGTGATGACGCGCCTGCGCCAGTCGGAGCGCCAGGTGCTCGACACCCTGGTCGCCGCCGGCGTGGCCCGCAGCCGCAGCGACGCGCTGGCCTGGTGCGTGCGGCTGGTGGGCCGCAACACCGACACCTGGCTCGCCGAATTGCGCGACGCACTGCGGCACGTCGACCGGGTCCGCGCCTCCGGACCCGGTCTCTGATCCCCGCGCGGCGCAGGCGAAACGGCCCGGAAAATGGTTTATACCAGTCGCCGAATTGGTTTAGACCAGCGTCGATGGTTTATGCCAGGGCCCCCGAAAGACAATTTTAAAACCGTTCGGCGTGGGTAGGCTTCCCGAATCGTCAAGGCCGCTGCCTGCGACGACGGGCGTCGCCGAAAGGTCTATGCCAATTGGCTCCGGCGCCACTTCGTCGTTAATGATGACTGGGCCCTGAAGAGTGGAGGAGCCGTAGCCGTGTCCCTTTCCGTAGAAGTCCCGGCGCCGACGACCAATAGCGAATTGGTCGCGTGGGTGCACGAGATAGCGTCCCTTGCCCAGCCCGATCGGATCGAGTGGTGCGACGGCTCGGAGGAGGAGTGGACGCGCCTGACCAACCTCCTCTGCGAGCAGGGCACGTTCACGCGGCTGGCCAAGCGGCCCAACAGCTTCTACGCCACCTCCGACCCGAGCGACGTGGCCAGGGTCGAGGACCGCACCTTCATCTGCTCCGAGCGAGAGGAGGACGCGGGGCCGACCAACAACTGGATCGCCCCCGCCGAGATGCGGGCCACGTTCGGCGAGCTGTTCAAGGGCTGCATGCGCGGCCGCACCATGTACGTCGTCCCGTTCTGCATGGGGCCGCTCGGCGGCGAGATCTCCCAGCTCGGTGTGGAGATCACCGACTCGCCGTACGTCGCCGTGTCCATGCGCGTCATGACGCGGATGGGGGAGCGGGCCCTGCGCCTCATCGAGGAGCGCGGCGACTTCGTCCGCTGCGTGCACAGCGTCGGCGCGCCCCTGGAGCCCGGGCAGCGGGACGTGCCCTGGCCGTGCAACTCCACCAAGTACATCAGCCACTTCCCCGAGACCCGCGAGATCTGGTCGTACGGCTCCGGCTACGGCGGCAACGCGCTGCTCGGCAAGAAGTGCTACGCCCTGCGCATCGCCAGCACCATGGCGCGCGACGAGGGCTGGATGGCCGAGCACATGCTCATACTCAAGCTGACCCCGCCGGACGGCGAGGCGCGCTACATCGCGGCCGCGTTCCCGAGCGCGTGCGGCAAGACCAACCTCGCCATGCTCCAGCCGACGATCCCCGGCTGGAAGGTCGAGACCGTGGGCGACGACATCGCCTGGATGCGTTACGGCGCGGACGGCCGGCTCTACGCCATCAATCCCGAGGCCGGGTTCTTCGGCGTCGCGCCCGGCACGGGCGAGGTCACCAACGCCAATGCCGTCAAGACGCTCTGGGGCAACAGCATCTTCACCAACGTCGCCCTCACCGACGACGGCGACGTGTGGTGGGAGGGGCTCACCGACGAGCCCCCGGCGCATCTCACCGACTGGAAGGGGCGCTCCTGGACCCCTGACGGCGGCGAGCCGGCGGCCCACCCGAACGCCCGCTTCACCACTCCGGCCGCCCAGTGCCCGACCATCGCACCCGAGTGGCAGGACCCCAAGGGCGTGCCCATCTCGGCGATCCTGTTCGGTGGCCGCCGCGCCAGCGCGGTGCCGCTCGTGACCGAGTCGCTGAGCTGGGAGCACGGCGTCTTCCTCGGAGCCAATGTCGCCTCCGAGAAGACCGCCGCCGCCGAGGGCAAGGTCGGCGAGCTGCGTTACGACCCGTTCGCCATGCTGCCGTTCTGCGGCTACAACATGGGCGACTACTTCGGGCACTGGCTGGAGATGGGCCGCCGCGCGGGGGCGGAGCCGCCGCGTATCTACTACGTCAACTGGTTCCGCAAGGACGCGGACGGGCGGTTCGTCTGGCCGGGCTTCGGCGAGAACAGCCGGGTGCTCAAGTGGATCGTGGAGCGGCTGAACGGCGAGGCCAAGGCCGTGCCCACCCCGATCGGGCTGGTGCCCGAGACGCTCGACACCGAGGGGCTGACCCTGTCGGAGGAGGACCTGCGCACGCTGCTCAGCGTCGATCCCGAGGTCTGGCGGCAGGAGGCCGAGCTGATCCGGTCGCACTTCGACACGTTCGGCTCCCGCCTGCCCAAGGAGCTGTGGGACGAGTACAACGCGCTGCTGGACCGCCTGTCCTGATCCGGCTGTCCTGATCCGGCTGCTCGGTACGACGCCGGCACGGCCGGCCCCGCGTGGCGCGGGGCCGGCCGTGCGCGCCGGGTGCCATGCCATTGCTGGGCGTTTTTGCGGGTTTAGTGAAGTTTGACGCTGGATATCCCATCCGACGTGGGAGGAGTACGTTGCGTCGATGGATCTTTCCTGACCGTCACGCCGGTCGCGTGCACGGACAGCGTGGGCGTGCCGTACGAGGTGACCCTGGAGCTGCGGCGCGACGGCACGCCGTACGGGACCGTGGGTGAGCGGTGCGGTTGGCTGCTGGCGCGGCTGGCGCGCGGCGTGGCCGAGGCGCGGGCCGGGCGCGGGCCGGCGGCGCGCTGGCCCGATCCCGACGACAGGTTTCCCGACGAGGAGCCGGACAGCGAGTTGTTCGCGTTCCGCTATCGTACGAGGTCGAGCCTGGTGGGCGGCGGTGAGCTGCGCTGCCAGCTCCGGACGATCCCGCTCTGGGTGCCCCGCCGGGGACGGCCGGGCGAGTGGCGGCTGACGCGCCGCGCCTTCGTCGAGGCGTGGGGCGCGGAGGGCGTGGGCATGCGGGCGGTGCTCACGTCGGGAGAGCTCGCGGAGTTCGTGCGCGAGCTGGTGGACGAGGCCGAAGGTTGTCTCGCCGGTCGGCCGCTGGCCCGAAATCCGGGTGAAGATCTTCCCAGGAATCCCGTTGAGGGGGCGGGCACGGGCGAAACGCGGTGATAATTGCCTGTTAGGTCATTCGGCCATTGGCACCGCACCACTGGGGAGGGACTCCGTGGGCCTGCGCGACCTGGTCTACCGGCTGTACGAGCGTCGGCTGGAGACCAAGCTGTCGAGGGACAGCATGCCCCGGCACGTCGGGGTCATCATCGACGGCAACCGCCGCTGGGCCCGCGCCATGGGCATGCGCGACGTCTCCAGCGGCCACCGCAAGGGCGCCGACAAGATCTCCGAGCTGCTCACCTGGTGCCGTGACACCGGCGTCGAGGTGGTCACGGTGTGGATGCTCTCCAACGACAACCTCAACCGGCCCCGCGAGGAGCTGGAGCCGCTGCTGCGCATCATCGAGGACGTGACGCGGGAGCTGGTGGACCAGGGCTGGCGGATCAGCCCCGTCGGAGCACTCGACCTCCTCCCTGACAGGACAGCAAATGTCCTGAAAGATGCGAAAGAGGCAACATCTCACCGTCCGGGCCTGATTGTGAACGTTGCAGTTGGGTATGGAGGAAGACGTGAGATTGCCGATGCGGTGCGCTCACTCCTCCAGGAGCACGCCAGCAAGGGGGCGAGCATCGAGGACCTCGTCGAGGTTCTCGATGTCGAGCACATCGCGGAGCATCTCTACACTCGCGGTCAGCCCGACCCGGACCTTCTCATCCGGACCTCGGGCGAGCAGCGGCTGTCCGGCTTCATGCTCTGGCAGAGCGCTCACTCGGAGTTCTACTTCCACGAGGCCTACTGGCCTGACTTCCGCAGGGTCGACTTCCTGCGGGCGCTGCGCGACTATGCCGCGAGACACCGACGTTACGGTTCCTGATGGGACATCTGGGTATCCAGTACGTAACGTTGGAAGTGTCCGGCCACAGGCCGGACACTCCGGAGAGGGCCCGTCCTTGCGCCACGAACCGCCGAGGGGGGCCGGAACCCGGCGCCGACGGCACGTAGCGGCCGAGGACACGGGTCCGGTCCGATTCCCACCTCGTCTGCAGGGTGCCCGTTCCCACGGGTGCCCGGGGGAGAACGTGTGGCAGTGTCCTCGAGCAACCCTTCGACCCAGCCCACCGAGCGCGAGCCGGGCAAGCGCACGTACGTGCTGGACACCTCGGTCCTGCTAGCCGACCCGGCGGCGATGACGCGCTTCGCGGAGCACGAGGTCGTCCTCCCGATCGTGGTCATCACCGAGCTGGAGGGAAAGCGGCACCATCCCGAACTCGGCTACTTCGCGCGCAAGGCCCTGCGCTACCTCGACGACCTGCGCGTGCAGTACGGCAGGCTGGACGAGCCGATGCCCACCGGGGACGGCACCATCAGGGTCGAGCTCAACCACAGCGACCCGTCGATCCTGCCCGTCGGCTTCCGCCTGGGTGACAACGACACCCGCATCCTGACCGTGGCCCGCGCACTGGCCGCGGAGGGCTGCGACGTGGTGCTGGTCTCCAAGGACCTGCCCATGCGGGTCAAGGCGGCCTCGATCGGCCTGGCGGCGGAGGAGTACCGCGCCGAGCTGGTCGTCGAGTCGGGCTGGACCGGGATGGCCGAGCTGCAGGTCACCAGCGAGGACGTCGAGACGCTCTTCGACAAGGGCACCGCCGAGCTGGAGGAGGCCAGGGACCTGCCCACGCACACCGGGCTGCGGCTGCTGTCGAGCAAGGGTTCGGCGCTCGGCCGGGTGCTGCCCGACAAGTCGGTGCGGCTGGTGCGGGGCCACCGCGAGGTGTTCGGGCTGCACGGCCGCTCCGCCGAGCAGCGCATCGCGCTCGACCTGCTCATGGACCCGGAGATCGGCATCGTCTCGCTGGGCGGCCGGGCCGGCACCGGCAAGTCGGCGCTGGCCCTCTGCGCGGGCCTGGAGGCCGTCCTGGAGCGCCGCCAGCACCGCAAGGTCATCGTCTTCCGGCCCATCTACGCCGTGGGCGGGCAGGAGCTCGGCTACCTGCCCGGCACCGAGGGCGAGAAGATGGGCCCGTGGGGCCAGGCGGTCTACGACACGCTCGGCGCGGTGACGACGCCCGAGGTGATCGAGGAGGTCCTCGACCGGGGCATGCTGGAGGTGCTGCCGCTCACCCACATCCGCGGCCGCTCGCTGCACGACGCGTTCGTGATCGTGGACGAGGCCCAGTCGCTGGAGCGCGGGGTGCTGCTGACCGTGCTCAGCCGGATCGGCGCCAACTCCCGGGTGGTGCTCACCCACGACATCGCCCAGCGCGACAACCTGCGGGTCGGCCGGCACGACGGCGTGGTCGCGGTGGTCGAGAAGCTCAAGGGCCACCCGCTGTTCGCGCACGTCACGCTGACCAGGTCGGAGCGGTCGCCGATCGCGGCGCTGGTCACCGAGATGCTGGAGGACATCACCCTCTAGCTCACCTGAGATCGCCGCAGATGAACCGCCCCTCCGTCCTGGAGGGGCGGTTCTCGTACCGGTGGACGATCTTGACCTGCTCGAAGGCGGCGTCCTGCTGGGCCGTGCAGACGATCTGGGCCTTGCCGAGCTTGGACAGCCGGCCCTCGCCCTTGACGAACACGGTCAGCGTGGAGGTTCGCGGCAGCCGCACCTCGTCCCGCTGGACGGGATTGAGCGAGTCCTCGATGCCCTCGAACGTGAAGCCGCGCAGCGCGGTGTCACGGTCGCCGAGCGGCTGGGCCGAGGCCGCGAACAGGGCGGTGAGCAGGCTCTCCACCGTGTCCGACTCGACGTCGGCGGGCTCCAGCGCCAGCTCGCCGTTCTTCAGCAGGTAGATGGTCTTGGACGGCGGCGGTACCTCGACGGTCGGCGGCTTGGCCCGCTCCTGCACGTCGGTGGGCGCGATCCCGCACCCCGCCGCCACGACCACCGCCACGACGACCGCCACGACCGCGGCGAGCAGCGCCGCGACCGGTCGCGGCGCTCCGGGGAGTCGGCGGCCGGTCATCGGCGGGGCAGCCAGACCGTGAAGAGCGTGCCGGGGTCCTGGGCGCGCACCGAGACGGTGCCGCCGTGCAGGTGGACGTTGGCCCGCGCGATGGCCAGCCCCAGGCCGCTGCCCTGGCTGCGGGCCCGCCCCGCGCCGGCCTTGTAGAAGCGGTCGAAGACGTGCGGCAGCGCCTCCGGCGGGATGCCCCGCCCGTGGTCGCGCACCTTCACCTCCAGGCCGTTCTCGGTGCCCCGGGCGCTGACCTGCACCGGCGGCCCGCCGTGCTTGAGCGCGTTGCCGACGAGGTTGGCCACGATCACGTCGAACCTCCTCGGATCGAGGTTCGCCGCCAGCCCCTTGGGGGCGCTGACCCGCACCTCCCCGGCCCAGCCGCGCACCTCCAGGCAGTCGTGGACGGCGTCGGCCACGTTCACCGTCTCCAGGTTGAGCGTGGCCGTGCCCGCGTCGAAGCGGCTGATCTCGATGAGGTGCTCGATCAGCTCCCGCAGCCGCTCGATCTCGTTGAGCACCAGCCGCACCGCCTCGCCCGTGTCCGGGGGCAGCCGGTCGGCCTCCTCGTGCAGCATGTCGGCCACGGCCGTCATCGCGGTCACCGGCGTGCGCAGCTCGTGGGAGACGTCCGCCACGAACCTGCGCGACATGGCCTCCAGCGCGCGCAGCTCGGACACGCTGAGCTCCAGGGCCGCCGCCGCGTCGTTGAACCTGGCGGTCAGGTCGGCCAGCTCGTCCTGACCGTGCACCGGCAGGCGGGTGTCCAGCCTGCCCTCGCCGAGCGCCTGCGCGGCCGCGCTAAGCCGCCTGACCGGCAGCAGCACCCGGTGGGCCGACACCAGGGCGACGACCAGAGCGATCAGCACGACGGCCGTGCCGCCCTGGGTGAGCCGGGTCCTGAGCATGGACAACTGGCCCTCCTCCGCGCGCAGCGGGAAGAACACGAACGCCCGCAGCCCCGTCGCCTCGGCCCGCGCGCCGCTGCGGCGGTGGACCTCGGAGCCGACGATGAGCCACAGCTCGTTGCCGATCACCCGGCGCTGGGTGACGAGGTGCCCCTTGGCCCTGCCGTACAGCTCGTTCGGCACGTCGTCCATGGTCAGCGGGCCGTCGGAGTAGGTCAGGTCGCGATACTCCACCATGACGCTGCGGCCGGGGCCGTCGAGCGCCTGGGCCAGCGAGGCCAGCTCGGCGCTGCCCGGCGCCGCCTCGCCGGGCCTGAGCCGGCCGATGGGGAAGGTGATCCGGTCCAGCTCTCTCCTGACCACGCTGATGGCGTTGTCCTCGGCCCGCTGCACGAGCGCGGTCTTGGCCAGCTCGAATCCGATCGTCGCCACCAGCACGGACGCCAGCACCCCGACCAGGGTGAAGGTGATGACCAGCCGGGCGCGCAGCCCGGTGGGCAGCCGCATCACGGAGGGCTGAACCGGTAGCCGAACCCGCGGACGGTGTGGATGAACACAGGCTCGGCCGGCACCGGCTCGATCTTCGCGCGGACCCGCTGGACGCAGGCGTCGACCAGGCGGGAGTCGGCCACGTGGGTGTGGTCCCACACCTCGCGCAGCAGGTAGCGCCGGTTGAGCACCTGGCCGGGGTGGCGGACCAGCTCCAGCACCAGCCGCAGCTCGGTGGGCGTCAGGTGGATCTCCTTGCCGGCCAGCGTCACCTTGAGCGCGCCCCGGTCGATCACGAGGTCGCCGAAGGTGATGCGGTCGGACGTGGCCGACTCGGCCCGGCGCAGGATGGCCCGGATGCGGGCGTCCAGCACCCTCGGCTCGACCGGTTTGACGACGTAGTCGTCGGCGCCCGCCTCCAGACCGACCACCACGTCGAGGTCGTCGCCGCGGGCGGTGAGCAGGATGACGGGGAGCTGGTCGAGCCGGCGGATGCGGCGGCACACCTCCACCCCGTCGATGCCGGGCAGCATCACGTCGAGGATGGCGAGCTCCGGGCGGCGTGAGCGGATGTGCTCCAGCGCCTCCTCGCCGGTCGCGTACGAGGTGAGCGAATGGCCCTGCCTGGTCAGCGCCAGCTCCAGAGCGGTGCGGACTGAGGGATCGTCTTCGACGAGGAGGATGCCGGCCACACGGACATTATTCGCCCGGGTCACGCATGCTTCTGCCTAGTGTCATGAAACTGTGACAGCCCACTCACATGACTATAAAGAACCCCGGCCACCCTGAAAGCGGCCCTCCCTTCGGTACGGGCGCCCGAAGGGTGGTCCGCGCGCCCGTTTCGCGTTGCCTCCGATGCCGGCGGGAACTGTGAGGAAATTCACACCCGGCGGGAAACGGCACGCCAAGCAGGCGATCACCATGGGAACGCCAACCGAATGTCTCGTATCGGTTGCGGACCACCCCCCCGGACAGGGCAAGCTCTTTGCTCGTGAGCCCAGGTCCGAAGGTGAGTGAGCGCCGCGCATCCGAATCCCCCCGTTCGGCACGCCGGCCGGCCCGCAAACCCTCCCGGGTGACGCCGAAGCGCGTGCTGGTGGTCGGCCTGTCCGCGGCGATCCTCTTCGGCGGGGGCGGCTTCACCGCCTACACCGCCGTCCAGAACGCCAACGCCCCGGTCAAGCAGGTGCTCGACCTTGACGACATGGCCGCGATCGCCAGCGGCGACCTCTACACGCCCGACCCCGAGGCCGACGCGCTCAAGGAGGCGGCGGCCCAGGCGTACAAGGCGAAGAAGCTCAAGGACGGCCGCGCGGGCGGCGGCCCCGGCGACTTTTCCTGGATCGAGGTCAAGGAGCGGGCCCCGGGCGGCGACGGCTTCCCGCCCGCCAACTTCCCGCCCGGCTCCAACCCCTCGCCGGGCAGCAACAAGGCCGTCGCCAAGGCGATGATGGCCTCCTTCGGCTTCGGCGCCGACCAGTGGGGTTGCCTGGAGAGCCTCTGGCACAAGGAGAGCGGCTGGAACGAGCGGGCGATGAACCGCTCCTCCGGCGCCTACGGCATCCCCCAGTCGCTGCCCGGCAGCAAGATGGCCACGGCCGGCGCCGACTGGCAGACCAACGCCGCCACCCAGATCAAGTGGGGCCTCGGCTACATCAAGGGCCGCTACGGCTCGCCCTGCGGCGCGTGGGGGCACTCGCAGCGGGTGGGCTGGTACTGACGGTCTGGGAGCCGATACCGGAGGGTCATCTTTCCCTCTGCAATCGGCAAGCCGCCGCACCGCCTGACGGGGGTGGGCGCACGCTGGCCGCATGGGTGTGAAGGTCAGTGTGATCGTCGATGTCCACAACCCCGGTGATTCGGCCGACGCGTGCCTGCGCTCCGTTCTGGAGCAGACGCTGCCCGCCGACGAGTACGAAGTGATCTTCGTGGACGACGGGTCCACCGACGGGATCGCCGAACGGCTCGACACCGTCGCCGCCGTCCGCCGCAACGTCCGCGTCCTGCACCTGCCGCACGCCGGCTCGCCGCCGCGTGGCCGCAACGCCGGCATCGCCGCCGCCCAGGGCGACTACGTCTACCTCATGGACCAGGGCGACCGGCTGGAACGCGACGCCCTCCAGCGGATGCACGAACGGGCGGTGGAGACCGACGCCGACGTGCTCGTCGGCCGCCTGGTGCGCGACGCGGGCCCGCCGGTCAGCGCCTTCCACCGAAGCAGGGGGCGGGCCGACATCCTGCGCGACCGGCTGTTCGCCCTGCTCACCCCGCACAAGCTCTACCGCCGCGCGTTCCTGCAGGAGCACGAGCTGGGCTTCGCCGACCCCGGAGGCCACATCGCCGAGCAGGCGTTCGTGGTGCGCGCCTACCTGCAGGCCAAGGTCGTCGCGATCCTCGCCGAACGCGTCTGCTGCCACCTCGGCGAGCGCCCCGAGCCGGCCGACGACCCCCGCACGGTCGTCGCCGAACTGCGGGCGCTGCTGGACGACATCGACGCCCACATCGGCGAGGGCCGCCACCGCGACCGCATGTACGGCTACTGGTTGCGCTCCACCGTGCTCAGGCCGTTCCTGAGCAGCAGGTTCGCCGCCTCCTCGGTGGACCGCAGCGTGTACTTCCGGCTGCTGCGCGACCTGGTCCTCGACCGCTTCCCCGAACGGCTGGACCGCTACCTGCCCGTCCAGCTCCGCGTCGTGGCCACGCTGCTGCGCGCCGGACGGCTCGACCAGCTCGTCCTGCTCGCCAACTCCGCCAGGCGGGCCGGCCTGCGCGCCGACCTGACCGAGGTGCGCTGGGACGCCCACGTGCTCGTGCTCGGCCTGACCGTCGAGGTCTTGGGCGGCGACGGCCAGCCCACCCGGTTCCGCGCCGACGGCGACCGCCTCTTCTGGATCCCGCCGCGCTCCCTCGACGCCGGACTGCTGTCCGACACCGTCACCGACGTCACCTCCGCCGTCGAGCGGGCCCGCCTGGAGGTCTACGTCCGGCACGCGGAGTCGGGCGTCGTCCACTTCCTGCCCGTGGCCTACCGCGTGGAGCGGATCCAGGACGGTCGCCGCCACACCCGCGTGCAACTCGTCGGCGAGGCCCGCGTGGACGTGACCGCCGCCGCGATGGGCGAGCCGCTGCTGCCGGGCCAGTGGGAGGTGCACGTGCGCATGTACGGCGGCGCGCACCAGGCCAGGAGCCGCGTCCGGCGGCCGGAGGGGCCGCTCAACTGCCTCGGCGTGCTGTCGCAGCGGCCCAGGACCCGGCTGGTGCTGCCGTGCTGGACCGACACGGGCGAGCTGGGCCTGGCCGTCGAGCCGCGCTCGTTCCCCGAGTCGATCGCGCTGGTGTCGCCGGCGGTGACGGTCAGGCGGCAGGGCGGCCACCTGTACGTGGTGCTGCCCGTGCCGTACGTGCCGCCGAGCGGCGGGCCGCCGCTGGAGCTGGTGCTGCGCAGCGGCGCGCGGGGCGGGCGCGAGGTGTGCGCTCCGGCGCTGGTCGAGCCGGGCGTGCCCGGCGAGATCGCCGGGCAGCTCGTGGCCAAGGTGCCCGTCAAGCGGATGATGCCGGGAGCGGACGAGCTCGGGCCGGGCCTGTGGACGGTGTCGCTGCGCACGGCCGAGGAGGAGGCCGGGCTCAGGTTCGCCCTGGAGGTCCGCCGGGGGAGGGCCGTGGTCCGGCCCGCCACCGCCGTCACCCCCGCCCGGCGTTCGCCGCTCGGCCGTGACACGGCGCTGCACCGGCTCGGACGGCGGCTGCCCGGCGCCCGGCACATCGTCCGGCTGGCCCGCGCCGGCAGGCACCGCTACCTGAGGGACGTCAGCGACGTGCAACGGCCGAAGCAGCCGGGCCGCCCGCCCGAGCGGTGACCTGCCCCGTGACCTGCACCGTGACCTGCACCGTGACCTGCCCCGTGACCTGCCCGGTGACCGCGGGGCGGGCCGGCCGTCCGGCCGCGCCTCACGCGCGGATCCGCTCCGCCAGGTCACGCCCCTGGGTCTCGCGGGCGGCGAACACCGCGATCAGGGTGAGCACGGCCGCCCCGCCCAGGTAGACGGAGATCGGCAAGCCGCTGCCGAACGCCTGGAGCAGCGCCACCGCGATGATCGGGGCGAGCGCCCCGGCCACGATCGCCGAGAGCTGCGCGCCGATCGACACCCCGGTGTAGCGCATCCTGGTGCCGAACAGCTCGGAGAAGAAGGCCGCCTGCGGGCCGTACATCATGCCGTGGAAGATCAGCCCCACGGTCACCGCCAGCGTGATCGCCAGGAAGTTGCCCGTGTCGACGAGCGGGAAGAACGCGAAGATCCACACGCCCACCCCGGCCGCGCCGGCCAGGTAGATCGGGCGGCGGCCGACCCGGTCCGACAGCGCCCCCCACAGCGGGATCGTCGCGAAGTGGATGACCGAGCCGATGAGCACGGCGTTGAGCACGGTGGAGTTGTCGATGCCGCCCGCCTTGGCGTAGGTGATGACGAACACCGTGATCAGGTAGAAGGAGATGTTCTCCGCCAGTCGCGCGCCGATCGCGGTGAGTACGTCCCGCCGGTGGTGGCGCAGCACGCCGACGATCGGCGCCGTCTCCTCCGGCTCGGCCTGCTGGAAGACCGGCGACTCGGTGATGGTCAGCCTGATCCACAGCCCGATCAGCACCAGCACGCCCGACAGCAGGAACGGCACCCGCCAGCCCCAGCTCAGGAACGCCTCGTCCGTCTGCCAGGCCGCGAGCACGGCCAGCACGCCGGTGGCCAGCAGGTTGCCCCCCGGAGCGCCGGCCTGCGGCCAGGAGGCCCAGAAGCCGCGCCGGCGCGCGTCGCCGTGCTCGGAGACGATCAGGACCGCGCCGCCCCACTCGCCGCCCAGCGCGAAGCCCTGCACCAGCCGGAGCACCGTCAGCAGCAGCGGAGCCGCCGCGCCGATCGCCGCGTGCGTCGGCAGGCAGCCGATCAGGAACGTCGCCGCGCCCATCATCAGCAGGCTGACGACCAGCAGCGTCTTGCGGCCGAACCGGTCACCGAAGTGGCCGAAGACCAGCCCGCCGAGGGGCCGGGCGACGAACCCGACCGCGTAGGTGAGGAACGCCAGGAGGGTGCCGGTCAGCGGATCGGCCTCGGGGAAGAACAGCTTGTTGAACACCAGCGCGGCCGCCGAGCCGTACAGGAAGAAGTCGTACCACTCGATGGTGGTGCCGATGAGGCTCGCAACGACGATCTTCTTGATGGAGGCGGCGCCTGCCTTGTTGTGGGGAGCGTCCATGCCGTCACGCTAGGGAGTGATGGGCGTCACTCATATGGGGGCCGGGCCCACACTCTACGGAGCCGCTGTGTGGCCCAGCCGGTGCAGGCGCAACGCGAGCTGGATCTCCAGGGCGCGCTCCGGTTCCGCCCAGCCCGCGCCGAGCAGCCGGGTGACGCGGTCGAGCCGCTGGGTGACGGTGTTGACGTGGATGTGCAGCGCCTCGGCCGTACGGGAGGGGGAGGCGCCGGTGCCGAAGTAGGCGGCGAGCGTGTCGGCCAGCGCGGTGCCCCGGCGGGCGTCGTAGTCGATGATCGGGCCGAGCACCGAGTGCACGAAGCCCGGCACGTCGCGCTCCTCGCCGATCAGCAGGCCGACGAAGCCCAGCTCGGCGGCCCCTGCGCCGTCTCCGGCGCGGCCGAGCGCGATGAGCGCCTCCGCGCAGCGCCGCGCCTCCCGGTAGGCCGTCGCCACGTCGCGGGACCGGCCGCCCGCCTGTGACGCGCCCGCGGTCGCGGGCGCGCCGAGCGAGGCGCTCAGCTCGGTCGCCACGCGGCGCGCCAGGTCACCGGCGTGCGCGCCCGGCAGCAGCAGCACGACCTCGTCGGCCCGGCCGGCGGCCAGCCCGTGGCGGAGCGCCGCCTGCGACGACGCCCAGAACAGGGCCCGCTCCCGCTGCCCGTCGTGCCTGACCACCACCACGACGTGCGGGGCGCCCAGGTCGACGCCCAGCCGCCGGGCCCGGTCGGCCAGCCCCGGCGTGTCCGGCCGGGCGATCAGGTCGTCGAGCAGCTCGCCGCGTACCCGCCCCTCGGCCTCCGCGACGCTCCTGCGGAACAGCAGCAGCAGCGCGCAGACCAGCGCCGCCCGCTCCAGGATGCGCTCGTCGGCGTCGTCGCTGCGCAGGACCAGCGTGCACAGGGGCTCGCCGCCGACGTCCACCGACGCGATGCGCAGGTCGGCCCGGCGCACGGTACGGCCCAGCGCCCGCGACGCCTGCGCCGCCTCGAACACGCCGGAGTCCAGCTCGCCCACACCGGTGCCGGGAACGCCGTCGTCGGGCGGCCCGGCGATCGGCCTGCCGAGGTCGTCGAGCACCACCAGCGACCCGCCGAGCACGTCGGTCACCACGGCCGCCACGTCCTCGATGCCGCCGCCCCGCAGCACCAGCGAGGTCATCCTGTCGTGCGCCAGCGCCGCCCGCTCGACCGCCTCGGCGTGCGCCCTGGCGGTGCGGTGGGCGCTCGACAGCTCCTCCAGCGCATTGCGGGTCTCCTGCAACAGGCGGGCGTTGTCGATCGCGACCGCCGCGTGCGCCGCCAGGCTGGCCAGCAGCGACACCTCCTCCTGGTGGAACGGCCGGGCGCTGCGGTTGGCGGCGAACAGCACGCCGATCACCCGCTGGCCGAGCCGCAGCGGCACGCCCAGGATCGCGACCAGGCCCTCCTCCAGGACCGCCTCGTCGATGTCCTCCTTGTGGTGGAAACGGGCGTCGGCGAAGTAGTCGGCCGTCGCGTACGGCACCGCCGTCTGCGCCACCAGCCCGCCCAGCCCGGCGCCCATGGCCAGCCGCAGGGCACGGAACTTCGCCGAGATCGACCCGTCCGTCACCCGCATGTAGGTGTCGCCCCGCTCGGGGTCGTGCAGGGTGAGGTAGGCCGTGTCGGTCGCCAGGAGCTGCCTGGCCCGGTGCACGATCGCCTCCAGCACCGCGTCCAGGTCGCGCAGCGCCGCCAGGTCGCCGGCCGTGTCGTACAGCGCCGACAGCTCCGCCTCGCGCCTGGCGCGGCGCCTCAGCAGCGCGCGCACCCGCAGCGCCTCGACCTTGGCGCGTTCGAGCTCCTCGATCGCGGTCGGATCGGCGCCCGCCGCCCTGGCCTCGACGATCGACCCCTCGAACTCGACGGCCGACGCCTCCCTGGCGAGCAGTTCGAGGAAGCGCCTGCTCACGGCCGCCCCCCGGGGGCGGCTCGCCGGGCGGGGAACAGGCCGCCGGCCACTAGCGCGCCGTCCAGCCGCCGTCCACCGGCAGGGAGACGCCGGTGATGAACGAGCCGTGCGGCCCGCACAGGTAGGCCACCAGCTCGGCCACCTCCTCCGGCTCGATCAGCCGCTTGACCGCCGCCGGCCGCAGCATGACGTCGGCCACGACCTCGTCCGGGGCGATGCCGTGCACCGCGGCCTGGCCGGCGATCTGCCCCTCGACGAGCGGCGTGCGCACGTAGCCGGGGCACACGCAGGTCGAGGTCACCCCGTGGGCGGCGCCCTCCAGAGCCACCACCTTGGAGAAGCCTTCGAGCGCGTGCTTGGCCGTGATGTAGGCCGACTTGTACGGCGAGGCGCGCAGCCCGTGCACCGACGAGATGTTCACGAACCGGCCCCAGCCCCTGGCGTACATGCCGGGCAGCACCCGCCGGGCGATCAGGAACGGCGCCTCCACCATGACTCTCAGCATGCCCGCGAACACCTCGGGCGGGAACTCCTCGATGGGCGCGACGTGCTGGAAGCCCGCGTTGTTGACGACGATGTCGGCGTCCTTCGGCAGCTCGCCGACGAAGTCGGGAGCGCCCAGGTCGGCCACGACCGCGCTGCCCCCGATCTCGGCCGCCACCTTGCCCGCCGCCTCCGCGCTCCGGTCGACGACGACCACGGCCGCGCCGCCGGCGGCCAGCCGGCGGGCGCACGCGGCGCCGATCCCGCTGCCGCCTCCCGTCACCAGCGCGGTACGTCCCATCAGCTCCTTCGCCATGCCTTCGACCCTAAGCCGCCGGAGGCACGGGCAGCATGGCGTCCGACGACATAGCCGGCTCCTCCGCTATGTGGGCGACCCCGGCTGGTAGGGTCTGCGGCATGACCGCGTATCCGCTCCTGTGGTGGGCCGCCTCCTAGGCGGACCCGCAGCGCATACGCATCCCGGCCGCCTCGGCGAGGCGGCCGTCGGCATGTCCGGGAAGCCCCCCGTCGAGACCTCGACAGACGAAAGGGCGTTCTCGTGACCACCACCTGGCCTTCGCTGCTCTCCACCCTCCTCGACGGCGGTTCGCTCACCTCCCGGCAGGCGGCCTGGGCGATGGAGCGGATCCTGACGGACACGGCCACGGACGCCCAGATCGCGGCGTTCGCCGTGGCCCTGCGCGCCAAGGGCGAGACCGTGACCGAGGTGGCGGGTCTCGCCGACGGCATGCTGGCGCACTCCTCGGCCATCAGGATCCCCGGCGACACGGTCGACCTCGTCGGCACCGGCGGCGACCGCGCCGGCACCGTGAACGTCTCCACCATGGGCGCCGTGGTGGCCGCCGCCGCCGGCGCCCGCGTCGTCAAGCACGGAGGCCGGGCCGCCACCTCCGCCTCCGGCGCGGCCGACGTGCTGGAACGGCTCGGCGTGCGCGTCGACCTGCCGCCCGCCGCCGTCGCCCGGATCGCGGAGGAGGTGGGCATCACGTTCTGCTTCGCCGCCGCCTTCCACCCCGGCTTCAGACGGGCCTCGGGGCCGCGCCGGGAGCTGGGCGTGCCCACGTTCTTCAACTTCCTCGGGCCGCTCACCAACCCGGCCCTGCCCGCGGCGCAGGCCGTCGGCGTCTCCGACGCGCGGATGGCGCCCGTCGTGGCCGGCGTGCTGGCCGAACGCGGCGGCTCGTCGCTCGTCTTCCGCGGCGACGACGGCCTGGACGAGCTGACCACCACGGGGCCGTCCACGGTCTGGGTCGTGCGGCGCGGCACGGTCACCAGCACCCGCTTCGACCCGGCCGACCTCGGCCTGCCGCGCGCCCGCACGGCGGACCTGCGCGGCGGGGACGCCGCCCGCAACGCGGCGGTGGCGCGGGCGGTGTTGGCGGGCGAGCCGGGGCCGGTGCGTGACATCGTGCTGCTGAACGCCGCGGCCGCCCTGGTCGCGGCCGACGGCGTCCCGCCCGCCGCCGGCCTCACCGAGGCCCTGGCGGCGGCGGTCAAGCGCGCGGCGGACGCGGTCGACTCGGGCGCAGCCGCGTCGCTCCTCGACCGGTGGGCCGCCGCGACGACCCGCCGGCCCTGAGCCCTGAGCCCTGAGCTCTGAGGAGGCGGGCGGCGGGGCGGTCACCGGTCGAGGACGAGGGCGAGCCCCTGGCCGACGCCGATGCAGAGGGTGGCCAGGCCGGTGCCGGAGCCCGTCGCGGCGAGCTGGTGGGCGACGGCGCCGGTGATGCGGGCGCCGGACGCGCCCAGGGGGTGGCCGAGCGCGATGGCGCCGCCGCGCGGGTTGACGATCGCCGGGTCGAGGTCGGGCAGCTCGGCCAGGCAGCCGAGCACCTGGGCGGCGAACGCCTCGTTCAGCTCGGCCACGGCCAGGTCGCCGAAGCCCCGGCCGGCCTTCGCCAGCGCCTTCCGGGTGGCCTCGACGGGGCCGAGGCCGAAGTAGCGGGGTTCGAGCGCGCTGACGCCGCAGGCGGCGATCCTGGCGAGTGGCTCCCGTCCGGCCAGCCCCGCCTCGTCGGTGAGCAGCAGCGCCGCCGCGCCGTCGCTGAGCGGGGAGGAGTTGCCCGCGGTCACCGTGCCGCCCCGGCGGAAGACCGGCTTGAGCCGGGCCAGCGCCTCCGGGGAGGTGTCCTCGCGGACGCCCTCGTCCCGTGACAGCTCGCCGACGGCGACGATCTCGCGCTCGTACGAGGCGCCGGCCGCCTTCCGGTGGCTGGCCAGGGCGAAGGCGTCCTGCTCGGCGCGGGTGATGCCGTGCCTGTCGGCGATCAGCTCGGCTCCCTCGCCGAGCGGCACGGTGTGCTCCTCCGGCATCAGCGGGTTGACCAGGCGCCAGCCGAGCGTGGTGGAGACGAGCTCCTGTCCGCCGGTGGGGAAGGCCCGGTCGGGCTTGGGCAGCACCCACGGGGCGCGGGTCATCGACTCCACGCCACCGGCGATCACCACCGAGGCGTCGCCCACGGCGATCGACCGGTACGCCTGGATGACGGCCTCCATGCCGGAGCCGCACAGCCGGTTCACGGTCGCGCCCGGCGTGGTCACCGGCAGCCCGGCGAGCAGCGCGGCCATGCGGGCCACGTTGCGGTTCTCCTCGCCCGCGCCGTTGGCGTTGCCGAGGATCACCTCGTCGGCGTGGTCGAGGCCGGTGCGCTCGGCCAGTGCCCGGACGACGTGGGCGGCCAGGTCGTCGGGGCGCACGCCGCTGAGCGCTCCGCCGTACCTGCCGATCGGGGTCCGGACCGAGTCGGCGATGTAGACGTCCTTCATGCGATCACCTTCGCTCCCGTACGGTCGCGCAGCTCGGCCGCGCTCACGCCGGGCGCGGTCTGCACGAGCACCAGCCCGCCGGCGGTCACGTCGAGGACGCCGAGGTCGGTGATGACGCGGTGGACGCACGCCCGGCCGGTGAGCGGCAGCGAGCACTCCTCGACGATCTTGGGGGAGCCGTCCTTGGCCGTGTGGTCCATGACGACGATCACCCGGCGGGCGCCGTGGACCAGATCCATTGCCCCGCCCATCCCCTTGACCAGCCTGCCGGGGACCATCCAGTTGGCCAGGTCGCCCCGGGCGGACACCTGCATGGCGCCGAGCACCGCCACGTCGATGTGGCCGCCGCGGATCATGCCGAACGACAGGGCGGAGTCGAAGAAGGACGCCCCGGGCAGGACGGTGACGGTCTCCTTGCCCGCGTTGATCAGGTCGGGGTCGACCTCGTCCTCGGCCGGGTAGGGGCCGACGCCGAGGACGCCGTTCTCGGAGTGGAGCACCACGTCCACCTCCGGCGGCAGGAACGACGGGATGCGGGTGGGCAGGCCGATGCCGAGGTTGACGTAGTCGCCGTCGCGCAGCTCGGCCGCGGCCCTGGCGACCATCTCGTCCCGTGACCAGCTCATGACGCCCGCCGCGTCCCCGGCGCGGTGGAGACCGTACGCCGTTCGACGCCCTTGTCGGCGGCCTGCTCGGGGGTGAGCACGACCACCCGCTGCACGAACACGCCGGGCAGGTGCACCTCGTCGGGGTCCAGCTCGGTCAGCTCCTCCACCTCGGCGATCGTGACCCGCCCGGCCATCGCCGCGACGGGGTTGAAGTTGCGGCTCGCCTTGCCGAACACCAGGTTGCCGTGCCGGTCGCCACGCGCCGCGCGCACCAGCGCGAAGTCGGTGGTGATGCCGCGCTCCAGGACGTGCTCCACGCCGTCGAACTCGCGCACCTCCTTGGGCGGCGAGGCGACGGCGATCGAGCCGTCGGCCGCGTGGCGCAGTGGCAGGCCGCCGTCGGCGACCGGGGTGCCGACGCCCGCGGGGGTGTAGAAGGCGGGGATGCCGCACCCACCGGCGCGCAGCCGCTCGGCCAGGCTGCCCTGCGGGGTCAGCTCCACCTCCAGCTCGCCCGCGAGGTACTGCCGGGCGAACTCCTTGTTGTCGCCGATGTAGGAGGCGGTCACCCGGGCGATGCGCCGCGCGGCCAGCAGCACGCCGAGGCCGCCGCCGTCCACGCCGCAGTTGTTCGACACCACGCTGATGCCGGTGACCCCCGTGTCGTACAGGGCCCGGATCAGCACGCCGGGGATGCCGCTGAGGCCGAAGCCGCCGACCGCGAACGACGCGCCGTCCCACACGTCCGCCAGCGCCTCCTCGGCGGTGGCGATCACTTTGCTCCGCACGACCCTCCAGGCGTTCGTATAGTGAACTTTAGTTCACTACTTTCGCCGAGTATGCGGGGCACGGGCGATCCCTGTCAAAGTGCTTCGATCGGGTGACGAGCAGACTCACGAGCGAGCAAACTCACGAGGAGGACGGATGGAGCCGGCCGGCGCCTTCGAACGCGGCCTGGCCGTGCTGCGCGTCCTGTCGGCCGACCCCGGGCGGCCGCTGCGGGCGACGGACCTGGTACGCGCGACCGGCCTGGCCAGGTCCACGGTCGACCGCGTCGTGACCACCCTGGCCACCCTCGGCCACCTGCGCGTCGAGGACCGCGATGTGCTCCTCGCCGGCCCGCTGATGGAGCTGGGCGAGGCCTACCTCGCCTGCGGCGGCCTGGCCGACGTCCTCGGCCCGCACGCGGACGCCCTCGCGCAGACGCTGGACGAGACGGTCACGCTGGCGGTCCCCGACGGCGACGGCGTCCGGCTCGTCGGCTCGTACGCCCGGCGGCGCACGATGGCCATCGCCTTCCGGGCCGGCGACCTGCTCCCCGCCGACCGCTGCGCGGCCGGGCCGGTCCTGCGCGACCCGTCCGCGCCGTGGGCCGAGGACGACCAGCTCATGGAGCCGGGGCTGATCGCGGTGGCGATGCCGGTGGCGATGCCGGTTTCGATGCCGGTGCGCGACGGCGGCGGCCGGACGGTCTGCGCGGTCAGCGTCGTCAGCCACACCAGCAGGCACACCGTCGCCGGCCTGCGCGCCCACGCCCTGCCCGCGCTCCGCGAGACGGTCGCCGCGATGCGGACCGCCCTCGCCGCGCCGCCCCCGCCGCCCGCGCCGCCCGTGCCGTCCGTCGCCTCCCGCGCGGCGAAGGAGGAGCTGGGCGCCGTGTACCTGCAGTCGCTGGCCCGGGGCCTCGCCGTGCTGGTGGCGCTCGGCTCGGCGCGGGGCGGGCTGACGCTCGCCGGCGCTGCCAGGGTGACCGGCCTGCCCAGGGCCACGGTGCGGCGGGCGGTCATCAGCCTGGAGCGGCTGGGCTACGCGGCCGCCGAGGGCGACCGGTTCGTGCTGCTGCCCAGGGTGCTGGAGCTGGGGTACGCCCACCTGTCGGCGTGGAGCCTCGGCGAGATCGTGCACCCCTACCTGGCCGACCTGGTGGCGCGCGTCCACGAGTCGGCGTCGGTCGCGACGCTCTCGGGCGACGACGTCGTCTACGTGGCCCGGGTGCCCACGCGCGCCATCATGAGCGTCGACATCACCGTCGGCACCAGGTTCCCCGCGTACGCCACCTCGATGGGCCGCGTGCTGCTGGCCGGCCTGCCCGACGGGCGGCTGGCCGGGATCGACCCGAAGCCGCTGACCAGCCGCACGGTCGCCTCGCCGGAAGAGCTGGCGGCGGTCGTCCGGCAAGCGCGCGCCGACGGGTACGCCCTCGTCGACCAGGAGCTGGAGGAGGGCGTGCGGTCCATTGCCGTCCCCGTCCGCGACCGGGCCGGGCAGGTCGTCGCGGCGGTGAACGTGGCCGCGCACGCCGGCCGCGTCACCGCCGGCGAGCTGGTGCGCGACGTCCTGCCCGTGCTCGCCGGGACCGCCGCCGCGATGACGGCGGACCTGGCGCGCATCCGCCGCCCGCTCCCGTAGCGGCCCGGGAGGTCAGGTGGCGGGGCGGGTCATGGCGAGGACGTCGAGGGCCGCGTCGAGCTGGGCCTCGGTGATGGTGCCGGCGGCGACGTGGCCGCGTTCGACGACCACCTCGCGGATGGTCTTGTGCTCGGCCAGGGCCTGCTTGGCGATCCGGGCGGCCTCCTCGTAGCCCACGTACCGGTTGAGCGGGGTGACGATCGACGGCGAGGACTCCGCGTACTCGCGCAGCCGGTCCTCGTTGGCCGTGATCCCCGCCACGCACCGGTCGGCGAGCAGCCGTGAGACGTTCGCCAGCAGCCGGATGGACTCCAGGATGTTGCGGGCGATCACCGGAAGCTGCACGTTGAGCTCGAACGTGCCCGAGGCGCCCGCGAACGTGATGGCCGCGTCGTTGCCGATGACCTGCGCCGCGACCATGGCCGTGGCCTCGGGGACGACCGGGTTGACCTTGCCCGGCATGATCGACGAGCCGGGCTGCAGGTCGGGGAGGTTGATCTCGGCCAGGCCGGCCCGGGGCCCCGAGCCCATCCAGCGGAGGTCGTTGGCGATCTTGTTGAGGGAGACGGCCACCACCTTGAGCTGGCCGGACAGCTCGACGATCGAGTCCTGGGCGCCCTGCGCCTCGAAGTGGTCGAGCGCCTCGGTGAACGGGATGCCGGTCGCCTCGCGCAGCTTGGCGACGGCCTTCTCGGCGAAACCCGGCGGGGTGTTGATGCCGGTGCCGACGGCCGTGCCGCCCAGGGGCAGCTCCAGGACGTGGCCGAGCGCCGAGCGCACCCGCACCACCCCGTGCTCGATCTGCGAGGCGTAGCCGCCGAACTCCTGTCCCAGCGTCACCGGCGTGGCGTCCATCAGGTGCGTCCGGCCCGACTTCACCACCTGGTCGAACTGGATGGCCTTGGCCCGCAGCGCCGCCGCCAGATGTTCGAGCGAGGGCAGCAGGTGGTAGGTCACCTCGGTCGCCGCCGCCACGTGGATCGAGGTCGGGAAGACGTCGTTGGACGACTGCGAGGCGTTGACGTGGTCGTTGGGGTGGACCGGACGGCCCAGCCGCTCCTGGGCCAGGTGCGCGACGACCTCGTTGGCGTTCATGTTGGACGAGGTGCCGGAGCCCGTCTGGAACACGTCGATCGGGAAGTGGTCGTCGTGCTCGTTCTCGGCGACGTCGGCCGCGGCCTGCGCGATGGCCTCGGCCAGGTCCTTGTCGAGGACGCCCAGCTCGGCGTTCACCTCGGCGGCGACGGCCTTGATCAGGCCCAGCGCGGCGATGTGCGACGGCTCCAGCGGCCGTCCTGAGATCGGGAAGTTCTCCACGGCCCGCTGGGTCTGCGCGCGCCACCGGGCACCGGCCGGGACGCGCACCTCACCCATCGAGTCTTGTTCGATGCGGAACTCGCTCATGCCCCCAGTCTGTCCCACGGCGGCCGGGTCAACCGGACGACGCCACCGCCACGATCACGATCGCCATCACCACGGCCACCGCAGCGGCGACGGCGAGGATGAGCAGCCCCTTGCGGTTGCCGGTGGGGCGCTGCTCGGGACCGGCGATCGCGAACAGGTCGGTGCCCAGGCCGTGGGAGTCGGGCCGCTCGGGCCGCGGCTCGTGCGGGGAGCCGGCGCCGTAGGGGCGCTGCTGCCCGCCGGGGGGCACCGCGCCGGGGGACATCGCGCCGGGGGACATCGCGCCAGGGGACAGCGTGCCAGGGGACATCGCGCCGGGTGGGAACGCGCCGGGCGGGGCCTGGTGCGGCGGCGTGGGGCCGGGCCGGGCGCCCGGGTGGCCCGCCGGTGGCGCGGGCAGCGGGTAGACCTGCTGGCCGGGCGAGCCGATGGGGTTGCGATGCACCTGCACCCGCCGCGTGGTCATGGAGCCCTCGTCGTGCGGCGGGTGAGCGGGCGGGACGGGCGGCCGCTGCGGCGCTCCGGCGGCAGGCGGGGGAGGCGGCGGCGACTTGGGCCGCATCACGCTGACGGTCCGCTCCGGGTCCCACTCCGCGGCCTTCCGGGGGCCCGGCGCCTGGCCAGGCGCGTGGTCCGGTCTGTGGTCCGGCGTGGTGCCCGGTGGTGGCCCGCCCGGGACGTCGGCCGGGTGGGCCGCACGCGCGGCGTCGGGCCGCGTGTGCGGGACCGTGCCGGGGCCGCGCTGAGCGGGTTCGGACCCGTACGGGGCGGCGTCCGGGCCGCGCCGTACGGGCCCGGCGGCGGGTGGGCCGGAGGAGGCGGGCGGGCCGGAGGGGCCGGGTCGCGGCGGGACGCCGGGCGCCCCGTACGGCGAGGCGGGCCCCGCGTGGGGAGGGGCGGCGGGGTCGGTGTGCCTGGCGTCGGCCACGGACGTCTCCTGTTCCGGTGGGGCCTCGCCTGTGATGGCCGGCATCTCGCTGGTCGGCGTGTCGGCGACCATGCGCAGCATCGTCTCCGCCTGGGCCGCGCTCAGGCGCTGCTTGTGGTCCTTGTGCAACAGCCCGTTCAGCACCGGCCGGAGTTGCCCGGCCTGGGTGGGTGGGTCGGCGTTCTCGCTCAGCAGTGCGGCCAGGGTCGCGGCTATCGAGGACCGCTCGAACGCCGGGCGCCCCTCGACGGCGAAGTAGAGCGTCGCCCCGAGCGACCAGATGTCGGACTCGGGGCCGGTGTAGTCGCCCCGTGCCCGTTCGGGGGCGGTGTAGCCGGGGGAGCCGATCACCATGCCGGTCTTGGTGAGCCGGGAGTCGCCCTCGGCGCGGGCGATGCCGAAGTCGGTCAGCACCACGCGGCCGGTCTCGGTGATCAGGACGTTGGCGGGCTTGACGTCGCGGTGCGTGATGCCCTGCGCGTGCGCGGCGCGCAGCGCGCCGAGCAGGTCGACGCCGATCTCGGCCACCAGCCGGGGCGGCAGCGGGCCCTCCTCGTCGATGACCTGCTCCAGCGAGCGCGCCTCGACCAGCTCCATGATGATCCACGGACTGCCCTCGTGGATGAGCACGTCGTGGATGGCCGCCACGGACGGGTGGCTGATGCGGGCGGCCAGCCGGCCCTCGCGCACCATGCGCTCGCGCAGCTCGCTCCGCTGCTCCTCGGTGAGACCCGGGTCCTCGCGGATCTGCTTGACCGCCACCTCGCGCCCGAGAGCGCGGTCGTGGGCGCGCCACACGGTCCCCATCGTCCCCCGCCCGAGCGGTGAGATCAGCTCGTAGCGCTCCGCGAGCAGGCGAGTCTGGTGTTCCGGCATGAGAAGAAGATATCGATTCTCGCTTGGGAAGTGCTTTACCCGCGCTTGCGAAGTTCGCGAGGCCAGAAACGCCTGGGGAGGCACATCTTTATCAGCGCGGCCTTCACCCGGGCGTAAACGGACAGCGCAGGGTGAGGTTCGACGCGCCTGCGGTGCACTCCCTCGCCGGGCCTGCGCTCCTGCCGGGGCGGTGGCACGGCCTGGGGCCGCTCGCCGCGCTGGGTGACGGGCGGGCGGGCCGCGGTCGCGCCGTTGGACAGGGCCGCCGCCGTCGCCTCCGCCCGGTGCAGCCCGCGGTGCGCGGGCCGGCGGGTGAAGGACGGCGCCGAGATCACCGATCCCGGTCGCGTGGACCTGCGGGGCGCGAGTGGTTCCTCCGCCGAGCCGCCGGCCGCCACGCGGGCCAGCATGAGCGAGGCCCGGACCGAGTCGAGCCTGGTCTGCGGGTCGATGCGGAGCAGCGCGTCGAGCACCGGGGCGAGCGGCCCGGCCTTGGTCATCGGGATCGGCTCGCCACTGGTGAGCGCCGCCAGCGCGGCCGCGGCGGTGCGGCGGCCGTGCAGGCCCCTGCCCTCGACGGCGGTGTAGAGGGTCGCGCCGAGCGACCACAGGTCGGCGGCCGGGCTGGCCTTGGCGCCGAGCACGCGCTCTGGAGCGATGTAGCCGGCCGAGCCGAGCACGATGCCGGCCTGGGTGATGGAGACGTCGCCCTCCAACGCCGCCAGCCCGAAGTCGGTGAGCACCGCCCGGTCCTCGGTCACCAGCACGTTGCTGGGCTTGACGTCGCGGTGCAGGATGCCCTTGGCGTGCACGGCGCGCAGCGCGCCGAGGATCTGCCGGCCGATCTCGGCGGCCCGGCGTGGATGGAGCGGTCCCTCCTGCTGGATGAGCTGCTCCAGGGACCTGGCCTGGAGCAGCTCCATCACGATCCACGGCCGGTCGTCCTCGGTGACGACGTCGAAGACGGTGATGACCGAGGGGTGCGCGACCATCGCGGTCGCCCTGCCCTCGCGCTCGGTGCGCGCGCACAACTCGGCGCGCAACTCCTCGTCGAGCACGGCCGGCAGCCGGACCTCCTTGACCGCCACGTGGCGGTCGAGCAGCTCGTCGTGCGCCCGCCACACGGTGCCCATGCCGCCGCGACCGACCGGTTCGAGAAGCCGGTAGCGCGCGGCGAGAAGGTAACCGGAGGGCGCACGCATGCCTGGCAGCTTACCTATTCGTGTAAACCGACCAGTAGAGGCCGGGCCGATAAAATGTTGCGAATCTGAGTCAACCGGCCTGACTCGTCACGTCAGTAAAGCGGGCTGCCACGTCGGTCCAGTTCACCAGGTCCCAGAGTTTGTGCACATAGTCGGGGCGCACGTTGCGATACTGCAGGTAGTACGCGTGTTCCCAGGCGTCGAAGACGAGCAGGGGCGTGGTGTTCATGCCGACGTTGCCGTGGTGGTCGTAGACCTGCTCGACCACGAGCCTGCGGCCCAGCGGCTCCCAGGCCAGCACGCCCCATCCGGAGCCCTGCACGGACGCCGTCGCGGTGGTGAGCTGCTTCTGGAACGCCTCGAACGTGCCGAAGTGCTCGTCGATGGCGTCCGCGAGCGCGCCGTCGGGCCGGTCGCCGCCGTCGGGGGAGAGGTTCTGCCAGAAGATCGTGTGCAGCACGTGGCCGGACAGGTTGAAGGCGAAGGTCTTCTCCAGGCCGACGAGGTTGCCGAACTCGCCCCTGTCGCGCGCCTCGGCGAGCCGTTCCAGCGTGTCGTTGGCGCCCTTGACGTACGCGGCGTGGTGCTTGGCGTGGTGCAGCTCCAGGATCTCGCCGGTGATGGCGGGCTCCAGGGCGGCGTAGTCGTAGGGCATGTCGGGAAGGGTGTACTCCCCCATGGGTCCTCCTTGGTGATCGCTACGCCTGCCGACACTATTGCAAGCAACTCGCAACTGCATCAGTCTTGCGACCTAGGACCCGATTGGACAGGATGGCGAGGGTCAGTTGGGTCCCGATCGGCGCGGGCGGCCCGCCGCCGCCCGCGCCGATGCCCGATTTCGTATTATTCATGCGCTTCTGCGCTGTTCGCCGTAATATGCGGCCGACCGTCGAACTCCTTCTGCGTCTCATTACGCGGACGACGCGGTTAAACGGGTGGCATGCTGGCGACAGACGTTACTGACAGGAACTTTGGGGTTCGTCAGCGAGTTGTAAGGGTGGCGTAAGGGGGCGGGGGCAGTGTGAAGGTGCGAAAAGCGCCAGCCCTCCGACCGGCCGGAAAGTGTCGGTGTCGGTCGGCACGATGGGGGTATGCGCGAGCGACCATGACGGCTTCAGCTGGAAGGACGTGATGAGGATGCGCCAGACCCGGATTCGTCCCCGGCCGCCCCGCAAGCCGAGCGGCGCGTCGCTCGACCTCCGCACGCCGTCGGGGCGGCCGTTGCCCTTTTGAGACTTCGCACTACAGGAGCGTCAGCTGAGAGGTGCACGATGTGCAGACACGTTCCCCCTTGTCCCACCGCCGACTCGCCCGACCGTGAGGCGTCCCACGTGATCGCGGCCCATCCCGACCAGGGGTGGAGCCTGTTGTGCAACGGGGTCGTGCTGTTCGACGACACCGGTCTGCTGCTCCCCGACGGCACCACGGTGGCCCCCCACCGAGCCCCCGTCGCCGTCTGACCCCCGCTCTCCGGGCCGGCTCCCGGCAGCCCCGCGTCAGCGGCGCCCGATGCTCAGCACCGGCCCGGTGCGGTCGGTGAAGAAGTCGTCACCCTTGTCGTCCACCACGATGAACGCCGGGAAGTCCTCGACCTCGATCCGCCACACGGCCTCCATCCCCAGCTCCGGATACTCCAGGACCTCCACCTTCCTGATGCAGTCCTGCGCCAGCCGCGCCGCGGGCCCGCCGATGGAGCCGAGGTAGAAGCCCCCGTACTTCTGGCAGGCGTCGGTCACCTGCTGCGACCGGTTGCCCTTGGCCAGCATGACCATCGAGCCGCCGGCCGCCTGGAAGCGTTCGACGTAGGAGTCCATCCGCCCGGCGGTCGTCGGCCCGAACGAGCCGGAGGCGTAGCCCTCGGGCGTCTTGGCCGGTCCGGCGTAGTAGACCGCGTGGTCTTTGAGGTACTGCGGCATCTCGCCACCGTTGTCGAGCAGCTCGGCGATCTTGGCGTGCGCGATGTCGCGGGCGACGACGAGCGGGCCGGTGAGCGACAGGCGCGTCTTGACGGGATATTTCGTCAGCTCGGCCAGGATCTCGGGCATCGGGCGGTTGAGGTCGATCCGGACGACGTCCTCGGAGAGCTGCTCGGAGGTGGTCTCGGGCAGGAACCGGGCGGGGTCGGTCTCCAGCCGCTCCAGGAACACGCCCTCGGCGGTGATCTTCGCCAGGGCCTGCCGGTCGGCCGAGCACGAGACCGCGATCGCCACCGGGCAGGAGGCGCCGTGGCGGGGGAGCCGGATGACGCGGACGTCGTGGCAGAAGTACTTGCCGCCGAACTGGGCCCCGATGCCGAGCTTCTGGGTCAGCTCGAAGACCTTGGCCTCCATCTCCAGGTCACGGAAGCCGTGCCCGGCGGGTGAGCCCTCGGTGGGGATGGAGTCGAGGTAGCGGGCGCTGGCGTACTTGGCCGTCTTCAGCGCGTACTCGGCCGACGTGCCGCCCACGACGACCGCCAGGTGGTACGGCGGGCACGCCGCGGTGCCGAGGGAGCGGATCTTCTCCTCCAGGAAGGCGAGCATGCGCTTCTCGTTGAGCACCGCCTTGGTCTCCTGGTAGAGGAACGACTTGTTGGCCGAGCCGCCGCCCTTGGCCATGAACAGCAGCTTGTAGGCGTCGGCGTGGCCGCCCGGGTCCTCGGCGTACAGCTCGATCTGGGCCGGCAGGTTGCTGCCGGTGTTCTTCTCCTCCCACATGGTCAGCGGGGCCATCTGGGAGTAGCGGAGGTTGAGGCGCGTGTAGGCGTCGTAGACGCCGCGCGAGATGTGCGCGGCGTCGCGCCCGTCGGTCAGCACGTGGCGGCCCCGCTTGCCCATGACGATGGCGGTGCCGGTGTCCTGACACATGGGCAGCACGCCGCCGGCCGAGATGGAGGCGTTCTTCAGCAGGTCGAGCGCGACGAACCGGTCGTTGCCGCTCGACTCGGGGTCCTCGATGATCCTGCGGAGCTGCGCCAGGTGCGACGAGCGCAGGTAGTGGGAGATGTCGTGCACTGCCGTCTCGGTGAGCAGGCGCAACGCCTCGGGCTCGACCTCCAGGAACGTGCGGCCCGCCGCCTCGACCTTCCGCACCCCCTCCGACGTGATCAGCCGGTACGCGGTCTCGTCGGCACCCAGCGGGAGAAGGTCGGTGTAGTCGAACTCGGCCATGCCCATCCTTTCGGTTTCCCAAAGGGTACGCCCACGCGCCGGCGGGCCCGTACCGGCCGTCAGGCGGTGGCGACGGCCACCGGCCGGGCGGGCGCCGTGAGGCCCACCGCGATGCCGGCGATCACCAGGCCGGCGCCCAGCAGGTCGTAGCCGGACGGCGTCGCGATGCCCAGCGCGAGTCCCGTGACGATGGCGCCGACCGGGATGAGCCCGGCGAACAGCCCGGCCCGGCCGGGCCCCAGCTTGGGCAGCGAGGTGTACCAGAGGCAGAACGCCACCACGGTCACCACGATCGCCAGGTAGCCAAAGCCCGCGGCCTCCGCGAGCGTGGGCATCCGCAGCGCGCCGGCGCCGTCCTGGACCAGCCCGATGACGGCCAGCAGCGGCACGGCCAGCACGGTCGAGTAGGCGCTGACCCGCATCGCCCCGAGCTTGGGCAGCAGCGGGATCGCCAGCAGGGAGAACCCGACCTCTCCGGCGAGCGCGCCGAGCGCCCACAGCAGCCCGGCCGGGTTGCCGCTGCCGAGCCCGGTGGCCAGCGTGGCTCCGGCCACGACCACGCCCGCCCCCACCAGCAGCCGGGGCGCGGGCCGCCCACCGGCCAGCGCCAGGGCCAGGGGTACGGTGCCGAGCACGGTGCCGACCAGTGCCGGGCCGGAGGCTCGGGTCGACTCGACGACGCACACGTTGAAGATCACCAGGCCGAGCAGTGACAGGCCGCCCAGCAGTGCCCACTCCTTCCCGGTCAGCCGGACGAACCGCAGGCCCATCAGTCGTGTCACGGCCAGCAGCACGACGGCCGCCACCAGGTAGCGCACCGCCTGCCCGCCGTACAGCGGATAGTCCTTGACCAGCCCGGACACGCCTGCCAGCGTGCCCACGAGGAACATCGCGCTCGCCGCGCCCGCCACTCCGTTGCTCATGGAAGCTCTCATGGAAGGTGACTCTAGGGAGAGAATGGTTCAATCAAACAGGCCAATTCCGGTGTATTTGAAGGGACCAATGTGGCCGATCTGTACGTGCCGATAGACCACGCGCGGGGCGGCATCGCCGGCCAGATCGCCGCGGCGCTGCGCGAGGCCGTCCGCCGCGGCCGCCTGGAGCCCGGCCGCCGCCTGCCTGCCAGCCGCGACCTCGCCCTCGACCTGGGGGTGTCCCGCGGGGTGGTCGTGGAGGCCTACGAGCAGCTCGTGGCCGAGGGGTTCCTCGTGTCGAGAGTCGGGTCGGGCACCCGCGTGGCGCCCGCCGCCGCGCGCGGAGCCGCCCCCTCCCCGCCGGAGCCGCCGGGCGCGGCCGGCGGCCGGCCGTACCACGGGCACCGCGCCACCGAGCCGGACCTCGGCCGCTTCCCGAGGGAGCGCTGGCTCGCCTCGCTCAGGCACGCCGTGACCACCATGCCGTCCGGCGCCTTCGACTACGGCGATCCCGGCGGCGTGCCCGAGCTGCGCGAGGAGTTGGCCGGCTACCTGAGGCGGGTCCGGGCCGCCGACGTGGACCCGGCCAACCTGGTGATCGTGGGCGGCGCGGCCCAGGGTCTCAGCCTGGTGCTGCACGCCCTCGCCCGGCGGGCCGACGGGCTGCCCCTGGCGGTCGAGGACCCGGCCGGCCACCGGCAGGTGCCGCTGCTGCGCCGGGCGGGCGCCCGCCTGCTGCCCGTCCCGGTCGACGGCGAGGGCATCGACGTGGCCGCCCTGCGCGCCGGACCGGCCCGGGCGGTGCTGGTCACCCCCGCCCACCAGTACCCGACGGGGGTCGTGCTCTCGCCGGGCAGGCGGGCCGCGCTCGTGGAGTGGGCGCAGGAGACCGGCGCGATCGTGCTGGAGGACGACTACGACGCCGAGTTCCGCTTCGACCGCGACCCGGTCGGCTGCCTGCAGGGTCTGGCTCCCGGCCACGTCGTGCTGACGGGCAGCGTCAGCAAGGCCCTGGCGCCCGGCCTGCGGCTGGGCTGGGTGGCGGCCCCGGCCGACCTGGGCGAGGCGGTGCGGCGGGCCAGGGGCGAGCTGGATCTCGGCTCGCCGGTCGTCGAACAGTACGCGCTGGCCCACTTCCTGCGCACCGGCGGCTACGACAAGCACCTGCGCCAGACGCGCCGCGAGTACCGCCGCCGCCGCGACGCCCTGGTCGGCGCCCTGGCCGAGCACCTGCCGCAGGTCCGGGTGCGCGGCATCGAGGCGGGCCTGCACGCCTACCTCGACCTGCCCGCCGGCTGGGACGAGGACCGCACGGCCGAGGCGGCGCGGGATCTCGGCCTGACCGCCGAGCCGGTCGGGCCGATGCGCTTCACGCCCGGCGGACCGGCGCTGGCCGTCGGCTTCGCCCGGCTGCCCGCGCACCGGGCCGAGGAGGCCGTCATCGGACTGAAGGTCAGAATGTCAGGACAAAGTGTTGACTGAGCGTGCACGTCTCGCTTAGAAAGAAAGCCATCCCTTCCTTGGAGGCGCCATGCGTGTCGGACTGCTGGGCCTGGGCCGGATCGGAGCGTTCCACGCCGCCACCCTGGCCGCCCACCCCCTGGTCGACGAGCTGGTCGTCGCCGACCCCGTGCGCACGTCGCCGCACGGCCGGCCGGGCGACCCGTTCGACGCCGACGCCGTGGTCATCGCCACCCCGACCAGCACCCACGCCGAGCTGCTGATCGAAGCCTGCCGCCGGGGCGTGCCCGCGTTCTGCGAGAAGCCCGCCGCCGTCGGGGTCAAGGAGACGCTGGAGGTGCTGGCCGCGAGCCGCGGCAACCGGGTGCGGATCGGCTTCCAGCGCAGGTTCGACGCCGGATACGTGCGGGCCGCCGCCGCGCTGCGCGCCGGCGAGCTGGGGGAGCTGCACCGCGTCCACCTGGTCACCGCCGACCCCGCGCCGCCGCCCGCCACCTACATCCCGCTGTCCGGGGGCATCTACCGCGACTGCCACATCCACGACTTCGACATCCTGCGCTGGGTGACCGGCCGCGAGGTGGACTGGGTGTACGCGGCGGGCGCCAACCGGGGCGCCCGCTTCTTCCAGGAGGCGGGCGACGTGGACAACAGCGCCGCCCTGCTCGGCCTCGACGACGGCACCCTCGTCACGCTGCAGGGCTCCCGCTACAACGGCGCCGGCTACGACGTGCGCATGGAGCTGGCCGGCACCGAGGGCACGCAGGTCGTCGGTCTCGGCCCGCGCGCCCCCCTGCGCTCCACCGACGGCCTGCAACCACCGGACGAGCCGTGGCCCGACTTCGTGACCCGTTTCCAGCAGGCGTACGTGGACGAGATCGACGGTTTCCTGCGCGACGACCCGCGCCTGTGCTCGGTCGAGGAGGCGCTGGCCGCGCTCTACGTCGCCGAGGCCGCCGACCTGTCGCGCCGCGAGGGCCGTCCCGTCCCGGTCGCGGAGGTGCGGGCATGAGGCTGGCCGGAGCGCCCATCTCGTGGGGCGTGTGCGAGGTCCCCGGCTGGGGCCATCAGCTCCCGCCGGAGCGGGTGCTCGGCGAGATGCGCGAGCTCGGCCTCACCGCGACCGAGCTGGGTCCCGAGGGGTTCCTGACACCCGCGCTCATCGCCTCGCACGGGATGAGCGCCGTGGGCGCCTTCGTGCCCGTGGTCCTGCACGACCCCGGTCACGACCCGCTGCCCGGCATCCCGGCGGTCGACGGCATGCTCGTGCTGGCCGCCGCCACCGGCCGCGACGGCTACGACGCGCGCCCCGTCCTGGACGAGACCGGCTGGACCACCCTGCTGGCCAACCTCGACCGGATCGCCGCCGCGCACGGCTCGGACGTGGCCCTGCACCCGCACGTCGGCACCATGGTCGAGACCAGCGACGAGGTGAGCCGGGTGCTCGACGGCAGCGCGGTCCCGCTCTGCCTGGACACCGGGCACCTGCTGATCGGCGGCACCGACCCGGCCGAGCTGGTGCGCGGCGCCGCCGACCGGGTGTCGCACGTCCACCTCAAGGACGTCGACGCGCGGCTGGCCGCGCGCGTCTCCAGCGGCGAGCTGACCTACACGCAGGCGGTGCGCGCGGGCGTCTACCGCCCGCTCGGGCAGGGCGACGTGGACGTCGCCGGCATCGTGGCCGGCCTCGGCGCGCGCGGCTACCACGGCTGGTACGTCATGGAGCAGGACGTCATCCTCGCCGGCCCCGGCGACCGTCCCGTCGAGGACGTCCGGCGCAGCCTCGCCTACCTGCGTTCCCTGACCTAGCCGCGCCCCCGGCCCTCAGCGGCGCGTCCTGACCGCCGGCTCGAAGCCCCCGGCGAGCACCACGATCACGGCCGCCAGCACGAGCGGCGCCACGAACGCCACCCGCATGTCGGCGGCGTCCGCGATGCCGCCGACCAGGGCCGCCCCGAGGATGAAGCCGACGTAGTTGAACAGGTTGACCCGAGCGATCGCCACGCCCGTGCCCGCCGGGTCGAGCCGCCCCGCCGCCGAGAACGACTGTGGGGCCACCACCGCGAGGCCCATCCCGGTCAGCCCGAACGCCACGATGGTCAGCGGCTGGCTCGGAGCGAGCACCACCCCGAGGAACCCCAGCGTCGCGATGGCCCCGCCGATCCGGACGATCGCCGCCGGGCCGTACCTGCGGACCGCGGCGTCCCCGCCCAGCCGTACGGCCAGCGTCGCCCCCTGGTAGGCGGCGTAGGCGAGCGGCACCACGCCGGGGCCCGCCGCCATGACGTCCTGCATGAAGACGGTGCTGAAGTTCGACACCGCGGCGTCGCCGACGTACAGGAAGCCCATCGCGAGGCAGAGCGGGATGATCGGCCCCCACGGCTGGCGGCCCGTGACGGCCGCCGTGAACTCCGTCTTCTCCTCCTGCGGGGTGCACAGCCGCGGTCCGGCGTACAGGGAGGCCGCCACGGCCAGCGCCATCGGCACGCCCATGATCACGATCAGGTCGAGCGAGGCCGCCCACGCCGCCCACAGCGCTCCGGCCAGGCTGAACACGCTCCACATGCTGTGGAAGCCGTTGAGCACGGCCCGGCCGTACCTGCGCTCGACCGCGACGCCCTGCATGTTGATGCCCGCGTCCACCGCGCCCACCGCCAGGCCGAACAGCAGGAGCGCGGCGAGCAGCACCGGCACGTCCGGGGCGATGCCCGCGAGCACGACCGCCGCGGCTACCACGGGCTGGGCGAGGCGCAGCATGAGCTTGCTGCCCCGGCGGTGGGCGAACGAGCCCGCCGCCAGGCTGCCCACCCCGGCGAAGACGGGCACGACGAGCAGCAGCAGCGTGAGCGAGCCTTCGTCGAGACGGTGCCTGTCCTGCAGGGTCGCGGTCTGGACGAGCAGCGTCGCGAACGACAGGCCCTGCACGGCGTAGGCGACGAACGTGGCGACACGTGCCTGGCGGTCGCGGGGGGACGACACGAAGGCCTCCAGACGGGGGGATCAGCAAAGGTGAGGCGCGGTCAGGTTATTGCGTCGACCGGTCCCCCCGCCAGGCGTCTAGCGTTCGGATTCGACGGCCACGGGTGAGAGCACCGGCGGCTGCCCGGCGACCGGCTGCCCGCGGGCCGCGAACACCCCCAGCGCGACCAGCGCCGCCACCTCCGTCACCGCGAGCCCCCGCTCCACCAGCCCGAGCGGCATGACGCGATACCACGGCAGCCCGTTCTGCGTCCCCACCAGCACCATCGCCCCGATGCCGGCCACCCACAGCACCGAGCACAGGCCCAGCCCGAAGGCCACCAGCGCGTGCCGCCGCCGCTCCGCGTGCCGCCACGGGCGGGCGATGACCACCGCGGCCAGGGGCAGGCTCAGGAACGCGACCAGGCTGCCCACCCGATGGATGTGGCCGTCCACGCTCGGCCCCACCGACCAGTCGTGCTTGGGGAAGTACGCCACCACCGACAACCCGGCGCTCCACGCCATCAGCGCGACCGTGCCGAACACCCCGGCCAGCCGCGTCCGCACCAGCGAGACGCCGATCGCCACCGACCCCGCCGCCAGCAGCGCCACGGCCACCCCGAAGACCCAGCCCTGCTCGCCCAGCCCGTGCTCGCTGATGGTCCGGCGCAGCGGGTTCATCCGGTCCAGACTGGCCAGGTCGAGAGCGGCGATCACCGCCGCGCCGGTCCCCACCGCGCCGAGCCCCCACCGCGCCGCCTGATGCACGAGCGCCCTCCCCTGAACGACGGTCTTTGGGGGGTGAACGGTCACCGGACCCGCGGGATTCCACTCATCGCCGCCAACGCCGGTTATCGTCGGAAGTGTGAACGACCGCCAAAGTTCTTGGCTACCCCGCCTGCAGGAAGCCGGTGAGCGGCTCGCCGAGGAGTGGATCGCCGCGCGCCGCCCACGATCCGAGACCCCCGCGCCGCGCGAGCTGCGCGCCTCCGACGACGACCGCGAACGCATCGCCCAGGTGCTGCAGGCCGCCCACGCCGACGGGCGGCTGACGATGGAGGAGTTCGAGGAACGGCTCGGCACCGTCTACTCCGCCCGCACGCTCGGCGAACTGGCCGCGGTGACGACGGACCTCCTCCCCGCCGAGCAGCAGCCGCTGAAACTCGACGGCAGGCCCGTGTCGGCCTTCTTCAGGAAGGAGGAGCGCGACGGCCGCTGGGTGGTGCCGGCCGAGCTGGACGTGACCGCGATGTTCGGCGTGACCAAGCTCGACCTGCGCGACGCCATCCTGCAGAACCACCGCGTCGTCATCAACGCCACGCTCGTCCTCGGCGGGCTGGAGATCCACGTGCCCGAGGGCCTTGAGGTGGTGCGCGTTGCCAAGGGCCAGACCGTCCGGCTCACCAAGCAGCAGACGGAGCCGGACTCCCCGGTCGTCGAGGTGCGCACCACCAACTTCCTGGGCGACATCAAGGTCAAGGAGCCGCCCCGGCGCAAGCGCCGCCGGTGAGCCGGGGCGGACCCCCGGCCCGGTCGCCGAGCCGGGGGTCTCAGCCCGCGGTGTCGAAATTGATCGCGCTGTAGGCGCGCAGCTTCCACAACTGGTGCTCGCTGTCCACCCGGCGGATCGTGCCCGACCGCCCTCGCATGACCAGCGAACTGGTCATCGCCACGCCGCGGCTGAACCGCACGCCCTGCATCAGCTCACCCTGCGTGATGCCCGTCGCCGCGAAGAACACGTCGTCGGAGCGCACCAGGTCGTTCGTGGTGAGCACCTGGCTCAGGTCGTGGCCCGCCTCGACCGCCTTGGCCCGCTCGGCGTCGTCGCGCGGCCACAGCTTGCCCTGGATCACACCGCCCAGGCACTTGAGCGCGCACGCGGCCACGATGCCCTCGGGTGTGCCGCCGATGCCCAGCATGAGGTCGATGCCGGTGCCCTGCCGGGCCGCCATGATGGCGCCCGCCACGTCGCCGTCGGTGATGAACTTGATGCGCGCCCCGGTCTCCCGGATCTCCTTGACCAGCCGCTCGTGCCGAGGACGGTCGAGGATGACGACCGTGACGTCGGACGCCGAGCACGCCTTGGCCCGGGCGACCGCGTTGATGTTGTCCGCCACGGGCGCCTCGATGTCGACCACGTCGGCCGCCTCCGGGCCGGTCACCAGCTTCTCCATGTAGAACACCGCCGACGGGTCGTACATCGAGCCGCGCTCGCTCACGGCGATCACCGAGATCGCGTCGGGCATGCCGAGCGCGGTCAGCCGGGTGCCGTCGATCGGGTCGACCGCCACGTCGCACTCGGCGCCGGTGCCGTCGCCGACCCGCTCGCCGTTGAACAGCATCGGCGCGTGGTCCTTCTCGCCCTCGCCGATGACCACCACGCCGTTCATGGAGACCGTGTTGATGAGCTGGCGCATCGCGTTCACCGCCGCGCCGTCGGCGCCGTTCTTGTCGCCCCTCCCCACCCAGCGGGCGGCGGACATCGCGGCCGCCTCGGTGACACGGACGAGCTCGAGCGCGAGGTTGCGGTCGGGCGCGTGCTCGCCGGTGGCCAGCGCCGCAGGAACGGACGTCTGATCGGACATGGACAGGCCTCCTCGTGGACAACTGCTTCGATGGTAGTCGCGTACCCCGGGCCCGCCCGGAAATGGGTGGGCAAGGAAGCCGATCGAGGAGCCGCCCGCCCCCACGGGAACGGGACGGGCGGTCACAACCTGCCGAGGGCCTTGGCCAGCGCGGCCGCGGTGGAGGCGAACACCTTGTCGTCGTGCGGGGTGCCGTCGCGGTCGCGGTTGGCGAACACCGACAGCACGATCGGCGCGGTCGACCCGGGCGTCCAGACGATCGCCAGGTCGCTGGCGGTGCCGTGGTTGCTCGCGCCGCCGGTGCCGGTCTTGTCGCCGACCGTCCAGTTCTTCGGCAGCCCCGCCCGGATCCGGTTGGCGCCGGTGAGGCTGGCCTTCAGCCAGCCGACCAGCCGCGCCCGGTCGGCGTCGTGCAGGGTCCTGCCGGTGGTGAGCTCGGCGAAGGTCCGCGCGGCCGCCTCCGGGGTGGTGGTGTCACGCTTCTCCCCGGGGCTCCACTCGGTCAGCGTGGGCTCCGTCCGGTCCAGGCGACTCGTCCGGTCACCGACGGCGCGGAAGAAGGCGGTCAGCCCGCGCGGCCCGCCGATCTGCTTCAGCAGCATGTTGCCCGCGAAGCCGTCGGACTTGGTGATCCCCGCGCGGCACAGCTGCGCGGGCGTCATGCCGGTGTCGGTGTACTCGGTGGTCTCCGGGGAGTTCGCGGTCAGCTCCGCCATGTCGGCGGGTGTCCAGCGCACCACCTCGTCCATCAGCCCGGGGCGGCCGGCGCGCGCCTCGTGCAGCACCGCCGCGCACGCGAACACCTTGAACGAGGAGTTGAACGGGAAACGCTCGCCGGCCCGGTAGCCGACCGTCCTCCCGGTCGCCAGGTCGATGCCCACCGCGCCGATACGCCCCTCGTAGGACTGCTCCAGTTTCCGCAGCGTCCTGTCCAGTTCGGAGCCGGCGGCGGCACCCGCCGCCTGGGGCGCGCCGCCCACCAGCACCCAAACGGTCAGCGTCGCGACCCCGAGTCGCAGTCGGAGATGTCGTGGCATGCCGAAGAGGCAATCAGACAAGATCCCGAGTGTCCAATATCGATATGGGCTCATGCGCCATATCGGGATGGATATCGGCCCCGAGCGTCCTCGCCTGCCGGCGGTAGCCGCCGGGGGCGATGCCGTACTCCCGCTTGAAGGCCTTGGCGAGCGCGAACTCCGTGCTGTAGCCCGCCCGGACGGCCACGGTGGTCAGCGGGACGTCGGAGTCACGCAGCAGCTTGGCGGCCAGCGTCAGCCGCCACCGGGTCAGGTACGCCATGGGCGGCTCGCCGACCAGGGCGGCGAACCTCCTGGCGAAGGCGGCGCGGGACAACCCGGACTGAGCGGCCAGCGCCTCGACCGTCCACGGGGCCGAAGGCGCCTGGTGGACGGCGGCCAGCGCCGGAGCGACGGCGGGGTCGCGCAGCGCGGCCGACCAGCCCTCACCCTCGGCGGGCTGCTCCGCCAGCCAGGCCCGCAGGATGTACAGCAGCAGCGAGTCGATCAGCGCCGGCACGATGCCCTCCGAGCCGACGCGCGGATTCTCCAGCTCCGCCCCCAGCAGCTCGACCGCGGCCTTCAGCTCGGCGTGGCGGCCGTGCCGGGTCGGCAGGTGGATCACCTCGGGGAGCTGCCGGAGCAGCGGATGGGGCCGGGCCATGTCGAGGTGGTAGTTGCCGCACAGCAGGCTCGTGCGGCTTCCGTCACCGCCGAGCACGACCGAGCCGATCGGCGGGGCCTTGGTGTAGCACTCCGGACCCGGCACCTCGCCCGGCGTGGCGGGGTGGTCGGCCAGCACGAAGTCGGGGCCGCTGCGCAGGAACACCACGTCGCCGGCGCCCATCGGGACCGGCTCCAGGTGCGGGGCGTCCACGGGGACGAGCCAGCACGAGCCGTACAGGACCACGTGGAAGCCGGCGCCCGCGGCAGGCGGCAGCCGCAACCCCCACGGGGCGCGGCCGTCGGTGCGTACCGAGGTGGGATGCCTGGTCCGCATCGACGCCAGCGCCTCTGTGAGGATGTCCATGCCCGTTTTATACCGTCAGCACGAGCTTGCCGGTGACCCGGCCGGCTCCCAGCACCTCGTGCGCCTTCGCCGCCTCCTCCAGCGGGAAGACCTGCTCGACGTGCGGGCGGATCGCGCCGGCGTCGACCAGCCCGGCGATGGCCTCCAGCGCCGCGTAATCCGGCTCGACCGACACGCCCGCGAAGCGCCGCCCGGCCGCCTCCACCCGGGCGGCGAGCGCGGCGTCGCCGTGCTCCATGATGCTGACGAGCACCCCGCCCGGCCGGAGCACGGCCAGCGAACGCTCGCCCTCCATGTTCGAGTCGAGGACGACATCCAGGTCGCGGACCGCCTCGGTGAAGTCGACCTCCCGGTAGTCGATCACCTCGTCCGCGCCCAGCGACCGGACGAACCCGTGCTTGCCGGCGCTGGCCAGCGCGATCACGTGGGCGCCCCGGGCCTTGGCGATCTGCACCGCCAGGTGCCCGACCCCGCCGGCCGCCCGGTGGATCAGCACCCGGTCGCCCTCCTTGACGCCCGCCGCGTCCACCAGGCCGTGCCAGGCGGTGAGGCCGGCCAGCGGCAGGGCCGCGGCGTGCACGTGGTCCAGGGAGGCGGGCTTGCGCGCCACCTGCCGGGAGGGCGCGGCGACGTACTCGGCGTAGCCGGTCGCGGCCCGCGGGAAGAACGGCATGCCGTACACCTCGTCGCCCACCTTGAACCTGGCACCCGGTGCCGCCTCCGCCACGACACCGGAAATGTCCCAGCCGACTCCGAACGGCGGTTCGCCGAGCAGCGGGTAGGCGCCGGACCGCACGGCCACGTCGACCGGGTTCAGTGCGCTGGCCCGCACCTGGATCAGGACCTCGCCGCCCAGCGGCGCCGGCCGCTCGACCTCGGCGACCTGCAGGACTTCGGGACCACCGAAGGAATTCTGGATGACGGCACGCATGGCAACTCTCCTCAAGGTTGGTGTTCTCGCACCACCCAACCTAGGAAAGCCGGCCGATCCGCGGAATGGCCCGCCGTCTTCGCCACATATCCACGCGTCTCGCCCCCCGGCACTCCCGGAACACGGCCGCGGCCGCGCCGGCCCGGATGACAGTTGTCCATGTATCCCCGGACAGCGGAGGATAATGTGCCTGCCATGAGCAGCGATGTCGAACGGCCGGTCACCGCCCGCACCTCCGAGCGCGGCGCGGCGACCCGCGCCGCGCTACTCCAGGCGGCCCGCGAGGTCTTCGTCTCCAAAGGCTTCGCCGAGGCGGGCGTCACCGACGTGGTGGGCCGGGCCGACGCCAGCGTCGGCAGCCTCTACCACCACTTCTCCGGCAAGGCCGACCTCTACCTCACGCTGTTCGAGGAGTTCCAGGCCAAGCAGGGCCGGCGCACCAAGCAGGCAGTCCGCGAGGCGCGGGCCGAGGGCGAGAGCGACCCGATGCGGGTCTTCCTCCGCGCCGCCCGCGCCTATCTCGACGGCTGCCTGGAGGAACGCGAGCTGGCCGCGCTGTTCCTGCGCGGCGACGGGCCACCCGGGTTCGAGGTGGTCATGCGCGACCGGCTGCGCAAATGGGCCGAGCTCAACGCCACGCTCTTCGAGGACGAGGGCGCGCTGGTCGTCGTCGTCACCGGCGCCCTCGCGGCGGCGGTCAACGAGGTGGTCCGCACCGGCGACCCCCAGCTCGCCGACGACGTGCTCGCCATCATCGGCCAGATCCGCCCGGCCGCTTCGGCGACCGGTCCCGCCGGCGGGTAACCTCGCGAAGTGTGCGACGGTTCACCGATGGGTTCTACGGCTACGCGGTAGCCCTGTTCGTCTGCCTGGCGGCAGGAGGCTGCTTCCTGCTCGTCAACCAGGGCGGCGAGGAGCACATCCCCAGGCGCGACTACTCGATCACCGTCGCCAACTTCGGCCACACCGTGCCGTACGGGGTGTGGGCCCCCACCCAGGACCCGGCTGGCTGGATCCCCAACAGCAACCGGATCGCCAAGGGCGACAGCGGCGCGCAGGTGCTCTACCTGGGCTACGCCACGAGCGAGCGCGAGCACGTGATGTTCGCGCAGAGCAACGAGAAGCCCGCCGCCGAGTTCGCCAACCGGATGGCCAACACCAACCAGGTCGCCGGCACCCAGCAGGTCAACGGCCAGCCGTGGGAGCGACGCGTCCGCGAGGACAAGAACCAGCGCTCGCTGGTGCGGGTGCTGCCCGACGTCACCCTGGTGGTCACCGGCACGGCCGACTGGCCGGAGCTGGGCCAGCTCGCCGCCGTGCTGCGGCAACGGCCCCAGGGCTGACCACGCGGCCCCGGCCCGGCGGGCCGGGGCGACGTTCGTCGGTGGCTGACTCTAGGGTGGGTGACGTGGCAGACGACACCGCGGACAAGGCGCCCTCGTACGAGCAGGCCCGGGAGGAGCTGACCGAGGTGGTGCGCCGCCTGGAGACGGGCGGGCTCACCCTGGAGCAGTCGATCGAGCTGTGGGAGCGCGGCGAGAAACTGGCCGCGATCTGCGAGGAGTGGCTGCAGGGCGCCCGGGTCAAGCTCGCCGCCGCGATGGCGCGACGAGCCGACCCCGGTGCCGTCCGCGACGACGACGCCCCCTTCTGAGCGCCGCTCAGGCGGGCAGGCGCTCCAGGACGACCACCGGGATGCGGCGGCTCGTCTTCGCCTCGTACTCCGCGAAACCGGCGGCCTGCTCGACCATCCGGGCGTAGAGCCGGTCGCGCTCCCCGCCGTCGGCGAACGCCGCCTTCACCGCGAACGTCTCCGTGCCGACCTCGACCGTCGCCTCCGGGTTGGCGAGCAGGTTGTGATACCAGGCCGGATGGCGGTCGGAGCCCCCGTTCGACGCGATGACGACCAACCGGTCGTCGTCCTTCAGGTACATCACGGGGGTCGTGGTCGGCTTGCCGCTCCTGGCGCCCGTGGTCGTGAGCAGCACCAGCGGCGAGCCCTCGAACATCCCGCCGACCCGCCCCCCGTTGGCGCGGAACTCCTCGATGATCTGCTGGTTGAAATCGTTCGGCATGCCGGGCTCCCCTGTGCGTGGAAGGCCTCCGCCCCTCGACCCGGGCGAAGACGTTTCCGGCTACAACCCGGACATGGCGCGCCGGTGTTCCCGCGTGGTCACCGTGCCTCGGGAGGCTCGCCGGCCGGGTCGCGCGGCTCGGCGCGGACCGTCAGCCGGTCGTCGGTCAGGCGGATCGTCAGCAGGGCGCCCGGCGGCACGTCCTTGGCGAGCCGCACCACCTCGCCCGACGGGTCCTGCACGATGGCGTAGCCGCGCTCGAGCGTCGCCGCCGGCGACAGCGACACCAACCGGGCGCGCAGGTGCGTCATCGAGTCCTCGGCCCGGTCGAGGGAACCCGTCAGCGAGCGCCTGGCCCGCTCCCGCAGCGCGTCCACCTGCTCCGCGCGGCGTTCGAGCTCGCGTACGGGATCGGCGAGCGACGGCCGGGACCGGACGGACGTCAGCCACGACATCTCACGGTCGAGCCAGCCGCCCAGCACCCGGCGCCCCCGGTCGCGGAGCTGGCGCACCAGCGTGAGCTGCTCACCCACGTCGGGCACCACCTTCTTGGCGGCGTCGGTCGGCGTGGAGGCGCGCACGTCGGCCACCAGGTCGAGCAGCGGGCTGTCCTGCTCGTGGCCGATCGCGCTCACCACCGGGGTGCGGCACCCGGCCACCGCCCGCACCAGCGTCTCGTCGGAGAAGGGCAGCAGGTCCTCCAGGGAGCCGCCGCCGCGGGCGATCACGATCACGTCCACCGACGCGTCCGCGTCGAGCTTGCGCAACGCCTCGGTGACCTCGCCGACCGCGTACGGGCCCTGGACGGCGACCTCCTCCACCTTGAACCGCACCGCGGGCCAGCGGCGCCGGGAGTTCTCCAGGACGTCGCGCTCGGCAGCGGAGTCACGGCCGCAGATCAGCCCCACCGTGCCGGGCAGGAACGGCAGCCGCCGCTTGCGGTCGGCGTTGAACAGCCCCTCGGCCGCCAGCAACTGCCGCAGGCGCTCCAGCCGGGCCAGCAGCTCGCCGACGCCCACCGGTCGGATCTCCAGCGCGGTGAAGGCGAACGAGCCCCTGTTGACCCAGAAGTCCGGCTTGACGTGCACCACGACCCGCGCCCCGTCGGCGGGGCGCGGCACGGCCGCCTCGTAGACGCCGCGCGGGGCCGTGACGCGGGCCGAGACGTTGGCCACCGGGTCGCGCAGCGTCAGGAACACCGTGCCGCCGCGCGCGCTCAGGTCGGTGATCTGGCCCTCGACCCAGACCGTGCCCAGCTTGCCGATCCAGCCGCCCACCATCTGCAGGACCGTGCGGATCGGCAGCGGGGACTCGGGCGTGGTCTTCGTGGTCATGCCCGAAGACTACGGTGCCGCGGCGACTATTCCCCGGCCTGGAGCTTGGCGAGGCGGTTCTCGAACATGCGGACCACCTCGGGGCGCCCCGCCGTGGCCTGCTCGTAGGAAAGGAGGGCGGAGATCTGCTCGGCGGACTTGCCACGCATCCGGGCGCGCAGCGACGCCACGGTCAGATCGTCGTAACCGGGCAGCGGCTCGACCAGGCCGGCCGCCCCCGCGGGGGTGCCGGGCGTGGCCTCGGGCCTGGCGCCGGCCTCGGCGGCGGGGGTGGCGGCCTTCGGCTTGGCGGGGGCCTTGCGCCTGGTCTCGCCCTTCGGCTTGGCGGCGGAGGCCCTCGGCTTGGCCGGCGGCTTCGCCTTCACGGCGGCCTTCGCCGTGGTGACGGGCTCCTCGGCGAGGTCCTTGGCGAGCCCCTCGGCGTCCGTGCCCGTGGCCTGCCCGGTGGTCGGCTCTGTGGCCTGCTCTGTGGCCTGCTCTGTGGCCGCCTTGGCGGTCGCCTTGGCGGCGGCTTCGAGGGGAGCCTCGGGCGCCTTCGTCTCGGCGGGCCGCACGACCGGCTCCGGCGCGGCGGCGACGGGCTCCGCGGCGACGGGCTCGGGCGCGGCGGGCTTCGCGGCGGGGGAGAAGATGACCGGCTCCGGCTTGTCCTTCGCCGCGCCGTTCGGCTCGGGCGCGGCCGACGGGCGCGGCGCGAAGATGACCGGCTCCCTGCGGGCGGGCCTGTCCTCGGCGGCCGGGACGGCCGCCTGCTCGTCGGCGTCGGGGCGGGAGTCGGCTTCATCGGCCTTGTCCTTGCCGCCCAGGCCCTTGATGGAGTTCTTCATCCGGTCCACCAGCAGCAACGCCTGCCCGGCTGCGCTCAGTGTGCCCTGGACGACCATGAGGGGGAGTTCTTTGGCCTTCTCCTTGTCGGTGACGGTCTTGGCGATGTTGCGTATCACGTCGCTGAGGGACATGACGGCTCCCTGGGAGGTCAGTAGTGGACGGCCAGTGTGGCAAACGGCGGGCTTCGCCGCACGCACGGGCCTCTTGGCCGCTCCACGTAGCATAAGAACTATGGAGCCCCAGTCCCGCAACCGCCGAGTTCTCGTAGCCAAGCCGCGCGGCTACTGCGCCGGAGTCGATCGAGCCGTCGTGGCGGTCGAGAAGGCGCTGGAGCAGTACGGCGCGCCGATCTACGTGCGCAAGCAGATCGTGCACAACACCCACGTGGTCAAGACGCTGGAGAGCAAGGGAGCCATCTTCGTCGAGGAGACGGAGGAGGTGCCCGAGGGCGAGATCGTCGTCTTCTCCGCCCACGGCGTCTCCCCGGCCGTGCACGGCGAGGCCAGGGATCGGGGGCTGCGCACCATCGACGCCACCTGCCCGCTGGTCACCAAGGTGCACAACGAGGCCAAGCGGTTCGCCGCCCAGGACTACGACATCCTGCTCATCGGCCACGAGGGCCACGAGGAGGTGGAGGGCACCTCCGGTGAGGCCCCCGACCACATCCAGCTCGTCGACGGCCTCGACTCGGTGGACGACGTCAGGGTGAAGGACCCCGGCAAGCTGGTCTGGCTGTCGCAGACCACGCTGTCGGTCGACGAGACCAACGAGACCGTCGCGCGGCTCAAGGAGCGCTTCCCGACCCTCATCGACCCGCCCAGCGACGACATCTGCTACGCCACTCAGAACCGTCAGGTCGCGGTGAAGGAGATCGCCGCCGAGTCGGAGCTGGTCATCGTGGTCGGCTCCGAAAACTCCTCCAACTCCAAGCGCCTGGTGGAGGTGGCCCTCGACCACGGCGCCGATGCCTCCTACCTGGTCGACAACGCGTCGTTCATCCAGGACGCCTGGCTGGAGGGCGTCACCACGGTTGGCGTGACGAGCGGCGCCTCGGTGCCGGAGGAGCTGGTGGAGGAGGTGCTGGCCCACCTGGCCGAGCGCGGGTTCGCCGACGTCGAGCAGGTCGAGTCGGTGCACGAGAGCATGCGCTTCGCGCTGCCCCACGAGCTGCGCAAGGACCTGCGCGCCCCGGTCGCCCAGCGCTGACGCTCCGTTCGCCCAGCGCTGCTCCCTGGACGCCCGCCGGGCGCTGACGCTTCGACCGCCGCGGCGTGGACGCCGCGGCGGTCAGTCCTCGACGCGCGGGGTGCCGTAGACCTTGGGCTCGAAGTAGCCCTCGGGCTCGGGCACGTACGGCTGGCGCGGGCGCGGCACCTCCGCGCCCGCCTTCAGCTGCGCCCGCAGGTCGCGCACGTTGTCGCGCAGGCCGCGGCGCAGCGCGACGGCCAGGACCACGGCGGACCCGGCGAACAGCCACGGCGCGCCGTTGGACAGCGAGGTGTAGAGGCCGAGCGCCAGCGACTGCACGATCGACACCGACCCGAGCGCGCGGCCGACCTCGACGAACAGCGTCGCCGCGAAGAACACCAGCGGCGGCGTGACCACCAGCGACAGCAGCTCGCGCGGATTGACCAGCAGCGCGCCGACCAGGCTCGCGGCCACGAACGCCGGCCCCACCAGGAACGCCAGGTCCAGCACGTCGGCCAGGACGTATCCCGCCAAGGTGGCGACCAGGGCGAGCGCGATGGCGCCACGCGCGGTCAGCCTGACCGCCGAACGCCTGCCTTTCCCACTCACCGGCCCCGCCCCCCTTACTGCGACCCGTTGGCCAACTTACCGTTGACCGGGGAAATCAGAGACGAGGTTTCCAGCAGTTCGGGCGAGGCCAGCGGCCGGGGCAGCCCGTCGAGCATGGCGGGGGAGTCCAGCTCGGCGTCCACGACACCGAGATCGTGCATCTTGCGCGCGCTGACCAGCACGCGGCTCTCAAGTGATCCCACGGTCTTGTTGTACGCCTCGACGGCCCGGGTGAGCGACTTGCCGAGAGTCTCGACGTTCCTGCCCAGCGACGACAGCCGGTCGTACAGTTCCTTGCCCAGCTCGAACACGGCCCGCGCGTTCTCGCTGAGCGCGGCCTGCTGCCAGGCGTAGTGGGCGGTGCGCAGCATCGTGACCAGGGTGGTCGGGGTGGCGATGTGCACGCGCCGGGTCAGCGCGTACTCCAGCAGGCCCGGGTCGCGCTCCAGCGCGGGCGCCAGGAACGCCTCGCCCGGGATGAACAGCACCACGAACTCGGGTGACGGGTTGAACCCCTGCCAGTAGGACTTGGCGGCCAGCCGGTCGATGTGCTCGCGGACGTGCCTGGCGTGCGCGTCGAGGCGTACGGAGGCCAGCGACTCGTCGGCCGCCTCGGCTGCCTCCAGGTAGGCGGCGAGCGACACCTTGGAGTCGACCACGATGTTCTTGCCGCCGGCCAGCCGCACCACCATGTCGGGCCGCATCGACCCCTCGCTGACCTGCTCCTCGAAGTCGCAGTGCCGCTGCATGCCGGCGATCTCGGCGACCCGGCGCAGTTGCAGCTCGCCCCATCGGCCACGCGCCTCGGGCCGCTGCAGGGCGCGGACCAGGGCCGTGGTCTGCGAGCGCAGCTCCTGGCTGCTCTGCCGGACGAACTCCATCTGCTGGGCCAGCTCGGCGCGGGCGGCACGTTGGCCCGCCTCGGTGTCGCGCAGTTGCGTCTCGACCCGGGTGAGCGCCTCCTTCAGCGGCTCGACCAGGTGTTCGACGGCCTGCCTGCGCTGGTCGAGGTCGCCGGCCGCCTCGGCGCGGCTGGCGGCGAGCCTGGTCTCGGCCAGCTCCAGGAAGCGGACGTTGTTGACGTCGAGCGCCCGCGTGGACAGCGCCTGGAAGCGTTCGGCGAGCTGTTCCTCGACGTAGCCGAGCTTGTCGGCGGCGGCCTTGGCCCGCGCGTCGGCCTCGGCCACCCGTACGGCCGCCCGGGTGCGGGCCAGCAGGAAACCGATGGCCAGTCCGACGGCGAGCCCGATGAGAAGCGAGACGACATCCACTCCAGCGATGATTGCAGGACTTCGCCGCCGGATCCGCGAGACACGCCTGTGCGAGCCTTGACCGTCGCTTGTCCCGGCGCCCGTCCGGTGACCTGGCCGCCCCCCGTGAGCAAGTAAACTCGCTGGACGTGAGCGAGCGCAGCGGAGCAACGACCGGCAACGGGCATCGGCTCGTGTGGCCGGCTAAGGAGCACGGGTGAGCCTTTCCATCGGCATCGTCGGCCTGCCCAACGTGGGCAAGTCCACGCTCTTCAACGCGCTGACCAAGAGCGGCAACGCGCTGGCCGCCAACTACCCGTTCGCCACCATCGAGCCCAACGTCGGCATCGTGGGCGTTCCTGACGCGCGGCTGCCCAAGCTGGCGGAGATCTTCGACTCGGCCCGCATCCTGCCCGCCAAGGTGGAGTTCGTCGACATCGCGGGCCTGGTCAAGGGCGCCTCCGAGGGGCAGGGGCGGGGCAACCAGTTCCTCGCCAACATCCGCGACACCGACGCGATCTGCCAGGTGATCCGGGTCTTCAGCGACCCTGACGTGACCCACGTCGACGGTGAGATCTCCCCGAAGCGCGACATCGAGACGATCAACACTGAGCTGATCATGGCCGACCTGCAGACGGTCGAGAAGGCCATCCCGCGCCTGCAGAAGGAGGCGCGCAACAACAAGGACAAGAAGGCCGCGCTGGAGGCCGCCGAGAGCGCGCTGAAGGTCCTGGAGACGGGCAGGACCATCTTCGAGAGCGGCCTCGGCGGCGCGGAGCTGCGAGAGCTCCACCTGCTGACGGCCAAGCCCTTCCTCTACGTCTTCAACCTCGACGCCGACGAGCTGGCCGACGCGGCGTTGCGGCAGCGGCTCGCGGAGCTGGTGGCCCCGGCCGAGGCGGTGTTCCTCGACGCCAAGATCGAGTCCGAGCTGGTCGAGCTGGACGACGAGGAGGCGCTGGAGCTGCTGCAGTCGGTGGGTCAGGAGGAGTCGGGCCTGTCGCAGCTCGCCCGGGTGGGCTTCGAGACGCTGGGCCTGCAGACCTACCTGACGGCCGGTCCGAAGGAGACCCGCGCCTGGACCATCCCCAAGGGCGCCACCGCGCCGGAGGCGGCCGGGGTGATCCACACCGACTTCCAGCGCGGCTTCATCAAGGCCGAGGTCGTCTCGTTCGACGACCTGGTGGAGGCGGGCTCGATCGCCAAGGCCCGCTCGCTGGGCAAGGCGCGGATCGAGGGCAAGGACTACGTCATGCGCGACGGTGACGTGGTGGAGTTCCGCTTCAACGTGTGATCCCGGTACGTCGCTGTCCGCCGCTGGGGCCGCTGTGCGTGAGGATTACGCGGCCGTGTCACCCCCCCTTGACCGGCTCAGACTTCCTGATGAAGTCCGCTGCGACGGAGAGCGTCGAAGTAGACTTAGACGTCTTCCGTTGCAGTCGGGGTGTTGGAGGCTGAGTGCAGAAAGGCCTGCCGGCCAAGCCGGACGACGTGGTCGATCGGGACCGGGAGTGGAACCTGCTCGCGCAGTTCCTCACCGACCCGGACCCCGCGATGCGGCTCGGCATCGTGTCCGGGCGGCGGCGGCACGGGAAGTCGTATCTTCTTCGGGCGCTGTCCGAGCAGGTCGGCGGCTTGTACGTCACAGCCGTCCGGGAAGAAGGGCGGTTGCCCGCGATCCAGCGGTTCAGCGACGCGGTCGCCATTCACACCGGCCTCAGACCGGGCAGTCTGCGCCTGACCGACTGGCGCGACGTCCTGTCCAACGCCCTCGACGTGACCGCCCGTTCGCCCCAGCCGCTCCTGGTGATCGACGAGTTGCCGTATCTGCTCCAGCACTCGCCAGAGATCCCGGGACTGCTCCAACAGCTCTACGACGAGCGCCAACGTGGGGCCCGGCCCGGTGACGGACCGGGCCCGCGGCTGATCCTGTGCGGTTCCGCGATGAGCGTCATGCACGAACTGCTCTCGGGAACCAAGCCACTACGGGGCCGCGCCGTGGTCGATCTGCGGTTGGGGGCCTTCAGCTACCGGGACAGCCGGGCCTTCTGGCAGATCGCCGATCCGTTGACCGCGCTGAAGGTGCACGCGGTCCTCGGCGGGGCCCCCGGCTACCGGCCGGTGGCTGCCCGTCCGCATCCGGACGACGGCTTCGCCACCTGGCTCACGGGTACGCTGCTCGATCCAGGGCGGGCGGTGTACTCGCGTACCGAGACCGAGTACCTGCTGCGCGAGGACCCGAGGATCACACAGCACACGCTGTACTACGACATCCTCACCGCGATCGCGCAGGGCGCCACCACACCAAGCAAGATCGGTGCTGCCCTGGAGCGACCGCGCAACGCCGTTGCTCACCCCCTCGGGGTTCTGGAATCCACCGGCTACATCCGGCGGGAACAGGACATTCTCCGCGCCAGGCACCCCGTGATCACCCTCGCCGACCCCGTCATCCGCTTCAACCAGCTCATCACCCTGCCGCAGGCCGCCGCCGTGGAGCAGGGTTTCGCCGAGCAGGTGTGGCAGCAGGCCGTTCCGACCTTCAACTCCAAGATTCTCGGGCCGCACTTCGAGGACCTCGCCCGCGACTTCACCCGCCGTTACGCCCACACCCTGCTTCCTGGTGGACTGCCCGGGCCGGTCGGCACCACCGAGGTCGCCGACCAGGCCGCCCGGACCAGGCACGAGGTCGACGTCATCGCCCTTGCCGCCGGCGAGCGTCCGCAGGCCTCCCGCGCGAAGATCGCACTCCTGGGCGAGGCCAAGGCGACCGCCGCCCGCCGGGGAACCGGAGACCTGGAACGCCTCGAACGCATCCGTGTCCTGCTCGCCGACCAGGGGTACGACACCGCTGCCACCACCTTGGCCCTGTACTCCCTCCACGGCTTCTATCCCGACCTGGTCGCCCTGGCCGACCGCCGGGACGACCTCCTCCTGGTCGATCTGACAACCCTTTACGACGGGTGACACGAGATGCGCAGGTTGAGAGCGCCCCAGCGGGTCACGTCGCGTAGGAGCCGCGCATGTTGCTAACCTTCGCGTTACTAACATTGTTGTTAGTTTCGTACAGAAGGTTGTCGGGCCGTGGTGGACTTCGTGGGCCGTCGCCAGGAGCTGGCGACTTTGGAGCGAGAGCTGCACATGCGCGGAGTGGTCGCACGGCACGGGGTTGTGGGACTTCCTCGGCGAAGCGCTGAATGATCCGGTCTCGGCCCTGCTGGTGTCGGCCGAACGCTCGTTGGCCGCAGAGTTCCCCCCGCAGGCGCAGGCACGTACGGTGCTGGCGGCGATCGGCAGTGGCGAGCGGACCTTCACCAACATCTCCCGGGCGGCCGGCGGGATCGGGGCCACGCCGCTGCAGCGAGCCCTGGAGCTGCTCACGGACAAGCGGATCGTTGCCGCGGAGCTGCCCGTATCGCTGCGTCCGTCGAAGGATCGCCGCTACCGGGTGACAGATCCTTACCTACGGTTCTGGCTGCACCTGCTCGGCCCGTCCATGGAGGAGGTCGAGCGAGGGCGGGGTGATCTGACCTTGGCACGGGTCCGGGAGAGCTGAACCAGCTGGCGCGGTCGGGCGATCGAGCCGCTCATCCGCGAGGCGCTCGCCCGGATCCTGCCCGACGACCGGCACGACCTGGCAGCTCTCCATCGGCACCGGGCCGCACTCACTGGCGGACCCGTTCCGGTCGTGGCGGTCTCGCGCAGCGGAGTCGACTGTCCGGGGCTCGATGCCGCTTACGGCCCTGACGATCTGCTGGCCGCTTGGCCACTGTGACTGGCGGACGGCAGGCGACCGTGGCTCGGACGGCCGCCGGGCGACTCCACCCGGACAGTTGATGGCGGGACTTGTGCGGCGTCAACCGCTTTGGGGGGCTGCGCGTCGAATCGTCACGGCGTCGACGCTGACTCGGGAGGGCCCTCATGATTCGTCGCATCATCCGGAAACGACGTCCCGCGCCCACGCTCACGGGCATCAGCCTTGAGGAGGAGCTCGCCCTGCTGAGGGTGGAGCTCATGTACGGCCTGCGTGTCAACCGCGAGGAGTACCTGCGCAGGAAGGCCGACGAGCGGGAGCAGCTCGCGGCGCGGATGCGCGATGGCGACACGGCCACTCTCCTCGCCGACCTACGCCACGTCCTGGAGCGGGCGGTGCCGAGCCGCCTGCCGCAGGCCACCGTGGTGGACCTCCAGAGCCGGCGGCACTCGCAGCCCGCGAAGGGTCCGGAGCCGGTCTGACGGCCGGTGGCGGCCCGCCGCGTGGGCCGCGACACGCGAGGGGCGCCTTTATACCAAATGCGCAGGTCGCGACAGTCCCAACGCCATTCGGACAGGAACCTCTGGCTCCGGGGATATGTGGCGGGGAATGTCTGGCCTGGTCACGTGCCGATTCCCGGCGATGAGGACATCGGTCCGCACTCCGTCGTTCCATACGCACTCGGTTTGCTCCCAGACGGCGATGCCTGCAGCATGGGCGTGGCTTTCCTGGAACAATGGCGGAGACCGGATAGGGTGACTGCTTCACCACGGATCATGGGGATCGGCAACGGACGACACCGCGCCCTCCGGGGGGATGGGCGCGAGCGGAGGCGTGATGGCTCGTAGGTCAACCGTCCAGCACGGTCCTCGGATCGCTGGCGACCCCGAGCTTTCGGCACCCCCGGACCCGGCCGGCTACCCCGCCGACTACGACGTGCAGCCGCCGCCCCGGCGGCGCGGGCGCTGGTCCGGCGGCGGTGGGCGCTGGCTCGTCTGGGCGGGCCGCATCATTCTCTGGGCGCTTATCGTGGTCATTGTGGTTAACGGGGTCCGTGCACCTTTTGAGCGGTTTACGCAGGAAAACGCCCCTGCGTCCAATCAGGTGCCCGAGGAGGGCAGCGGATTCCCCACCGGGCGGGCGATGGCCTTCGCCGCACAGTTCGCGGGCGTCTATCTGAATTTCAGCCCAGCCGACGCCACGAGCAGGGCGGGCAAGCTCGCGGCCTTCCTCGCCGAAGGCATGGCGCCGCAGGTCGGCTGGGACGGCAACGGCAAGTTCGCGGCCGTGGCCATCCAGCCGTACGACATCCGGATCCTCGACGCCGGCAACGCCGTCGTCTCCGTGGCCTTCCAGTCGGGGTCGCGCAGGCTGCTGCTGTCCGTCCCGATCTACTACTCCGGCGACGACTCCGGCCGCTTCGCCGTATCGGGCAGGCCCGCGATCCTGCCCGCCCCCGCACCCGCCGAGGTGCCGCAGACGGTCGAGCCCGAGACCGACGAGGTCGCGACGGCCGAGCTGAAGCCCCAGCTCGAGGGCTTCTTCCAGGCGTACGCCAAGGGCGACACCACCGGGCTGCAGCGCTACCTCGCCGCGGGCAAATCCCTGGCGAGCTTCGGCGGGGCCTTCGACTTCGGCGGGCTCCAGGAGCTCGTGGTGCCTGCGGGGGGCGCCACCCGAGAGGTCGAGGCGGTGGTGGTGTGGGTCGTGCCGGGGGCCTCGCCGTCGGCCTCCCCCGAGGCCACCTCCGACGCGAGCGCGGCGTCCGCCCGCATCGAGCAGGCCTACCGCCTCACCGTGGAGAAGCAGGGCGACAAGTGGTACGTCAACGACATCCGCGGTGCCGGCCGGGCCGTTGGATAGACGCACGACCGCGCTGCTGATCGGCACCCCCCGGGAGGACAAGAAGTGACCCTGAAGACCATAGTGCTCGACCTGATCGCCATGACGCCGTCACCAGCACCGACGGGCGTCAACACCGAAGGACTCGCCGAGTTCCTGCGCGCGTTCTTCGCCCCGCTCTTCCTCGTCGTCGTCTCCGTGGTCGCGCTGTTCTTCCTCTTCACCCGCGAGATCACGCGGTTCGTGCAGTTCCTCATCCTGGCCGTGGCCATCGGTGTGATCTTCTACGTCCCCAACATCATCGAGGTGACCGCGAAGGCGATCGCGGGGGCGCTCGGCATCAAGTGAGGGTTGAGACCGCTCCACGGCGGTCATGAACGAGCGGGTGGAGAGGAGGACCGCGTGGACCTGCCCACGTACACGAACATCTGGCGCATCGAGAAGCGGCTCTACAAGCTGTACGACCTACGGCTGCCGATGCCGCTGCCCATCGTCTGGATCGGCGTGTTCGTCGGCGTGTTCGTGCCCTGGTCGCTCCTGCTGGTGCTGATCGGGGTGCCGGTCCAGATGCCGTGGCACGTCCTGTTCCTCGTGCCGCCCGGGATCGTCACCTGGCTGTCCACCCGGCCCGTCATCGAGGGCAAGCGACTCACCGAGCTCCTGGAGTCCCAGCTACGCTACCTCGGGCAGCCGCGCGCCTGGTACCGCCTCGCGCCGTCCGCGGAGCCCGAGACGATCACCTTCGCCGGCCGGGTCTGGCACACCACCCCCGCGCCCGTACGGGTGAAGAAGCCCCGCAAGGCGCGTGCCGCACAGGACGAGAAGCAGCTTGAGCGGCAGGCCAGGAAGCAGCGCAGGCGGCAGGTGGAGCGGGCCGCCGGGCCGCGCCAGGTGCGCCCGGCCGTGGCGGCGGCCGCTGCCGCCGCCGCGCGGGCACCGCTGGCCGAGCCGGCCGGCGGCCGAGCCCTGGGCGCGGCTCCCCGCCGCGGCACCGCCCCCGCGCTCGGGTCCGCCGAGGCCGCCACGCCGACCCCGACGGAGCGCGCCCTCGGCACGCGGGACGCCTCGGGATCGCTCCGGTGGGGCGAACTGCCGCTGGTGAACGCGCACGACGGCCACCCGCGCGCCCCGATGGACCACCAGCCGCCCGACGCGGAGGCGGACGCTCCAGCCGACGAGGTCCGGCGCCTCGCGGTGTCCGCGGACGAGGCACACGCGGACACCCCCGCCGACCCCGCACCGGCACCCGACCTCGCACCGGCACCCGGCTCCGCCCCCGACCCCACCGCTCCCGCCTCCACCACCTCCGCCGACGCCACCGCGCCGGACGTGCGCGCCACCGCGCCGGACGTGCGCGCCACCGCGCCGGACGTGCGCGCCACCGCGCCGGCCCCCGAGGTGCCGGCCGGGCCTGGGCGGGCAGACCAGAGCCGGTCCGCGGCGGGGAAGCCGATCGACACCGAGGCGCTGCGCCGGCTACGCAGACTCGCCGCGAGCGCCGACACCCAGCCACCGGCGAAGCGCCACGAACTCCAGCAGGCGCCGCCCGAACCGCATCTGCCCACGCCCACGCCCGCCTCCGAGCCCCAGCCTGAGCCCCAGCCCGAGCCGCAGCCCGAGCCCCAGCCTGAGCCGCGGCACGATCTCCCGTCCGTCGTGACCAGGCACGCGCCTGAGCCGCCGCCGCCCGTGGTCCTGCCGGCCGTGTCCGCGGTCGCCCCCGTGTCGTCCGTGGACGACGGTTCGACGCCGGAGCCCGTGGTGTCCTCGTCCGAGGGCCCGCAGGACGGCGGCGAGGTTCCCGAGGGACGCGAGCCCGCCGCCACGGGGCCCGCGACGCACGACTCCGCCGAGGTGGCGCGCCGGCAGCACCGCAAGGGGCAGCCGCCCAGGCAGCACCCGTCGCTGCCGACCGGCACCCGACAGGTGTGGCCGTCGTTGAGCCCCGCCGCCGGGCGCGAACGAGGCGCGCCCGCCGCCGAAACACCCGGGGAGCGGCGGACCGACAGCACCACCGCACCTCAGCTCCGGCAGACGCGGCTCGAAGTCCCCGAGGCCCGTGCGGGAGCCGCCGAGGCGCGGGGACCGGTGTCGCCGGTGCGGGCGCTGCCGCCCGAGGGGCGCCGGGAGGCGCCGGGGCGGGTGCGGCGGGTCGAGTCCGTGGTGGGCCGCGACTCCGGCGGATGGCGGAGGATCGCCCAGGTGGTCGTCGGCGGCGGCGGAGTGCGCACCGACGGGTCCGAGGTCGACGAGGCCCGCGCCCGGGGCGTGTTCGGCGGCAGCCGCCGGATCGTCGTGCTCGGCTGCACGGGCGGCGCCGGGCAGAGCACCACCGCGCTGATGCTCGGCCACACGCTGGCCGGCATCCGCGACGACAAGGTGATCGCGGTCGACGCCAGCTCCGGCCGTCAGACGCTGACCAGCCGGATCACCCCCGAGACCCCTGAGACGCTGACGTCGCTGCTGTCAGGTCTCGACCGGGTCAGCGGCTACCTGTCGATGCGCGGCTACGTCTCGCGGGCCCCCTCGGGCCTGGAGGTGATCGGAGCCGACAGCGACGCCGATGCCGAGCGCCGGCTGGCCGACCGCACGCTGCTGTCCGACCACCGCCTCGGCCAGGTGATGCACCTGCTCGACCGGCACTACAAGCTGGCCGTCGTCGACCCGGCCGCCGCGCTGGCCGCCCGGGTCCTGCCGTACGCCGACCAGCTCGTGCTCGTGGTCCCGGCGAGTGAGGAGGCGTCGGAGGCGGTCGCGATGACGTACGAGTGGCTCGACGGGCACGGCTGCGCGGACCTGCGCAGGCGGGCGGTGATGGTGGTCAACGGCGTGAGCAGGCGGTCGATGGCCGACGTCGAGCAGGCGGAGGCGGTGGCCCGGGGCAGGTGCCGGGCCATCGTGCGGGTCCCCTGGGAGGACGACCTGGCGCCGGGCGGGGCCGAGGTCGTCGAGCCGGGCCAGTTGCGCGCGGCCGGGCGGCGGGCCTACCTCGCCCTCGCCGGCGTCGTGGTGGCGGGTTTCGCGGCGCAGACCGTCCGACCGAGCGAAGAGGAGATGGCGAGTGACCCCCCGGGCACGAGAATCGGTGAGCGATAGGTGAACACGCGAGCAGGAGCCAGTTCATGCGCTGAGGGGGCGGTATGAGCAGGGCGTCCCGGGCGCACCAGCGCCTGGCGGTCCGCTACTTCGACGACCGCATCCTGCTCACGGACACCAGCGCCTGGGCCTACTTCCGCCTACCGACGGTCAGCTACGAGTTCGTCACGCCGGAGGAGCGCGAGGCGCTGGCCACCAACATCACGATCGCGCTGGCCGCCATCAGGATGCCCGACGCCGAGGTGCACCTGCGGGTCGCCCATCGCACCTACCCGGCGGCCGAGTGGGCCATGGCGCTCAACGGCACCTCCGACGAGGGGCCGGGCTGGCGCGACTACCTGGAGGAGATGTACCGGCACGTCTGGACCAAGGACTTCTGGTCGAAGGAGGTCTACCTCGGGGTGCGGCTGGGCCCGCGCGGCCGGCAGATCGGCGGCGGCGTGCTGTCGCAGCTGTTCGGCTTCTACCAGCGCACCGAGAAGGTGCTCGGCATCGACGACGACCACGTGCCGGACGGCGAGATCAGCCGCTGGACCGAGCACGCCGAACGGCTGGGCCGGGCCCTGGCCTCCAGCGCCCTCTACGCCAGGCACGCCACCTCGGTCGAGGTGGCGTGGCTGTTCCAGCACGCGGCGGCCGGGGCGCTCGGCGACCCGCCGCCGTCGGCCAGCCCCAAGCGGCGCTGGGGCCGGGGCGAGATCGAGTCGCTGGTCGAGGGCGAGATCCACAACGGCAGGTCGCTGCTGCGCATCGTGCAGCCTCAGGGTGACTCCTACGTGGCCCACATGTCGTTCGCCCGTTTCCCCGACCTCATGCCGTTCCCGGACGGCGAGCCGTGGATGCACTTCGCCGACCAGCTCCCGTTCCCCGTGGAGATCTCGTCACGGATGCGGCTCATCCCGCCGGTCAAGGCGTCCAAGGACGTCGCGCGCAAGCTCGCGCACGCCCGCGACATGGACATCCACATCCGCGAGGCCGGCGCCGAGGCGCCGCTGGCGCTGGCGGAGCAGATCGACGCCGCACGCATGCTCGAACACGGCATCACCAAGGAGCGCCTGCCCTTCGTGTACGGCTGGCACCGGCTGATGGTCTCCGCTCCCACCGAGGACATCTGCGTGCAGCGGGTGGAGGCGGTCGTCGAGCACTACCGCGACATGGGCATCGACGTGGTCGCCTCGACCGGCGACCAGTTCTCGCTGTTCTGCGAGTCGCTGCCGGGGGAGAAGGTCCGGGTCAACGCCTACGCCCAGCGTCAGCCGCTGCGCACGATCGCGGGTGGCATGGCCACGGCGACCGTCGATCTCGGCGACCGGCTCGGCGAGGGCAGCGAGGGCTGGCTCGGCCCGTACATCGGGGAGACCGTCGGGCGGGCGCGCAGTATCGTGCACTTCGATCCGCTGGTGGCGGCCACCCGCAACCGGCCGACCGCCATCGCGATCACCGGCGAGCCGGGCGGCGGCAAGACGACGCTGGCCCTGCTGATGATCTACCAGATGGCGCTGCGCGGCGTCACCGTCGCCGTGATCGACCCGAAGGGCGACGCCGAGTCGCTGGTGCGGCTCCTGGAGAAGCGGGGGCGTAAGGCCAGGATCATCCCGCTCGGCTCGGCCGCGCCCGGCCTGCTCGACCCGTTCTCGTTCGGCGACGACATCGCGGCCAAGAAGACCATGGCCACCGAGACGCTGCGGCTGTTGCTGCCGCGCATGTCGGAGGAGCGGGAGTCGGCGATGATCCAGGCGGTCGCCGCCGTCTCCAACAGCCCCGACCCGTCGCTGGGCAAGGTCGTCGAGCATCTGGAGCAGTCGCAGGACGCCGCCTCCAAGAACCTCGGCGCGGTGCTCCGATCCATGTCGGAGATGCACCTGGCCAGGCTCTGCTTCGACCCGTCGGGCGGCGAGCAGATCGACAGCGAGGGCTGGACGACCGTCTTCACGCTGGGCGGGCTGACGCTGCCGGACGTGGCGACCGGCCGGGACGACTACTCCTACGAGCAGCGGCTGTCGGTCGCCCTGCTCTACCTCGTCTCGCAGTTCGCCCGGCGGCTGATGAACGGCCTCGACCGGCGCGCGCCCAAGGCGATCTTCCTGGACGAGGCGTGGGCCATCACCTCCACGCCCGAGGGCGCCAAGCTGGTGCCCGAGGTCAGCCGGATGGGCCGGTCCCGCAACACCGCCCTCGTGCTGGTCTCGCAGAACGCGGGTGACCTGCTGAACGAGCAGGTCACCAACTGCCTGTCGTCGGTGTTCGCGTTCCGGTCCACCGAACGGGTGGAGGTGGAGCACGTCATGTCGCTGCTCGGGGTCGAGCCGTCGGAGGAGCACAAGGCGGTGCTGCGCTCGCTCGGCAACGGCGAGTGCGTCTTCCGCGACCTCGACGGCCGGGCCGGGCGCATCGCGGTGGACCTCATCTCCGAGGACCTGCTGCACTGGCTCGACACCAATCCGACACACGACAAACCCGACGACGGCATGCATGATCTTCAAGGGGGAGTGGGCAGAGCGCAGGAGGTTCGGTCATGAAGATCCGGCTACCCAGGCGGCTCTCGCTCGTCCTGGCCCTCATGGTGGGCGTCCTCGCGGTGCCGCTCGTGGTGGGCGGCCTCTCGCCCGCCGCCGCCGGCCCGTGCGACCTTTCGCCGCAGCTCACCCCGGAGATCGTCGGCAGCGGCGTCGACGGCATGATCGCCCCGCCGGCGCGCGAGGACGGCGCGCCGGCGCCCGCCACCAACTACGCCCAGTTCGGGATGAGCGGGCAGTTCTGGCACACCTACGACCTGGGCTGCTCCGACATCGTCGCCGTCATGGGCAACGGCTGGGCCAACATGGTCTTCCTGTGGGCCAAGGCGATCGACCGGGTCACGATCACCACCTACCAGGCCGCCGCCACCGAAGGGCCGCTCCAGTCCATCAAAGACGTCGTCGACGACATCGTGACGAACCTGTCCGAGGCGATGTACTGGCCGTTCCTGCGCCCCATCGTCATCCTCGGCGCCATCTGGCTCGCCTGGTACGGCCTCATCCGCAAGCGGGCCACCACCACGGCCGAGGGCGTCATCTGGATGGTGCTGGCCGTCACGGTCGCCACCTGGTTCTTCAGCCGGCCCGGCGACTTCACCGGCCTCGGCAAGGTGGTCACCGACAAGACGGGTGAGGTGGTCAACTCCGCCTTCTCCGGCCTGCCCGGCGCGGGCGGCGCCTCCTGCCTGCCCGGCCCCGGCCAGAGCGATCCCGAGGTGAAGGCCGGCGGCTACGGCCAGGTCGGCACGCCCGGCGTCGACCAGAACGCCGACGCCCTGTGGTCCACGCTGGTCTGCAAGCCGTGGCTGGTCGGCATCTTCGGCACCGCCGACCCGAACGCGCCCGTCGTCCGCGAGTTCGGCCGGACCATGCTGGAGATCCAGTCGATCCCGGCGCCGCAGACCGGCCAGGCGGCCGCCGACCCGGCGGCCCACCAGGCCAGGTACGCCGAGGTCGCCGAGAAGCTGAAGGGCGACCCGCGCTTCGCCATCTTCCAGGGCAAGGACTGGACCAGCCGGCTCGGCGTGGCCATCGGCGCGCTGATCGCCGCGCTGGTCGCCGGCGTGCTCATCTTCCTGGTCGCGGTGTCGCTGCTGGTGCTCAAGGTGGGCTTCCTGCTGCTGCTGATCCTCGGACCGGTGTTCCTGCTGATCGGCGTGCATCCGGGCAGCGGGCGGATCATCGCGATGCGCTGGGTGGAGATGCTGGTCGGCACGCTGCTCAGGCAGGCCGTGCTGGCGCTCGTGCTCGGCGTGCTCGTGTACGGCTACGCGCTGATCATCTCGACGGCCATGCCGTGGGGCTTGCAGATCCTGTTCATGGCGCTGCTGACGATCGCGGTGTTCTTCTACCGCAGGCCGTTCCAGCACCTGTTCGCCTCCATGAACGGCCACACGCTGACCACCCGCATGCTCGGCGAGGCGGCCAGCTCGCGGGTGCTGGAGCGGTCCGCGGTGACGCTGCCGCCGGTGGCCTCGGCCCGGATCGGGCGCTGGGGCGTGCGCAAGGCGGAGCCGTTCATCCAGGCGGCGGCGACCGGAGCCGCGGCGGGCGGGGCGGCCTCCGCGGCCGTGGCCCAGGGCCGGGCGCGTGCCGAGGAGGGCGCGACCGCCGGGGTGCAGGCGGGCACCCGGGTGCCGGCGACGCCGGCGCCGCTCAACACCGACCAGCAGGGCGGCAAGGCGGGCACCCGGCACACGCCGGTGCCGCGGCCGGGCGCCGCCCCGCCGCTCAATCTGAACGGCACGCCCACCCGCAACCGCGGCGCGGCGGCCGGCGGGTCCCGGCTCGCGGGCGGCGTCTCCCGGGCGGCCGGCGCGGGCGGCTCCTCCGGGGGCGGGGCGGGTGGCTCGTCCGGCGGCTCCTCCGGCGGCTCCGGCTTCTCGGGCGGCTCCGGTGGCTCGGGCGGTTCCGGCGGGTCCGGTGGCCCGGGCGGCGGGGGCTGGTTCGGCGGACGGTCCGGCGGAGGCTGGGCGCCGCGCGGCGGCACGGTCCGCTCCGGCGGCCCGGCGCGGACGGGCGGGTCCCGGTCGGGAGGCACCCGGTCGGGCGGGGGCATCTTCGGCGGTTCGGGCTCCGGCTCGGGCGGGTCCGGGGGCTCGCGGTCCGGTGGCGGGCTGTTCGGCGGAGGCTCCCGGTCGGGCGGCTCCGGATCGGGCAGGTCGCGGCCGGGCGGGTCCGGCTCGGGTGGTTCCGGCTCGGGCGGCGGCGGGTCCCGGTCGGGCGGCGGCGTCTTCGGCGGCTCCTCCCGGGGAGACACGCCGTCGCGGTCAGCGGAGCCGCCGCCCCTGTGGCTGCCCAGCCGCCGCGGCAACGGCTCGCGCGGTGACGAGCCGCCGGTGCCGTTCTGGCTCAAGCCGAGCAGTCAGGACAGAGACTGACCATGTCCGCGACGGGTGACAAGCGGGGGCTCGCCTTCGCCGCCATCGTGGTGGTGATCGCGGCCGTCGGCATCTACCTCACCATGTGGCCGGGCTCCGGCGACGAGGACTCCGAGCCTCCGGCGGCAACGGCCACCGCCGCCGCGCCGCCGGCGGCGCGCGGCACGCCCCTGGCCACCGCGAGCGGCGCGCCGTTCGACATCTACTCCTATCTGCCGATGACGAAGGAGCAGCTCGCCGCCGCCGCGGACCTGGCCGAGCGGTTCACCGCCGCGCACGGGACGTTCCGCTACGACGAGGACCCCGCCGCCTACGCCGACCGGGTGAAGGTGTACACCACGGCCGACTTCGGCAACGTGCTCGCCAGGACGTTCAGCATCGTCGAGCAGGACCGCGCCGACGAGGTGGTCGCCACGACCACGGCCAAGGTGACGTCGATCAGGTCGGTCGAGAAGACGTCCGTCGTCTTCGTCGTCACCGGCACACAGCAGATCGCCGCCAAGAGCGGCGCCAAGCAGCTCACCGCCGACTACGCGGTCACGGTGAGCCAGATGGGCACCGACTGGCGGGTGTTCGACCTGCAGCCCGCCGGCGAGGGCCAGGACGGGGACAGCGAGGGGTGAACCCTTCCCGCACACGTGTCGCCCTGCTGCTCGGCATGGCCGGGGCGCTGCTGCTCGCCCTGGTCATCGTCTCGCCCGTGCTGTTAACGGGGATCCCGTCGTTCGTCGGCAACGGCGGCGAGCAGCCCGACTGCACGGGCGGCGGCACGCAGAACGAGCAGGCCTCCGACACGGCCGCCTCCGACATCCCGGACGACTACCTGGAGCTGTACAGGGAGCACGGCGAGAAGATCGGCGTGCAGTGGAACATCCTGGCCGCCGTCGGCAAGCGCGAGACCGACCACGGCCGTTCCGACCTGCCCGGCGTCAAGAGCGGCACCAACTACGCGGGCGCGGCCGGCCCGATGCAGTTCCTGATCAGCACGTGGGGCGGCAAGGCACGGATCGACGTGTCGTCACGGTTCAACGGTTACGCCTCCGACGGCGACGGCGACGGCATCGGCGACGTCTACAACCCGGCCGACGCCATCCTCGGCGCCGCCAGGATGCTCAAGCGCAACGGGGCCCCGGAGAACGTCCGGCGGGCGCTGTTCGTCTACAACCGGGCCTGGTGGTACGTCGACCAGGTCGAGGCGATCGCCAAGCGCTACGCCAAGTCCGGCGAGGTCCGGGTGCCGCCGCAGGCCGACGACTCGTGCGACGACCCGATGGTCGAGGCGGCGCCCAGCGACGTGGTCGCCAAGATCCTCACCTTCGCGCTGGCCCAGCGGGGCAAGCCGTACCTGTGGGGCGGCACCGGGCCCGACGCGTTCGACTGCTCGGGCATCGTGTACGCGGCCTACCGGGCGGCCGGGCTGGCGATCCCGCGCACCACGTTCGTGCAGTGGCCGTTCGGCGTGAAGATCGAGCAGGGCAGCGAGCAGCCGGGTGACCTGGTGTTCTTCAACTCCGGTCCGGGTACGTCGGCCGACAATCCCGGCCATGTGGGGATGGTCGTGTCCAAGGGGAAGATGATCGAGGCGAGATGCCGGCTGTGCGGGCCGATCAAGGTGACGGGGTACGAGACGAGGGGCAACATCGTGGGCTTCACGCGGCCGCTGCAGCACCCGGATGTGCAGGCGCAGCTCAAGAAGCTGCTATGACCGTGGTCGTGGTCGCGGCGGCGATCGTCGCGCAGGGTGACCGGGTCCTCGCCGCGCAGCGGGCCGAACCGCCTGCTCTGGCGGGCGGCTGGGAGTTCCCCGGGGGCAAGGTGGACCCGGGGGAGAGCGAGCACGACGCGCTCGTCCGGGAGTGCCGCGAGGAACTCGGGGTGGAGATCTCCGTGGGCGCCCGCATCGGCGGCGACTTCACCCTGGCCGACGGGTACGTGCTGCGCGTCTGGCTGGCCACGGTGGCGTCCGGCACGCCCGAGGCGAAGGAGCATCTGGCGCTGCGCTGGCTGGGGCCGGACGAGTACTACGACGTGGCGTGGCTGGGGGCCGACCTCCCGGTCATGGAGGCCGTGGAGAGCGCGCTGCGACGAGGCTAGTGTGTCACTCTGTGTAACATTACGAGTGCCAGGAGCTGTTTGTCGCTGCCGGGGGGAAGCGCGTGATCAGACGAGGCTGGGTCGTGGCGGGGACGATGATGGCGGCGGGGGCGTCCGTCGTGCCCGCGGCGGCGTCCGGGGTGCCGCCGGTGCTCGACCGGGTGGACGATGCTGATCTGCCGGGGCCGTGGGCGCGGGCCGGTGACGAGCTGCGGTTCAGGGTCAGGCTGACGGGGCCGGGGCGCGCCGCCCGTCTCGCGCTGGCCGCAGGTCCGGCGCGCGCCCTGACCTCGGTGAGCTGCGCCCCCGCCGACGACGGCGCGGTGGACGAGAACGCCGACGACGGCGCGGTGGGCGAGAACGCCGACGCGGCGGGCCCTCCGGAGCTGACGTTCCATGCCCTCGCCCCGGATGCCGCCGACGCGGCGCCGCCGGTCCGGCCGTCGCCCGACGCCGAAGGCATGGCGGTGACGCCCGCCGAGGGCATGGCGGTCACGCCCGCCGAGGCCGCAGCGGTGCCGGCCGGGGTCCGCTCCGCGATGCGCAGGGCGTACGCCGCCGCCGAGTCCGCGCGGCCCGTCCCGGCCGGGCGGGCGTCCGCGTGCGCGCTGGGCGACGTCCGCGGGTGGCACGAGGTGGACGTACGGCTCACGGCTCCGTACGGGGCGCGGGAGGTCGTGCTCGCGGCGGTGGCGCGGATGGGCGAGCGGGAGGGCGGCGGGGTGACGGTGGTCAGCCGGGCGGTCACCCTGCCTGTCGTGGACCCGCAGCCCGGACAGTCGGCACCCGGATCGGCGGGTTTCCTGACCGCCGGGGAGGCGTCGATCCCAGGCGGTGCGGCCGTGGCGGGGGACGACGTGGCGGAGCAGGAGGTTGCGCAGCAGGGCGTTGGGCAGCAGGGCGTGAGGCAGCAGGGCGTTGGGCAGCAGGGCGTGAGGCGGGGCCGCGGGGCTGAGGACGGCGAGGCGCAGGCGGCGGCGGTCCGAGAGGCCGGCAGTCGGGCGGCTGGGGATCGAGCGGCGGGAGATCCGGCGGCTGGGGTTCGGGCGGCTGGGGTTCGGGCGGCGAGGGATCGGGTGGCTGGGGCTCGGGAGGTTCGGGCGGTGGCCGGGGTGGACGGGCGTCCGGCTCGGCACGGCGTGGCGGCCAGGTCGTTCGTGGAGGCTCCGCCCCCGGCGGGCTACGGCGTCGTGCCGGCCCAGCCGTTCGGGGCCGAGCCCGGGGACGAGCTGAACTTCCCCGCGGCCACTCCCGCGCCCCCGTGGCCACCACCACAGGCGCCGCTCACCGGGAGCGCGGACGGCGGCCTCGGGGCGCCACTTCCCCGGCTGATCGCCATGTCCGCGGCCCGCCCGGAACGGTCCCGGCCGGTGAATGTCCTGGCAGGGCCGCAGGGCGTCGCCGTGGCGGGCGGCGGCATCGCCGTGCTGCTCGGAGCCCTGTGGGGAGTTTCTCGGGTACAGCAGGCACGAATCCGAAAAAAGGTCCGCTAATTCCGTCTTTACTGTTCCTTTTACGCGACTAGTATTTCCTCTGACCAACGTCTCGGGAACGCGCGGAGGGCACAGGTGGCACGCACGCGAGCGACGGCCGTCTCCGCGATGGTGCTGGCACTCGGCCTGACCGCCATCGGTTCCGCGCCCTTCGTGGGGCAGAGCGCGAGCGCCACAGTGGTGGCGCTGGATCCCGAGGTCCCGCCGTGCGAGGCGGACGAGGCGTGCGAGCCGACCGAGGTCACGGTCACGGTCACCACGACGCCCCCCGAGCCGACCGAGGATCCCGAGACCACGGTCACCCGTACGGTGACGCAGTCCGCGAAGCCCACCAGGACGGCCTCGCCCACCCCGACGAAGACGAAGACGAAGACCGCCGGCGCCGCGCCGACCACACCGCCCGCCGTCCCGAGCCAGGACCTCGACCCGATCCCGTCGCAGAGCGTGGAGGTGCCGCTCGCCACCCCGCCGGCCGCGGAGACGACCCCCGAGGACACCGTCTCGTTGCCCGCCGTCGCGGGCACGGAGACGCCGCTGACCCAGCCCAGCAGCAGCCCCCTCGCGGAGGAGACGTCGTCCGGCGAGCCGGTCCAGCTTGAGGTGCGCAACGCGTCACCGGAGTTCGACCAGCAGAGCCTGACCCGGCAGTTGAGCATCCCTGCGCTCATCCTGGTGCTGCTGACGCTGTTCGCGGTGCTCATCTTCGAGGGACGGCTGCGCCGGGTGGCCCACGCGGCGGCCGTGCGCCGGGCGGGCCCGCAGCCCGGCGGCCCCGACCTCGGCGGTCCGGGGCTCGGCGGTTCGGGGCTCGGCGGTCCGGGCCTCACAGCGTCCGGGCACCCCGCGGGCCCGGGCGGGGCGTACCCCGGCCACCCCGCCGGCCCGGGCGGGGCGTACCCCGGCATGCCGGGCGGTGCCGGCTACCCCGGCCACCCCACCGGGCACGGTTATCCGGCCGGTCCCGGCTACACGGTCGGCTACCCCACCGCCGGATACCCCGGCGGTCCGGCGTACGCGCCGATCATCAGCTTCGTGCCCGTGCAGACCTACCCCGGCGGGGAGGTCCAGTACAGCCCCGTCTACCAGGAGCCGTCCGCGCCGGCCTTCGTTCCCGAGGAGCCGGCCGCGCCGCCTGCCGAGGCGGTCGTGCTGCACCCGGACGACTTCGACTCCTACAGCCACGAGCCCGCGCCCGAGCGTCCCGAGGGACAGCGGGGGTTCTTCGAGCCGCTGGTGCCGCCGGAGGTCCCTCCGGCCGACATCCCGGCGGGCGGCGCCGCCCCGTACGACGGCTCGCCCGAGCTTCCCGTGAGCTCCGCCTCGGGGGCGGAGACGGGCGACTCCGAGCCCTGGCAGGCGAGCGTCCCGCCCTCCGACGCCGACAACCGGACCCGGCCCGAGCACCTGCCGCCGGTCCCGCCGCCGGGCGACGGGGAGCAGGCGACGGTCGTCGGGCAGGTGCCGGCCGGTGGGCAGGAGACGGTGGAGCAGCCGCTGCCCGAGCAGGACAAGGGCAAGCGCGGCTTCTGGCGCCGCGCCAGGTAACGCGCGCGCCGCCGCTTCCCACCGGTGCCCGACCGCGCCGCCGTTCCCACGGCGTGGCCTCCCGTGACGTCCCTGACCGTACCGTGCACGTCCCGTGACGTCCCTGGCTGTTCCGAGACATGCGGCGGGGGGGGGGGGGGGGGGGGGGGGCCCGCCGGGGGGGGGGGGGGGGGGCGGGGTGGGGGGGGGGGGGGTGGGGGGGGGGCGCCCCCCCCACC